>CAZISM010000001.1:0-16581 GCA_964541895.1 uncultured Cytophagia bacterium
CCCGGTTTTGCCGGAGCGGACCTGGCCAATGTGATCAATGAAGCGGCTTTGCTGGCCGCCCGGCGCAACAAAGAACAGATCGACATGAAGGATCTGGAAGAGGCCATTGACCGGGTCCTGGCCGGGCTGGAGAAAAAGAGCCGGGTGATGAACAAGCGGGAAAAAGAGACGGTTGCCTACCACGAGGCGGGCCATGCCATCGTAGCCTCCAGTATCGATGGCTGCGATCCGGTTCATCGCGTTTCCATTATTCCCCGCGGCATTGCCGCCCTGGGCTATACGCTGCAATTGCCGACTGAAGACCGCTATTTGATGACCCGCTCTGAACTGGAAGCCAAACTAAAAGTACTGCTGGGCGGACGTGTGGCAGAAGAGGTAAAGTACCAGGAGGTTTCGACCGGAGCACAAAACGATCTGGAGCGGGCTACGGATATTGCCCGCAGCATGGTGGTCGAATACGGCATGAGCGATGCCATTGGACCCATTTCCTACGGCCGGGGCAGCCGTTCCATCTTTTTGGGAGCCGAGATGCCGGATCGAAAGGCCTATAGCGAAAAACTGGCCGCTGAAATCGACGCAGAGGTAAAGCGGATTGTGGAGAGCGCCCAGACTTCGGTCCGCTCGATTCTGGCAGACAAGAAAGAAAAACTGGAGCTGTTAGCGAACCGGTTGCTCGAGAAAGAGGTTGTAGAGAAGGAGGAGTTGCGTACGTTGCTGCAGGAATCCAAACAGGAAGCTTAAGCGCAGCGGTTTGCCGGCTCAGCTATGTACCAGGCAACAGCCACAGTTCCAGTCATCAGAGCTGTGGCTGTTGCTGTTCAGGGGTGTACGGCTTGCGGCTTATTTATACTGCAGGTGATCTCTGACCATCCGGGTAATGGAGCGGAAATCCACTTTGCCGCTGCCCATCTTGGGCAATTCCGGGAAATAGACAAACTCTTTCGGCAGGGCAAGGGCTGGAAGGTCTTTTGCCATTTGCTTCAAGATGTGGCGTTCATCGACCTTTTGCGTGACCGCGGCGATGATTTTTGCGCCCTTCAACGAGTCCGGCACCTCGACGACGCAGCAGACAACGCCCTGGGGCAGCACTTTTTCCAACACACTCTCCGTTCGCACCAGACTAACCATCTCGCCGCCGATTTTTACAAAACGTTTCAGCCGGCCGAGGTGCCACAGGTAGCCTTCTTTGTCCAGCATGCCCATATCACCGGTATCGTACCAGCCATCTTTGATGCGAAGGGATGTCTCTTCGATGTCGTCAAAATAGCCCTTCATGACCAGATCTCCCTTGACCAGGATTTTACCCTCCTGGCCGGCGGCTACGTCCTTGCCGGTGCTGATATCCACTATTTTCACCTGGACACCGGGCAGCGCTTTGCCGATGCTGCCGGGCTTGTTGTCCCACGGCGTATTGACCGAAACGCCCGGGCTTGTTTCCGTGGTTCCATAGGCTTCCAGCAGGTCGGCGTTATGCTTTTCGCGGTAGGCATCGCGCAGCCATACAGGCGTTTTGTCTGCACCGGCCAGCAGCAATCGGCAAGAAGCAAAGTCGCCGGGCTTGGATTCGCGTAGATAACCGGCAAAAAAGATGGGGGTAGCTGCCAGCAACGTAGCTTTTTCTTCACGGATATATTGAGGGATGTTTTTGTATTCCAGAGGATTGGCAACCGTTATATTGGTCATGCCCATGATCAGCGGCAACCAGAAATTGGCATTATGGCCAAAGACGTGGAACAGGGGCAGAACGCCCATAAAGCTGTCGTCCGCGGTGAGTCGAAATACCTTGACCAGATCCTGAATGTTGGCGCCCATGTTGCGATGGGTGAGCTGAACACCTTTGGGTTCTTTTTCGCTGCCACTGGTGAACAGGATGACCAGCGTATCGTCCTCATGGATCTTGGGTAAACCGGCGATGATCATCTTTGCCGGCAGTTTTGAGCGCAGGGCAGCGCGCAGCTTATCAGCGGCCGAAACACTGCTGAGGATATCCTCGATGAAAACCATTCCCGGCACCAGGCGACAACCGATCTTTTCCAGCAGGGCACGAGAAGTAATGATGGTGCGAAATCCGCATTTACGCTGCGCATATTCGCAGTTTTCCGCTGCCCCGGTGGAATAATTTATCATTACCGGCACTTTGCCGGCTATAACTGTGGCCGCAGTGGCCAGGATCGAACCGGCCGAGGTGGGAATCATAATGCCGATGAAACCGTCGCGATGTTTGGCAATGACTCTGGACAAAATCAACGAAGCAATCAGGGTCTTGGAAAAAGTAAGGCGTCGATCGGTTGTGCGATCGATGATGGCCATTTTAGACCCCATGGCCTTGGCGGTTTTGATGAATTCGTGATGAAGAATCATGGGCTGGTCCTGTTTTTGGATTGAATGAATTATATTCATTGGGCAAAGTATATTAAAAATATCATAAATTTCCTAGCATTTTCTGGAAAATTATGCTTTTTGCCATGAATTCGCTTTTGCATGGCTGGCCTGCCGCTAACAACAGGTCGTACAAGGATCCTGACACCATCCGGAAGCAGGATGGAAGGAGCGCATTCTAGTTACCTGCCAGGGGCGAGCTGCAGCACCAAACTGCCTGCGTGCGCCGGCAGCAAAGATCTTTCCTGCACAGCCAGTAGGCCAGCAAGGCAAAATCCAGACACGGGTATTCCTGTAAAGTAAGTCTTGCTAATCTATTATACTTTTAGTAATATAAAGCGCTAAATCTGTAATAAAAATGGTTTGGAGTTTTTATGAGCGAAAACGAGATCGTACCCTCTTCCAATATCGAGCAGATCGCGTTGCAGCAAACCGGCCGCAAGTTCATCTACCCGCCGATAGAGAAAATCCCAGTCATCGAGGTGAGCAATTTCCCGGCTTTGGGAAAACTGGCGGCTTTGCGATTTCTGGAGTGGGTGCAGGATAACCCGGAGGGCACTATTTCGTTGCCAACCGGCAAGACGCCCGAACATTTCATCAAATGGGTCAGCCACTATTTGCAGGCTTGGCAGGATGCCAAAACGCAGGCAGACCTGGAAATGAACGGCATCGATCCAGGCCGTTATCCCCGCATGGAGCAGCTGCGCTTTGTCCAAATTGACGAATTTTATCCCATCAATCCGATCCAGGTCAACAGCTTCTATCATTACATACAGCAATACTATATCCGCGGCTTTGGCCTGGATCCGAAAAAAGCGCTGCTGATCAATGCCTGGACCACCGGCATGAGCAGCACCTCGACCCCGGATACCGCCTTTCCGGACGGTGTGGTAGACCTGAGTTTGCGCACGCGGCACGGCAAAAATTATCTGGAAAATCAGCAGCGTGAAATCATCGAAAAAGTTGATCAGTACTGCACCGATTACGAAGCCAATATTCGCGCCATGGGTGGAATCGGCTTTTTTCTGGGCGGCATCGGGCCGGACGGCCATATCGGCTTTAATGTCAAAGGCTCCGATCATTTTTCCACCACACGGCTTACGGCGACCAATTACGAAACCCAAGCCGCCGCTGCCAGCGACCTGGGCGGCATCGAAGTCGCCCGCAACCGACTGGTGATTACCATCGGTTTAGACACCATCGCGTTCAACCGCAAGGTTGTCGCTCTGATCATAGCGGCCGGCGAAGCCAAAGCGACGGTTGTTAAACACGCCATCGAAGAAAAGGCCTCGAATCAGTATCCGGCCACCAGCCTGCACAAATTGGCCAACGCCAGATTTTATATTACACAGGGCGCCGCCAAATTGCTAACAGAACGCCGTTTCGAAAATGTCACCAAGCTGGAGCCGTTGCCCGAACATGAAATCGACCATATCGTCATCGATCTGGCCAGGCACCAACGCAAGCATCTGCTGGATTTGACCGAGGCGGACTTTCACAGCGTCCGCTCCTCAGAGTGGATTCTGAAAAAAACCGGACAACAGCCGGCCGATCTGGGGCAGCAGGTCAGCGAGCGTCTGAAGCAGAAAATGAAAGACGGGCTGACCTCTATCGAGAACGAAACGTTTTTGCACACCGCGCCGCATCACGACGATATCATTCTGGGATACTGGGCCTATATCGTGCACCTAGTGCGTTCGCCGCTCAACAAGCACCATTTCGCCTATATGACCAGCGGTTTTAACGCGGTGACCAACTTTTACGCCGAACGGCAGCTGGAAAATTTGCAGCGGTTCATCGAATCGCCGGTGATCAACCATCTGATGGAGCAGGGTTATTTCGATCCCAATAATGAAAACGGCCGCAATCGGGATATGTATCAATATCTCGATGGTGTCGCGGCCCACGACAAGCAGATGATGCAGGAGGGAGAAGCGCGCCGACTGCTGCGCAACCTGATTTTCATTTTCGAAGAAAACGATATGGTGCAGTTGAAAAACCGGATCTCGGAGTTGATCCTCTATTTTAAATCCCAGTATCCCGGCAAGAAGGATCTGCCCTACATTCAGCAACTGAAAGGCATGATCCGAGAGTGGGAATCGGACCTGAAATGGGGCCATCTCGGCTTTAACTCGTCGCATGTGCACCACATGCGCCTCGGGTTTTACAAAGGCGAGATTTTCACCGAAGATCCCAAAGTAGAACGTGACGTCCTCCCCATGCTTGATCTGCTGAAAGCCGTTCGTCCCACTATCGTGACCGTTGCGCTGGATCCTGAAGGCAGCGGCCCGGACACCCATTACAAAGTGATGCAGACCGTGGCCGAGGCGTTGCGCAAATATGAGAAGGATGAAAAACCGGCAAACATGCAGGTGTGGGGCTATCGCAACGTGTGGTATCGATTCCATCCCTCCGAGGTGAGCACGCTCATTCCGGTTTCGTTGAATTCTCTGGCGGTACTGGAAACCATCTTTGAGACCTGTTTCGGCTCGCAGCGGGAGGCGTCGTTCCCGAGTTATGAACTGGACGGCCCGTTTTCCAAGCTGTCGCGCAAGATTCTCGTCGAGCAGTATCGGGACATGAAGCTGTGCCTGGGACGCGACTATTTCAACGAAAGCGATCATCCCCGCATGCGCGCTTCGCACGGCATGGCCTATCTGCACAAAATGAGCCTGGAGGAGTTTTATACCAAATCGAGAGAGCTGCGCAAGTCCACGGAGAACATTGAATAGAGAAAATGGGGAAGGCCTGGTCAGCGCAGACCGTTAAAGTGCCACATCGTCATACCCAGGGGGAGCAGGCGCTGCATGGTAGGAAAGTATCCGGCGCCATATTCGATGCCGTGATGAAGGGTGTTATGAGGGTGATAGTTCACGCCTGCCAGGGCATGCAGGTAAGGTGTCCAGGTCATGCGGGAGCGGCTGCGATGCGGAATGACATCGACACCGAGGCCTGCCACGGCCTGCCAGGCGGTCCAGGTACGTTCGGCGTGCAGCAGCGTAGCGCCTATAGCCACAGGTTTCAGATACCCGTTGATATGGATTCGCGTCCGAATGGTAGTGACATCGTTCAACCGGGTGTGCAGTCCGATCTGGAAAAGGATTTTATTATTCAGGGTCAGGCCCACCCCATAGAGGGTATCGGCAGCGTGCAGAGGTGCTGCGCACAAGAATCCGAGCAGGAAAAGCCGCGTGTATGTTGTCATTCTGAAAAATATATATAATCAGCGAAATTTTCAACCATAATCTGAACGTTCTGCTGCAGATCGGAAAGGAGGCCGTTAGTGGTACAATTTACTGGATTGGATTATTTCTGGGCCATTGCCTACATCCTGTTGACCGTTCTCTCCGGGGTGGTGTTTTACAAGCTGGGCAAGAGGTCAGGGGCTGATTTCTTTCTGGCCGGGCGAGGCTTGCCGTGGTGGCTGCCGGCTACTTCCAACTTTGCGACTCACACGGCTACGGATACGCCGATGTGGTTTTCCGGCTGGGTCTATCGCTCAGGAATGTACGGATTATGGGGATCGCTGTTTGCGGGCTGGTGTGCCATCAGTGCGTTTGTTTCGACGCGCATTTTCCGGCGTTCTTTGGCCGGTACGCAAGCGGAGTGGCAGACCCTGCGTTTCAGCGGTCTCCCGGCCGAGCTCCTGCGCGGCTGGATGGCCGGATGGCAGGTGGCCTTGAACATGTTTATCGCCGGCTGGGTCGGCATTGCCATGGGCAACGTCTGCAATTGGGCTTTCGGTTGGCCGATCTGGTGGGGACTGGTAATCTTTTCCAGCGCCTGTGCGATTTATGCCATGACCTCCGGATTCTGGGGTGTGATTATCGCAGACGTGCAACAGGGCATCACCATGCTGCTGACCATCATTCTGGTGAGCATCTGGGCGGTTATTGCCGCCGGCGGCCCCACTGAAATCGTCAGCAAAATTCAGGCGCTGAATCGTCCGGAAATGCTCAATCCCTTTCATTTCACCGGTTTTGTATCCGGTGAATATCCGCTGTTGTGGCTGATCACCATGATTGCCGTGCCGTTCCTGGGCGGCTTCGGCATGGCCACCCACACCGATTGGTTTGTGGAGGCGCAACGCATCCAGTCGGCCAACACGATCAAAGCGGCCTCTTACAGCATCTGGTGGGGGGCGGCTGCGGTCATCGTGCGCAATGCGATATGGATCGTCGCAGTGCTGGCTTTTTTTGTGATGAATCCCAATATCACCGATGAATCGCAATATCAGCTGGCATGGTTCCGCATGGGTTTTGAATACTTTCCGCCCGGGCTGGTCGGCTTCTTTTTTGCCGCCATTCTCGCCATCCATTTCTCCACCGTATCCGGTATTCTCAATCTGGGTTCCATGTACGCCACCCGTGACCTCTACCACCACTATATCAATCCGAAAGCGTCGGAAAAACAGGTCATTTGGGTCGGTCGTTTTTCCACGTTGCTGGTTCTCATCGGTTCATTCTTCTTCGGCATCATGATCGGCAAGGATGTGACCAAATGGCTGTTCTTCGCCCTGTGGCTGATGATCGCCGGCACCTGGCTGCCCAACATCCTGCAGGTCATCTGGTGGCGCTTTAACGGCTGGGGCTATCTCTCGGCCTGGGTGGCGAATCTGGGCATTTGCTGGCTGGTGGTCTGGATTCTGCCGGCGTATGGTATTTTGCCGGAGCTCAAGGATTTTCAGCAATTCTGGTTGCTCATGGCTTTGGTGGCGTGCATCTATTTTCCGGTTACGTTCCTCACCAAACCGGATGACATGGATCGGCTGGTAAAGCTGTATGTACAAACCCGTCCCATCGGCTTCTGGGGACCGGTGAAACGCGAAGCAGAACGCCGCGGCCTCTTGCAAATAGTGGAAGAGATCGAGATCAAAGCCGAAAAAGCATCGAGAAAGGAGTAAGCCATGGCCTGGATTCGCAGAAATTGGACGCCGCATGAAGCGGATGACTGGACCAAAGAGGATTGGATCGCAATCGTGCTGTCGCCGTTGAGCTATATTCTTATCACGTTTGGTCTGTCTCTCAGTTTCTTTTTGCTCCCTTCGGGTTTTATCATGCTGGCGATCGGTCTGGTTATTACCGTCGTCATGTTCTGGATTATCGATCCGAAACTGAGCGTGATCTCTGAAGAGTATGAGCAGAAGCAGCATGAATACCTGGATGAACTGGAACAGATACAGCGCTGGGAGGAAAAGAAATGAACCAGAATCTGACAGTGGTTATCGGCATGTCGGTCATTTACCTGTTTTCTCTGGCCGGCATGATTTTCGCCTATATCTATTATCGGAAAAACAAAAAATCAGAATGATGCACACGGCTGCTGCGGCCGGTACCCTGGGACCGGGGCGGTGCTGATAAAAAAGGAGCATGATATGATATTTCTCGCGCAGAGTCCGATTCTCTACATCGGGCATCCGAGTCTTGGCTGGATTTTGCCCACGCTGATTTTTGCCGTTTCGTTTTGGGTGGCCTGGGCGTGCTACCGCCATTTTACCAAAAAGATGCAGTGATCGTTCTGTTCACTGCTCGCTGGTTGTGCGTACGCCGAGGCGTGCCATTGGAGTGACTCGATCCGGACCACCGGTCCGGATCACTTTATGTTAAGGGATTTTCGCTGCATGGAATCACTGCGACCACTACTCGAATTTGCCATACAGACCGCTCATGAAGCCGGGGCACTGACTCTGGGTTATTTTAATCGGGGTGTTCTTCCGGATTGGAAAGCGGATGATACGCCGGTGACGCTGGCCGATCGCGAGGCCGAAGCGCACATCCGGCGGCGCATCGAGGCCGTGTACCCGGATCATGCGATCGTGGGGGAAGAGTACGGTGTGGCGGATAGAACATCCAACTTTCGCTGGTTCATCGATCCCATTGACGGGACCAAGTCCTTCATGCGCGGTGTGCCCTTGTACGGCGTATTGCTGGGGCTGGAAATCGACGGTCGCATTCAGGTCGGGGTGGCGAATTTTCCCGCGCTGCACGAAATCGTCTACGCCGCGTCCGGCTTGGGCTGTTTTGCCAACGGACGACGGGTGCAGGTTCTCGAGAGCGAGCGCCTCGATCGCTGTGTGGTGGCGTTTTCGGATTTCGGCAATTTTGCAAAATATGGCCGTTCCACCGCCTGGCGGCGGATGGAACGGGCGACCTGGCATCGCGCCGGCTGGTCGGATGCCTATGGCCATGCCCTCGTCGCCACCGGGCGCATCGAAGTGATGCTGGACCCCGTCATCAATCCCTGGGATTGCGGGCCGTTTCCGGTTATTCTCCGCGAGGCCGGCGGCTTTTTCGGCGACTGGAGCGGCAATGAATCCATCTTTGCCGGCGAGGCCGTAAGCACATCGCGCACGCTTTTGCCGCAGGTGCTGGACGTGCTCAACGTCAGGGATGAGCCGCACTAGATCCGCGTGCCCGCTCCAGGTCAATGAGCTGCCGGCAGTCGCTGCAGTACGCCGAGCCCTTCAGATCGATCTCTTCGGCATAGGTCGAGGCGTGCATCACGCAGGCGTAACTGGCGCAATGCCGCAAGCCGAAATTGTGACCCAATTCATGAACCGCTTCCTTGCCAAGGCGTTGCAGCACCAGTTGTTCGTCCTTGGCCAAACCATACAGCTCTGGTTGCAGTCGAAAACTGGAGACCACCCCGGCCGGCCCCTTCAATTGTGCTTCCCCGAACACATAAGTCAGAATAGGTATAAATAGATCAACAGCGGTGACGCCGAGGATATAGTCTCCGTCGGGTAGAACACGCTTCTTCAAACCCAGCAGAATTTGTGTGGAATGGTATTGCTGGCGAACGGTGTCGTAGGCATAGCGGATGTCGAACGGCTCAGTACGAAGGTCCGTGTCCAGTCCAGTCTCTCGACGTATCTCCTCCTGCAGCGCTTGCAGGTGAAAGGGATAGGGATAGGCCAGGTTGACCAGGTGAATCACGGCCATGGTGGGCTACTTTCGCAGCTGATATTTTTTGATTTTATTATAAAGCGTGACCCGGTCGATGGAGAGAACATCGGCCGCCTGGGTGATGTTCCAGTTGGTCTTTACGAGAATGTGGGCGATGTGGCGGCGCTCCACCTCTTCGAGGCTTTCCAGTGCTCCGGATTCTTCGGGTTTGGCGGTATGCAGTTGAAACGGCAGATCAGAGGGTTTGATGACCGGCGGTTTGCCGACGACCATGGCGCGTTCGATAGCGTTTTCCAGTTCCCTGACATTGCCGGGCCAGTGATAGGTGGTGAGCATCTCCATGGCTTCGTCCGAGATCTCGTGGATGGGCTTGTTCATGGCGGTGCCATATTTCTGCATGAAATGGCCGGCTAACAGAGGAATATCACTGCGACGCTCCCGCAGGGGCGGCATGACGATGGTAAAAACGTTGATCCTGTAATATAAATCCTCGCGGAACTGTCCCTCCTCAACCGCTTTTTCCAGGTTTCGATTGGTGGCGCAGATGAGGCGGATATCCACGGTGATGACCTGATTGCCGCCGACGCGCGTAAACTGGCGGGATTCGAGCACACGCAGCAGTTCCATCTGCATTTTGGGGCTGACGTTGCCGATTTCATCCAGAAACAGAGTGCCGTGGTCGGACATCTCGAATTTGCCTTTGCGCCGGCTCTGCGCCCCGGTAAACGCCCCTTTCTCGTGGCCGAACAGCTCGCTCTCCAGCAACGATTCCGTCACCGCCCCGCAGTTTACGGGCACGATAGGAAAGTAGCAGCGTTTGCTGTAGCCGTGTATGGCTCTGGCGATGACCTCCTTGCCGGTGCCGCTTTCGCCGCGGATCACCACAGTGGAATCGGATTTGGCCACGGTGTACACCAGCTCCATGACGTGCTTCATGGGATCGCTTTCGCCGATGATGGTATCGATCTTGGTCAGATGCTGGATGTTCTGGCGAAGTTGCAGGTTTTCGTTGCGCAGGCGCACTTTTTCGGACACGTTTTGCAGGAGATGGCTGAGATCATCCGGATTGAACGGCTTGACCACGTAATCGTAGGCACCTTCCTTCAGGCTGCTGACCGCCGTATCCACCGAAGCATACGCGGTCATGATGATGATGATGATGTCGCGATTGATGTCGTGAATGCGCTTTTGCAGTTCCAGACCGTCCATGCCCGGCATACGAATGTCCAGCAGGATCACATCCCAGGGCTGTTCGGAGAGTTTGCGCAGAGCTTCATAGGCGTCCTGAGCGGTGCCGCATTCGTAGCCGTCTTCGATCAGCCAGTTATACAAAGAGTCGCGTACGGAGAGCTCGTCATCGACTATCAGAAGTCGCAGCGCATGTTTTGTCTGATTCATGTTCCTGTTACCTTTTACATCTCCGCTATGGTGTGATTGGTGATCCGGACATCCGCATCCAGCAGCGGATTTTTGGTCAGGTCGATGCGGAAGGTGGTACCCTGGCCGACCTGGGACTCTACTTCAATGTTGCTCTTGTGGCGTTGGATAATGCCATAGACGACGGAAAGGCCCAGTCCGACCCCTTTGCCCTCCTTTTTGGTGGAGAAAAAAGGATCAAAAATGTTGGCAAGAATTTCCCTGGCGATGCCCACCCCGGTATCCTGGATTTCGATGGCGATGGCTTGATCTTCGCCGCGGCCGAACGTGCGCACGGTAAGGGTGCCGCCATCCGGCATCGCCTCAATAGCATTCACAAACAACGCCACCAGCGCCTGCCGGATCTGGCCGGCATCGCAGACCAGTTGATCGTCGGCGCACTCCATTTTTTTGACCACCGAAATATTCTTGAGCTCGCACTGATGGTTGACCAGCATCAGGCTCGATTCCACCAGCGTGGTCAGCGATTCCCGCGAAAAATTGCCGCCGGTCTGTTTGGCAAAGATGAGCATATTTTTAACGATATCGCCGCTGCGGGCGGTTTCGCTTTTGATGAAATGGAGGTATTCGAGGATATTTTTCTTCCGTTCTTCCGTCAGTTCTTTTTGCGAGAGCAGACGGATGACCAGATAGGTATAGTTTAACACGCCGGCGAGAGGATTGTTAATTTCGTGAGCCACGGTGGCTGACAGTTTGCCGAGGGAGGCCAGCCGTTCCATGCGTACCATGTGGGTCTGGGCATCTGCCAGCTCTTTGGTTTTCTGCTGTACTTTGGCTTCCAGTTGATTGGACCACAGGGTGATCTCGCCGTGCGCTTTGGCAAGGTCCTCGGTCATGTGATTGAACGAGGCGGCCAACTGCCCGATTTCGTCCTGGCCGTTAAGGGGGATGCGATAGCTCAGGTTGCCGGCTGCGACGGCGCGGGTGCCCAGGATCAGTTCATAGATCGGTTTACGGACGAAGATATAAATGAACAATCCGGAAAAAACGGCTACGCCGAGGATCATGAGGGGGACAAAAAAGATCAGGGCGCGACGGCTTCGTCGCAACTGATCATCCACGGCAGCCAGCGACATGCGCACATCGAGCACGCCGAGGATCCTCTGGCTGGGTTCATGGGCGTGGCAGGCGGCGTTGTAACATTCCGGTTCGTTTGGAATCGGATTAATAACCCCCAGGATGCGATGCGCTTCCGGCTTTTGGAAAATTCGACGGCGTTCCTGGATGGTAAGCGCGGTCAAAGGCTCCTTTTCCGAATGGCAGCTGAAGCAGGCTTCCGCCCGCATATCCACCCCGGTCCCCAGCTCGGCCTCTTCCGACGAGTAGGTGATGGTGCCTTTTTTGTTGTAAATACGGATGCCGGCCACGCCGGGCTCGTGGGCGATGGTGTTGATGATCTGGTAAATGTCCTCTTTGCGATTCATCAACATGCCATGCCGCGTCGACCGGCGAATGATATCGCTGGTGCGGTCTGCATTTTGATAGACCACCTCCTGGAGATTCCGCGTATGGGTGTTGACGGAATGGTAGGCGTAGAATGAGAAGCCGAGCGTCAACACCGTAAAGATGAGCACAAACAGGCGGACGCTCAACATATGATGGAATTGCTGCTGCATACCGGGAGAACAATACCATGACATGATCTGCTGATTATTTTTTAAGTATAGTCATTTCTGCTATGAGATTCAAGCAGAATGTCATCCGGGGAAACGCAGGCAGGCATTTTTAGTCGAGAAAATAGAGGTAAGCGGTCCGGCTGAGGAGAGGGAGGGCTGGCAGGGCCGGTCGATCTGGTCGACCGGCCCTGGCGCTTGATTCCTAAATCAATGGCACGGCCGCTGTGTTCAGTTTGGCCTGGATCCAGTTCAGGTAACGGATGGGGCCCACGACCGCTGCAATATCATCGACCATCTCGCCGCCGTCGTTGAGCGTCTGGCCCAATTCAGGATGCGGCGAATGTATGAACTCGGTCAATTGCTGCAGCACCAGCTCCTGTTGTGCTTTCAGATACTGCACAGCTTGCGGTCCGGCAATCCAGCCGCTCTGTACAGCCGTCACGTCCAGGACTTCGAGTGTTAACAGCCACACCTGGCCGGATTGTTCCCGGCGCTGGTGCTCCAGGTCCTGGACCAGCCGCTGGTTGACATCCACCACCAGGCCGGCCAGCGGCGATTCCAGGGTCAGTGAACCTTCCGGCGTTGTAAGCCAGCACAATGGATTCAACGGCTGGACATGGGAGTTTCTGCATGGCAGCATCACCTCACTGATGGGTGGCAGCAGCTTGGCCGCCAGTTCGTTGAGGCCGAGACGAATACGCGTCGGCGGCAGGAGCTCCGCATACCAGAACGCTTTACCGTAATACGCAGCCGGACTGAAAGACGTTTGTCGCAGGTGTTGCAGCACATCCTGTTCGGCGGCGGCACTGGCCTGCATGGCGGTGGACGGCTCGAGCGGGTCCCGCAGCGCTTTGTCCAGCGGACAGTGTTCGCAATCCATCTTATGATCGCACAGTCGGTACGTAAGCACGCCGGCTTCCATCCAGATGCACGGCCTTTTACCTTCCGGCCAGATGAAATCTCTTTTAGAGTTCACTGATACACCTACGGATTGACGTGGCAGTTTTCACAGCCATCTTCGGTTTTGAAGGCTTTTTCACCGTTGTGGCAAGCGCCGCACTGTTTCTGCTCGTAGAGCGCTTCCATTTTAACGCTGCCCAAGCGACCGGCCTTCTCCGGACGAATGGAAAACATCGTTTCGTGGCAGCCCTTGCAATTGGGTTGGCTGGGATCCACGTGGGTCTCATGATTAAAGGTCACCGTGCCCGGGCTGTCCGCACCTTTTTCAAACACAATCGGGCCCGGCAGGGTCCAGTCGCCTTCGACGCTCTTTAGCATTGCTGCTTCCACAGCCGGCTGGTTGATAGCGCTTTTCTTTTGCGCAAAACCATAGCCGATGGCGATGACCGTGATCAGCAGTAATACGCCCAGCACCGAAACCGCAATGGATCCGGAGCGTCCGGCAGCGACCAGCGGCGGCGTCACGTTGCTCTCCGTTTCCTCGTGGGGCGTACCGAACACCGGCAGATACTTGGCTGCCAGGCGGAAGATGAGGAATCCGGCCGCCACGATGGAGGCGGTTATAACCCATTCCATCCAGGAGGGGGTGTATTCCACGCCCGAGGAGCGGCTCATGCCGGTGACAGCCACATTGAGACGATTCATGACAAAACCCATGAGTACAAACACAGCGCCGAGAAACAGGCCGGCCCGGTTTTCCCGCAGCTTGGGAGTCACGAAAATCAATATGGGCAACAGCACGCCCAAAACCATCTCTGAGAGAAAGAATACGGATTCGCGCGATCCGTCGAACATGTAGCGCAGCGCATCACGTCCGGCCATATCCTGCAGGCGGGCAATGGTCCATACCAGCAGCACCAGCACAATCACGCGGCTCAGCCGCACCAGCAGGGAAAATTCCAGTTCCTTGCCAAAGGCGCGGCTGCTGAGATAGGATTCAAAGATCACCATAGCCAGGCCGGCGCCGATGGCGGAGACAAAAAAGAATACAGGCAGAATTCCCGAATACCACAACGGGTGCAATTTATCCGGCACGATCACGTACAGGGTGCCCAATGAGGATTGATGCAGCGTCGACAGCAGCACGCCGGCCATAACGAAAAAGGGCGTCAATTTGTGCATGAAATGCAGCGGCTTTTTAAAGCCGAACCGTTCCAGGACCAGGGGGGAAAATTCCAGGAACAGCACCGTGGTGTAGAGCATGACGCACCAGCCCACTTCGAACATGACCGAATGCGGATTCCACATGATGATGGGGTGCCAGATGTTGTAGGGCTTGCCGAGATCGAACATCAGGGCGGCCACCACCAGCAGATAACCGAGAAAAGCGGTCAGCACCGTCGGACGAGCGATGGGTTTAAAGTCTTTGAGATTAAAAATATAGACCGTTGCGGTGATGACAAAACCGCCGGCGGCCAGTCCGACGCCTACTAAAATATCAAATCCGATCCACAAGCCCCATGGAAACGCATCCGTCAGGTTGGTGGAAGCGCCCAGGCCGTAGTAGAAACGGACAAAGGTGACGTACAGTCCGAGCGCCCACAAAACGATGAGCACCGCACCCCAGAAGGTAATTTTTGGCAAAGCGATTTTCATAGTGTCCTCTAGTCTGTCATTCTTCGATGAGTCGATCCGGGGATTGATTTTTTTCTTCAGCCAGTTTGATGCGGCGATTGATGATCCACCAGGCACCAAACAGCAAAACACCGCCGGTAGAGACTATGTTGGGTATTTTGGACAGTACATTCCAGGTCAATTTGGGATACGGGTCCTGTTGTACGCTGGCCGGAAAACCCAGTTGTTCAAAGGGTACAGATGACAGATAGAGAACAGACGTTCCGCCGGCCTCTTTCAGGCCATATATGTGCGGAATATAGCGGTCCGGATTCGCTTCGATCCGTTTTTCAGCTTCCCGGATCAGAGCATCGCGGGCTCCGAAAATAGTTGCGCCGGTGGGACAGGCCGCCGTACAGGCCGGCTGCTGGCCGTTTTTCACCGCTTTTTCGTAGCACATGATGCATTTTTGCACTTTGGGGATGGGTTCGTTCCATTCATATTTGGGGATATTAAACGGGCAGGCGACCATGCAATAACGGCAGCCCATGCATTTGCCGGCGTCGTACACCACGGCCCCTTCCGCTGTTTTGTATAATGCCGCGACCGGGCAGGCGGAAGCACATGCCGGATCTTCGCAATGCATGCAATGGCGCCGAACGTTCACATCTTGCCGATGTTCAACGGCGGTCCAGGAGACAGCGGACAATTGCTGGCCTGGTGTTCCTTTTGGCAGTTCGTTGATTTCACGACACGCCATAACACAAGCTTCGCACCCCACGCAACGAGTCAGATCAGTCAGAATTGCAGATTTCATCATCCATCCTAGTTGTTTGTTTTCAGGAATTCTGTCTCAAATTGTTGCCAGGTTGCCTGATCCATGGATTCGAGCACGCCCTCGGCCGGGGTACCGCCATCCTGCATTACCATCGCCAGTTCCGCATTCATGGTCCGGCCGGCGAGAAAATCACGGAATCTCTGCATTTCAGCGGACAGCCATTGCCGGGCCTCTTCGCCGAGTTTCATGGTGGCCATGGCGGCGGACAGGGATTGCGGCTTCACGCTGACGGTCCAGCCGGTTTGTACGCTCTTTTTTACTGTATCCGCATGCTCGGCCACAAGCGGATTGACCTCTTCCACCACGCCGGTCACCGGCGAAGCGATGCGGACGCGCTTTTCGCCCTGGACCACTTCAAGAAGAGCCTGGCCGGCCTGTACGACCTTGCCTTTTTCCGGCAGGAACACCTGGTCGATTTTTCCCAGAGCGCGAGTGATCAATGGATCGATGCCCATTTTAAGTCTGCCGCTGGGCAGAAGCACGCTCCAGACATGTCCGGGGGCGGCGAACACACCTTCGGGTAACAGATAATCCTGAATGGATACCGGTTTGGCTTTGGCTACGGTTTGCAGTTTGGTCTGTCTGATTTGCACAAAGTAATCGACCACGAGAGCGGCCAGTACCAGAGCGAAAAGAATCAGGATGGTCATGAGAAAATCTCCTTGCAGTTGATGAGTGTTATGGTTGTACAGGTTAAGATATCAGTCCAATCATGCGGCGGCCGGCTCGTGTGCGGCTACGCCAGCATATCAGGATGAACGTTTGCTTCACAATTAAAAAAATCCTTGCAAAAGGTCTGCCATTGGCTGTCATCGAGGTGACGGGCAAATCCCTTCAACAGCTCGCCGCCGTCCTGCATGGAAGGCACCAGTTCGCCGGCATGGTTCAGCAG
>CAZISM010000001.1:16681-151989 GCA_964541895.1 uncultured Cytophagia bacterium
ACAGCTCGCCGCCGTCCTGCATGGAAGGCACCAGTTCGCCGGCATGGTTCAGCAGCAATTTGCTGCGCACACTGCGCAGCCATTGTGTCGCGGAGGCGCCCTGAATCAGGTTGGCGATGTTCTCGCTCCAGCGCTCGGCCTTGATTTTTACCAGCCAGTTGGAGCCGGCGGTGTTGACAGCGGTGACGATACCGTCGACGGGAATGCGTTGTACCAGTGAACGATAGCCGACGCGGACGCGCCACGCTTTTTCACCCTGGTGCACCTGTTGCCCCACCTTGGGCAGGTCCTCGACTTTGATGTCGCCGAGGGCGCGCTGGGCAAATTCGTCGATGCCGACTTCGATCTCACCATCTGCTGCCAGACGAGCGAACGTATGGCTGGGATGAATGTATAAAGGCTGATCCTGCACACTGGCCTGGCTGACTGGAGCTGTGGCGGCTTTTTTCTCGCGAAGCCAGCTGATTGCGATAAAAAGCAGGAACAAGGAAGCGACGAGAATGATAACCATGATAGATCCTCCTGAATATCTTGTTTACACTTTCTACATTAGCAAAAAATGCGCCAAAATTAAAAGAAATGTTTAAGTATAATATTATAAATAAGATATATAATTTGTCTCTTGTGAAAAAGTTATGTGTTTCTGTTGAATTATTTTACACGAAAATGGTTTGGGAGGTTGTATTAAGTATTAAGTATAATTATATTAATATGTAATGACTGTTGAAATATACAACTTTTATATGTTGAAAAAATCAACTATGAATGGTGCGTTGAATTATTTTTTTGGTTTACAGCCCTGGTCGATTTTTGTTTGCAAAAACGAATAGAATGACAGTTGTGTTTGCCTGGGCGCAGCGATTGCAGCCGGATACCCACCTCGTTGCGCCATCGCAGCAGGTGCTCATCGCTCGACTTGGTACAGTGGTGAATACTCGGGTGAGATGAATAAATCAGATAACAGAAAAGTGGTGAAACAACAGGGATGCGGGGCGCCGCATTGGATGAAAAAAACGGTGAAGCAATCAGCACGAATACAGCGCCGTTCGCAACAGAGCAGCCGTGGCCGCATCCGACCGCAATAAATTCCAGCACACCGCACAATTGCTGTTGACAAAACTGCCAAAACTGCCTATATTCTTTCACTTGCCCCAACCTGGCGAAATCGGTGCCAACGGTCAGACGCCTCACAAGGAGGCGATATTTTTTGACCATGTTGTGCGGATAACAATCATGGGCACAAACATAGCCGCCGGTCCACACGATTTGATAGGCGAGCCAAGCAGTGGCAGGATTGGGCTGTCGCAGAGACCAATGAAAAGAGGTGAGACTATGATCAAACGACTGTGCTCTATCGTTTTGCTCTGCAGCCTCGGCGCGATTCAGGCTGAAAATTATCTCATCAACGGCGGCCAGCAGTCGCAAATCAATTATCAGATGGAGCAGCATGTTGCGCCGGCTCCTGGCACACAAAAGCTGATTTTGAGTTATGTTGTCCCGGTCACGTTCGCCTCGCCCACCTTTAATCAAAAAGTCAGTCAATTCCGCATAGATTTTTCCCAGAATCCTTCCAATCGGGAAGACGATGTTGACAAGCACGGCAATAAGATTGTGCGTCTTACCTGGAACCGGCCGTCGGGCATGATCACCAGCAAAATCACCCTGACTACTCAAAACAGCACCGGCCTGAAACCTCTGCAAACGCGCGCCGGCTTTCCCCTCAGCGGTGTGCCGGCAGAGGTGCAAATGTATCTGGCGTCGACGCAGCAGGTGCCTGCCACCAGTCAAGAGATAGCCGGCAAAGCGCGTCAGCTCACCGCCGCCAGCAAAACGGAATTTGATGCTGTGCAGCAGATCATCTCCTGGGTGGTCGATCGTTTGAACTATGTGCTGGTGCCGGAAAGTTATGAAGCACTGTATTCCTATCGCACCGGCAAGGGCAATTGTCAGAATTACTCCCATTTGGCCGCCGCACTGCTGCGCGCCGCAGGTATTCCAGCCCGCATCGTCAACGGCATCACCCTGAAACAGCCCTATGATGTGGATGTGGGCGATGGCATTCTGACGTTGCGCATGGCCCAGGGCCGCCATTCCTGGATAGAGGTTTGGTTTCCGGATCTCGGCTGGGTGCCGTTCGATCCACAGCAGACGCAGCTGTTTGTCAGTAACCGCTTTATCAGAGTTGAAGTAGGGCTGGATAACGAAGAGACCAGCAACGACGGTCTGATCCGCTGGACACAATCCAGCGCAGCCGGCGGCCAGCCGCAGTTTGAAGAGATGATCGAGGCCGGCTTTGCCGGCGATCAGGTGCAATTGAATGCACAAAAGCAGAGCTACGGCCCCAAAAAGCTCTTGTTCTCACCACAGGTGGATGCCACCTTTACCAGGATTGCACCGGCCCCGCCGCCGCCCCCGCCGGCACAACAGGTGAACCAGCCGCGTCCTCTGTCGCCGCGCCGGTATGCAGAGGCGGAATTTAAAAAGCCGTTCACCATCGGCAATCTAGAGTTCCCACGCAACACGGACTTTGTGTCCGCGCGAGGGCCGGCGCAGCAGCGAGCGGATGGCGAGATGGAGATGCGCAAAAATTTTATGGTGGAAACCGCAGAATACGTGACCACCCAGGGTAATCAATTTGCCCAGACCTTTATTCTCGACAAGCCGATCAAAGTGAACAAAGTCGGTCTGGCGTTGCACAAGTTCGGCGGAGACGGTCAGATCTGGATCGAACTGTTAAAGGATGATGGCAAAGGCAAGCCGACCGACGTGGTCGCCACCAGCGACATCATCCCGGTCAGCCAGCTAAAGTTCGCGCCCGGATATGACTGGGTCGATTTCGATTTAAGCAAAGAGGCCCCTTCGTTACCCGCCGGCCGCTACTGGATCGCTCTCGGTTTTACCGGCAGCCCCATCATCAACTGGTTTTTTACGTATGGCAAAACCGTGGGACCGGCGGATGGGACGAAATACAAAACGATGTTTGACGAGACCTGGAGCCGAAGTCTGGCCTACGAATTCAATTATCGTGTCATCGGAATGATGGCGGACTAGATTTTCCTTGACATCATTTCCTTGAGGTACATGATGGTTCGATGGACGCTGCTGTCGCTTATAGGCGTAAACCTGTCTGGGCTCGTGGCTGCTCCGGAGGTGATCAGGCTTTGGCCAAATGGTGCCCCCGGAGCTCTCGGCGATCGTACGGAGGACGTGCCGACCCTTACTGTTTCTCTGGCGCCTGCAGAAAAAGCGTCCGGCGCCGCCATGGTCGTATGCCCGGGTGGCGGCTACGGCCATCTGGCCCTGGACCATGAAGGCAAGCAGATTGCCGCCTGGCTGAATGAGAACGGTGTGCACGCCTTTATTCTCACCTATCGCATCGCACCGATGTATCACCATCCGGCGCCGTTGCTGGATGCCCAGCGCGCGATTCGCCTGGTCCGCAGCCGGGCCAATGAATGGAACGTTCAGCAGGATCGAATCGGTATCATCGGTTTTTCTGCCGGTGGACACCTGGCGTCCTCCGCCGGCACCCATGTCTTGCCGGGTCAGGCTGAGGCAAGCGAGGCCGCGGATCGGTTCAGTTCCAGACCGGATTTTATGGTGCTGGTTTATCCTGTCATCACCATGCATCCGCCGGTTACCCATATGGGGTCGCGACGGAATCTCATCGGTGAAAAGCCCGACACCGCGCTGGTCGCTCTGATGAGCAATGAGGATCAGGTCAACCGCGATACGCCGCCCTGTTTTATCGTACATACAACCAACGATGCCGGTGTGCCGGTTGAAAACGCCATCCTGTTTTATCAGGCGCTGCGTAGAGCCCATGTGACCGCAGAACTGCATATTTTCCGTGACGGGCCGCACGGTTTTGGTCTGGGGCGCCAATATCCGGCGCTGAACATCTGGCCGACGCTTTGTCTGCAATGGCTGGAAGGGCTTGATTTGCTGCAAAAGAAACCATAGCTACGGTAGCTCATCTGCTTCCGGAATCATGCGGAATCAACCATGGCAGAGAAATATATCCTTACCCACGACCTGGGCACCAGTTCCAATAAAGCGGTTTTGTTCACCGTACACGGCAAACTGGCCGGCGAATGCCGCCAGGAGTATTCCGTATGCTATCCGCAGCCCGGCTACGCCGAGCAGGACGCTTACGACTGGTGGCGGGCGGTGTGCGACACTACCCATGCGGTTATACGTGATACGGGTGTGAATCCTCAGGATATTGCCGGCATTACCTTTGCCAGTCAAATGCAAACGGTTGTCGCCGTGGATCGGGACGGCGAGCCGGTTATGCCGGCTATTTCGTGGCTGGATACCAGAGCGGCTGACATCATGAGAGAAAAACTCTGGACCTGGCCGCGCGTTCAAGGCTATAATATTTTCAAGCTGCTCAATTTTTTACACATCACCGGCGGCGCCCCCGGACATGCCGGCAAGGATCCGCTGGGTAAAATCCTCTGGCTGAAGGTGCATCGGCCGGATCTGTTTGCCGCCACGCACAAGTTTCTCGATGCCAAGGATTTCATCGTTTATCACATGACCGGGCGTTTCGTAAAATCGGCGGACATGGCGGTGGTGTGGTGGCTGTTGGACACGCGCAAAAACAGAAATCACTGGCATCCGGGCCTGTGTCGATTGGCCGGCGTGGATGTGAGCAAACTTCCAGAAATACGAGAAAGCGCAGCGATCGTTGGCGAACTCACCGGCACGGCGGCGGAAAAATTGGGTTTGATGAAAGGCACGCCGGTGATCAACGGTGCCGGCGACATCAGTTCAGCAGCCCTGGGGTCCGGTGCCATTGATGAAGGAGAACTCAACATCCGCCTGGGCACCAGCGGCGGCGTCTCCGGCCACTTCCGCAAGCGCAAGATCGATATTCCGCACTATACCGGCTGCATCGGCAGCACCTGGCCGGATGAGTATTATCTCGTCCTGGCGCATCAGGAAACCGTCGGCATATGCCTGGAGTGGCTGCGCAACAACATCGTTTATCACGAGCAGGCGTTGAAGGAGGAGATGCATGTGGACGGCATTTTTCAACTTCTCGATCAGCTGGCCGGCCAGGCGCCGGCAGGCGCTGACGGCCTCCTGTTTACGCCATGGATGTACGGCGAACGTTCGCCGTTGAACGATCAGTATGTGCGCTCCGGATTATTCAACGTCGGATTGAATCACGGCCGCGAGCATATCATCCGGGCTTTTTTTGAGGGGGTGGCGCTGAACATGCGATGGGCCGTCGAGACGGTGGAGCATTTATATTGGAAAGTAGAAAGCCTGCGCGCCATCGGCGGCGGCGCCAAAAGCAGGATCTGGTGTCAGATTATCGCAGATGTGACCAATCGGGACATTTTGCAGGTGGAGCAGCCGCAGCTGGCCAATGCCAAAGGGGTGGCTCTGCTGGCCAGCCTGGCTCTGGGCTATATTGAAAAGTTTAATGACATTAAAGATCATATTCGCGTGCACGAAGCGTTTCACCCCAATCCGCAGCATCGCCTCCTTTACGATACCCTGTTCAAAGAGTTTAAAGTGCTGTACAGGCAGAACCGGCGCTGGTACAAGCGTATGAACGGCTGAAGCGGTCTGTTCGCTCACCCGCAGCCGTTTTCAGCGGCCGACTAAAAGAGATTGCCAAAGGTCAGATAAATGGCCATATCCTGAAAGCGGGAACGGCCCACATCCAGCACGGCCACGAACTCTTTTTTCCACTGCACATGAATGCCCACCCCTTCGGCAAAATGGAGCTGAGCCAGGGAGAATCGATCATTCTTCATCCACACCCGCCCGAAATCCGTAAAGGTATGCGCATAGCAGGTCAACTCCTGCCTGAGGATGGTCCTGTTCAGCACCCGCCAGCGCAATTCCAGGTTTACCACCAGCTTGTGCGGACCGACGTACAGCAGACGAGGTTGTCCGCGCAGCGTTTTGGCGCCGCCCAGACCTTCATGGCGCTGGAACGAGTTGCCGATGACCGACATTTCGTAGAATGGGGGGGAGCCGGTCATGACTTCAGCGAGAACGCGCTGGGCCCAGACGATACGCGGATGAAGCGTGTAATAGCGACGATCGATGGCGGTGAAGCGGATGTAATTATAGTCATTGTTGAATGCATGCAGGCTGGGCTCGATGGTCCATTCGGACCAGACGCCGGCAGCAGGCACCGCTTCTGCATCGCGGGAGTCATACACGGCGCCGAGGCGGATGTAATTGGTAAAGCCGCCCTCTTTGCCGTACGGCGGCGCCTGTTGAAAAAGCGACGGCAAGGGATAAGAGGAGATGCGATTATGGAAAATACCCACTCCGGTAAGCGCCCGCCACTGGCTCTGCCGAATCGGCCGCTGCATGTTCACCATCAACGCGCGCCATTGCTGATGGACCCTATTATACTCTTCGCTGATAAAGCCGGGAGCCTCGGGAGAGGACCATTCCGGTGCATAGCGCGGCTGATTGCCGAGTCCATAATAGTCTTGAGCGGACAGGTTTTTGTATTCGAAACGAACATCGAGCCTGGAACGGCGGCCCCAGACCTCCGGCAGATCCAGGAACAGATAGAAATCGGTCTTATCCTTGGTCGATTGGGTATAGTTCATCAGAACATGCCAGACATAGGGCTTCCGGCTGGCGTTGCCGAATTGATAGGCGAAAAGTTTGCCGCCGTATTCCATACCCTCTCCATTGGAATAGGCCAGACTGGGTACCGGCAATATGGTAAAACCGTGCGGAGATTCTTCAGCGGGCGCGGAGGTTGCCAGGCCGCTGCAAAGAGTCACCACCAGCAGCAAACGGATATACATAAGGGCTCAGGCCTTTAAAAAGATTTTTTGTCTGTAGAGAAAATAGAGGAACAGCCATTTCACGCACAAGGTGGCCGCGATATAAAACGCAGGTCGGAAATCGCCCAGAAGATGGACGAAACCATGCACAAAAATATCGGTGATGGTGCTGAAGCGAAACAACGCCTGCACGAGATAAATCGTAATGGCGTTCATGCCGATCACCGTAAAGGCGAACGACCAGCGCTGCACGCCTTTGACATCGATGATCCAGTAAAAGAGGCTGAGCAGGAGCAGGCTCCAGCCGCCGGCAAAGAGGACATAGGAGCTGGTCCAGATCAGCTTGTTGATGGGGAACACCAGATCCCAGATCAGCGCCAGGCCGAGGCTGGCCAGCCCTGCCAAAACCATGAATACGGTTTTGCGTTCAGGGGTATGGCTGGAGCGCAGCCAGTGGCCGGTCAGAACGCCCATCAGGCAGGTGGCGATGGCCGGCAAGGTGCTCAAGAGTCCTTCATTGTCGCCAAAGGTAAAGCAGCAAAAGCGGCCCGGTAAGAATTCCCGGTCCAGGTACGAGGCCAGGTTCGCCTCCGGGGTCAACACGCCGGCGCCATAACCGGGCACGGGAATCAATACCATAGCCAGCCAGTACAGCACCAGGATGCCGGCAAAGATCCAGCCCTGCGTTTTCGGTTTGCTGTTCATGGCAATGATCGAGGCGGCTCCATAGCTGATGCCGATTCGCTGCAGAACGCCGGCCCAGCGCATGCTGCCCCAGGTGAAATGAAGCAATCCGTTAACCAGAAAGCCGAAAAAAACAAGTTTGGCGGTACGAACGAGAATATGTTTGTAGAGCGTTTTTTTATCCGACCCGGTCTGAACTCTTTTCGCCATGGCAAAGGGGATGCTGGCGCCGACGATAAAAATAAAGAGTGGAAAGATGAGATCATAAAAGGTGAAACCGTGCCACTCGGAATGTTCGAACTGCTGCGCCAGATTCGATGCCCAGGGGGTGTTGATCAGCTTTAGCAAGGCGCTGCAGAGCGCTTCGCCTCCCATGATCCAGAACATATCAAATCCACGCAACGCATCGATCGAGTGTATGCGTCCGCCAGGTACCGACATCGTGTGGGCCATAGCAGGGCCTCCCGGATTGGGTTAGAGTGTGGATTGCAGTTATATTTGTATGAACAGGATTACTATGACGCGAGGAGTGCGTCAAAGCGGTCTTGTTTGCATTGCACCTCTGTTTTAATGCAAAATGGGCAAAAAGTGTCAGAGACCGCTTTGGTCCGGAGTATGGCATAATGAGGCGTAATATAGTTACTATTATCCATCCTTGCAACTCTTGTTTTCGACCGGGCCGGGAATATTGTGGAGATCATCTATAAAAAGCTTGATATTTCATAAAAGTTTATTAACTTTATTGAAAATTTTGGGGATAACACCAATTCATTGTTTGGCTGTTTGACAGAGGAGAATGAAACATGGAAAAAGCTCCGAAACTGCTGTTCTGGGCGTGCTTTATCGCTCTGGTCGCCACATCGTTCGGATTTATTATTCGCGCCAATTTGATCGACACCTGGGCCACTCAATTCAATTTGAGTGAAACGCAGAAAGGCGAAATTCTCGGCGTCGGATTGTGGCCTTTCGGCATCAGCATTGTGCTGTTCAGCCTCGTGTTGGACAAGATCGGTTATGGCCGGGCCATGGTCTTTGCCTTTGTCTGCCATGTCGTCTCCGCCATCATCACCATTTTCGCCAATGGTTACTGGGCGTTGTATATCGGACAGCTGATCGTTGCTCTGGGCAACGGAACGGTGGAGGCTGTCATCAATCCTGTTGTGGCCACCATTTTTAACAAGGACAAAACCAAATGGCTTAATATTCTCCACGCCGGCTGGCCGGGTGGCATGGTTCTGGGTGGCGTGATCATGCTGCTCATGGGACCTGCCGTGGATTGGCGCTTGAAAGTCGCGCTCATTTTTATTCCGGCCGTTCTCTACGGCATCATGCTGCTTCGCTGCACCTTCCCGGTTCAGGAAAGAGTCAAGGCCGGCGTCTCCTACAAAGCCATGTTGCAGGAAGCCGGCATACTCGGTGCGGCCATCATTATCATCATGATGACGCGCGAAGTGGGCCGCGTATTTGATGTGTCGCTGACGGCGCAGATTGTGGTCATTGCCGTATTGACCATTTCGTATGCCGCCTATGTCCGTTCGCTCGGCCGCGCCATGTTTATCTTTTTGATGCTGATCATGATCCCGCTGGCCACCTGCGAACTCGGCACCGACAGCTGGATCACCGATCTGGTTAATCCGGTTATGAGCAAAATTGGCATTCAGCCGCTCTGGGTGCTGGTGTACACGGCGTTTATTATGATGGTGTTGCGTTTTTCCGCCGGCCCGATTGTGCACCGCTTGTCGCCTCTGGGCATGCTCGCCTCTTGCTCGTTTATCGCTATTTTAGGCCTGATCTTTTTGTCCAAAGCCGCCGGCATCATGATCTTTGTGGCCGCCACGGTCTATGGTCTTGGTAAATCCTTTTTCTGGCCCACCATTCTCGGTGTGGTGGCCGAGCGCTTCCCCAAGGGGGGCGCCATCACCCTGAACACCATATCCGGCGTGGGCATGCTCACGGTGGGTGTGATCGGTGCCGCTTTCCTGGGCAACATTCAGGACAAACACATCGACACGGTATTGGCGAAAAACAGTCCGTCGGTGCACGCTCAGGTTGTCGGTGAATCCAAATCCAGCGTCTTCGGCTCCTACCGCGCTTTGGATCAGGAAAAAATAGCCGCCCTGCCGGAACAGGATCGGCAAAGCATCACCGACATCATCAACGAGGCTAAAAAAGGCGCCCTCTTCACCGTTGCCATTTTTCCGGCCATCATGCTGGTCTGCTTTATCATCCTGATTATTTATTTCAAATCCAAAGGCGGTTATACCGTGGTACATCTTGAAGAGGTAAAATCCTGAACCGGATCTGCAATCGCAAATTCGATGGATAACTCAGGAGCATGATAGGGCGTGTGCGGTCCGTTCCCGGCAGCACACGCCCTGCTTTTGGGTGGCGGAAGGCCGGTACTGTGCGGCACGGTCAGGGGGAAGCTGCCTCGTTTTGGCAGAGGAGGCAGGCCTGCACCGCCGGCAGGGGAGGGGCTTGTTGATTTTTCACCTGACGAGTGATAACGCACCATCTCGGAACTTTGACTCTCCATCACACCCGGTCTCGATGCCATAGGAGGTTTCATGGGTACAAAATTCAAACTCGGAATGATGATGTTTCTGCAGTACGCCATTTGGGGAGCCTGGTATCCTGCGCTGTCGGCTTATCTGCAGCAGCACCTTGGTTTTTCCGGCACTCAAGTTGGAGTTATTTACAGTTTAATGCCTTTGGCGACCATTGTGGCCCCGTTTTTCGGAGGCCAGCTGGCCGACCGCTATTTTTCAACGCAGAATGTACTGGCGGTCTTGCAGCTGATCGGCGGCGTGTTTCTGCTCGTTACCTCCGGCATTGACGATTACACCTCGATGATCTGGATGATGCTCATCTATTCCATGTTATACACTCCGACATTGGCATTGACCAATTCGCTGACGTTTCATCATTTGACCGACTCTGAGCGGGAGTTCGGCTGGGTGCGCGTAGGCGGCACGATCGGCTGGATTGCAGTCGGCCTGGTGCTGTCCGGGTGGAGGGTATGGGCAGCCAAGGATCCGTCGCTGGCGCTGCCAGGTGACACTCTTGTCCTGGCCGGTATCATGTCCATCATCATGGGCTTCTTTTCTTTCACGCTCCCGAAAACGCCACCTCAGAAAAAGAGCGGCAGCCCCCTGGCGTTTTTGGAAGCGCTCAAGATGCTTAAAAATCCCAATACCCTGGTCTTTTTTATATTGACCTTTGTTGTAACCACCGAGCTGATGTTTTACTATGTGCTGACCGGCCCCTACCTGATTTCCCCCAAGATCGGCGTATCCAGCGAAATGCTTTCCGGCATCATGGTGATCGCACAGGTGGCGGAGATTTTCGTCATGGCCATTCTGCTGCCCTATTATCTGCCCCGGCATGGCATGCGCAAGACTATGACCCTGGGCATCCTGGCCTGGCCGATCCGTTACATTATTTTTGCCATTGGCGCTCCCAAGTGGCTGGTGATCGCTTCGCTGTCATTGCACGGCTTCTGTTATGTTTTTTTCTTTACAGCGGCGCAGATTTACGTCGATACCATCGCACCCAGGGATATTCGCGCTTCAGCGCAAAGCCTGTATGCCATCATCAATCTCGGCCTCGGCATGTACGTCGGCAGCCTCTTTGCCGGCTGGGTTCAGAACGTCTTCTCTGATTTTGATACCGCCGGCCGGTTGATAAGCACAAATTGGACCCAGGTTTTTATCGTGCCGATCGTCCTGACCGTGGTTTGCGCAGCGGTTTTCCTGCTGACGTTTAAGGAAAAAAAGCAAGAGCCCAACACCACGAATATCTAGCAGAGTTTCAGCGCGGCGTTCGCCATCATACGGCCGGTGGTATTGGTGCAAGACGGGGAGGACCTGAACATAAAAACGGAACCATCGAATCTGACCCGGCTGTTGCTGGTCGGCGGCACCATCTTTGGTCTGTACCTGTACTCCATGACTGTCTTTATGCTTGGTGTGCTGTTGCCGGAACTGACCCTCAGGTTCAGTCTGAGCGCAGCGGAGCAGGGACGGCTGTTTCTGGTTCTGAACGCCGCGATATTTCTTGCCGTATACCTCGCCGGGCCTGTCATCAATGCGATCGGCCAGCGTCCCGTCGTACTAGTCGGAGCGCTTGCTGCCGGTTTGGCTTTTGCGGCCATTGGGCAAGTCCGTTCATGGCCCTGGCTCGCTTTTGTGCTGTTTTTTCTTGGCCTGGGAGCCGGGGCCATCAATATCGCCTGCAACACCCTTATCCCTGACCTTTATCCACAGCGGCCGGCAGTGGCGTTCAGCCTGGCCAATATTTTTTTCGGTCTGGGCGGCATCACGCTGCCGTTCATGAGTTCGTTGTGGCTGGATCGACTTGGCCTGGAACGTTTCATGGTCCTGGTCGCCTGTTTCTCTTTGCCGCCTGTTCTCTTTCTGGCCTGGGTTCGCACTCCCTGCGTTCGCAAATCCTTTCGCTTCGGCTTTGCCCCTTTTGCGGCCGTGTTCCGCCTGCCGCTCTACAGCTTTTTTGCGCTGGTATTTTTCTTTTATGGCGGCCTGGAAGTGACTACCGCCGGTTGGCTTAAAACATATCTGATCGATCATCGTCATCTGGCTGCTGCGGAAGCGGGCTGGCTGTTGACCGCCTTTTCCTGCACTCTGCTGGTGGGCCGACTGGCAGGGAGTTATGTTCTGGCGCGGGTGGCGGAGATAAAAGCAGCGCTCTGTGCCGCCGCAGTGACAGGGATTGGTCTGTTGGTATTGACCCATGCGGATCAGCTGCTATGGATAAGGTTCAGCATCGCGGTTACCGGGCTGGCGTTGGCTCCCATTTTCCCGGCTGCGCTGGGCCTGGTCAGTAAGCTCTTTAAAAACAATAAAGACATGGTAATTGGCACACTGCTGGGTTGGGGCATCTTTGGCGGTGTCGTCACGCCTTACTTGCTGGGGCATCTGGGCGGCGATATGCAGTACACCCTGGCGGTTGTCACATGTCTATTTATTGTACAACTGATGCTTAGTTATCGGCTCCAGGCGGCTGATTTAGAATATGCTGAATAACTCAAAAAAAAACTTGCATTTTACATTTGCATATACTACATTTAGTCGTATGTTTATCGGTAGTATATGTTCAATTTTGGGCATGTATACCCACTTTTTCAGAATCGCAGCTATAGAGATTGCAGCGACAGATCTGCGACTCTGCACCCGCCGTTATTTGCATCCATTGTGTTCAGATAGTGCACCTTCGTTTGCCTCCAGTGAACTTTACAATTCGTATGTACTCTGCGCCGAATGGAGTATGTGTCCAACGAACTTTACATTTTCTGAATTATAGACTGGACCACGACCTTTGGCTACGATCGAACAACAATGGCCCCGTCCGCATACACGGGACATGCGTGAAGAGCTCTATCAGACTCTTTTTGAGCATGCAGGCATTGCGGTGGCGGTGGTGCGTCAGGATGGTCTTTTGTTGACGGTCAATCGTCAGTTTGAACTGCTGAGCGGATTATCGCGTGCAGAGCTGGAAAATCGAAAGTATCTGTTCGATTTTTTCCGTCTGGATGACCGGCCTGCTCTTGAATCCTGTTTGCGCCGCAAGTGCGACCATACAGAGGGCGGCGGCTGCTATTCGGAAGGGCAGTGGCAGGCGAGCGAGACCGAGAGCCGTCATGTACAGCTGAATATGAGCGCCATTCCACGTACCAACGAATCCATCGTGTCGATCACGGATGTGACGGAGCTTCGCCAGCTGCAATTTCAACTGGCACGGTCCAAGCAGCTGGCCGAGATCGGCGAGCTGTCAGCGGCCATTGCGCACGAAATCCGCAATCCGTTGGGCGCCATCAACACCTCGGTGGAGGTTCTGCGCAACAGCCTGCAGCTCTCCGGCGAAGATCACGATCTGATGAACATTATCCAGGAAGAAACGCGCCGCCTGGACCGGATCGTCAAGGATTTTCTACACTTTGCCAGACTAAACCGGATGAGAATTGCCGCGGTCGATCTGAATCAACTCATTCGGGAAACGTTGTTTTTATACAAAAACACGCTGCAGGGAGGCATCCGGATCGAAATTGACCTTTATGCCGAGCTGCCGCTGCTCTACGGCGATGAAGATCACCTGCGCCAGGTGATGATCAATCTCCTCGTCAACAGCGTGGAGGCCATGCCTCATGACGGGTCGCTGACCATTCGTACTACTGTGCTAAAAGTAGAGTCGTTGAAAAGTTTCATCCAGATCCTGATTCAGGATACCGGATTGGGGATAGAACAGAAATATCTGCATAAAATTTTCAAGCCTTTCTTTTCAACCAAGGAAAAGGGTGTTGGGATGGGACTCGCCATCTGCGAGCGAATTATTCATAATCATGGCGGAACGATTGATGTCACCAGCGACGTCGGCAAAGGGACAACGTTTGTAATAACGTTGCCGGTCAATCACGCCATCCCCGTGGAGGAGTAGGAATCCTATGGCTGAAATACTAGTGGTCGAGGATATGGCCAATCCGCGCAAAGCCATGTCGGTTTTGCTGCAACGCGAAGGCTATGCCGTGGACGAAGCGTCCGATGGTCAGCGGGCTTTGCAAAAGCTTGCGGATCGTTTTTATGATCTGATGATCACCGACTATAAAATGGAACCCATGGACGGCTTTGAGCTCTTGCAGCACAGCCGGCGCAGCTTTCCCTTGACCAAGGTCATTCTGCTGACGGGGTTCGGCAGCATCAAGCAGAGCGTGGTGGCCATGAAGCTGGGCGCCTACGATTATCTGACCAAACCGTGCGAGCCGAAGAGCCTGCTGCAAGTGGTCAAAACGGCCCTGGTTCATCCGGCAACGGACGCCGCCCATGCGGCCCACCTGCGCGCGTTCAGAGAGATCATCGGTGATTCGGATGCCATGCAACAGGTGCTCTGGCTGGTGTCGCAGATTGCTGAAACGGAATGCACGGTTTTGATTCAGGGCGAGAGCGGTACCGGCAAAGAGATGATCGCCAAAGCGATTCATGAAAGAAGTCATCGACGACAAAAGCCGCTGGTGGCGGTCAACTGCGGCGCCTTGCCGGAAAATTTGCTGGAAAGCGAATTATTCGGCCATGTCCGCGGTTCGTTCACCGGTGCGATTCGGGATCGAAAAGGCCTGTTCCAGGAAGCGGAAGGCGGCACCCTGTTTCTGGACGAGATCGGTGATATCTCTCCGGCGATGCAGGTGAAACTGCTGCGCGTGCTTCAGGAGGGCGAAATACGCCGGGTCGGCGACAATCAACCCACCAAAGTCGATGTGCGCATCCTCGCCGCCACCAATAAAGATCTGGAACAGGAAGTGGTTTGCGGACGGTTCCGCGAAGATCTGTTCTACCGTCTGAATGTGATTCCGATTATGGTGCCGGCCCTGCGTAACCGCAAAGATGATATACCGGATCTGGTGAACCATTTCACGCTGCAGTATGCCGAGCGGATGAAAAAGGTGCAGTTGGATCTGAGCGTCGACGCGCTGCGTCGCATGCAGGAATATAACTGGCCCGGCAACGTGCGCGAGCTGGAAAATTTTATCGAGCGTTTAACGGCTCTCAGTCAGAAAGCAACCGTCGGCGAAGCGGATGTGATCGCCCATCTGTCCCGCAATACCAAACCGCTCAACGCCTACCCGTCGGCAGGTGAGGCCACTTTGTCCGAGCTGGAAAAACGGGCGATCATGGACGCCATGCACCGGTATCAGAATAATCATCGACTGGTTTCTGAAAAGCTTGGTATTTCGACAACCACACTGTGGAGAAAATTAAAAGAGTATCAGATTTCATAACAGCGTTTCGATAAAACAGGGCCGGCCTGCCGCCGGCTGTGATGACAAAGGGCGACTCACCAGGTCGCCCTTTTTTTGTGTGCCTGCCGCCTCCTCCTTCCATATACCCTTTTCATTTTGAAATGGGGCCATTTTAAAATGAAATGGTCCAGCCGAATTCCTCCATTTTCTTTAAATTGCCGTTATTCGTAAGTACTATTATAAACAATGATATGTGCGTATTTGCTCAAAGTGGCATTTTTTGGCATAATCATTGATAAGACATAGAGTGGTGATGCGAGGGCGATGGGATGGACAAACACTACTAACTATCTGGTTTCTCCCCCGGCTTTGTGGATTGGGAAGGTCATGTTACGTATCCTTATAGTCGATGATAATCGCAACTTTCGCACCTCTTTAACCATCGGTTTACGACGAGAAGGTTTTATGGTGGAATCCAGCGGCAACCCGGTCGAAGCGTATTCTTTGATTCAGGAGAGATTGTTCGACGCTCTGTTAACCGATTTGCGAATGCCTTACATTAGCGGGTTTGAGTTGGCGAAACTGGCCAGGCGTCAGCAGCCCAATATTGTAGTCGTTCTGCTTTCGGCGTATGATTTCAAGGATATGCTGGCAGAGCCGTCTGTGGAAAGGGATTTCATGAAATTGTCTAAACCGTTCGATATGCAGGAGCTGCTGGGCCTGCTATCTGCAAGAAAACAGGCAACAAAAAGGGAACATCATTTAATTCACCAGTAAGACCCATTAAACCTAACTAAAAGGAGTGAACAATGGGACAGCAACAACTCTTATTAATCGTTCTGAGCGTCATCATCGTCGGAATCGCGGTGGTAGTCGGTATCAACATGTTTGGCGCTTCGGCCGCTTCTGCCAACCTGGAAGCCGTGTCGAATGATCTGCTGACCTTGGCTTCGGCCGCCCAGCAGTACTATGTAAAACCATCCTCCATGGGTGGTGGTGGCAATTCCTTTGCCGGCTTGTCTGCTGATGCGGCTGGCGTTGCCAAGCTGACCCCAAAAGCTTCCAACGACAATGGCACGTACAGTGTCAAGACCGCCGGCGACGCTACCAGTGTGGTTCTTTCAGGAGTTGGCAAGCATGACGGCGATGGTGATGATACCAACTGCACGGTGGACGTTACAGTGTACAACGATCACATTGCCACCACGATCGTGAGCCGTTAAGCCCAATACCCGCATACACGACACAAGAACCAGACGGGCTAACAGAGACCCCGGCCTTTGTACAAGACCGGGGTCTGTTTTAAAACGGCGATGAGAAATAAGGGATGCGGTCGGGCAGGGTGCAAGGAGCACGTGAAGTGGGTTATGCCGGCGGGGGCCGGCGGTGTGGTGGTATTCATTGATGAAAGAAGCGAATCGTGCGCGAATTTCGATATACAGGTCTGAATCTGCAGGAGAAACGGGTTATCGGCTATTTTGAAGCCGAAAACCTGCGGCAGGCCAAAAAAAGAGCAGAGATCATAAGCCGGCAATACGGCTTTCGCCTTACGGCTGTGCAAGCCAAGGCCGTCTTCCTCTATAAGGTGCAAGGGCGGGGCGGGGAGTGGCTGCGTGGGGAGCAGGAAGCATATACCCGGGAAGAGGTCGACCTGGCTCTGCGGCGCATGGGATTTGATCAGGTGTACGTGACCAAGCTGGTTCTCAACCTGAGCGGTAAACCCCCCTATTCTGATATAATAACGTTCATCCGACTCTCCGCCGATTTGTTGAAGGAAAAGCTGCCCTTTGACGAAATTCTGACTCTCCTTGAATCCGATATGTCCAATCGCGCCATGCGGCGCACGGTCAAGGAAATTCTTGCCGACTTGAAAAACGGCAAAGACGGCGAAGAAGCGTTCAATCGCCAGGCCAACAGTCTGGGAAAATTTCCCGCGCGTATGCTGGGGGTGGCCTCAAAAAGTGGTAACATGGCGGAGGTGTACGAGAACACAGCCAAGTTTCTTGAGAGGGATTATGAGTTTCGCAAGAGTCTTCGCAGTGCGCTGTTGCAGCCGTCGATCACCGTTTTGGCCCTGATGGGCGCGGTGGTGTTCTACATCGGCTATATTTTCCCCAAGACGGCGCAGCTGTTTGAAGACGTCGGCGCCAAGCTGCCGCCCATGACCCGGGCCAGCCTGGACCTCAGCCATTTTGTCCAGAACAACCTGATGCTGATCATTATCACGATCCTGGCGCCCCCTGTGCTGTTCTGGCTTTTTATCCGTTCCGAAAAGGGGCAGATTCTGTTTGGTAAATATTTTATCAAAATGCCCATCATCGGTTCGCTGTTTCATAAAATTTCCATAGAAATCTTTTGCCGCGTTTTTCATTCCATGTACAGCGGATCCGGTGAAAACATCGAAGTCATCCGTACGGCCGCCGAAGCCTGCAGAAACCGATACATGGAGAAGCGGATCAAGGAGGTGGCCATTCCGATGATGATGCGGGACGGCCGCGGCTTTGTCGAATCGCTTAAATCCACCAACGTGTTTACGGAAAACGCGTTGAACCGTTTGAATGCCGGAGCGGAATCCGGAACATTGAAAAAGGTCACCTATCAGATAGCCAATTTTTATGAGCGGGAAACCACCTATCGCATGCGTACGATCGTCGACTGGATTCAGATCCTGATTGCCTTTTTTATCATGATCGTGATGACACTGTTGACGATTGTATCCTCGGAGACGGCGGTGGTGCAACCCAAAATGCCGGGAATGTAGTCATGCAAACCAAAGCCCCTGTTCCCAATGCGGTCATGGAAAAATTGTCCGGCAACGGCTTTTTTACCAAAGAGCGTCTGGAACAGGCCTTTAAAACCCTGGCCCAATCCTCCGGGCGACGATCGCTCAGCGACATTCTTATCAACGACCTGGGCTATGATCGTCATACGGTGATGCAAAAGCTGTGCGAAGTGTATGCCTTTCGCGAAATCCGTTTGAATCCGGCGGCGCTGTCGGAAGGCTGGGTTAAATTCATCCAGAAATATTTCAAGTCGCTGGAGGAAAAGAACAAGAAGGCGTTCATCGAGCAAAAGATCATCCCCTTCGGATACAGTGAACGCAATCGGGATGTGCTGATCTTCATCACCCCCGATCCCACCGTCCGCCGGGTGGCCGAAATTCTGCACCAGGCCGGCGTGGTCAAGTTTGAGCTGGCCTATGCCAAGCTGGAAGAGGTCAACGATCTGTTGACCAAGACGATGACCAGCGAAAACGAATACCTCAACAAGCTCAAAGAGGCCAGCAACGAGATCGCGCTGCAAAAGCTGGATGAGGATGAGAAGGGGATTGATGAAGACGAGCTCAACGCGGCCATCAATAAAAGCCTGCTAGTCAATTTATTCGAGGCCGCTCTGATCGAGTCGGTCCGTCGCGGCTCCAGCGATATTCATATTATCCCGCGGGAGCACAACCAGACCGACATCTATTTGCGCGTCGACGGTCGCCTGCAACTGTGGCATCGACAGGATTCGGTAAAGCCGGAGGCCTTTCTCGCTGTGGTCAAGGACCGTACCAAAAACGTCGATCGCTTTGAATGGGAGACGGCTCAGGACGGTTTCATACAACGGCAAATTGACAATTACACCATCCGCTATCGAGTTTCCATTTTACCCATTGTCTCCACCGCGCTGGCCCGCAAGTACGAGAGCGTCGTCATCCGTGTGCTCGATGACCGCAAAGTGATTACCGATCTGGAGAAGCTGGGATTCGACGACTATGCCAAAAAGGAATTTGTCAAGGCGATCACCAAGCCGCAGGGCATGGTCATTCTCACCGGTCCGACCGGATCCGGAAAGAGCACCACCCTGGTGGCCGCTCTCAGCCAGGTCATGACGCCGGAGCTCAATATTCTGACGGTCGAGGATCCGGTGGAATACAACATTCGCGGCGCGCGGCAGCTCAAGCTGGGTAACAAGATGAACTTTGATCAGGCCATCCGCAGTATTCTTCGCCATGATCCGGATATCGTGATGGTCGGTGAAATCCGTGACGCCAAGACGGCGGAAATCGCCATCAAACTGGCCAACACCGGCCATCTGACCTTCAGCACCGTGCACACCAACGATGCCGCCAGTGTGGTTTCACGATTGTACAAGATGGGCATCGAGCCGTTTTTGATCGCCTATGCCATCAACCTGGTGGTGGCGCAGCGTTTGATCCGAATGCTGTGCAAGCATTGCAAAAAGCCGATCGAAAAGCTGGATCCCTCGATTCCGCTCTCCATGGGATTCAGCGAGGAAGAAGTTGCCCGAGCGCAGTTTTATCAGACGGTCGGGTGTCCTAAATGCCGCAACGGCTACGCCGGCCGCAGCGGTATCCATGAAGTGTTGACCTTTACCAATCCGATTCGGCGTCTGATTTTCGAGGCCAAGGGAGAGGTCAACGAAGAGGCGATCAGAGACGAAGCGGTCCGAAACGGCATGTCCACGCTGCGTGCCGCCGCCCGGCGCCGCGCGCTGTTGGGACAAACGACCCTGGAAGAGGTGGCCGCGGTGACCACCGAATAGTCGCCGGCCAACGCTTTCCTGACGTTAACGAATGACAAAGGATGCGGTTCATGTCTGACATACTTGTGGTGGATGATGATCCCGAAATACGGAGCTCGTTTGTGGAGATATTGCAGACGGCGGACATGCAGGTCGACACCGTAGCCGATGCGGATGAGGCGGCCAACAAAATCAAGGCAAAAAACTATGAGCTTATTCTGGTAGATTTATTGCTGCCGGGAGAGATCAACGGCATGTCTTTGATCGAATCCTTCCGCGCCCTGGTGGCCCAATCGTATATCATTGCCTATTCCGCCTACAGCGGACGTACTATTGCTGAAAAAGCGTTACGGGCCGGCGCCAACGGCTTTGTCCCCAAAGCCTATTTGAAAGATCATCTTCTGCAGACCGTTATGAATGTGTTAACCGGCCCCAAGGGCAAGACCATCCTGCCGGGCCCGGCGGCCGCAGCGCCCGAACCGTCGCCGGCACCGGCTCCTGCACCGGCTCCTGCACCGTTTTTGGAGACCAGGCCGGCCCAGGATGTAGTGCCGCTGCTGTTTCTTAACTTGCCCCGTCAACAGGTGCAGGAATTGCTGACGCTGGCTGACCAGCGTACGCTGCCGCGCGGCGATTCGTTCCTGGTGCAAAGCCAGCAGAATATCGTCACCATCGGACGCGGCCAGGCCGATCTGCTTTATCGCAACAGAAAAATAGGACAAATGAACGAAGGCGAAACCATCGGAGAAGCTTCCTTTTTCGACACCAGCAATGACAACCATGTATTCGCGCTGGTAGCAAAGAATGACTGCGTTTTGTACCTGTTTAATAAAAGCGATCTGAAAAACTATTTTAAGGATCATGGCAGAAATGTAACGCTTCGATTCGCAGCCAACATCGTGTGGAGTGTTTCCAACACCATGATGAAATGCGTTAAAGAGCTCTATCGGACGGACGAAGTGCCGGTCAAAAGTGAATCCCTGTTTGAAAATAGAAAACCATGGTCGGCGGAGGTTCTGGTCAATTGACGGAGAACAGCCAACATAAGGACAATGGCCTGTACCGGTTCGCGCCGGAGGGGGTGGAGCTGTTCGAACGGCTCATCCGTCGGGTACCGCCCGATCTCGAAGGCTACGATCGCCAGGAGCAGCTTGCCCGGTTGATGGCTGAATGCACCCACGAACAACGGCGGCTTTTGCGCGCGGTTGTTGATGGCTTTCTGCTGCATATGCGTCGGTTGGAAGCTTCGGATATTGAAATCGGCGGCGCCCATGCCGGCAGTTCCATATGGCTCCGCATCCAGGGCCGTAAAATGGCACGGCCGGAAATGGGCAAATGGAGCCTGCCGCAATCCGATGTGCTCATCCATGCGCTGTTGACCGCCAAACAGAGCGAGCGGCTGCTGAGAAATCGAGCCGTCGATTTTTCCTATGCCATGGAAAAAGAGGGTGCCACGCTTCGCTGGCGCGCCTGCGCCTATTTTGACCTGGGTGTTCTGGCGCTTAACATGCGCACCATCTCTCACAAGGTGTTTCCGTATCAGAAATTGAATATACCGGATCCTATTACCAAGAGCCTTTCCCTGGCCCATGAAAAACAGGGATTGATCCTGTTGACCGGCATCACCGGATCCGGAAAAAGCACCACCATGGACAGCATCATCGACGCCAACAATCAAACGGTCGATGGCCATATTGTTATCGTCGGGGACCCCATTGAGTATATTCATGAATCCAATCGATGTATCATTCGCCACCGGGAGGTGGGGCGCGATGTGCCTTCCTTCAAGGACGGAGCGGTGCAGGCGCTTCGCCAGGATCCGGATATCATCGTCATCGGCGAAATGCGCGATCCGGAAACCATCATGACCTGTCTGGAGATCGTCGATACCGGCCACAAAGTGTTTTCCACGCTGCATACCGGTTCTGCCGTGGAAACCATCGACCGCATTGTGGCAGAATGCCCCGGCAATGAACAGGATCGTGTGCGGAATCGGCTGGCGGACGTGTTACGGGTGATTATCTCCCAAAAGCTGATTCCAGGCACCGAAGGCAAACTGGTGCTGGCTAAAGAAATTTTATTGGTATCGTCGCCGGTTCGCGCCGCCATTCGCAACCGCAATACACACGAAATCTATCAAATGATAAGCGAATCCGGAAAATGGGGCATGATGACCCTGGAACAGGATCTGCTGCGGTTGTGGAAAATGCGTCTCATCACCGAAGGCGATGCCTTTGACTACGCCAACAATAAACGTCGCATGCAGGAATTGATGTATCAGAGGGTGTGATCAGTTATGAAAAAGTATGCCCTGGGCATATATATAGACGGCACGGTGTTGCACGCGGCTCTGTTGAGCAAGCAGACCGGCCGTCCCTATATCGAAAATCTGGAACGGTTTCAGCTGTTCGGTCCGCTCGAGCAGCGGGAAATCATCGAGCAGCACAAGCGGGCCGTGGCGGGCAATGAGACGGTGCTGAAAAAGGATGATCCATTCGGCCTGGATGCCCTCTTCAAGCGGACCGATTCCATCATCAGCGATACGGAATCCAAAAACAACATCGACGTCATCTTTAAGATACTGACCACGTTCTGCCCGCGGGGCACACAGATCGCCTTCAATCTGTCCGAAGTCTTTACGTTCTACAAGCATCTGCCGCCGATCAAGGAGGCGTCGGGGCTCAAGCACAAAAAAGCCGTATGGCAGGCGTTCACGGGTGAAATGCACTCGGAGCCGAAGAATGAGAACGTCGGCTCTTTTTCGCTGCCGGATCAATCGGTTTTTGCCCTGCTCCACAACGACCCGCTGGTGTTTTCATCGCTGCTGATGGATGCCATCAGCATGCTGCATTCGACACCGCCCAAGATAAAGTTGGTGGATTCGGTGGAATTCGTGCTCGCGCACGAAATCATGCATACCTTTCAGTTGACCGATCAGGATCATACGGCCGTTATCCTGTTCTCCAACAACTGCACGCGCATCTTTTTTATGCGTGGCCATCTGATTCATACGGTGTTACCGACGATTTATGAAGGCTCCGAATCCGAGACGGTCTGCGATACGGCGTTCGCCAAAATATTGTTCGAATTCGACACCGGCAAACTGGTGGCCTTGAACCGTATCATCCTCGCCGGGGATGCAAGCCGGATGAGGGCGGAAACCTATTTTCGTGACAAATGGCCGGCGGCAACCGTCACTCGCCTAGAAATGGTCCGTCCGGTTCTCAATGAAAAACTGGAAGCCATGGAGGGGCGAATCTCGGCGTTCTCCGTCCCCATCGCCCTGGGCCTGAAAACGCTGGATGAGCATCCGAAAGCGCCTTATGATCATAATTTTTTACCGTCTCGCATCAAGGAAAAGCAATCGGTGTATCGAATCGCCTGGCACGGCGTGCTGCTGCTCTCGATTCTGTTTCTGTTTGTCATCTTTATGACCTACCAGTCGGTCCGCAGCAGCCAGAATCTGAGCCGGGCCCGAAGTGAAGGCAAATTGCTCTCTGTGCAGTTGATGGATCTGCAGAATGTGGCCAATGAAGTCGACAGCCTGCGCGCGAAAATCAGTATCCTCGAAAAGGGCACGGCGTTGATCGATTCCCTTAACAAGAACACCATGCGATGGACGCCGGTTCTGCGTTCTTTTTCAGAAGCCTTTGATAAGGCAGGGCCGTTTTCGATCGTCAAGGCGGAAACCAATAACAGCAGGCAAATGATCGTTACCCTCGAAGTCAATCGGGAAGAGCAGGTCGCCGCCCTGGAAAGAGTGCTGCGGCCCTTCACCGTCACCAGCGTGCTGCGCAACCAGGAAGCGGACGATCGCTGGATGCAGGTCGAATTTACGTGCATGATAAACTGATGTGGTCCCTATGTCCTACGCTGTACGAAATACGTTGATTATCGCCACAATTTGGGCTGCCATTTTATTTTGCGGCATTTATTATATCTACGGCGTGCAGCAAAAGCGCGAACGGATTCAGCTGGTCGATAACATGGGTAAGCGAAAACGGCTGGATGATCTGCAGCGGCTCAAGCAGGACCGTACGGTGCTGCAAAACGAAAAAGCACGGCTTTTGGAGCTGAGTTCGGGCCGAATGGGCGTTCTGGCCTCACAGGAGTCGCCGGGCGAAACCTACGATTATCTGTTGCGGGAGATGCGCAGGAATCGCTTCGACCTGCAGTTCAGTCTGGAAATGAACCGTGAAGATTCGTACATGGGAGTGCTGCGGCGGACCTATACGCTTAATGGAGCAGGCGCTTTTACCGATCTGTATTACCTGATGTCCTATCTGGAGAGCGGCCCTCTCTTTTATGATATCCACTCCGTAAAGCTCGAACGGGCCAATCGCACCGCGCAGGAGAAGCGGGCCCACCGCAAAGGCCATGTCCAGTTCACGCTGACCCTGGCCGGCTTTAACCGCCACGAAGGCCCGAACATCGCTTCCGTGGAACGGACCGGAACCTTGCCGGAGCGCATCGCTGAAATGGTCACCAATAGGGAAGTAAAGACCGTCTTGCCGGACGCCGCGCCGGCGGCTCCGGAGGTGACGGCGCCCGCCAAAATGGCCCAGGAAACAAAGCCGGCGCCACGCATCAACAGCGATGGGCTGCCGGAGGTGGATGAAGCGTGCTCACTGCTGGCGGTGACAGCCCAAAGTGTGCTTGTACGCGATCGCCGCGGATCTACCGTTCGATTGCGGGCCGGGGACCGGGTTTGGCAGGGACGGGTGGCGGAGATACATCCGGCGGACAAACGCGTCGTATTTGAAATTAATCAGAACGGAAATGCCGAACGCTTTTCGCTTACAACGACCATTAAATGAGTGACGATCATGTGGAAAAACATCGTTCAAGCCATTGCCATACCCGTCATCATGTCGGCGCAATGGCTTTTTGGCCAAAATGAATTGCCCAGGGAGTACGTTCCGGCTGAGGAGATGATCAGCCTGAACAGCAACCTGGATTTCATTTCAGCGCTGGATCTCATCAGCGAGTATTCGGTTCGTTTTACCGGAAAACCGCTATTTGATCCCACCCGGCAGGAGGGAGCGATCGGCATAGAGATCTCGACCATGCCCTGGGAAAAGGCGCTGCAAGCCATTTTGAGCCGGCGGGGACTCTGGTATAACGAGCGCGATCACTTTTTTCAAATCGTAACGCCGGTCGAAAAGAACCAAAAAGAGGAAAATACCGTCCCGGACGACATCAAGTTCAAGCTTGGCCATCGCGAAGTAAAAATTGAAACTATATTTTTTGAAGGCGATCGAAAGGCCCTGTCGGAAATCGGCATCGACTGGACCAGCTTTTACGACGGCAAGGTGGATCTGACCGCCAGTCAAATGACCGCCCTGAACGTGTCCGAAGATATGTTTACTACCTCCGTCAAAATACCCAAATCGCTGTTCAGCGTGGACATTAAAGTGTTACTCAAGGTGCTGGATTCACAAAATATCGGACGGGTGATTGCACAACCGCAAGTGACGGTAACAGAGGCCAATGAAGGCAAGATTCAGGTAGGTCAGGATTTTTCCATAAAGACCAGGGACTTTGCCGGCAACTTGATCGACCGGTTTTTCAGCACCGGCACCATCCTTCAGGTCACGCCGTACCTCTATTTTGATGAAAGGCGTGTGCCGGTGATTTTTATCAAGGCGCATGTAGAGCGCAGCCAGGCGTTTCCAGACGTCGTCAGCACCATCATCAAAAAGTCAGAGGCCAATTCCTACGTGCAGCTGTTCGATGCGGAAGAAACCATGATCGCCGGACTGTATTCCACGGAAAACAATCACCTGCGCAAAGGCGTTCCGATTCTCAAGGATCTGCCCTGGTGGCTGCTGGGCCTCCGTTACGTGTTCGGCTTTGAGCGACAGGAAGAAGTGCAGAAAGAATTGATTATTATCCTCAAAGCCAGCCTGCTGCCGGAGGTGTACTCCCGACTCGACCAGTACAAATCCTCGGCCAAACCGAAAACCATGGAAGACAAGCTGAATCGATTCCGACAGCCTTTTCTGAGACCAGGAGCCGGGCTTCCCCAAAGCACACCGCCGCCAGAGTCCAAAACGCTCATGAACGATCAGACCGCTCAGGACCCGAGCGTTGCACCGACCCCGGAGGCTGTGGAAAAATTTTCCAGCCTCCAGGACCAGGGACCGGTTCAGGCCGACATGGTTAGCGACACCCAGGAGGCGCCTTCGAAAAAACTGCGACCGGTAACGGAGAGCGAGGGAAGCAAATCAATTTCGGCACCCTATTTCCCCGATTTTACGCCGGTGACAAAAACGGAAAAGATCGCGCCCCCGGAGCCGGCCGGCGATGTCTACAGAGGCGTTATCAGTAAAGTGGTCAATGATATGGTCGTCATCGAGTGGCATCGCGGAGCGGATCCTGCAGCCCTGCCGCTGCAGGATTTAACCGTATTCCGCCGAATGGCGGACAGCAAGCAGTACCGGGCCGTTGGCAAGGTGGCCATGGTTCGGACCATGGAGGCAAAAACCGTCGCCCGATGCAGGCCGGGCTCTGTTATCCTGCCAGGCGATCAGGTGGTCGTTAAATTATAACTATCGTGTCCTTGTGGCATGCGACGAGGCCGCACATCATATTGTGTGGTAACACGTTAAACCGGGAATGGTCATCATGAACAGAAAAATTCTGCCGGCTATTCTGCTTACCCTGGTTGGGTTGTGGAGTTGTGGTGGTGAGAAAGAACAGATTACCAGCAGTTATGCCGTGGATGATTTCCAGGCCGCTCAGATCCGTATTTTGGCGGACGGGCTCGCATCCACTACGCTTACCGTTCTGGTCATGGATAGTGTTAACATGCCGGCTGCCAATATTCGGGTCTTTTTCAATACCAGCGCCGGCACCATAACCAAACAGAGCGTCACTTCAGAGTACGGCAAAGCGACCGCCACGCTGACGGGTGTGGCCAGCGAACTGGATATCACAGCGGTTGTTACAGCCACGGTAATTGACAGCTCCGCCCTGAAGAAAAGCATTCCTTCTCTATACCGGCTTTCTTTCGCCGGCGAGCCCGGAGAGGCGATACCGTCGTTAAAAAAGGCCGGAGCCGAACCTGGTCCCAGCGCAACTGTCGAAGTAACGTTTGCAGGCATTTCGTTTTCTTCCGAGCTGGAGAAATCCGTTTTGCCGGCCGATGGAATCAGCCAGGGCCAGGTGCAGATCATCTTGCGGGAAACCGTTACGGGCAAAAATATCGCCGGCGCGAAATTATCCCTAAGGGCTCGCAAGATTCACATCGTCGGTGAAACCATCACCTCGGAACGTGGTCAGGCGGAAGTGGCCTTTACGGCCGTCAGTCAGGCCGGCGACGACACGCTGTACATCGACTATGGAGCTTTTAAAAGCAGAGTGCATGTGCTCAAGTTTATGGCCACCAGACTCAATCTGACACCCGTTCACAGCAAGTTGAAATCGGACGGCAAAAGCCGCACCTCGCTGACGGCTCAATTGGTCAATCATGCCAATAATCCCGTGGTCGGGGCGACGATTCGCTTTACCTGTGATCAGGGCGTCATATCGGGAACCGCGGTTACCAACAGCCAGGGTGAAGCCATAGCCGAGCTGACCAGTGCAGCCGCCAACCGTAACGACGTTAAAGTTGTTGCCGATTTTAACGGCGTGCTGGATACGGCATGGGTGGATTATGTAAGCTCCACGGCGGCATGGTTGGAGCTCTCTTCGGAGGCGGCTGTCCTGCGAGACGGTCAGACCAAATTGACGATGAAAGCGGTGCTGACCGACGATTATCAGCTGCCGGTCGCAGATGCCTTGATCCGGTTTTCCACTTCTATCGGCAGCGTGGACAGCGTGGTAAAAACCAACAACGCCGGTGAAGCGATGATCCGATATATGCCGGATGCCGGCGAGAGTGACGTTGTAGCCGCCATCACCGCCAGTCACGATCTGCTGCGCAAAACCAGAACGGTCAAGCTGACCGGCATCAGTTTCAGCTCTGATTCTGCACCGGATTCTATCCTGGCGGACGCCAGATCGCAATCCACGATTTCGGTGCAACTGAAAACGACCACCACCCATACGGCGCTGACGGGCGTACCGGTCTATTTTTCAGCCAGCAAGGGCCGTATCGATAACATGGTGACAACCGACCAGTACGGGATAGCCAGGGCAACGCTGACCTCCAACACGACACCCGGCTCCAGTTCCATCCTCATCACTGCCGCCGGCTTGAGTAAAACCGTAAACGTTTTTTTCCTCGGTTCTGTCGCCCAGAAAATGACCATACAGCCGCTGGGCAGCCAAAAGCCGGCTCGCGATGGCATAACTTTGCAGTCCTTCCAGATTCGTCTGCTGGACAATTTGAATAATCCGCTGGCGGATCGCAAAATTGTACTCTCCTCGCTGTACGGTCGCATCGACAGTCTGGCGACCACCGGCTCCGATGGCACGGCCGTCGTGCAGTATCGGCCTGACGCCAACAGTGCTGATGTGACGGAAACCATCACCGCCCGCTGCGGGGATCTGGCTACCAACCTGTCGTTCAAGCTGTATGGCATCTCTTTGGCGCTCTCGGTCAGTCCCGACTCACTGCCGGCAGACGGCAAATCCACGGCAGCCGTCACAGCCCAGTTGAAATACACCTCGGCCAATACGGTGATCCAGGGTGCCACCGTATCGTTCAGCTCTTCTCTGGGCAGCATTCCAACAGCCAGCGTCAGCGACGGGCTGGGAGTGGCGACCACAAAATTCACGGCGCCGATTACCGCCGGCCTGGCCACTATAACGGGCACGTATGGCGGATTGTCCAAAAGTGTTTCTGTTAAATTGGTGGCGGACACGCCGTCCACCATTCTGTTGTCGGCGGCACCTGAATTCATCTGGGTGACAGAAACCGGCAACCTGGATTTGACTTCCATCACGGCAACGGTGCTGTCCACCACCGGCGAAATCATCGGCAACGAGACCGGTCTTCGTTTCGCCATTCGCAACGGTCCCAACGGCGGTGAACAGATCACTCCGTCCAGTGGCGCTTCCAGCCGCGAGACCTCGGTACTGCGCACGGTGCAGGGCCGGGCGCGAGCGACGCTGAAATCCGGCATCCGCTCCGGTACGGTTGAAATCCAGGCGTATCTCGCCGAGCGGCCTGAAGTCATTTCAAGGAAATCACTGATTGTGATCCGGTCCGGACCGCCCTATATCTATGTCAATCCGGCCAACAAGAACGATTTCACCACACACATGACGCTGGCGACCGATTATCTGAATCTGTACGGCTGGAATTTTGTCAATACCTTCAACATCAGCGTGTACGTCGGCGATAAATACAACAATCCGGTCGAAGAGGGCACCACCGTCTATCTGACCACAACGGCGGGCATCGTCACCACAGATGTGAAAACCAATGCGGTAGGGAAAGGTACCGCGATTCTGATGACAACCAATCCGCGGGCCTACGTCAACCCCAAAGACGGCACAGCCCTGTCACCGCTGCGGATCCCGAATCCGAACGATGCCGGATTGATGTTGCCGAACGCTCTGCCTACCTTTGAGGGCTGGCGGGTCAAAGATCTTTTCGATCATACCGGCGAAGGGGATGGCTGCCTGACTCTGCTGGCCTATACTCATGGCAAGGACCAGAAATCGCAGGATGCGGTCGTGTTTTCGACTCACAACCTCATCACCAGCGCCGGCATGTATGTCATGGAGGTGACGTCTTCGAAATCGGAGTTGCGTCTGGGCGAGTCCACGGTGATCAATATTCTTCTCTACGACATCAATGGCAAACCGCCTTCGGCCGGATCTTCGCTGACCGTGAGCGCCACGGCAGGCAAGATTTCGGAGGCCAATCTCATGCCCTCGGGCGATCAATACGGTTATGGCGCCACCCGCTACAGTACCACGCTGGTGAACACGCTCGATCCGTTGCAGGATAAAGCCACTATATCTGATGTCAATGTCCGTTTGAACAGCCCCAACGGCATGATGAGCCGAACGATCGGCATCCAGCTCTACATCAATTAGCATGGGCGTCAACGGGGGATACACGTGGAATTATGAATAATGCAGAAGTTATTCTTACGATAGGCTCGCTGGTGCTGCTGACGCTTTTTTCGTTGTCCTTGAACGGTTCCATCGTTCAGGATAACATCCAGATGTACCAGAGTGCCCAGGTCACTGAAGCGCTGGTACTGGCTCAACGCTTCATCGAAGCAGCCGAGACCGCTCAATTCGACGAAAACAGCAGCGCCACCATACCCTCGTCGTTTTCGTCGACGCTCGGGCCGGAAAACGGCGAAGTCTATCCCAATTTTGACGATATCGATGATTATAACGGGCTATTGATTACGCAGAACTGGGGAGGCAGCATTTCCTTTACGGTCCGCATCCAGGTGTATTATGTTTCAGAGTCGTCGCCGTTTACTCAGACCCTATTGCGCACGTATAAAAAGTTTATGGAAGTGCAGGTGACCTCGGCCCAGGATGTAACCGTTAACGTGAAACTGGAACGCCTGTTCGCTTTTCACTATTTCTTTGTAGAGTAGTCTATGAATTCGCTCCTGTACATCACCGTTGGATTGATCATTATCGGCATGCTGACGCTGTTGCTCATACAAATGGACACCACCGTTAAAATCCATTCCACCTTCATGGTTCATGCTATGGCGAACGGAGGCAACCTGAATGTCATTAGCCGCATCCTGGAGTTTGATCTGCGCAAAATCGGCCATGGCCTGCGCGCGCCTTTGCGCGCCATCCATGTCGCCGACAGTTCCAGAATCCTGTTCTCGTATGACCAGCAACCGTTCAGCCTGTTCGACTCCATTCGCGTGGATTACCAGTTGAGCGACAATGCGGTTACGCCCAATCCAAGAGACAAGCTGCTGACCCGGACGGTGAACGGCAATCGACAAACCCGGATCTCCATGGGCGTGACCCGGTTGCGCTTTCGCTATTTCAACCAGTCCGGCACCGAGCTGCCGACGCCGGTGGTGTCGGATTCCCTGTCAAAAATCAAATCCGTTCGACTGCTCCTGGCCATCCAGAATACCGAGAGCATCAACGGCAAGTATGCAACGGCGTATTACAGCACCCAGATTTCGCCGAAGAATCTTTTGGTCCGTTACGGACGTTGAGGTAACCGATCATGGGACGATACTCCTCGATGATGGTCATCATGCTTTTCATGGGCGTTCTGTTCATGCGCCTGCAAACGCAAAACACCATCGTGCAAGGCTGGAATCAAAAGATGGTGCAGTACAATCGACTGCGGGTTCACAATATTGCCAATGGGGGCGTCACCAATGCGCTGAACGCTCTGACCCTGGACGTGAACGCCTCTGCAGCGGTAAGCAATGTCAGTCTGGCCGGCGGCACTTACTCCTACTCCTTCGCGCGCAAGGAGCAGGATGCCACTTTGGGGGTTACGGATATCCGCGTCACCGCCATCGGCCGCTATCGCGATTTGAACGACACCGTTGTCGTACTGCTGACCCGCCCCTCATTTTCGCGCTACGCTTATTTTACCAATGACGAAGGAACCATCTGGTTTCAGACCGGCGATACACTGACCGGCCCGGTTCATACCAACGGCTATTTCAATATGCAAGGCTATCCGGTCTTCTATGGTAAAATAACCAGTCACGGAGTATACAGTTCCTCAAGTCCGTACCGAAAGTATTCGTCTGGCGTTACCAGCCCGGCTTTCGACGGTGGCTCGGAGTGGGGGGTGCCGACGCTGGAAATGCCAACCGTTATTCCTGCCGATTTGAAAGCGGCGGCGCAATCGGATGGTCTCTATATCGGCACCTATTCCTATGTATGGATGGAATTCCTGAGCAACGGCACCGTCAAGGTGGCTAAATCCAATTCCAGCAGCACGCCCTCTTCCGGTTCGTATGTCAGCTATGATCTGAGCTCTTTGAACGGTGTGTTCCTGGTGGAAAAATCAGGCACCACGCCCGTCGTACATGTGAAAGGTACGGTCAATGGCCAGGTAACGGTTGCCTCCTCAGGTAACATAAAAGTGACGGGCAATCTGCTGCTGGCGGATAATCCGCAGACCAATCCCGCCTCGGACGATATCGCGGGTTTGTGTGCGGCAAAAAATATCATTGTAACCAATAATTCGCTGGATGATGATCGTATCATTCAGGCCACCTGCATGACCATGAACACCTCCGTTTCCAGTACAACCAATTTTAATGTGGAAAACTACAGTACAACCCGGTACGGCACTCTGAGCCTGCTGGGAGGGCTGATACAACGGGGTCGTGGAGCAGTAGGTACGGTGGGTACGGCCACCACTCGAAAAGGATATATCAAGGATTATGTCTGGGATTCCCGGCTGCAGGACATAGCACCGCCCTATTTCCCCATGCTCTTTGTGCTGCGCAAAATATCCTGGTATGATTAAAAGAGGGTAGCAGCCCGAGTCCCCGGCGGATTGAACGACAGACAGGAAACGCCCGGAGCGGTCGCAGAGTGCGACAGCATCCGGGCGTTTTTGAGTTAGTCAGAGATTCACGCCGTCGGTTTTGGCACACGGCGCGGCCGGCCGTCATGGCATGATGATCACCACATCGATGCGGCGGTTTTGCATGCGACCTTCGGATGTTTCGTTGTTGGCAATGGGGCGGCTTTCACCGTAGCCGATCGCTTCGATGTTTTCCGCTGCGGTGGCTGCATTGGCGATAAAATAGGAGCGAACCGATTCGGCGCGTTGGCTGGAAAGGCGTTCATTATAGCGCTCATCGCCCACATGGTCGGTGTGACCTTCGATGATCACTCTGGAATCCGGATATTCGCGCATGGCCCGTTCCACTTTGGCCAACAGGCTAAAGTACTCTGGTTGAATTACGGATTTGCCGACCGGGAAGGTCAGGCCGATCAGGCGCACGATCAAATGCTGTCCGTCCAGCAATACCGACGCTTCGTTGGCGTTGAACATGTCGCGCACCTTGACGATGCGGGCTTCGCGCCGCTGTTTCTCTTCCAGCTCTTTCTGCTTGGCCAGCAGCTCACCCTGCAGTCCGGCCTCTTTTTGTTCAAAAGCCAGTTTTTGATTTTCCGCCTTTTCCGTAAGGGCCGTGATTTGATTTTTAAAAGCGGCTTCCTGTTTCAGATAGCTCTGTTGATTTCGTTCTGATTCCGCATGAAGGTCTCGCAGATCTTTCAGCAGCGAGCTGCGCTCTTCTTTCAGACTTTTGATGGCACTGACCATGTTCTGCGTGGGCCGGCTTAGTACGGTATCGAACGTGGCGACAAAACTGAGCTCCCTGGCCACAGCTGTCAAAGCATCTTCGTACTGGAGTATGATCTCTTCGCTGGTACGCTTCTTCTCCTTGAGATAGCGGGTGATCTGCAGGGCATGGCGCGCCTCATAGGTGGCCTTTTCCGCTTTTTCTGTGGCCTCGGCTACAGCATGGCGGTTTGAGTTGAGGGTTTCCTCGGCCAGCGTCAGCAAGGATTTGGCCGTGGCAAAGGTTTTGGGTGCCTGCTTGTCCGCTTCCATCTTTAGCGCCATGGCCACCGCCTCACGGGCCGGTCCGATGACGCTGATTTTGATGGCCACCAGTTCGGAATCGCGGTAGCGGTTGGCCGCTTCCAGCGCTTTTTGTTTGGCCTTTTGGCTGTCCCCATTCTCAACCGCTGCGCCGGCTTCTTTAAGGGACAGCTCGCTTTTATTGAACTCGTCGAGCGCCACTTCCGGGGCGCGGGCGTTTAAAGCATCTTCGCGTGCTTTCAGGACCTCCTTGAAAAGGGTTTGACCGTTCCAGAGCGCCAGTTCTGTCTTTTTGACATATTCATTCATTTCCTGCAGCCGTTTGCGCACTTCGGGCGCTTCCTTACCTTTTCGAAAATCCTCCAGAGCACGGCCATACAGGGTTGAAACCTGTTCAAAGGCATTAGGTGACAACAGATCGGCATGCTGTTTTTTCAACTCGGAGATTTTTTTATCCGGCTCCGTGAACAGCAGTTTGAAAAGTTCGTTGTTTTGCGCCGGCAGCGCCCACACCAGGCCAAGCAGGCCTGCCACTACCAATAACCGCTTCGACATAGCCACCTCCATGTTAATTGGCACAAGAAGAAATTACCATTTTTATCTTTGTAAAGCAAGCATTTATGATATACACCGCTGTGCGCCTACCTATTCCATAACATAGATGGTGCAGCTTGTGTTCCAGAATTTCAAAAATGCGCTATATTTTTCCGGCTAAAACTCTTATATTAATTTTACTGTGGAAAGGATCGTGTAATGGCGAACATACGGATAAAATTGCTCCGGCTGGCCGGCCTCTTTTTGATATCAGGTGCCACTGTAGCCGGTCAGCCCACCCGATTTGAGCTTACACAAGGGGCCGAGACCGCCAATCTGGATGAAACCTACGACTATTTCAGCCGGCTGGCACGCGCATCCATGCAGGCCAGGTGGCTGTCGTTCGGGACCACACCGGAAGGGCGTGCCATGAATATGCTGATCGTCTCCGCAGATGGCTGCTTTACGCCGGAGCAGGCTCACCGCCGTCGAAAACCCATCATACTGGTTCAGGGCTGCATCCATGCCGGCGAAACCGAAGGCAGTGATGTGTGTCAAATGCTGGCGCGCGATCTTGTTGTCCGAAACGCCTACCCGGACCTTATGGAACATTTAATCCTCATTTTCATTCCGGTGTTCAACGTTGACGGTTTTTTTCGCTTCTCACCCTATCATCGCATAAACCAGAATGGTCCGCGTGAAATGGGATGGAGAGCGACGTCCACGCGTCACAACCTCAACCGTGATTTCATAAAGGCCGACACACCCGAAATGCGGCAGTGGCTCAAGATGTTCCACAGCTGGCAGCCGCATCTCTTTTTTGATTGTCACACCACCGACGGCCAGGATTTTCAATACGTTCTTACTTATAACATCGATACCCATCCCGAGTATGGCGGCGCTGTTTCGCAGTGGGCGAAGGACGATCTGCTGCCGCCATTGCGGCGTGCCCTTGGTCGGCGTGGTTTGATAACAGGACCCTATGCCGGGCTGATCGATGAAAAAAAGCCGGAACAGGGTATGCTCGGCGGCGTATGGCGGCCTATGCTGTCCAACAGTTTTGCCACGTTATGCAATCGTGCCGGTTTTTTGATTGAGGCCCATTCCCTCAAGCCCTATAACCAACGCGTCCATGCCACCATGGATCTCATCCTGGAGAGTCTGCATCAACTCTGCGCAGCGCCGGACGGGCTGGTACAGGCGGTACAGAATGAAGACGCCAAGGCTGGTCGCTGGGCTGGATCAGCAACTGCAGCGATCCCGCTGCAGTTTAAGACCTGTATGGACCGGTACGACACTTTAACCTACTACGGTTATAAAACCGAATATGTCAGGGGTGTCATCAGCGGACAAACGTATCCGGTTTATACGCAGCAACCGCAAAATACGGCCAGCAAGTACTATAATGATGTGGAAACGGTGGTCTCGGTTCAACCGCCGCTTGGCTATATCGTACCGGCGCAATGGACGGCGGTGTTGGATGTTTTGGCGGCCCATCAGATCCCGCTGCTGCGTTTGCCGCGACCCATCTCACAGACCTTTGAAATGTACCGTTTGCAGGATGTCCGCTTTCGAACTAGTTCCTATGAGGGCCGACAGACGGTGACCTGTTCTGCCCAGTCGGTTCGGGTAAACAGCACCTTTGATGCTGGCGACGTTTATGTTTCTCTTAAAACACCTAAAGCTAAACTTATCATGTACTTGCTGGAGCCACAATCTCCGGACGCTCTCCTCGCTTGGGGCTTTTTTAACACCATCTTTGAGGATAAAGAGTATTTTGAAGAGTATGTCATGGAGCCCATGGCGCAGCAGATGTTAAAAATAGATACAACACTGGCAAAGCGTTATTGTCAAAAACTTGCACAGGATTCACTGTTTGCCGCATCTGGTCGCGAACGCCTGCGCTTTTTTTATGAAAAATCACCCTATTTTGACGAAGAAAAGAATCTATATCCAGTGGCGCGGGTAGTGAATGCCATTGAATAATAAATTATTTTAAAAAATGCTTGCTTATTGATCATTTTATGCATACCTTCCATAGAGGCCATAACATTTCGCTATGGTTAGGGGTTAGCTAGCTTACGCTCTCGGGAATTTTGGTCCTCACCATCTCATTTCACAGCATCTCGCATTCGCACACTTTGTAGAGCATCCCAAGTCTTTGCACACCGTTCAATTTCCAATCACAGTGACGTAATTGTCAAAGGCATCGTATTATCAGGGAGGCACTATGGTGTTGCGGCGAATGTTTCATGCGGTCGCAGGTGTTGCTTTTGTTTTGATGATGACGCTTTATGTTTCATGCGGCTTGAAGCAGACATCAGACCCATTGTCGGCAACGAATTTCATGATCAGCGAATCGAGTTCGTTGCACGATTTTTCCGGAACGGAGCGTATCAACTATTACTACGGAGAAACCATCTATCTGTCGCTGGATAAGCTGTATCCGGAATGGCAGACGCTGATCCGGGTCAGCAAAAACGGCGTGCAGAATTACAACGGCGACCGTTACATCAGTTCGCTGGTAGCGGTCAGCGACCGGTTCGGTCGCATCAGCAATCTGGAAATCTGGTACAACGTGGGTATCGACGTCAACGGCCAAACCAGAGATGTGGCCGGGCAATACACGGTACAGATCCTGCAGACCAGCCAAAACAATCCCTGGAAAAATTTTAAAATCCCGTTTACGGTCTCCAATTCGGTCCCACCGCAAGCGCACGTGGATGTAAAGAGAAGCGATGGCACCTATTTGGGCAACGGCGTCCTCACCGGCCAGGATATTTACGCGCAGGGGGGTGGATTTGTGCCGGCAGCGAACGTTCGCCTGACCATCGTCAGGGACAAAGATCTCTATAGCAGCGGCGATCCGCTGGTGGATGAAAGCGGCGGCGCTGAAGAGATCACCGTCACTGCCGCGGGCGAGGTTGCGCTGACGAAAATCTGGTCGGCCGCCGGTTTAATCGGCGTCTACGATCTGGTGGCGGATACGCCGCCGTTCGGCCAGTTCAATATCGGTGACGTGGTTCAGCAGTCCCTGTCCGCCGGATTGATCATCCAGTCGGCGCCTAGCCTGACGGATATCGTTATGGATATCGCCTGTGATGGCAATGGCATCCATCAGAACATTTTTTCCAATCTGGACGCGCTCTATGCCAAAGCCAATCCGTTGGTTCGCCCGTCAGGATTGACCACCATGGGGCATGTCAGCCACAGCGGCATTTTTGTCAGTCCTCACAAGCCGGTCTGGAACAGCGGTGATCGTTTGGTGCATATCGAGACCGTAGGCAGTATGAACTCGGCGATTGAAGCGCTGGTGGATACCAGTTCAGGCGCTCTGGCTTTGACGCTGGTACGGGGGGCGGCCAAGGCCGGCTATCGCGAGCCTCTGCGGCTTTGGGCGGGCGATTACGATGTTATTGTCGACATCAACAATAACACCCTGTACGATCCGGGAGTGGATTTGCTGGACGGTGGTTCGCAGGTTGGATTTACGATCCCCGGTACACCGCCGGCCGTAAAGATGATTTTCTACGCTCTGCCCGACCTGGATCTCTCGAACCATACGCCCATGCGCGTTGTTCTATTGCGCGGAAATGGCAATCCGATTGTGGGCGCGACCGTAACTTTTAATGTCGGCAAAGGGCCGGGATCCGTATCGCCCACCAGTGTGATCACCGACAGCGAAGGCATGGCCACTACCTATTTCACCGGTGCCGAGCAGGGGCAGTGGTCCATCGTTCGCGCCCTGGTTTCCGTCGATGGGATCCAGTATGTAGCGAGAATTTCGGTCTGGGGCGACCTCACCTATACTCATAATCAGGGCATCATTTTAGGCAACTAGCCGCAAGTATCATGTTAAAGGGCGCTGGTGTCATTCCAGCGCCCTTTTTTTATGCCTATCCGGCCCGGCACCAGCAGGCCGCCCTTGGCGGACTAACAGATATCTTGCAGGCAAGACGCACCGGACAGGCGTCGCTGGTCAGGGCGCCGCCGGTCCGGTGGTGTGATTGTTGGTGGATGAAGCCCTGGGGATCGCGGCAGATTATTCGTAACGAAGCGCGATGATGGGATCCAGGCTGGCTGCTTTGCGAGCCGGATATATTCCGAAAAACAATCCGACCGCGGAAGCAAAGCCAAAGCTGTAGCCGATGGAGGAGAGAGAGATCATGGTATTCCACTGCGCCCAGGCGGACAGCGCATAGGACACGGCGATGCCGGTCAAGATGCCGATGACGCCGCCCGAGATGCTGATGGCAACGGATTCCACGAGAAACTGCAGCAGAATATCGCTACGCCTGGCGCCGATGGCTTTGCGAATGCCGATTTCACGGGTACGTTCGGTCACGGACACCAGCATGATGTTCATGATGCCGATGCCGCCGACGATGAGTGACACGCCTGCGATGGAGGCCAGCAGAAAACCGAAAGCCCGATTCGTCTCCTGAAAAGTGTCGATAATATCCGACTGGTTGCGGATGTTGAAATCGTTATCCTGCTCGCGGCTCAGGCGATGCTGTCGTCGCAGGATTTTCTCAGCCTGTATAAAGGCTTCTCCGGTCATGGTTTCGTTCAGAACCTTGATCGTAATTCCGGTAAGGTAATCCGCACCGAAGAGGCGGTTCTGTGCCGTGGTGATGGGAATCAGAATTTGGTCGTCATTGTTCATCCACCCGGTCTGACCTTTCTTTTCCAGAATGCCGAGGACGACATAGTTGTCCTTGTTGATGCGGATGATTTCTCCGATGGGCGATTTGTCGCCGAACAGATTGCTCTGTACTTCCACGCCGATGATGGCGACGCGCTGGTAGGTGTTCACTTCGTCCTGAGTGAAATAGCGGCCTTCTGTCACTTTGGTGTTGCGCACCGTCTCATACTCCGGCACCGTGCCGACGATGGATGAGTTCCAGTTGTTGCCGCCCCATTGCACCTGGGCGTTGCGGCTGAACTCGGGGATGACAAACGCGGCCAGAGTGCATTTCTCCTGCAAGGCTTTCAGATCTTCATCCTTGAGTCGAACGCTGCTGCCGAATCCGAAATGGACATGTCCGGACCGCGAAGAGCCGGGTCGCACGAAAAGCAGGTTCGACCCCAAAGACTGTATACGATCCGCTACGGCGCGCTGGGCGCCGGCCCCGAGAGCCACCATGGTGATGACGGCGGCCACGCCGATAATAATACCCAGCATGGTCAGGGCGGCGCGCATCTTGTTGGCCGTCAGAGAGGAGAGCGCGATGTTGACGCTCTCCATGATCTCAGAGTAGAGATATTTTTTGTTTTTATTCATGTGTTTGCTCATCCTGCCCGGTTTATCGAGGTCCGCCGCCAGAGCCACCGCTTTGACTGCGAAAGCCGGCGTTCATACCGCTCATTTGCGTCATGCGCTGGCGAAATTGATCGCTGGCCTGCTTGGCTCTGGAGAAAAAGGTATACATGACCTCGTCTCCCTCCTGCAGACCGCTGATTACTTCTGTGTGATCGAAATTGGCAACTCCGGTTTCCACCATACGGGGGCGAAAGTCCTCGCCTTGCTTCAGGATAACACCTCGGCGGAGATTTTCATTGTCAACCCCGCCGCCTTCGTTCGGCCGGCCCTCGCCACGGCGTTCACCACCCTGGGCCGGACCGCCTTCCGGCTGGCGTCGTCGTCCGCCTTCCGGACGGCCGCCGGGGCGGCCTTCATTACGCGCTCCTGGCGTGGTTGTGCCCATGGCCATCCGAAGCTTGCTCATTTCCTGCATCAAATCGGATCGCGTCATCAGCGCTTCATTGGGGAGGAGGAGAACATTCTTTTTATCCGCCACCAGGATTTCCACTGAAGCGTTCATGCCGGCCTTGAGCAGACTGCCGGGATTGTTAACCATAATGGTCACCTCAAAGGTGGTAACGTTGGACGTGACCTTGGACTGTGCGGCAATTCGCAGCACTTTGCCCCTGAACAGCTGATTGGGATAGGCATCGGCCGTCACTTTGGCCTCCATACCGGCCTGAATTTCACCGATATCCACTTCATCCACATCGGCTTTCACATACACCTCTTTCATATCAGCCACCGTGGCGATGAGCGTGCCGCCCGATACGTTGGAAATGCCTGAGGAGATAATCTGACCCACCTCAACATTTTTGGTCAGAACGACGCCGGTAATGGGAGAACGGACAATGGTCTCCTTCAAACGGATATCGCTGTTATCCAGATTGATGCGAGCCCGGACCAGCTGGGCGTTGGCCTGCACCACCGCCAGGCGGGCCTGATCGAATTCGGCTGCGGAAATCAAACCTTTATCGTAGAGCTCGTTGCTGCGCTGGAAATCGCTTTTCGCCTGTTTCAGGTTGGCCTCGGCGACCTCCAGATCGGCGACAGCCTGATCGTAGGCGTTTTTGGTATCCTTTTGATCGAGGCGAGCGATCAGATCGCTTTTGGCGACGAGATCCGATTCCTCTATGTTTAATTCTTCGATTTGGCCGCTGGCTTTGGATTTGATCTCGACCTTGTTGATCGGCTGGATAATGCCGGTGGCGGAGACGATCACGGACAGATCTCCGCGCGTTACTTTTTCCGTTTGCGGCACAAAGGCCATCGGGGCGGCACCAGGCTGCGAAGTACCTTTAAAGAACCAGAAAGCTGCGACGGCCAGGATGCTCAGGCCGCCTAGCCAATACCACTTTTTCATGAACGGCTACTCCTCTTTAACTGTTTTATATGGAACTACTCCTGTCTGGGCGGAGGTCCAGGGGGTTGGTTCGGTGGTGTTTGTCTGCTGGAAAATTCGTCAAATTTTTTTTGCTGTTCCTCGGACAGTATTTTTTTGAAATGGACGCGAAAGTCTTCACGGACCTGACGGTATTGCGGTCCGACCGTTTCTCTGATTTTGTCGTGTTTGGCCTTGAGATCAGCCAGGAGCGTTTTCAATTGTGTTTGCTGATCAATGGTCAGGTTCAACTCTTTGCTTAAACGCTCGACAAAATCCGGGCGGTGGCGGCGATCAAAGCCCGGCGGCATGTGCCTGGAGAAGAGAAAGCGGTCTCCCAGCCAGCCCGCCACAAAACCCAGAACAAATACCGCTGTCAGGCTGATAGCAGCCGCGCGTTTGGAATTCATTTAAATTCTCCTGCAGATAAGGACGACTGAACGTTTAATGCAAAACGCAAGGCCTGATCATCGCTGGCGAGCGGTTCGACCGGCTCCTGGAACGTAGAGAGCGGATCGTAGGTGATCAGCTCGCTGCCGGCATCCGTTTTGATTTTCGTGCCCGGCCAGATGATCAACAGCGCCCATATCACCAGCATCACCGCTGCGGCACGCCAGACAAAGGGCCGCACCACTTGCACCAGCCCGGCCCAGATGGTATCCTGATCGGCGCCGCGCAAGCGAGCCATAATACGGGTGGAAAAAAAGGGCGATACATGAATCCGGGTGTGCGTCTGCAGCTGCTGTCGGACAAAACGCATCTGTTGCAGCGCCTGCCGACACTGTTGACATTCGGCCAGATGCTGTTTGATGTCGGCTGCCTGCACTTCGGAGAGCCGGCCGTCAAAATACTCGGATATCAGCAAGGTGGGATGCGCTTGTTTCATATCGCTTCCTCCATGTACTCCTTTAACATATGAGCGAGCTCTTTACGGGCTCTGAACAAACGCGATTTGATCGTACCCATGCGCCATCCTAACAGTTGAGCGATCTCTTCATAGGTGAACTCTTGCAAGTCGCGCAGCACCAGCACCTGACGAAGCGGATCCGGTAAACGGGCGAGCGCGTTATGAACGAGCGCGGCCCGCTCCTTCTGTTCCAGGTTTGCCAGGGCATCCGGTTGTGGATCAATATATTCTATTTCCTCTTCATCGACCGGATTATGAAATGAACCCATAATCTTGCGCACCTTGCGCTTGCGCAGTTGATCGCGACACAAATTCATGGCGATGCGGAAAAGCCAGGATCGAAATGGTGCCCGGAATTCATACTTTTTTATAGCCAGGAAAGCACGCAAAAAGGTGTCTTGCGCCAAATCTTCAACCAGATGTTTGTCTCCGAGCAGCGCAAAAATAAAGCCCTGAACGGCCTCCGCGTGGAGGTCTATCAGTCTGCTTATGGCGGTTGCATCGCCCGCCTGGCTTGCTAAGACAAGATCATGATCGTCAATTGGATCCACAAGACCGGCTCATTCTTTTCATAATAGACGTGCGGGCAAGGTTAAAGTTCTCATAAACGAGAAAATCGGCTCTTTCATTTTGCGGGCAAACGCGTTTCGCTGTTAGGCGGTAAGCCATTAAATTCATAAAAGACTTGACAAATAGGGCAATCTTGGCTAATTTAATGATAATTAATCTCCGCACGGAGTGATTTTATGCTGTAATAGTATGAAAAAATTGGAATAATTGCAAAAACTTTCTGTTCTAAACTGTGTAGGCCTGCTTTTTGTGAGCCGAATCACCCCAAACGGTTCCTGGGGGTCGTAAAATAACCCTGTCGTTCAGAAAATACCTTTACACACATTAACGGGAGGACACTCGCATGAAGCTCCATCGGTTGTGGATGCTCGCCATTGTTATCATGGCCGTAGTGATCGGTAACAGCTTTGCACAAAATGTGAATCAACAAGTAGGTAGCAACGGCACTGTGGACTGGTCCAATCAGATTATCCGTTCGACAGGTATCGGATCGCCCAATCCCAATATGCCTGAAACCGCGCAGCGTGCCGGCGCCATCGATGCCGCAAAAAAGGCGGCCTTGCGGAATTTGCTCGAAACCGTCAAAGGCATGACGCTGGATGCGGAAACAACAGTTAGAAATTTCATGGTCGAGAACGACGTCATCAATACGCGCGTCGCCGGCGTGGTTCGCAATTTCACGGTTGTGGATACCAAGTACATGTCCACCGGTGATATCGAAGTAACGGTGGAAATGCCCATTTCCGGGGCGCTGGCCGATGCCTTGCTGCCGCAAGGGATGGGCGGGATGACCCTGGGGCCTGTGAGCGGTACTGTCTGTCCGTGCTGCGGACAGCCGTGGCCGGCGGGTCGGCCGGTTCCCAGCGGCATGACCCTGAATCAGCCTCCGGCGGCGACAACGGCCGGAGGAGCCTTTACCGGTCTGATCATCGACGCCAAAGGCCTGGGGATTCGCCCGGCCATGGCGCCCAAAATTGTGGATGAATCCGGTCAGGAAATTTATGGCAGCAAGTTTGTCAGCCGCGATTGGGCGGTGCAAATCGGCATGGTCGGTTACGACAAAGATGTCATGCGCGCCCGCAGCAATGATCGCGTGACGGCGAATCCGCTGGTGGTCAAGGCCATCAAGGCCTCCGGCCCCAACAAGGCCGACGTGGTGGTGTCCGCTGCTTCGGCAACGGCCATTCGAAATGCGGCGTCCACGCAAAACTTTTTGGACAAATGCAAAGTGATGTTCATCGTGGATTAACTTTGACGGGAGAAAAATATGAAACGTCTTTTTGTATTGTGTTCGGCTCTGGCCTTGCTTCTGGCCATCGTTGGCTGCGGACCCAAGGCCATCAAGGAAGCCTCGGTTCTGGATACGCCGGAAAACCACTATAATCAGGGCATGCGCGAGCTGGATCGCGGCAACCTGGACAATGCGATGGGCGAATTCCAGCGTGCGCTGGCGCTGAATCCCAATTTTCCGGAAGGATTTGCCGGTCTCGGACTCGTGTGGGCCAATAAGGGTGATTTTAAAAAGGCCTATGAAAACGTCGACAAGGCGCTGGACAAGAACGACAAATCTCTGGACAGCCGCGTCATTAAGGGCCGCATCATCGTGATGGAACGCAAAGGGGATGACTGGATCGACAAAGCAGTGAAAGAATTCGACAAAGCCAGCGAGATCAATCCCAATTCGCCCAAACCCGTTTTTTACAAAGGGGAGGCGCTGAAAGCCGGTTACCGTTTTCTCGATGCAGCCAACGCCTATAGCCGGGTCATCGCCATGAAGGGCGACTATGCGGCTGAAGCGGACAAATCCTGGTCGCTGGTGCAAAAGATACAGCGAGCCGCTCCTGGCACCAAAGTCGGCGCCAAAATCGCCCTGATCGACGAAATCGATCGCGCCGATGTGGCGGTCCTGTTTATGGAAGAGCTGAAACTTCTGGAGATCATCAACAAAAAACGCCCCAAAACCTATGACACCGGTTTCAAGGCGCCCGATGATCCGACCAAAATGCAGACCTCGCAAACCGTGCAAATGGCCGATGTGACGGATGTAGCGACGCATTGGGCCAAAAACTGGATCAACGACATCGTGAAAGCACGCGGCATGGAGGTTTTTCCGGATCATACCTTCCGTCCGGATGAAAAAATTTCCCGCGCCGATTATGCCATGATGCTGCAGAACATTCTGGTCATGGCCACGGCCGATGAAACCCTGGCGACCAAATATATCGGTACCGACTCGAGATTCCCGGATGTCAACGCCAGCCATTATGCCTACAACGCCACCTGCCTGATGGCCGATCGGGGTATCATGTCAGCCGACAAGATGACCGGCGCCTTTGACATCAACGCCCACGTTTCCGGTGCGGATGCATTATTGATTATTCGTGATTTTCAAAACGCCTTGCGAATGACTTTTTAAATTCCAGAAAGGCGGCGGAGGCGGACCGTGAAAGAGGCCCGTCGCCGCCGCTTCTGCCGAGAAACGGAGATGACTTTGAGCAGAAAACCGCTGTATGTGATCCTGTTGCTGGGCATGCAGTTGGCCTTTGGTCAAACCGGATCGCAGCAGGTGCAGGCCACCGGCATGGGGGCTATCACCTACAACGATGTTGCGGCGGCGCGCGATCGTGCCTTGCAGGACGCTTTGCGCAAAGCCGTGGAACAAACGCTGGGCACGTTTATCGACTCCCAGACACGCGTTGAAAACTATATGGTCGTTGAGGACCGGATTCTGAATTGGACCCGCGGCTATGTCAACAATTATCAGATCGTCGCTGAACGGAAAGCGGCCGCGGACATGTATGAAGTCACCGTGAACGCCACCGTGGATGTCGGCGACCTTTCCAAAGACATGAATGCGCTGCAGAATCTGATTCAGAACATGGGCAATCCACGGCTCATGTTTCTGGTGGATGAAAAAAACATCGGCGATACGTTTGACCGCTACCACTATTTCGCCGTTGATATGACGGCCACGGAAACGGTTCTGATGAATAAATTCATGGAGAAAAACTTTGAGGTCGTGGATCCGTCGACCGTTCGCGCCAACAAGGAACGCGATGCGGTCATGGCGGCCATCAACGGTGACAACAGAGCGGCGGCGGCCATTGCCAACGCGCTCGATGCGGAGGTGGTCATCACCGGCAAAGCCGTGGTTACCGTCGCCAGCGGTGTAAATCTGGCCGGTATGAAATCGTGTCAGGCCAATATCACCGCCCGTGTTATCGACGCCGATGTCGGCAGCGTTCTGGCCACCTCGATGAAAAACGCCGCCTATCCCCATATCGACGAGGTGACCGGCGGCAGCAAGGCGATTGAAAAAGCGGCCGGTGCGCTGGCCGACGAACTCATCGCCAGAATCACTGAAAAATGGCGCAGCAAATTCTATCAGGCGGCCACCGTCAAGCTGCTGGTCACCGGTTTGAGCAGTTATACCGATGCTTCCAACTTTCGCGGTGCGCTGCAGTATCTGGGGCGCGGCATCAAAGCCGTCAACCAGCGCAACATGAACGCCGGCGTGGGTGAATTCGATGTACAGATCGCCGGCAATGCCGATCAGTTGGCGCGCGAGCTCGATCAACGCAAGGTGACTAATTATTCAATCGTGGTAACAGGGGCGACCGCCAACAAGGTAACGTTAAAAGTGGTTCATGAAAACACAGGCGCTGCTCCTGCAGCTGCTGATACCCTGCGGCAAAATTGACCGGTGTATCAGCTCTACGCACTCTTTTGCCGCCGTGATTCCAGCAAGGAGTCAGACTCTGACAGAGAAGATTTATAAGTGAGGTGTTCCATGCGCAAAGTAATTGCTTCAATTTTTATCCTGATGGTCGCCGTGACCATCGTAGCCGCCCAGGGGAAGAAACGAGTCGCTGTGTTTACTTTCGAGGACAAAACGGCGCATACGTGGCACTGGTGGACCGGGCAGCCGGTGGGGGAGGGGATGGCGGATATGCTGATCACATCCCTTGTAAAGACGGGAAAATATACCGTGCTGGAGCGAACACAGATCGCCAAACTGATGGAAGAACAAAAGCTGGGCCAGACCGGTGCCGTCACGCCGGAGAGCGCGGCCAAAGTGGGGCAGCTGCTCGGCGTCGAACTGGCCATTATGGGTTCGGTAACCGAATTCGGCTATTCCAAGAAGGAGGTAGGGGGTGCTCTTAAAAAAGTAGGCTTTGGTGTAGGCGTAAAAAGCCAAAAAGCGACCGTTGCGGTTGATGTTCGTTTTGTCAATACCAGCAGCGGCGAGATCATGTCCGCGGAATCGGTGCGTGAAGAAGAGTCTTCCAAAGGGATTTCCCTGGACACCCAGAAATTCGATTTTGACAATCAGAGCCAATTCGACGAGTCCATCGTCGGCAAGGCGACTCGCAAAGCCATTGACAAGATGGTCGGCCTGATCGACGGTGCCTCTGCCAATGTGTCGTTCTCCGCCAAAATCATCAAAGCCGATGGTCAGATCTTTATCAATGTCGGCGCCGCATCCGGCGTTAAAGTCGGTGATGTGTACACCGTGTACCGTAAAGGGGAAGATTTGACCGATCCGGATACAGGCCTGTCGCTGGGCGCCACCGAAAGCAAAATCGGCCGCATCAAAGTGGTCGACAATAACATCGGCAACGGCAAGGCCTCCTCATGTGAAGCCATCGAAGGATCCGGATTTCAGAGGAATGACCTGGTAAAACAGAAATAGCGGCAGCAATGAGCTGAACGGGCATGGAGGAGTTGATGCAGCGTGCGACTCCTCTTTTATTTTATGGAGAGTCAGGAACTATGAACATGGGCAAACAGGTGTGCATGATTCTCATGGCGATGGCCCTGATCTGGAGTGGAACGGCGCCGGCGGCTAAACCGATCGGAACCTTTGCCTTTATCCTCGGCGGTCCGCAGGATGTTCAAGTGAAAAGCAAAGGCGGAGCGGTCTGGAATTCGGCCAAGCTGGGACTGACGGTGAGCGACGGCGACTGGATCAAGACCAAAAAAGAGTCGCGTTGTGAAATCAAACTGGCGGACAAGAGTCTGATTCGCCTCGGTGAGGAAACCGAGTTTGAATTTACGGCGGCGAATATCACGGCGCAGCAGCGCAACGTCAAGGGCGATTTGAAAACCGGTCAGGTTTATCTTAACCTGAACACAAAAACGTCCAGCAAAAGTCAGTTTCAGATCAAGGCGCCTACTGCGGTCTGCGCAGTCCGGGGCACCATTTACCGCATCGATGCAGACTCGACCACCCAGTGCACCGTGTACGACGGCACCGTGGACGTAGGGCCGGCCAAGTTGTGGGGTCAGCCGGTCAAGCGGGAAGGTAAAAGCCTGCAACCCTATCAGGTGCCGGGTCCGTCGCAGGTACCGGGTCCGTATGAAGTGAGCCTGGATCAATGGGTACAGATTGTCAAGGGATTCCAGATCACGGTGCGCCGGGACGGCAAATTCGCTAAAACACAATTCGATGCCCAACAGGATGCCGGGGACGAGTGGGTCAAGTGGAACAAGCAACGTGATGGCATGGTGAAATAGCGACACGGACTATGGCCTCTTCCAAATTCGAAAAGATTGACAGCATCATCGTCGTATTCCTTTCTCTGCTCTTCGCTCTTTTTCTATATGAAATGCGACTGGCGCTGATACCGCCGTTTCTTACGATCATCCTGGTCATTTTACTGCTGCCGCTGCGGCAGCACGCCTATGTTCGCTATATCATCGGTGTGGTGATCGCCATATTTGTCTTCTGGTTCATGCGTGAAACCAAAGCCATCATCGCGCCTTTTGCCATCGCGCTGGTATTGGCCTATCTTTTTGACCCGCTGGTCACCGCATTGGAAAAAAGACACATTGCGCGCCTGGCCAGCGTATCCATTATTGTGGTTTCGACCGGGTTGATTTTCGGCAGCCTGCTCTATTTCATGATACCCCGCATGTTCGCGGAAATGCGCGATTTGCTGGTGTTTATGCTCGGGACGCCCACCCGTTTGACCGAATGGTTGAAAGCGGATGGCGCCGAGTTTTTTAAGAGTCTAGGCATCGATCCGGTGCAGGTGGAGGCGTACATTGCCGCCAAACTGCCGCTCAAGTACTACCAATGGCTGGAAGCGGCCCTCAACTGGGTTATGGCACTGCCCAAAAACGCGCCGCGTATTTTCAGCGGCCTGGTCTACGCTGTTCTCATTCCTTTTCTGTTTTTTTATATTCTCAAGGATTTCGACAAGGTCAAGCGCTGGACCAAAGAGCTGCTGCCCATAGAAAGCAGCTGGGTGGTCAAAGACTATCTGGACCGCATCAATGCCATCATCAGCGGCTTTTTTCGCGGCCAGCTCATCGTCTGCCTGACGGTTGGAATTTTGACTACGCTGGTGTTGCTGATTCTGCAGGTGCAATATGCCGTTTTGCTCGGCCTGCTGGCCGGCGCGCTCAACATTGTGCCCTATGTCGGGCTGGGCATCACGCTGTTTATCGGTCTGCTCATTGGCTTAACCGGGCCCAATCCGATGGTCACATCGGCAAAAATCGTGTTTGCCATCGAAGGGGTTCGCTTGCTGGAGGGGTCGTTTATTGCCCCGAGAATCGTCGGCGATCGCGTCGGGCTGCATCCGGTTTGGGTGATCTTTTCCATCCTGATTTTTGCGCATCAGCTCGGCGTTCTGGGACTGGTGATTGCCGTACCGCTGGCAGCCAGCTTGAAGATATTTATCTCCATAGGCATTCGAAGTTACCGAAGAAGGGTCTGGCGCCGGCCAGTGCGGAAACATGAAGATACGTCGCGTTGAACCGAAATCAGCCGCCGCCAGGGCGGGATTTCGCGACGGGGATGATATACTGGAAATCAACGGTTTTGCCATTCGGGATGAGATCGATTTTTACTATCATGCCGCCGATGATGACCTCGAATACCTCGTCCAACGACACGATCGCAGGTTCATGATTCCCGTTCCGCTGGCCATACACGGCGGCTTTGGCCTTGAATTTGAGGGCATGGACTATCGCCACTGCGGTAACAACTGCATCTTTTGCTTTGTGGATCAAAATCCTTCCGGTCTTCGGCAACCGCTCTATTTCAAAGATGAAGACTACCGGCTTTCATTCCTGTACGGCAACTATGTCACGCTGACGAACGTTTCCAAGAATCAGATGCAGCGCATTGTGGATCAGCGGTTGTCGCCGCTGTACATCTCTGTGCATGCCGTTGATCCCCTGGTCCGGCAAAAAATGCTCGGCCTGCGGCGAGACGACCGTTTGCTGGAGAAAATGGCTTTCCTGGCCGATCACCAAATTCAAATGCACACCCAGCTGGTGTTGTGTCCGGGCTGGAATGACGGTGCTGTGCTGGAAGACAGCCTGCAAAAGCTGGCCGGTCTCTTCCCGGCTGTGCAGTCCATTGCCGTGGTGCCGTTGGGCTTGACCCGACACCGTCAAGAACTGCCGATGCTGCAACCGGTAACCCGGCCACACGCCCGTCGCATCATCACCCAGGTGGAACGCGCCGCCGTCCGATTTAAAACCAAGCTTGACTCTTTTTTTGTCTACCTGGCGGATGAATTCTATATCAAGGCCGGCCATGAGATACCCGCAAGTGAGCGCTATGACGATTTTCCGCAGATCGAAAACGGAGTCGGCATGTGTCGTCGGTTTCTGCAGGATTTGGCCAGAGAGAGACGGTATTTCCCGAAAAAAAGCAAAAAGACGAGCGCACTGATCGTAACCGGGCTGTCGGCGGCGCCTTTTCTACGCCGACACCTGCTGCCGGCGCTTGACACGGTTCGCGGTTTCTCGGCCGAGGTGGTGCCCATACGCAATCGTTTTCTGGGCCCGCGCGTCACCGTATCCGGACTGTTAACCGGACAAGATATATATAATCAATTAAAAGCCCGTCACGACAGCGATCTTGTTTTTTTGCCGCCGAACTGTTTGAATGAGGACGGACTTTTTCTGGACGACTGGACACCGCAGCAGCTGCAGGACCGGCTTGGTGTCCCTGTTAAGCAACCTTTACGTTTGAGAGACCTGGTTAAAACCCTATGAACAAAAAAATACCCGTCGTCGCCATCGTGGGTCGCCCCAATGTGGGCAAATCGACCCTTTTCAACAGAATCATTCAAAAGCGCGAAGCCATAGTCGATGACAAGCCCGGAGTCACGCGAGATCGCAAGCAGGAACGGGCTGACTGGATCGGCGTCGCCTTTGAGGTGGTGGACACCGGTGGGTATGTGACCGGTCGAGAAGATGTGTTTGCCAATGCCATTCGGGAGCAGGTCCACTATGCTCTGCAGCAGGCCGATGTCGTCGTCCTGGTCGTCGATATCACCACCGGTGTGACCGCGATGGACCTCGATATCGCCCGGCTTTTGCACAAAGCCACTCTGCCGGTGCTCCTGGCGGTTAACAAAATTGACAATGAAAAGAGAGAGTACGACCTCGGCGAATTTTACAGCCTGGGCCTCGGCGAACCGATTCCCGTATCCGCTATGAGCGGTAGGATGATGGGGGATTTTCTCGATGCCGTTGTGGGCCAATTGCCCCATCGGCCGAAACCGGAAGAAGAAAAAGGGGCGGCCTTGAAACTGGCCATCATCGGCAGGCCGAATGTGGGCAAGTCGTCTTTCATTAACGCTATCCTGGGCGAGAACAAGCAAATTGTGACCGATATCCCGGGCACCACTCGCGACAGCATCGATACGCGCATGCGTTATCAGAATACCGAATTCGTTCTCATCGATACGGCCGGATTGCGCCGTAAGGCGCGCGTCAAAGAGAATATCGAATATTTCAGCACGGTTCGAACGCACAACGCCATCAAGCGATGCGACGTAGCCGTCGTCATTCTGGATGCCACTGAGATAATCGCCGACCAGGACAAAAAAATCATGGAAGCGGCCCTCACCGCAGGCAAAGGCGTGGTGGTGGCGGTCAATAAATGGGATCTGATCGAAAAGGATACGCTCACTGCGCAGAAATTCCGGCAGCAACTGCAGGAATCGGTCCGCGACATGCAATTTCTACCGATCTTGTTCATCTCGGCCAAGGTGCAGCAGAGAGTGTTCAAGGTTCTTGATACGGCGTTGCAGGTTTTTGAAGAGCTGCACAAACAGCTTAAAACAGCCGAGCTGAACAAATTTCTCGAAGCCGCCGTTGAGCATAACCACCCGCCGGCCTTTGGCGACAAGTGGGTTAAAATCAATTATGTGACGCAAACAAAAGTCAAGCCGCCGCTGTTCAGCTTTTTTACCAACGAGCCCAGAGGCATTCCGCAGAATTACCGCAACTATCTGGAAAACCTGCTGCGCGAACAATTCGGTTTTCTCGGCGTTCCCATTCGTTTTGTATTTCGAAAGAAAAACTAGCCATGCGGTATGATTTGTGTCTGCTGCTCCTTGTGGGCGGATTATCAGCGCTCCCGGCCAAAGATACGGCTCTGCAACGAATCGAATCTGATTTTGCGGCCGGCATGCTTTCGCGTGCGCGAGCCGTGGCCTATCAGCTGCAGGCCATACGCGAGCCGGAGAAATTGCCGGACCCTTATCGCTCACTGGACGCAGGCCTGACGCGTGAGGCCACTCGCCTGAAAAACGAAGCCTTGTCGCTGATCGACGGAGCCCTCCCGCAGGAGCGGGAACTTTTGCAGCAGGTCCTGCTGCGGCCGGAGCTGCCCCTGAGCCTGGTCAGCAGCGGCGGCCATTTTAAAATCCATTATACCCTGGAAGGTATCAACGCGGCGACGCCGGATTTTGTGCAAGCTGCAGCCGCGGCGTTTGAATATTGCTGGAGGGTGGAAGTGGAGCAGTTGGGCTTTCAGCCGCCGCCGCCGGATGATGTCGATGGCCCAGAGATTGATGTATATGTTCTTCAATATGGAGATTACGGTTCCACCACACCGGATCGTCCCGTGCCCTCCACGCCGCAGGAGGACTATACGTCGTGGATTGAAATGGATAACGATTTTATCCATACCCCCACCAGAGGGCTGGATGGCATGCGCGTAACCGCGGCCCACGAACTGTTTCACACCATCCAATTCGGCTACCGCTCTTATCAGACCACGACACAGTCTTCCGTTTACTTTTACGAAGCAACGGCCGCATGGATGGAAGACGTTGTATACGACGACATCAACGACTATCTGAACTATCTCAAATCGTTTTTCCGCTCTCCGGAGATACCGTTTACAAGCGCCAACGGCACCGTCGAATATGGTCGGGCAATATTTTTTCACATGCTGTCAGAAAAATATGATACCGGCATTATGAAAGCCATCTGGGATGAAATGAGAACGACCGAACCCCTGGAGGCCTTGTACACAGTGCTGGTTCGCCGGGGCAGCAATCTCAATATGGCGCTGGCGGAGTTTGCCGTCTGGAACTGCCATACGGCGACGCAGGCAGACACCAGCCGCTTTTACTCAGAGGGACATCTGTTTCCCGCCCTGACGGCCAACACCTCTTTTGAACTGACCTCGTCGCTGGCGATTTCCGGGACCGCAGCGCCTCTATCAACGCATTATTATAAAATCACCAGCCAGGCCGGCCTGGCAGATATTCTGGTGTCACCGTCGCTTTCCGATCCTTTTAATGCCGTTTATGCGCTGTCATGGCAGAACTGGACCGCTACCCCCTTGTCAGACGTGCTGGCCGGCCCCACCAGCAAGAACCTCGCCAGCGTGTCCGGCAGCGCCCCGCTCTGGATCATGCCGATTTATACGCGATCGCCCTATACCGCCGGCCGTGATTTGTCTTTCACCTTTGCACTTAACCTTGGTGAGGAAAAGTCGATCTCATCCCAAATCGTATTGGCCTATCCTAATCCATTTCGGCCGCCGGCTGATCGCAAATTGACCATCGCCTTTCTGATCCAGACCGCAGAACAGGTCTCTGCCAGCATACTGTCCGAGCAGGGGATTGAAATCTGGTCCCAGTCTTTGGGCGCGTGCCCTAAAGGCTGGAACAAATGCGAGTGGGACGGCAAGGACAGAAGCGGCCGTTACGTGGCATCAGCCATTTATCTATTTATGATTCGTACAGCTTCCTGGACCGAGGTGTGCAAATTTTCTTACCTCCGTTAGGCAGGTGTACAAAAATTGGACAAAAACCGCTTGACAAAGCTCTTTTTTATTTCTAAATTCAATAAATAGGCAATATTGTGTCACAAGAACGTGATAAAAGCCAGATGTACTCTTTCGAAACAGTGGTGCAGTAAAAGCAGGCAAAAAAGGGTCAGTTTGCACAGCAGCAGATAGTTCTCAATACGTAGTGATGGTATAACTCATTTATAAACAACATCTGCACGAACCGCTCCCGGTGCAGCCACCTGGCATTATTATTGCAATGCACTATCAGGAGAATTATATCGGGCAGGGCAACTGACGGTTATGAGCAATTTAACACCATTCAAGCCTTCTGATAGGGGAAGCGACCTATGAGGTACAAGTTAGTCGTTCTATTCGTGTGTGCCATGGCCTTTGTGACCCAGGCAGCAGATGCACCCAAAGAGAAGGAAGCAAAGCTGGGCATCGGCCTTAATGCGGGCGTGCAAAAACCGTATTGCGACGTTCTGCACACCGGTTTGGCACCGGCCGGCGAAGTAATGATGCGCCTGCTGTTAGGCAAAATGTTCAACATCTCTCTTTCTGTAGGTGGAGGCCTGCTGAGTGACGGCTTTTCCTATTCCACCTTTAAAACGACGATGGCGGTGGCGGATTTAAAGCTTAACGTCAATCTGAGCACCACAGGCCGCATGCGACCATACCTCTCGGTGGGTGCCAGCGGCTACAGCTTTGATTATAAAAAAGAAAAGCCGTGGGCGATCGGCTTGCCCGGCAATGAGGGCAAGCGTTTTACCTCCAGCGCTGTTATCTTTGGCGGCGGCGTCGAGTATTTGACCTCGCCGAAATTTGCCATCAACCTCTTTGCCGATTACCGGCATACACCGACTGATTTGCTGGATGGTGCCGAAATCGGCAAAGCCAAGGACGGCTATCTCAACGGCAGAGTCGGTTTCACCTATTATCTGGGCGGCCGTTCCATCAAAAAAGCCGGCAAGCCGGAGGACGATCTGATCGCCCTGCAACAGGGTGAGGCCGGCGATCTGAACGCAGTGAACAAGGACAAATTGGCGACCTTTGAAGCCAAGCTCGACAAACTGGAAGCCGGTGACGCCGACCTCTCCATGGAGTCCTATGTGCGACTAAAGTCGCGCGTGGACGAACTTGGCCAGTTGATAGAGAGCAAAGAGAAAGAGCTGGACGATCTGCACTCGGCGCTGGATTTTAAAAATCGCCGCATCGCGGATCTGGAATCTTCGCTGCAAAAGGCAACAAGCGTCGGCATTCCTGCCGGCAGCGTGAGCGTGACGGACTTTAGCCCGGCCTACGATCAGGCTCTGCGCAATTTCTACAGCCGCAACTACAACGAAGCCATTGCCGTGTTCGAACAGCTCAAGATCAAATATCCCAACCATGCCCTGGCAAGCAACTGCCAATACTGGGTGGGAGAGTGTTACTTTGGCATGCAGAACTATCAGCAAGCCCTGGACGCATTTCAAGGTGTTTTCAACTGGGCCAATTCCACCAAAAAGGATGATGCAACCCTCATGCTGGGCAGGTGCTATCTCAACCTGAAAGATCAGGAAAAAGCGCGCGGCTACTTTAAGGGGGTCATCGACGATTATCCGGATAGCGAGTATCGCGAAAAAGCCAGACAATGGCTGAATAGAATAGGCTGAAAATTAAAAAGGCCGACCTGTAACAGAGGTTGGCCTTTTTTCTTAAGGGCTTGCAAGCCCACCGCGGATGGGTGGGCGGCTATTTCTTCTCCCCATATTTTTCCACAAACGACCTGATCTCGTCAAGGTGCTGCAAAATCAGTTTTGCTTTTCCCACACCAAAACTGAACGGAAACCGTTCACCCGGATTCAAGGTCAGCACCGGGTTCCCTTTGTATTCGCCCACGATCGGGCCGGCAGGTTTTTCTTCCTGATCGCTCATAGGATTTCCTCTTATTTATGTTCCATGTCATAGACGCCGTTCCAGTTATCCGGAACGGGATTTTCCAGATTATTCAGACAACGGCCGGTATACAGGCGGGAAGGGCCATCAGAGGGAAAATAGCGCAACACCCTGCGGAATTGACGCAAGGACTCTGCCCAGCGTCGCTCCCGGTACGCCTGTACGCCTTCGCCGAAAATGTCAACGATAAACTCCTGTTCGATGTCAGGCAGGGTCTTGATGCCACGCAATTCGTAGATCCGGAGAGGTTTGCTTCTTCCCATCACCCGCACCAGATCCAGTTCACGAACGCAGACCAGATCCTTGACGGGTTCATAGGTTTGCTCGCTGATGATGATGGTGGTTTCATAATACTTGTTCAGACCTTCCAGGCGGGCGCCCACGTTTACCTCGTCGCCGATTACTGTGTAGTCGAACATCTGGCGCGAGCCCAGGTTGCCAACGATCACTTTGCCGCTGTTGATGCCGATACCGATGTTAAAGTATTCCTTGTAGTCAATGGACCAACGCTTCTGTATCTGCCGCAGGTTATCCACCATATCCAAAGCGGTCCTGCAGGCCCGTTCAGCATGATCCGCGTAGAAATAGGGGGCGCCATACACCGCCATGATTTCGTCGCCGACAAATTTGTCGAGGGTGCCGTCGTATTTAAAGATGATCTCGACCATTTCAGACAGATATTCCTGCAAGCGATGAACGACCACTTCAGGTTCATGGGTTTCTGAAAACGAAGTAAACCGTCTGATATCGGAAAACAGCACGGTCAATTCCCTGCGCTCTCCGCCATAGGAGGGCAACTCGCCGCTGCTGAGCATTTTTTCTACCACGCTGGGGGCAACATACTGCTGAAAGGTTTTGCGAATACGGGCTTTTTCTCTCTGTTCGGTAACCGTCTGGAAGGCCAGTCCGACAATGTAGGTGAATAGCACGGTGAGTACCGGCATGACCAGGTTGAGAACGGTACGGTAATGAATGAAGAGAAGATACCCGGCCGTAACCGCCAGGAGCCCCAGGCTGACGCTGACAAAAAGTGCGCGAAACGGTTTGAGGGACAGGGTGACCGCGCTGGTCAACAGGGCCAACAGGATCACAAGAGTGGCTGTTAGCCACAGGGGGGCATCGCGCAGAAACGCATGGTGAAGCAGCGTATTCAAGGCATTGGCGTGCATCTCTACGCCCGGCAATTTTTGTCGCTTGCCGCCATGCTCAAAAAAAGGGGTGTATTTGTTATCCTGCAATTCTTCCGCCGAAGCGCCGACGAACACTATTTTGTCGCGAAAGGTGTTCCACAGCAGATGCTGTTCAAAGACATCGGTATCTTCATCTTCGGCGAGATCAAACTCGGCGTCATCCAGAAGAGTGGAGAGTGAATAAGTTCTGAACGTCTGTGCCGGACCTGCGAAATTGACGTACATGGTGTTATCCGAAACGGTGGGCACCTGCAGCGGTCCGTACTGAAAAAAGCCTCCGGCCACCCGGGGCGGCGCCAGGCCGGGACGGACAGCGTGCAGGGACAAAAAGGCCTGCACAGCCAGCGGGAAATAGGGGCGGTCTGGCATCTGCTGAAATAGCAAGTATTGCCGGATAAAGCCGTCTGCATCTTCGACGACGTTGACCAGGCCGATGTCAGCGCCTGTGGCCAGCAGGGGCGCGACGGGCTTGAGAATAAAGTGGTTGTTGACGCTGCGGCGACTCTGATCCAGGACCACCTTGCCGGCCAGTATGACGTTGCCTGCTCCGGCAACGGCGGCGGCCAGCGAGTCGTCTTCCTGCGGGTGTTCCCGGCTGGGCTCGGTGAACTCTACATCAAAGACGATCAGGCGGGCGCCGGCCAGCTGCAGGTTGTGGATCATGCGCGCGAAATAGGTTCTCGGATAAGGCCATTTGGTCGGCAGGCTTTTCATGCTTTCATCGTCGATGGCCACAATAACGATAGAGGTATCGGCTGACGCGTCAGCTCCGCGCAGGCTGAAAAGAGTATTGATAGTACGAAGTTGAAAGTTGCGTGATACACCCAGTGAAGAGAGGGCCGCGGCCAGCATTAATCCGAGAGAGGCAAACCGCAGAACGTTAAAAGCCAGTTTTGTCGCCTTTTTGCTCATGTTGCCCTGTTCAGAGAGTGCGCCGCGGCGAGCCGGACTAGAAATATTTATCGTATCGAATCCGGAAGAGTTTATCCGTATAAGCGCCCGTGCTGCTGTTGGCCGTCGTCTTCATATTGATAAAGTCGGCGTCTGCTTTGAGGGTATGTTGCCTGGCTATGGTGAAGGTTAATCCTAATCGCGCCTGATCTCGATCCAGAGAACCGATCGCCGCAGAGGCACCAGCCATACGAATCCTTCTGCCATCAATGTACGAAGTTAAACGATCCCGCACAATAGCATATTCGGCGGCGCCGCCGATCATGGTGTAGTCGAGTTGGCCCTGCTGCAGCGCTCCGTTGTTCTGGTTGGTGGCATAGCTCAACGTCGCCTTGAGCGGGAAAGAAAATTGTGTGGCCCACGAGATCATGGCGATGGAGGTGCTGATTTCCCGGCTGAGATAACCGGGCAAACGCGTGGCGTTGTACTCGTCGATGTTTCGGGAGGAGGTAAAGCTGAGATTCAACGTGTGCTGCAGATCAAACAGATGCACGTCGTATCCCAATTGCGCGGAAAGATCGTTATAGATGGTGCGTTCGCGATTATCCACCAGGGTGGTATCCAGGGTAAGGCCGGTGTTGAGAATTCTGGTTTCGACCAGGGATACGCCGTTGTCGCGATGATGGTCGCGTTTGCTGAGGGTCAGTTGCGGCAAACCCATGCCGGGATAAAAGGTGATGCCATAGTTCAGAGTCTTGAGGGAGATGGCCGGATTGGCATTCTGTTCGCTGAAATTATCCAGATAATCTTCGTACCCCAGATTGACGTACAGTTTGTTTTTGAAGAGACGGATGCGGTCAGAGAAATAGAGGCCGGCGATGTCCTTGCGCAGCCAGGCGTTGGCCAGGGAAAGGTAGGCGCCGCCGATGGATTTGTAGCCCACCTGCAGCAGGTTGTGGAAATAATCCAGTTTGATGGAGCCGTCATAGGCGACAGAGCTCATTTCCAGCGGGTTGATGGGCGAGGTGCTTTCGTTAATGACCAGATATTTTTCCAGACTTTGTGGGTCGATGGGCAGTTCCGTGTCAGAACCGAAAATACGTTTCACATCATCCGAGTTGATGGAACCGGGCGCTGTGTTGTTGGTGAGAAAACTCATGGCCGCGTTGGCCTCGATGACAAAACGGCCGCGATCGAAAACGATTTTCATGTCCGGCCCGAACACCAGGTTGTCTTTGGGCATGGTGCCGTACCTGATGGACTTGATCTGATCCTTGACCTTGATCAGGGACAGGCCCAATTGAAATCGTTTGCCGCTGCCCAGGCTGGGGCGGATGCCAATCAGGTCCTGACCATAGGTGCCGTAGCCGGCCATAGCGATAGAATCGGCGCCACTGGCGGATTTGAGCAACAGCGTCCGTCCTTCGATGGCGCGATTGGTCTCGCCGCTGATAAAATCAACATTGATGAATCCCAGGTGCAGAAAACCGGAGAGGCCGCGCACCCGTTTGCCCCACAGAATCAGCGGATTATACATGGGATGATTATCACCGGCGGCGATGCCCAGCCAGGAGGTATACAGGGTCATGTAATACTGGTTGCGCGGCTGATAGGTGCGATCTTCCTGCGACGTAAGATACACATTGCCTTGATAATGCAAACCGCCGTACTGACCGTTAAAATCAAATCCACCCGTGTAGTAGGCGTTGTCAGTAGCGTGCACCTGTTCGCTGCGGCCATCGGCAAAGATGTGGATCTGTCTGTTTTGTTTCACCGCCGGCTTTTGTTTTTCCTCTGCCACGCGGAACGAGAGGCCGACAGGCGGGAGGTCCACCCCGGCTATGCTTCTGCCTTCGATTTCAACAGAATGTTTGCCGGGCTTTAAATGTTTGGGTTCCAGAATGACCAGGCTGGCGCTGATGGAAGCGATGGTAGTCATGTCAGCCCCGTCCAGCCAGATCTTGATCGAGCTGGAATCCACCTGTACCTCTGAAGTGATGAGACTCACGGCAATGGACAATTCATCGGCGGCTACTTCTTCATCCGGATCCGGCGACAGGAACAGCAGCGGCGAACCCGTGATCTCCGCTGCGGATTCGGATGGCGCAGGCGATGCTTGTGCTTTGCTGGAGTCTGTGCGGGCGGCCGCTTTGGATTGAAATTCGGGAAAGGCAGCCGCCTGGGCCGCCGCTTTGATGCTTGATACTTTCTCAGGCACGCTGTTTGGTTCAGGGACCGGGAGCGCTGATTCCGTGACGAGGATCTCTTCCGGCCGATTGTAGGGATTGATTTCCGGATAGGACAACACCGTCTCGTTGTCGACCGCAGCGGAGATAAAGTACTGCATGCGCGGCGCTTTCACGGCGGCGGCCGGAATGGTGGCGATCCAGCTCGAACCCTGCGGTGTCATCTGAATCTGATGAAAGGTGGTCTCGTTGATGTTCCGATAGTATACTCTCGCCTGATACACGCGCAGCAGAGAGGGGGTAAAATTAGCCTCCAGCGTTACCGCCGTACCGGCAGCGGCTGCAGTGATCGGCTGATGCAACAAGCGCGCTATCTGCGTCAAGCCGGAGGCCGGACATACCAGCAGAGCCGATATACTGATCCACAGTGACAACCGTTTCAGGAACATATTCATGGGATCCTTTAGTAAGCTATTTTTTCTTGAAGCGGATTTTCAATGTCTTTTTCTGACCTTCTGAATTCTGAAACTCGATGTCGAGATCCTGCTCCTCATCAGCCAGTGCCCAGTCGGGTACGCTGCCGCCGGGAGAGGAGGAGGGCTTTTCGCCTTTTTTGGAAAATCCCATCTCACCTTTGCCGACCAAAACTTCGCCGAGTTCGTTCAACAGCTGGACCAGGCCCTCTACACCGAAAATAAAGGTCTGTCCCAGGTTGTCTACGACCGTGTAAAACTCGGTCCCTTTCACCGCAGCAACGCCGGAAGGGGTTTGTACGCGATAGCCGGCGCCGTTGGGGGTGACCTTGCTCCACAATTCACCCACGCTTACGTACAGTTCTTTGCTGATGCCTTTTTCCTTCTTTTCGCCCTTGATTTCCACATCGGAGTTGGCGCGTATTTTCATCATCGTCTTGTCATCCAGGAACACCAGCGAAACCAGGGCGTTTTCCTGAGTGCGGATGCGATCGCCGCTATGGACACGGCTGCCTTTTTTGAGAACGGCCCAATCCTGGTTGGCTGTTTTTATGCTGGCGGAGCCGACCACCTTGAGAACAAAGGCGATTTCTCTGACCGGGGCGGCGGTAAGCCAGACAGCCCAAACGAGCATCAGAGCAGCAAGCGAAAAAGAAATTCTAGCGGACATATTTACCTCTCTCAGCTCATTCACAGGATACATGGACAATCGTGTACTCGCCGTTTTTAATTTTAGCCAACAGAGCGAGAACCTGATCCATAGAGTAGGGTCTGCCATTGATGGTAAAGACGCCAGTCGGCGTAAAGCCGTTGAGCGGACCGGAGGCGATCAGCAGCGCTGCCAGTTGATCACCCAGCACGCCGCCCAGCTCGGACAGCAGGAACGAAGGGGCCCCCTCGCCGCTGCTGGAGAAATCAACCAGTTTGAACGCCCAGATTTCGCCGGGCAATTCCACCTCGGTTCCGGAGGTGGCTGCCAATCCTGTGATCTGCCAGTAATAGGTTTTGCCGCGCTCCAACGGCCACACGCCGCTGGCTGGGTACTGATAGGCGGTGGTGGCGAGAACGTCGATGCCGTTGGCCAAAGCCCGGTCGATGCGGAAGGTGCGGTCAAAACGCACCCGGTCGCGCATAACTTCTTCAGGGCTGGCGCCGGCATGCACATCCGGCAGCTTTTCAGCAATGCGCAGGCGGAATTTGTCCAGATTGGAATCCCAGCGAAACAGGGGCAACAGAGTATAAACAGGCATGGGTTCTTCCCGGCCGGCCGGGCTGCCTGGACTGATCAGAGTCAGGGTGGAGGGATTGTCCACTCGAATCGAAATCTCGGCGTGGCTGACGTGAGAGGAATTCAATTGATGCAAATCAAAAAGAAAATAATAGGTATCAGAGGGCAGCTTTCCCGTGGCCAGCAGACGATTTTTCAGTTCATTTCCGGCCCCTTCGATAGAATAGTCCTGCAGGCGAAATTGCTGCGCCTCGGTGAAGAGATTCTGATTGGTTAATCGAATGGCTTGTGCCGGATTCAGCGTAAAAGGCTGCGTCCGCCCGGAAGCCAGTTCGCCCATGGCATCGGAGCGGATGGTCAGCACCAGGTAACAGGGGACCGCTGTGAGTGAAGAATTGTTCATAACAATTGAAAAAATATCACCGCTGCTGGTCCCTTTGCCCGTCAAATTAAAATCACTCAGGAAGAATATTCTCAAGCCAGGGTTCAGGAGTTGGGCTGAAATATTAACCTGCTGAGCAAAGCCTCCATGGACCATGAGGACGAGGACCAACAACAAGGTTAATGACATGACCGGAAAACGGGTAGCGTGCATAACCCCTCCAAAGGTTCGATTGCAACTATCATACATAAAGTTACAATTCGAATGCCAAAAAAATATTATTGATTTATTTATAGTTAGTGCAGGACAAGCAGGCTGGAATATGTTGTATTTTGAAATAGTGTATCATATAAATACAGATAACATTGCATTTATAAAGTATTATTCCTATATTGTTAAGCGGGTAAAAATGATATGTTTTGTTCATGATGAGCGGAAATCAGCCAAACAGATTAACAAATCCGTGTTACTATCCGGCAAAAATATTCTGATCAGCGGTGCCTCCTCCGGGATCGGACAGGAACTGGCGAAACAGCTGGCGGCAAAAGGCAACCGTCTTTTTTTAATGGCTCGACGGCAGGACTTGCTGCACGATCTGGTGCAGCAGCTCGCGCCGCATGCGCAGGGGCATCGATATTATCTGTGCGACGTCAGCCATCGCAGCCAGGTGCAGGAGGTGTGCCGCCGCATTCTCGATGAGACCTCAGAGTTAGATCTGCTCATTTTAAACGCCGGCGTCGGCGGCGGTTTTGACAGTCTGCACATGGATGTCGACAATATGCGCTATCAGTTTGATGTCAATTTTTGGGGTGTGGTCTATCCACTGGCCGACCTGCTGCCGGGCATGGCGGCGCGCCGAACTGGCCAGGTGGCGGTGATGAGCAGTCTGGCGGGGTATCGCGGCCTGCCGCGGTCGGCGCCCTATTCGGCCAGCAAGGCCGCCTTGCGCAACCTTACCGAAAGCCTGCGCATCGATCTGCAGCAGGCGGGCATAACGTTTTCGCTGATCTCGCCCGGTTTCGTCAAAACACCCATGACGGATCTCAATGACTTTTATATGCCCTTCATGATGACGGTGGACAAAGCCGGCCGGATTATTATTCGAGGTTTGGAGAAGCAAAAAACAGAAATTCATTTTCCTTACCGTCTTTCCCTTTTGGTCAAGGCCGCACGCTGGCTGCCTGACCGTTGGTACGCGCGCTTATTCAAAATAACCACATTCAGCTGGTAAGGAATCGCCACGGATGAACCTATGAAAAAACTGGCCTTTGTTCTTTTCTGTTCTTTTTTGTTGGGATGCCGGACCACGACAGATCCTGTCGACAACCGGCTTGTCATTGCCACCAGCATTGCGCCCCTGGCGGATTTCGTTCGGCAAGTGGGCGGTGAGCGTGTACGCGTCTTCAGCATCGTCCCCTCCGGCGCCAATCCGCACACCTTTGAAATGACTCCGGACCAGCTGTCCCAGCTGGCCAAGGCGCGTGTAATGTTTATCAACGGCATCGGTCTGGAGTACTGGGCCGATAAAGTCCTTGATAACTTTATTTCGCACGGTCTTCAGGTCGTGGATGTTTCAACCGGTATACCGGTCCTGGCGGACGAAGATCACGCCGGCGGTAATCCGCACGTCTGGCTCAATCCGCAGTATGCCGCCAAGCAGGTTGAAAGCATCCGTCAGGGCTTGTGCCGGGTTGATAGTGCTTTCGCCGCCTATTACAACCAAAACGCCGATCAGTACCTCGCCCGTTTGCAGCAGTTGGATCGCGAGATCGAACAGGAAATCAGGCAGTGGCGTTACCGCTCGTTTATCTGTTTTCATCCCTCCTGGAACTATTTTGCCGATCGTTACGGGCTGATCCAGGCGGCGGTCATTGAAAAGCGCCCCGGTTTTGAGCCAACCCCCGGCGAGGTGGCGGAAATCATAACCCTTGTTCGCAAGATCGAAGCCAAAGCGATTTTCGCAGAAATGCAATTTCCGCTCAAAATCAGCCAGATGATTGCCCAGGAGGCCGGCGCCATGGTGCTGGTGCTGGATCCGTTGGGAGAAGATACGGAGCATTACACCTACGTGGATATGATACGCGCGAATGTGCAAACCATGGCAAAGGCGTTACGATAAATGAACGCAGAACCCGCCGTTGATATTAAGCATCTCTATGTCGCCTATGAAGACAAACTGGCGTTGGAAGACGTCACGTTTGCCATCGGCCGTGGCGAGTTCTGGGGCATTCTTGGGCCCAACGGTTCCGGCAAGACGACCTTGCTGCGAGCCATGGTGGGGCTGCTGAAGCCGCTTTCCGGCGGCGTACAGCTTTTCGGCAAAAGTATTAACGACCTGGGGAGCGCGCGGGAAAAAATCGGCTATGTTCCGCAACATTCGCAGATAGATATCCAGTTCCCCATCAAAGTCAAGGATGTGGTCATGCTGGGTCGTTGTGGCAAGATCGGTATGGGCAAGCGACCGGGCAAAGCGGATTGGGCGGCGGTGGACGAAGCCCTGCGCCTGGTCGATCTTGTCGATCTGGCGGATCGGCAAATCGGACAGCTGTCCGGCGGCCAACGGCAAAAGGTGTTGATTGCGCGTGCCCTCGCCCTGCATCCCGAGTTGCTGCTGCTGGACGAGCCGACGGCGGCCCTGGATGTGGGCGCCTCTGAAAGTTTTTATGCCTGGCTGCACCAGATGCATACCCGATTAAACGCCACTCTGGTGATCGTTTCTCATGATGTGGGCGTTGTCTCCCGATACGTAACCGCGGTGGCGTGCCTCAACCGGACGCTGGTGGCGCACGGACTGCCGAGCGAAATTTTGAGCCAGGATACTCTGGAAGGGATGTACGGCTGCGACGCCATGTTTTTCCGGCATGGCGATGTCCCGCACCTGGTGGTGCCGCACGTCCATCGTCACTAGTCCTTCTGATCAGAATCGTCAGGTCAAACGTGGAAATTCTACAATACACTTTTATGCAGCGGGCGGTGCTGTCGGCGACCTTGATCGGTGCGCTCTGTGCACTGATCGGCGTCTATATTGTGCTGCGCAGCATGTCCTTCATCGGCGCCGGCATAGCGCACGCCTCGTTCGGCGGTGTGGCCTTGGGCTTTCTGTTGCACATCAACCCCTTTTTTACCACCATCGTTTTTTCGACTTTGACCGCCTGGGCCATCGCGTTCGTCAGCGAGAAGCAAAAAGTGCGCGAAGACACGGCCGTGGGCATTTTTTTTGCTTCCACCATGGCGTTCGGTGTGCTCCTGATCGGATTGATGCGCGGCTACAATGTAGATCTGTTCAGTTATATCTTTGGCAATATTCTGGCAGTCAGCCGGTTTGACATCTATGCCGGTTTGATCCTCGCTTTGATCGTCATCGGTTTTATCGCCTTTTTTTTCAAGGAATTTCTCCTGATCACCTTTGACGTGGAAATGGCGCGGGTGCTGGGACTGCCGGTTCGTCGTTTGAACCTGCTCATGCTCACTCTGGTGGCCATGACCATTGTCATTTCCATAAAAAGCGTCGGCATCGTGCTGGTGTCCGCCCTGATCGTAACCCCGGCGGCGGCGGCCTATCTGCTCACCTCGGATTTTAAAAAAATGATGTGGCTGTCGGTGGCTATCGGCGTCGGCTCTTCCTGGGCCGGGCTCTTCATCTCCGTCGCGCTGAATCTCGCCTCCGGAGCAGCCATCGTGCTGGCGGCCACGCTGTTTTTTTTCTGCTGCCTGATGTTCTCGCCCAAACAGCGGCATCTGCGCACGCGGGTTGGCATGCTGCAACAACTGATCAAGCGATAGCAGGAGGAGAATCCATGTCCGGATCAAGCGGATCTGTAAAGCATTACTCGGAAATTCCGGCCCAGCCCTTCGGCCCGGAAGCGCCCGGCACCGCTATTCGGGTGTTATTGAGCGAGGCGCAGGACGGCGCGCCGGTGTATAGCATGCGGATGATAGAGATCCAGCCCGGCGGCCATTCGCCGTTGCATCACCATCCCTACGAGCATGAAAATTTTATTCTGGAAGGAGAAGGTGAAGTCGAGATCGATGGCCGCTGTTACTCACTGAGGGCCGGGACGGTGGTGCTGGTGCCGGCGGAAGCAACGCATCAATACCGCAATACCGGTTCGGTTTTGCTTCGTTTTCTCTGTAGTATCCCTGTTGAAAAATATCGGAAATTAGTTTGAGAGGAGGAGTATGATCACAGAATTTATCGACATGCCCAGACTGGAGCGTTGGGTGGGCCAAACGTTTCGCTTTCTGTCACCCAATACGTGGACAACGATTTCCCTCTTTGCTGCGGTTTTTGCTTTTGCCGTTGTGTGGACGGGGCATAGCACCTTGGGAGCGGCCTGTTTTGGCGTGGGGGCGTTGCTGGACGTGATTGATGGCAAGGTGGCGCGGTTGACCGGTCGCTCGACCAGGCTCGGCGCGTTCTGGGACGGCACCGTGGACCGCTTCGTGGATATGCTGATGATTTTGGCACTGTTCAAGCTGCCGATGCCTGATTCACTGCTGCCGCAGGGTATTCTGCTCTTTTTGTTGCTTTTCACCACACTGTTACCCCCCTTTATCGTGGCCTATGCCAACCATCGCGGTGCGGTCCCGGATCCGACGGAAAAAGTGATTTGGCGATTCGCCTTTCGGGTCGAGTACGTCATTCTTTTTGTCGCCGCCATCCTGTTGTACGGCTTTTCGCCCCTCTGGAGTCTCTATACGGTATATGCCGCTCTTTTTCTGATGAGTGCTACGGTCATTCAGGCCATACTGCTTGTGTTCATCAAATCTAAAAATTATCCCCAACAATAAGCGTTTTGCCCGTATCCTGATAGATCGATACACCTCGTATGTTTCGAGGTGTATCGATCTATTTCTAACCGGACTGTGCCCGGTCGGATTTATTCCCGGCGATCCGATGCGCGAGCCTTTGGCGCCATACTATGTATGTCTTGCGCACGATGGTCTAAACAGGTCAGGCCCTGCCACGGTGTCTGACAGAGGCTTCCGGGTGACACAGGTTACGGTCTGCCAAAATAAAAATAGAGGGTGGCCTGATAATCGCCATCGGCACGAGTTTTTTCACTCATGGGGCCCAGGTTGTCCGGCTCGAGAAATTTCGTACCTATAGGTGCGATGGCGTGCAGAAAAGAGATGTCCAGAGCTGGAAAGCGAGACAGGCAGGACATGGGATTGGGTCCGCTGGTCGGCGTGTAGAGAAGAAAATAGAGATCAGGGGTGGCACTGCAGATGGTGACAGGGCCGTCGGCCGTTTCCAGCACAAGCCAATACCAGTGGCCAAAGTAACCTTTGAATTCCGGATAATCCCAGGATTGGCCGGTCACGGTGTCGTTGTATCGGTTTTGCCAGATATTGAGATGTCCTCCGGCACGGCGATTCTTCCAGACCCGATACGGTCCCTGGCCGAGCCATTTGGCAGAGCGGATTTTTGATTCGGGACAGGAAAATGAAATGCCCATGAAATCGACCGGGCCGAAGAGCTGGTACTGGTAATCGAGCCGCAACCAGCCGCCGGGATACACGGTCCAGCGCAACGAGCGAAACGCCCCGGCATTAAAGGTGGTTTCGATCGTGCATGCATCTTCTGTGACTTTGCAAAGCGTCCGGGCATTGCGCGTATTCCCGGTAGCCAGACTTGGGCCGTTATTGAAAGAGATCTCCCGGCCGCTGCACAGGACACGTGACAGTTTGCCATGACGGGAAAATCGAAATTCTGTTTTTCCGGCCGTTACGGTGATGGTGCTTTCGCCTTCTTCGATTTGAATGGATCCCATGCCTCTATGTACCATGGCTTGCACGTATTCGTTCGCCTCCTTGAACGAAATGGTTTTGGCCAACACCATACGTCCAGAGCCGTCGATAAAAATGATCCGAAGAGCGTCATGAGATTGAAAGAATTCAGGTAATGGCAGGGCAATGTCCCGGCTGGTATGGGGCGGGATGGATGGTAAGGGCATCTCATGGCGATAGGAAATCCAGGCCATACTGGTATCAAAGGGTGAGGGGAAGTCGACGAGTTCAAGGCGCAGGCGGCCACTGGCCAGGTCGGTAAAATCATACCGGTTTTCCACCTTGATCTTGCCCTGGAATCGTTCATTGCCATTGATAAAATCGATATGCAGCGGAGCAAAGATTTCCTTTATGGTGAAAAAGCTGCCCTCTTTTTCCCGATGCGGTCCGAGGATCCCGTCCGGGGCCTGATTGCCTGCTGTGTCCAGTCGATGATTGTCGTCCGTCCGCACCACCGCTTCATCCAGCAAAGCCCAGAGAAACGCGCCGCTGACACACGGTTGGGTTCTGGTGAGATCCCAAAAGTCCTGCAGGCCGGCGCCCAGACCGCCGTCGTACAGGCCGTGCAACAGCTCTGTCGGCATCAGAAGGTCCGGGCCCTGTGCAAAGCGGCGGTTGGTTTCATACGGTTGATAGTGCGCCGTATTTATGCCGTTACTGGTTTCCCAGGGATGCAACACAACTCTTTTTTGCGGATCCCATCTGTAAAATTCATCTTCAAGGCTGTAATTGAAACCTCCCTCATTGCCGTTGTCCCAAAACAGCACACACGGATGGTTGACATCACGAGTCACCAGCTCTTTAACCAGGGTTCTGCCGATGTCCGTATCATAGGCCGACTGCCAGCCGGCTAATTCATCCAAAACATACAAGCCCAGCGAATCGCATATATCCAAAAAGTGAGAATCAGGCGGATAATGGGACATGCGAACGCTGTTCATGTTCATCTCCTTGATTAAAAGAGCGTCCTGGAGACTGATGTCACGACTGAGCGTTCTGCCTGATTCCGGCCAGAAGCAGTGTCTGTTCACACCTTTGAGCAGAATCTTGCGGTCATTTAGATAAATGCCGTCACCCGGTTTTACCGCCAGGGTGCGGAAACCGATTTTTTCCCTGACGCGATGGAGCAGTTTGTGCGAGGCAAGCTCCACCGTCACATCATAGAGATAGGGTGTTTCCGCACTCCACGTATTAATGTTCTGAATGAGCGTTTGCAGAGTTGCTTTAGCGGTTCCGGGGATTAGGGTTGTTTTAAGCGGTGCACCGACCAGGCGGCCCTGGGGTGTATAAAGCTGGGCGGTGATGGTTCTGGTCGTGGTTATATTGCCAGGAAACACATCGATCGTCAATGTGCCGTCGCCTGCGGCCGCAATAGCGCAGCGATCGATATATTCCTCAGGTCGAATCAGCAGATAGACCGGCCGGAAAATACCACCGAAAATCCAGTAATCAGCCTGGCGTTCTGCCCGATTGACAGACGCATTATCCGACTGTTTGGCGACCCGAACCTCAAGCAGATTTTCCCTGCCAAAGTGCAGCAGGGAGTCAACCGCATAGCTGAAGCGATAAAATCCGCCGCAATGGACCGCTCCAGCCAGACGGCCGTTTACCATCACTCTGGTCTCGGTCATGACGCCTTCAAAAACCAGATCGACATGCCGTCGCTTCCAGGAGAGGGGTACCATAAACCGGTGGCGATAGAGACCGACTTCGTTGCCAGCCTGTCGGTCTCTGCCATAGTTGTAGGTACCAAATCCTTGCAGTTCCCAACAGGAGGGAACCGGAATGGTGCTCCAAAAACCGCTATTCCTGCCGCTGCTGCATTGGAATTCCCAGTTCACCGTATGATCCTTGTCCCTACCGGAGAGATAAAAGATTTCGTTCTCCTGTGCCTGCGCAAAAGCGGACACGAACAGGCTCAAAGCAGCGATTTTAATGATCCTTGTAATCATTGGAAACTCCAAAGCTTGCAACGGCAGTCAAAGTAATGATCAGTATCGGTCAGTTTATCTTTTTCGCTTTGTGCTCGCTGCCGCTATGTGAGATAGTCATGCCTTGAACATGGCCATGGCTGTCGATATTGAACAGCAATCGCACATCAATGATGGTCGCATTGAACAGGGTCTCTGATTCGGGCGTGATTTCCACTTTGTGCTTGGGGTACATGGCCAGATACAGGGTATTGCCTTCGCGGCTGATGTTGGTAAAGTTGTTCGGGCTGGTTTCGTATTTGCCGACATAGCGATCCAGTTTTTCCGGCGCTAAGGCGATAATCTTGTCCGGCGGCCGGGTGCAGGCATCGCCGGCCAGTTGACCTCGTTCCGGCAGTTCACGAACCCAGATGTTGCGGTATCGCACCGGATTGCCATGATCCTGCAGTCCCAGCGGCAGCTTGTCGGCGTGTTGGACATAGGTTTCCCGGCTCATCCAGGAGGTGGGGCCGTATATTTCCACATCGTCCTGCACCAGAACACCGTTGTGGATGACTGTGATGCGAGCGCGGCTGGCGAGGTTGCCTCTATCATCAAAACGGGGTCGATGAAAAATGATATCGTAGATTTGCCATTGGCCGGGCGGCAGACAGGCGTTCACCATGGGCGGATGTTGACCATAGATAGCGGCGCATTGCCCGTCGGCGTAGGTGTGATTCTGATAGGAATCCAGAACCTGCACTTCATAGGTGGACATCAGAAAGACACCGCTGTTGCCGCGCCCCTGGCTGTGGCCTTCCGGCGGGGTGGGCGCGGCGAATTCGATGTGAAGCTGGCAATCGCCAAATCCCTGCTTGGAAAAAATAAAGCCGCTGCCTTTAACGCATTCCATGTAATCGCCGCTGACGATCCATTTGGAGGGATGGCCGTCTTTATCGCACCAGTTTTTCAGATTGCTGCCATCGAACAGGACGACGGCATCCGAAGGGGCTTTGCCGACGCGGTCCTGGGTGCTGGGGATCGCGGGCGTAATAACCGGACGCGCCGGTCGAATGGTATCGTGATTTTTCCATCGACCTGGTATTTGAGCAAAAAGAAAACCGGCACAGCCTAAAAGACAAAATGCAGCAAAGACAATTTTGTACATAAAACCTCCGTTTTGGTTATGGAATTGGAATGGTGGACTGGCGAAAGCCGGTCCGGCTCGATCAGTTGACTTGTACGGCACTCCTGTCTATTGCGGACCTTTTTCGCGAGTTGTGATCGTTCAATGTGGATCTTTGCTATTGAGAAACACTTTCATTTCACATGCCGTACAGTCGAAACGGACGACCAGTTCCCGGCCTTTATCATCGGTCAGAAAAAGGGGATCCTGATTCTGCCCGGCAGGGTTCTTCGGATTGCATCGGCCCAATTCGTATCTCAGGCAATACCTGGTCGTCATGACCTCCTGGTGTTCTGGAAACTGCCCTGATTCGGCAGCCGGTTCCATGTCGGTAACGCCGTGGCGCTGATAAAATTTTCGCGCCCATGTGTTCAATACATTGGCGCGAAAAGAGAGACGCGCAACGGGATACGGCTGTTCGTTCTTTAAAATGGGATACCTGAGTAACGGATACCGTTTCAGCCGTTCCTGCTGCAACAGGAATAGTACTTCTCTTCGCCACTGATTCAGAACGGACAGGGGCATAAAACAGATCGGATTCATTTCGATGGCCACATCGACGATTTGAAACAGGGTATCGCCCGACTTTACTAATTGCTGCCGAATGGTCTCAAGAGCCAGAGGCGACGTCGCGAGTTGTTTTTCGATATCGAGCGGCAGCGCGGCCGTGACCTGATCCTCATCGCTGGCCTGTAGCAGAAAGCCTGTTGCCGTTTCTGAAAGGCGAAAGTGTACCCGCACGGTTCGGCGGGTCTTGCTTTTCAAAAGTCTCTGCTGGAAGAGATGGTCGTGATTTCGATAGAGAACGGTCCCGGGTTTCAAACCGGTCAGCCGATTGGCAAAAATCCGCTGGTGTTCGACGCGCTGAACAGAGGTGCCGTCCATTTGATTGTGCTCGTCGTACCAGCAGAGTCCGTCTCCGGCATGGAGTTCCGTGGCATGTTCCAACTGGAACGAACGGCCGGATACCGATGCCACCACGCCGATTTTTTCTCCGATCGATTTGGGAGAGTGGCGCGCCGCCATGTTGGTTTGGCGGCCTTTGAGGAAATAGGTGGTGTAACCACGATTAAAGGTCTTGACCGGGTCGGCGGTGAAATCCGCGGCGGTGATACCCGAAGAAGCGCGTACGGCGCCGAATCGCGGCAGCCGTTCATCCAGCTGCCGGCGATAATAGCTGACCACGTTCATCACATAGCTGCTGTCCTTGAGCCGTCCTTCGATTTTAAACGAGGTGACGCCGGCGGCGAGCAAGTCGTCGAGATGCTGATCCAGGCTCAAATCTTTGAGAGAGAGCGCATGGATGGTGCGGCCCAGGACCTCTCGTTGTGCATTGCGGACGGTATAGGACTTGCGACAGGGCTGGGCGCACTGGCCGCGATTTCCGGATCGGCCTCCCAGCGCATAACTGAGATAACATTGGCCGCTGTAGCAAACGCACAGCGCACCGTGTAAAAAGAATTCCAGTTCCAGCGAGGTGTGCCGCCGTATCTGCTCGATGGCCTCCAGAGTGGTTTCACGAGCCAGGATGACGCGGCGAAAGCCGATGTTTTCCAGAAAACGGATATGCTCCAGCGATCGATTGTTCATCTGCGTGCTGGCAATGAGCGGGATCGGAGGCAGGTCCAATTCCAGCAGGCCCATGTCCTGGATGATGACGCCATCGGCTTTGATCTCATAGAGCTGACGGATCAGCTTTTCAGCCTCGGGAATTTCATGATCGAAAAGGATGGTGTTAACGGTCACATACACTTTCGCCCAGTAGGTGTGCGCATAGTCTGCCAGGCGGGCGATATCCTCGACGGTGTTGCCTGCCTGCTCGCGGGCGCCGAACCGATCGGCGGCGATATAAACGGCGTCTGCGCCGCAGTCGATCGCACGTCGGCCGACCTCGGCGTCGCGAGCCGGGGCCAAAAGTTCAATGGGATAGGCGGGTTTATTTTTTTCCGGCATGGCCCTGCCAATAGCGAATTTTGCACACGCCCGGCGCGTCCGGGCTGCCGTCAAATGCCAGGAAAGAATTGGTCGCCGGCTGCTCGAACAGCACCTGGTCGCCCCAGGTGATCTTGGTCAGGTTGACGGCGGTCCAGTCCATGCCCGTGCCCTGGCGGACGGCATAGAGAAAATCGGCGTTGGTCTCCAGGTCGGCGTAGCCGATCCTGCCGGCTTCGTAGGTATATTTGGGACGGCGCCAGTCCCTGACGATATCCATGCGCAGGTCTCGTTTGGCGCCGATCAGGATCTCGCGATCGTCGAGAGTGATGGAGAGCGCTACGCCGGCTTCCGGCGATTGGCATTCGACCATTTTAATGCGTTGCAGCCAGGGCGCGACCGGCTCGGTCGCATCATGTGGAATGAGCACCGTGGTAAAGACGATGGTCTGGCCCAGTTCGAAATGCTGCCCGGTCACCTGATGGATCGCCAGCTCGTTCTGAAAATGGCGTTTGATTTTCTCCACGCCTTCCATACGATAATGGGTCTGTGGAAAATAGATGAGCAGATGTTTGTTCTCAGGCAGTTTGAGCGTCTGTATGGAATCATAGACCGTATCGTACCAGTGGTCGCCCCGGCTGACGATTTTGCGGGTGTGCCACAGGTTGGCGGCGGTAAAAAAGGACTCGCTGCGGGATTTAACCACATCGAACACGACAAACAGTTCCAGGTTTTTAACGTAGGTGATGATGCGGTCGGTTTCATAGCCGGCGAGATCGTCGGTCAGTCGGGTGCGGGAGTAATCAAATTCCGGAAAGGTGAGAAAATCGATTTTTTGGGTGCGCACCTTGCGGTACGAGCCGGCGTTGTGCAGGAAATCGAGAACCGACTGTCCGGCCACTGGTCCCACTTTGCCCAGCACATAACGCATTTCGCCCTCTTTCTGACCGAAGAATATTTTTTCCTGTCGGACGCAGATGCGGTTGTGAAAATAATCCTGGCGGTAAGCGCCGAACGGGCCGCTGGGCATCCAGTCGCGATAGCCGGCGTCATGAAGCAGGACGGAACCGCCGGACATGAGCAGGGAAAGGCTGTTTTCGTCCGCATGGCCATGGGTCATCTTTTCCTCTTCGACCGGAATGGTATCGCGCAGGTAATCGCGATAGAGCAGGCCGCCATCCCCTTCATCGCGATAGTTCAGCAGCAGGTAGGTGGAGGTCGGTTGCCAGCCGTTGCGCATCACGACTTTTTTGCCCTGGACATCCTCCATAACCTCCTGGCTCAGCTGTGTGGGCGCTTGCGGAACAATGCGGTCGTCGGCCCACACGTAGCAGTCCATGAGTTGATACCCCAGGCCGACGGAGACAGGTTTATTAAAGTCGACAAACTTTTTCGCCAGGCGGCCGGCGGCCCACTTGAGTTGCGGATTTTTGTAGGCGGTCGCAGCGGCTTCGAAAAAAATCATATAGAGATTCCAGTTGGAACGCCAGTTGGCATCGCCGAAATCGGGAATCATATCGTCGGGGCTCATGAGATTTAAAAAGTACTGGCTATAGTAATACATTTCCGGGGTGTGAAACAGATCGGGCATATTCTGCAGCGCTTCGGCGCAGCCCAACAGGGAGTACAGCCAGACTCCGTGATAGATGGTAGCGTCTTCGATTTCCCATGTGCCCCAATTGTCGCCCAATAATGCATCCAGGTTCATGCGCCATATGCCGGCGCTGGGATGATGGGGCACGGCGCGCAGCGCCCAGGCCAGGCATTCCGCCCGCAGCATGGCGCGATTCATGGCGCCCCATTCCTGGCTGGTCAGTATGTAATCGGTACTCTCGCCGATCAACTGATTGATCGTTTCCTGCTCGGCGGCGGTCAGCACGCCTTTGCGGCGCAAGCCGTCATAGGCGCGCGAATAGCGCATGGCCGTAAAAAAATTCGGCAACGCCGGCAGAATCCGGGCGTATTCCGCTTTTTTATTTCTGGCTTGCACCGGATACATGGAGCGATAATCGCCATAGGTCAACAGCACTTTTTTGGCTCGTGCCGCATACTCTTTGCGACCCTCCATCTGGTACAGCTGCGAATAGATGGCCGCCATTTCCAGCAGATAGGGCGGCGCGTTGTAGCCGAACACATATTCGGGATCGAACTGTTTTTTCCAGACCGACACCAGGCTGTCGTAATGATTCCAGGTCCAATCGGCGCTGGCGCGAGCATAGTGCAGATATTGTTTGCGAGTGACCATGTCCGTTTGTGCGAAAGTGAATCCCACCCATAGCAATACAAGCAAAGCTGTTTTCCGCATGAACCACTCCTTTCCCGTCTTGCGATAAAGCTTGTTTTTGTGGATAAAAATAAGAATATTGGGCTTTCATGTTAATGACCATGGTAAGTTAACGGATTCTGCAGGGATAGGCAAGAAAAAAGTATGCTGAACACAATCAATCTTCTCGACATCGCCGTGGTTATTTTTTATATGAGCCTCATGCTGGCGATCGGCCTCTATTTTAAGCGCTACATGAAGGCGGCCAAGGACTATTTTGCCGGCGGCAATCTGATACCTTGGTGGGTAGGAGGCATCTCCCTTTACATGAGCAGTTTCACCGCCTGGACCTTTACGGGCGCTGCCGGCTTTGTCTATCATACCGGCTGGTTCGGTGTGCTCTACTTTGCATCCTGGCCGGTGTCGTATCTGCTCGGCTATCAGCTTACGGCGGCGCGCTGGCGACGCTCGCGCGTCCTTTCGCCCGTAGAGTATGTGTCTACGCGTTACAACCTCACCACCCAGCAGGTGCTCAGCTATGTTCTGGTAACCAGCGGCTTGCTCTCCAGAGGGATCACCCTGACGGCTGTCTGTAAAATCATTGCCGCCGCCACCAATTTGCCGCTCGATTATATGATCATTTTTGTGGGCGTGGTGATTCTGCTCTACACCATGCATGGCGGATTATGGGCCGTATCGGTTACGGATGTGGTGCAGTTTATTTTTCTCTTTGTTATCACCCTCATCATCACACCCATGACACTGCACGAGGTCGGAGGACTTCAGGGCCTGGCGGCCAAGATTCCAACCATTTCGTTTGAGCATGACTATGCCGGTTTCAAATACGATTTGCATTATTTGCTGGCGTTTACCCTGGTCAACATCCTGAACGTCAACTGGAGCGCTGCCCAGCGCTATTACAGTGTGATCGATGAGAAAGCGGCAAAGCGGGTTGGACTGTCCTGCGGTCTGCTGTTCCTGTCCGTGCCGATTCTGTTCGGACTGCCGCCGTTGGCGGCCCGAGTGTTCTGGCCGGAATTAACCCAGATCGCATTTTTTACTCAACACGCCCGGCCGGAAGATTTGATTTACCTCGGCATCGTGCTGAAATGGTTGCCGAACGGCCTAATCGGCTTTTTCCTGGCCGCCATGTTTGCCGCCACCATGAGCACGCTCTCGGGCGCGTACAATGTGGATGCCTCCATCATTGCCCGCGATATTTACAAAGGCTTGCTGAAACCGCAGGCCAGCGACCAGCAGATGCTGCGTGTGGGCAAGTATGCCACGGTCGTGCTGGGTTTGGTCACCATCGCGACGGCATTGATCTATGCCTATAGTTCGTTGGGCATTTTTAATCTGATGGTGATCTTTGTATCGCTGTTTCACGTACCGGTGGCCGTCCCCATGGTGTTCGGCCTGGTGTTTAAAAAATCATCGCGCTGGTCGGCCATGGTAGCCATGGGATTGGGTTTGTTCACCAGTTTTTTCCTGCGCTTCGGACTGGGCTGGAGTGTCGGACCGCAGGTCTATGGCACGCTCGTCGCCTCATTCCTGCCGCTGATGCTTTTGCACAAGTTTATCAGGGAAAAGCCGGAAGACGCTGAAATCAAAAAGAACTTTTTTGCCCGTCTGACCCAGCCCGTCGATGTGGCGCAGGAGGTGTTGGCGCATGGCAGGAAGACGGTATCCGCTTATGCTATCGTTGGCGTTAATACCGCACTGATCGGCCTCGTCATTATCGGACTGGCGTTCGTGCAACAAACATCTCAATGGCAAGGAATGACACTGGCGACCGGCGCGCTCCTGGTGGGTATTGGCGGCGGATTGTATCTCCTGGGAAGAAAGAGCATGGTCAAACAGGGCGGGACAGGGTCCTGAGTCGCTTGTTTTTTGCGCTGTATACATCCATTTAAAGCAGTGCAGCTGGTTCGGATGGCCACCTGAATTAGGGCCGGCACCTGGCCAGAATGCGCTCCATATTCCTGCCAAATATATTCTTCTTTTCCGACTCGCGTAAATCAGCATACGCTACCCAACCGAATTGCGGATAGGGATCGCGCATCGGTGCATCCGATCCGTACAACACCCGTTCCGAGCCGATTTCCCGCACCATATATTCGATGATCCCCTCCAGCACCGATGTAAACGTGATCTCGAGGACGACATTTTCGAACTCTTTTGCCAGTTCCACATGCTGTCGGGCGACCTGCCAGCTGGTGCCTGAATGGGCCAGCAATAACGTCAGATTGGGAAAACGCGGTGCAATATCTTTGACTTCACTGCTAAAGTGATCGGAATAATGCAAAAGGGCAAAGAGCTGGTGTTCGTGTCCGTAGCGGTACCAGGGCATATACCGTTCGTCGTTATAAGGCACGCGCATCATGGGATAATAGGGCTTTAATCCCAGCATTTTATGTTCCTGATGATAAAAGCGAATCTCCTGGTCCCAATCCTTGACATAGTTGGGATCCAGGGCGGCATAGCCGATAATTTCATCCGGGAACTGTTTCATGGCCAGAAGCGTGTCCTCGTTGCCCATGCTGTAATCGCCCCAGATGGCGGTCCAGGCACTGACGCAGGTCTTTTGCACGCCCAGCTTGCGGTTTCTTGAAACCACACCCTGCGCATCCGAGTTGTTCATGGCCACGCGCGAAGCGCCGCGACCGCCTTCGTGGGTGATGTGGGCGTGCGAATCGATGATCAAAGCGGAACGCACCGCTTCGCCTTTGAGGGCATGCCCGACGATGCGGTCCGCCGGTTTTTTTACCTCAACGCCCGGCAACGAGGGGAGACGCAACAGCCGCTGCAGGTTGCCGGCCGCGATCGCCTGTTTTTGCTCCCAGGTCAGATCGGCGTAATCGATATAACTGCGGGCCGCACCGGCGCTCCGCCGCGGCGACTCGCTGCCGAAGAGCAGACGATGACAGCCGATGCGTTCGCACCAGAACTCTAGCATGCGGTTGCCCTGGTAATTGGAAAATTCAAAAAACAGATTATCATATTTTTCCGCCAGGGGGGCCAGGGCGCGCGTAGCTTCCCAGCGTATGGAATGCAGAAGCAGATTCAGCTGGGGATACGTATCACAGATCCATGCCACTTCGTTCCAGGTCACCTGCACCGCCTCTTCGTAACGACCGGCATCGACGATGAGCAAAACACCCGCCTCCTGCAAAGCGGATAGAAGAGAACCCAGCGTGCGCTGGTCAACCGGAAACTCGTAGATACGGGGGTATATCTTGAGAGCGCGAACGCCTTGAGATTCCATCTCCCGGATCAGAGCGGAAGGTTTGGGAAATTCACCGGTATGATGCGGCAAGCCGACCCAGCACGGAAACAGGTGCGGGTTCTGTCGACACACGGCCGATATCTGCGGATTGCCCAGCGACGGGTGAATCTCGCGCGCCTGATGAGAATATACCAGCGCGGCCTGAATGTGGCAGCGGTTCATCTCTTCGGTCAGGTGCCCGGCGCTCCAGGATTCCAGCGGATCGGCGGCGGTGTGCCGACCGATAGCGGTAAAACAGTCAAAATAGACAAGCGATTTTTTTTCCATAGCAGAACAAATCTTTCAACTAGTTTATCGAGACGCTTTCATTTTTACATATTTTTCCAGCCATTGATCCATTTCCCACAGCATATGCAGGATGGATTCCCTGGCCTGATAACCATGGCTTTCAGCCGGCAGAAAAACCAGGCGGGTCGTTTTGCCCAATCCTTTCAAGGCGTTATAATAGCGCTCGCTCTGCAGCGGAAATGTGCCGGTGTTGTTATCGGCTTCGCCATGAATGAGCAGCAGTGGTGCTTTAATTTTATCGGCATGCATAAAAGGCGACATGGTGATATAAGTTGCCGGTGCTTCCCAGAGCAGACGTTCTTCCGCCTGAAACCCGAACGGCGTCAAGGTGCGGTTGTAGGCGCCGCTGCGGGCGAGGCCGGCTGCAAAGAGATCGCAATGGCTCAACAAGTTGGCTGTCATGAATGCACCATAGGAATGGCCGCCGACGGCGATGCGGTTGCGATCGGCAACGCCGCGCTGGACGACGTAATCCACAGCCGCCTGTGCGCTGGCAACCAGTTGCTGCACATAGGTGTCGTTAGGTTCCTTGGCGCCTTCGCCGACAATGGGCATGGTCGGATTGTCGAGGATGGCATAGCCGCGCACCAGCCAGAACAGCGGCGAGCCATAGCTGACGCGGACAAAACGATAGGGGGAATCGGTGACCTGACCGGCGGCATCGGCGCTTTTAAATTCCTGCGGATACGCCCACATGAGCATCGGCAGGGGACCTTGTGCCGGCGTATAGCCGGGTGGCAGGTACAGCGTGGCGGACAATTGCACGCCGTCTGCACGCGCATAGGTAATGAGTTCTTTCTTTACGCTCAATAATTGCGGAGTGGGATGAGGAAAGCGGGTCAACGGCCTGGTCGTACGATCTTTGAGTCGATGCAGATAATAATTCGGCTGTTCGGTTACGCTTTCGCGGCGGGTAATGACAGATTGGCCGTCGCGAGACATATCAACGACGAATTCATAGTACGGCGCCTGGCACTTCCAGAGCCGCACGGTTTTACCGCTGGCCAGTTCCAGTTCATCCAGGAAGGGCATATTGCCTTTTGGCGAGGCCCCTTCTCCACGCATGAGAATGGCTTTTCCTTTGCGTGTAAACTGCAGGACATTTGTGCCCTGGGTGGTGGCGCACAGCAGGGGGGAGCCGGGATGATGATAACGGTCTTCGCTGGAATAATCCAACAGCTTTCGCGCCGGCTGATCGGGTTGCGATGGATTATAGTGCCACGCTCGCGTCCGGCGATTGGTCCACCACGATTCATAAATCAGCGCGGTCCGCTGGTCGCCCCAATAGACACCGGCATAGCGCAGCGCCAGATCGGCAAAAGCGGCCGGGGCGCCGGTGAAGGGTTCAGCGAGCCGGTACAGTCGGTCGCGGATCTCGGCCGGCATTTTGGGATCTCCGCCATCCTGGGCCTCGGCCCAGAACACCGTAGCGGCTGCATCCTGACGCCAGTCAAAATAGCGTGGGCCGGTCGGCACCGCATCGTTGCCGATCGGCACTTCTTCGGCCAGCGGCAAATCGGCGATCTGTCTGATGCGCCGGCCGTTGCGGTCGACGATATCGACCGTTACCGGAAAGCGGTAGAACGGCACCAGGTAGGAGAAGGGCCGATGCATGGTTTGCACGATAATATAGCGGCCGTCCGGCGACGGATTAAGCGACCGGTACAAAGCAGCCGGAAGGATCGGTGTGACCGCGCCCTGGAGATCGACGGTGCAGACCCGGGAGGCGGCATAATATTCAAAAAGGGTCTGGTCGTATTCGTTTTTCAGCAGATCCTGGAACGTCGGCGCCGGCGCTTTTTTGCCGATATTTTCCTGAATAATCGGTCCGTCAGGAACAGAAGGAGGCGCCGGCGGTTCGCCCAACGGATCCGGACGCAGTTTGACCAGCAGGGTGTTGCCGTCCGACAGCCAGGTGAACGGGCTTCCGGTTACTGCATGCAAACAGCCGGCGAGGAGGCAGGTGGCCGATTTTGTCATAATCGGAACCAGCCATAAATCCATCCCTTTTTCCTGCGCCAGAACAAATGCGATGTGCCGGCTGTCCGGAGACCATTGCAGATAGCGGATGCGTGCGTCCGCGGGAAGGCCGCTGATTTCCGCTTCTTCGCCGGATTTCAGATTCTTGATCAGGATGCGGCTATAGTACGAGGTCCGGCTCGGACCGAACACGCGCGGGTTGATGCGCAGACCGGCGAGGCGCAGCTCGGGTTGGGCTACTTCGGCGATGGAAGGAAAGCTGGGGGGATAGAGAATCAGCATATGCGATTCATCCGGACTGATGCTGATGCTCGGGGTTGGCGGCGCATCCACCAGATCGATGATCTCCTGGGGAGGTTGACGATATCCGTCGCCGGCGGTTGCAGAACCCAGACACAGTACCATCATCATGAAAAGGGCCATAAGCATTTTAGCTTCACTGTACAGTACCAAGGGCATACCGGCTCCTATTTCGGACAGATACTTTTGATCGAACGGAACAAGGTTTACAGCATAAAACAGAAATTCGACGATGATCGTCATGACCGTTGCCCCCGCAAGTTTCTTTTCATCATTCTTGTTTACGATAACATAGCCAGAGATTTCCTCATACGCTCCAAAGTGTCATCAATATCTTCCGGCGTATGCGAAAAAGAGATGAACCAGCGCACATTGGCAAAGATACCGTGCTGATAGAACAGCGACATCAGACGGTTATAGATCTGCGTGCGCTTCGGTTCGTCCAGATGTACGTGCAGACTGGAAGAAGGCTCCAGGCCGTACATCTCCACCGGCACATGGAATTCCCGGGCCAGGTGATTGAAACCTTCCTGCAGGCGTTTGCCCATGGCATAGATATGGGCGTGCACCGGTTCTTCCTGCATGATCTGCATCACGGCCTTGCAGGCGGCCAGAGACAAGGTCTCTCCTGCATAGGTTGTGGTCAGAATGGTTTTGTCCAATGCCGACATGGCAGCCCGGGTTCCGGCAAAGGCAGACACGGGATAGCCATTGGCCAGGGCTTTGGCATAGACGGAAAAATCCGGTATTACGCCGTAGAAAGCCGCTGCACCGCCCAGCGCCATGCGAAAGCCGGTCAGCACTTCATCAAAGATGAGCAGGCTGCCGAAACGATCGCAGAGTCGGCGAACCTGCTGCAGGTATTCGCGATGCAGATCGCGACTCCAATCATAGGGTTCCATGATGACGCCGGCGATCTGCGAACCGTATTGTGCAAAGATGGATTCCAGGGCGTCCAGGTCGCCATAGCCGGCTTCATGAACCAGCGTCTGCAGCAGCGGCGGAACACCGCTGTGAGGCCAGCGCGTCGTAAACCAATCATGAAAACCGTGATAGCCGATCGAAACGATATGATCGCGTCCGGTGAGCTGACGCGCCAGACGCAGGCAACAGTTGCAGGCTTCATTGCCGGTCTTCATGAACCGGATTTGTTCGGCCCATGGAATGCAGCTGAGAATAGCCTCCGCCGTTTCCAGTTCAATCGGGCTGGCCATGCTGAACAGCACACCTTTTCGCATCTGTTCCATGACGGCGGCATCGACGACGGGATGACGGTATCCTAAAATGATGGGTCCGAGCGAACAGCGATAGTCGATATACTCTTTGCCGTCCATATCCCACATGCGACATCCCTGTGCGCGTTCGATAAAGGGCGGCATGGGATCCATGTCAGGCTGATACCGTTTGGCGTTGGTTTGTGTGGCCCACGGAATGCGGGACAAGCTCTTTTGATAATGGGTTTCGTGCGTTACAGTCATAGGCCTACCTGCGGATTAATTAAAGATGTTTTGCGGTCACGGTGACTGATGAATGTACATATTGTCCTGGAAGAAACCAACATTTAATTGCGCACATAAGGCTTTTGATATTTACGAAAATTATTGTATCTTGCAGGAAAGGAGAATGCCTATGAATCGACGAACGTTTATGCAAGCCGCCACTACGGCTGCGGCCGGCATTGCTGTGACGAAAAAAATCAGTTACGGCAAAGGGACGCCGGACGCCGCGCATCTGTTTTTTGATCCCGCCGAATTGTCGCGCCTCCGCCAGTCGTGGTCGTTGCCCGTGTTCAGGGAATTCACGGCGCAGGTGCTCGCCGTTGATCTGGCCGCTGATGAAAAATTTCTCAAAAAAGAATTGGACATCCAGAATCATATCCGCCATTTGCAGCGGGCCGATATCATCCTGCAACGCGAGGCGTTTGCCTATCTCATGACCGAAGAGAAATCGCGGCTGGAACTGGCCCGCCTCGCCATTGAAAAAATTCTTTCCTTTACAACCTGGGATTATTTTATGGAAGCCGGCAAAGAGGTCATCGGCTTGCAGCGCGCGCCGGAAACGACCATTGCTATGAGTCTGGCCTATGACTGGCTGAACGGCCGCCTGGACGAACGTACGAAGAAAGAGATGCGTCGGCAGATCGCAGACAAAGGCTGTATGCCCTGTTACCGCACCTTGCAGGGGCTGCGCCACCCGGAAACCGTGGTGGGCTGGAGCTTTGCGCCCTGGGTCAGCCTGGAGCCGCGGGATTTTTCCCGCTGGCCGATCATTCTGGATAAAACCAATCTCAAAGCCATCCCTATCGCCGGATTGGCCATCGGCGCCATGCTGTTGCGCGAGAGCGAACCTCGCTCCGCGGAATGGACTGAAATGGTTCGGCACGGCTATGAGACCATTGCTACCCTCTATGAGCGGGATGGATCCTATCCGGAGGGTGGTTCGTACGGTGATTACACCACCTTTCATCTGCTGCTCACCCAGGCCGTGCTGCAACGCAAACTGGGTTTAGACCTTTTCGACGCCATCAACTATAACGGCTTTGTCGAATTCATGCTCGCACTGCAGCTGCCGCATACCAGCGAACCCGGGGCGTGCATCAATTTCGGCGACGCCGGCAGCGGACTGCAATCGTCGGTCAGTTTTTATGTGGCCGGGAAAACGGGTGACGGTTTGGCGCAATACATGGGCCTCGAACATCCACGGGAACATAATCCGTTCTCGATCATCTGGTACAAACCCGACGTGGCTGTGGAAAAACCATCTGCCCGCCACCATTACACCCATTTGGATCTGGACTGGATGGTGTATCGCACCGGCTACGGCCTGGATGATGTTGTGGTGGCGATGCGCAGCGGCGGACCGGCCAATCATGAACACGCCGACCGCAATTCGATCCTGCTCAAAGCCTATGGCGAAGTGCTGCTGGCGGACAGCAAGCATCCCACCTATGACCACAACAATCCGGGCTGGGTGTTGCGCTCTTCGCCGGCGCACAACACCGTGCTCATCGATCAGCTGGGGCATCAATATCATGACGGCCGCGAAGGGACTAACTCGTCGCTGGCCTCGGCGCGCATTATCCGTTCCGGGCAACGCCACGGCTTGGTGTTCTGGTGCAGCGATGCCACGCCGGCGTATCAGTTGGTGCTGCCGGATGTCGCTCGTGTGCTCCGTTCCGTTTTTGTTTTTACCGATGCTCCGGTCGTGGTGATCATCGATACCATGGAAAAAAAGAGCCGGCCGTCGGTTTTCTCCAGTCACTGGCATGTGGAGAACAGCGATCTCAAAGGAGCGGTGGAGATTCTGCCGGAAGGCTTTGTCATGAAACGGCCGGCTGCGGGATTTTACGCGAGCAGCGTCAGTCTGGAGCCGCTCTCCATCACCGCGGAACAGATCGCGCTGCCGCCGGACGTCGGCGTTCGTCCCTATGTCCGCGTCGCCACCACCCAACCGGCCCTGCAGCATACGATGGTGACGGTAGGCGTGGCGGCCCGTGCCCGGGAGGCGGCCCCCTTGATTACAGTGACACCGCAAGGCCTGTTGGACATTCAATCGGCACAGGGTCGTTTCAAAGCACAGATTACCAATATTCAGCACGTGCCGTTTCTCATTCGCACCTAACATTTTGGTTGCAATTAATAAATATTTGTATAATTTAAGGCTCGGCCAAAATGGTCCTGGTGTTGCATGGCGATAGCAGGCAGGGGTGTGGGTCTTGTTCCAGGATGTGAATTATGTTGAAAAGTTTTGACATTTGTGACGGCAAAGTGCAGGCTACCGATGCGGCCGCGTGCCGTATCATGGCTTTTTTAAATCCGGACGAGCAGGAAAAGCGCTATCTCACCACAGAGCTCAAGATCGATGAACACACGTTGAACTCTGCGCTCGATCCGGACGAGCTCTCGCGCGTTGAATTCGAACCGGACCACATAGCGCTGATCTACAAGCGGCCGAAGAATTATTCGGCCGAAGACCTCTATCTGTTTCGCGTCACCTCCATGGGCATCTTTTTGTTCAATCAATGCATCGTGGTGGTGTCATCCGAAGACATTCCGATTTTTGACGACAAGCGTTTCAACAAGGTGACGTCGCTGAAGGATGTGATGCTCAAGATCATGTACCGGTCTGTGTTTCATTATCTGGAACATCTCAAGATTATCAACATGATCTCCGATGAACTGGAGGTCAAAATCAATATGGCTATGGAAAACAGATACCTTCTCAATCTATTTACACTTGAAAAAAGCCTGGTTTATTATTTGAACGCCATCAGCGGCAATTCACTGCTGATGCAGAAATTGAAAAATTATACCAGCAAGGTCGGCTTTACCCAGGACGAAGAAGAGTTGTTGGATGATTTGATGATCGAAAACTCCCAATGCTACAAACTCTCGGAAATCTATTCCAACATTCTTTCCGGACTGATGGACGCCCGCGTTTCCATCGTCAGCAATAACCTGAACGTGTTGATGAAAACCCTGAACATCATCACCATCGGCATCATGGTGCCTACCTTTGTGGTGAGCGCTTTTTCCATGAACGTGGCGATTCCCCTGCAACAACAGCCGTACGCGTTTTGGCTGATCATGTTCATGGCGATGGTGTCGGTGATGGGATTCATGCTCTTCTGGCGATATAAAAAATGGTGATTTTTGAATACTTTTTCCCTTTTTTGCATCCAATTAGGGAACAGACGGGAGGATGCCATGTCTTGCAATGATATAATCCAGCAACTTTGCGATGAGCTCGCCGAGGATATCGAGTCACCAGTGTGCGAGAACATCCGTTTGCACCTGGCCAGCTGCCCGCAGTGCAGCCGCCAGTTAACTTCCATGCGCAACGCCGTGCAGCTGTTTCGCTGTTTACGCGATCAGGAGGTTCCTTCTTCCATTCACCACCGCCTCGTTACCCTTCTCAACGTCCCCGACGTCAACGCCTGACCTGCTCTCTGTAAGGTGTACATTTAAACAATTCTATTGACTTGTGACCTCTTTTTTTGTATAATTAGGTGGATATAATTTCACCCGAGCAAAGAGGGCATATGGAAAAGCTGACTTTCAAACAGGAAAAAGCTCTTCAGGTCATTCGCCAAAAGACCCGGGAGCAGGGGTACCCGCCTACTTTGAAAGAGATTACTGAAGCTCTGGGCGCCGCCTCCAGAACAACGGCTGTTAAGTATTTGAATTTACTGGTTAAAAAGGGCTATATCTCCTGGGAGCATAACAAGGCGCGCGGGATTCAGGTGTTGTGGTCCGGCGATGCTATGGAAGGTGAGGTGGTGGGTTTGCCGCTGATCGGCGCCGTCACTGCCGGTTTGCCCATGCTGGCTGAGCAAAACATCGAGCGCTACGTGGCCGTGCCGCGTCATCTGTTGCGCTCGCCGGAACGCCATTTTTTGCTGCGGGTCCGGGGCGACAGCATGACCGGGGCCGGGATTTTGCACAACGATCTGGTGGTGGTGCGCTCCCAGAGCGACGCCCAGGTGGGTGAGGTGGTGGTGGCCTTGCTGGAGAGCGAGGCCACGGTCAAGCGTTTGGCGCTGGGCCAGGGCCGGCGCTATCTGCACGCCGAGAACCCGGCCTATGCCGACATCTACCCGGAAGGGGAGTGGTCGGTGCAAGGCAAGGTGGTGGCGTTGATACGGGAAGAGGTGGGATAGGCCGGCACGATTTCATGAACAATCGCACTACATACAGGAGACCCATGTCCAACGATCCCATCAAACAAACGGCTCTTGAGCTGATTAATCGCTCGAGCCAAACTCTTTTGGCCAGCAACAGTCCGGACGGATTTCCTTTGATCAAGGCCATGCTGAAAATGGAGAACGAAGGCCTGCACACCGTGTGGCTGTGCGCTCACCTGTCGGCTCGGCGTACCGGCCACCTGCAACAGGACAACCGTTGCTCGCTCTATTTTGTCGACCAGAGCAACATCGAAGGGCTGCTGCTGGTCGGCCATATTGAAATCCTCCGCGACGCCGAATTGCGCAAACGATTCTGGCGCGATCTGTTTTTCAAATTCTACCCCGCAGGCGTGGACGATCCGGATTATTGCATCTATAAATTCACCGCGTTGCGGGGCAACTATTATCACGCGCAACAAAACACCGACTTTGCCATCTGACGAATGGATGCGAACATAATGAAAAAAATTGTCCCCGTTCTTGTCGCCACGGCGCTGCTCCTGGCCGCCTGCGGCAAAAAAGAGAACCCGGCGCAGAACGCGTCGGTGCTGACACCTATCGACCCCGGACCGTACGGCGACGCGGCTACGGCAACACACAAAATTCTGTTCATCGGCAACAGTCTGACCTATTTCAACACTCAGCCCGGCCTGTTCTGGAACCTGGCGGCGACCGCAGCGCAAAAAACCTATGTGGAACAGGCCACCATCCCGGGCGCACAACTGGAAGACCATCTGAACAGCGAATTCACGCTGCAGAAAATTCAGCGCTATCCCTGGGATGTGGTGGTGTTGCAGGTTGTTAATACGGATATGGCGTTTCCGGCCCACCACGGCGCGATCATCAGCACTCTGCAGGTATTTCTGAACAGGATCCGTGCGCAAAACAGCAATGTCAAACTGTTCTGCTTTCTGCCTTTTGCCGGTCCGGAAGGCATCAGCGACGACCAGTACAGCTATGACTATGAACAGGGTCAAACCATGTTTCGCGACGGCACCCTGGCGGTGGCCAAAAAACTGAACCTCATGGTGGCGCCGGTAGGCTGGGCCTGGCACTCTGTCCGCAAAGGCCGGCCGGATATCAATCTCTATGCGGCCGACCAGGTGCACCCGTCTCCGGCCGGCTCTTACCTCGGCGCCTGCGTTTATGCGGCCGCCATCCTGCAAACGAAACCGGACGGCAATCCCTATATCGCCGGTCTCGCGCCCGATGTCGCCGGCTTTATTCAGCAAACCGCAAGCCGGACCGTTCTCGACAGTTTAACCTATTGGAACATTAAACCGTTTACGCACGCCTCTGCCTATGTCGCGCACCGTTATACATATTGATGTCACCGATTTCCACGTCGCCGTGGAACGGGTGCTGGAACCCCGGCTCCGCGATCGGCCGATAGCGGTGGCGATTGAAACCGCCAGCCGCTCGCTGGTGTATGCCGCCTCGCGCGAAGCAGTACAAAACGGCGTGCACCGCGGCATGCCCTTGAACCAGGCGCTGAAGTATTGCCCGGATTTGACGGTGTTACCGCCGAATGAAGAGCTCTATGCCCGTGCCGACAGCGCCCTGATGAAAATCCTGCAGCAGTTTACCCCGATCCTGGAGCCGCTGCGTTTCGGTCATGCTTATCTGGACATGACCGGCTCCGGCCGGCTTTTCGGCAGCATCCTGGATGCGGCGGCCAAAGCCCGCAGTGAAATTCGCAACCGCCTGTCTCTGGACGTGGCGGCCGGCGTTGCCGGCAACAAGCTCGTCAGCAAAGTGGCTTCGGACGTTATTGCCGTTCGCGACCCCCGTATGGGTCTGTGCGACGTGCATCATGGCGACGAACAGCACTTTTTATCGCCGCTGCATGTCGGGTATCTGCCCGGCGTGCAGAAGGAGGTGCGCACCCGCCTGTACGAACTCAACATCCGTCTTATCCGCGAACTGACGGTCATCCATTCGGAGCATCTGCAGATGGTCTTTGGCCGATTCGGCGTGCTGCTGTACGAACGCAGCCGCGGCATTGACCATCGCCCGGTTCAGCCGCCCAAGCGCGCGCCGGAAATCGTCGAAAGCGAGACGCTGGCCGAAGACAGCAACGATTATGATCGCTTGCGCAGTTTGCTGTTCCGGCTTTTGTCCTCCTGCACACAGCGTTTGCGGCAAAAAAATCTTTTCACCCGCCGTCTGTTGCTGGAGATCCGCTACTCGGACCACAAGGAGGAACAAGGGCAGGTACGCACGGAACCCCGGCAAAACGACTGGCAGATGCTGAACACAGCGGAAACCCTGCTGGAACGAACGCTCAGCCGCCGCATCCGTGTGCGCAAGATGGTGTTACACCTCTGCGATCTGGAACCGGCCAATCCTCAGCTGGCGCTCTTTGACGCACCCGACCATCCTAAAATCGAAGCGGTCACAAAAGCCATGGACAAGATTCGCAGCCGTTTTGGCGACGCTACGATCCGGTTCGGCCGCGCCGCCTGACCTCTTTTTGTCTTGCAATAACATCCTGCTTTTGCTAGATTGGGTCAAGTTTGGTGTCCAGCGCAGATTTCAGTCAGGAGGATGCATGCCGTTTCGGCCTCGTCACGTTGGTTTTGATAACGACCGCTATCTTGCCGAGCAAAGCAAAGCCATACTACAACGTGTTGAACGGTTCGGTCAGAAACTGTATCTCGAATTCGGCGGCAAGCTGTTGCATGACTATCATGCCAGCCGCGTGTTGCCCGGCTATGATCCCGATGTCAAAATGCGGCTGCTGCACACCTTGCGCGACCGTGCTGAAATCATTCTCTGTATTTATGCCGGTGACATCGAGCGCAAAAAAATGCGCGCCGATTTCGGCATTACCTACGATTCCGACGCCCTGCGGCTGATCGACCAGATCCGCTCCTGGGGCTTGTCGGTGGCGGCCGTCGTGATCACACGCTATAACGAGCAACCGTCGGCCGTGCCGTTCAAAAACAGGCTGCTGCATCACGGCGTCCGCGTGTTTACACATCGTGTCACTGCCGGCTACCCTACGGATGTGGACACCATCGTCAGCGAACAGGGCTATGGCGCCAACCCGTTCATTGCCACTGAAAAACCGCTGGTGGTGGTCACCGGCCCCGGTCCGGGCAGCGGCAAGTTGGCCACATGCCTTTCGCAGCTCTATCACAGCTATAAACGAAACGTGGCGGCCGGCTATGCCAAGTTTGAAACGTTCCCCATCTGGAATCTGCCGTTGAAACATCCGGTGAATGTGGCCTACGAAGCAGCCACCGCAGATCTGCACGATATCAACATGATCGATCCGTTTCATCTGGAAGCTTATAACCAGGCGGCCGTCAATTATAACCGGGATATTGAAGCGTTCCCTTTGCTGACGCGCATACTCAACCGCATTCGCGACGGCGAGCCGTTTTATCGTTCGCCCACGGAAATGGGCGTGAATTGCGCCGCTTCCGGCATCATCGATGACAGCGTGTGTCGAACCGCGGCTGCGCAAGAGGTCATCCGCCGCTATTTTCGTTACAGGTGCGAACAGGCGCTGGGCTATACCACGGCTACGGCCGTCGAACGCGCCGAATGGCTCATGCGCGAACTGGAGGAGGTTCCGGAAAACCGCCGTGTGGTATTGGCGGCCCGACAAGCCGCGCATGAGGCCGAACGGTGCGGGAAAGGGCATGAGGGACTCTATGTCGGCGCCGCATTGGAGCTGGCGTCCGGCGAAGTGGTGACCGGCAAAAATTCGTCGATGTTTCACGCCGCTTCCAGTTTGATGCTCAATGCTCTGAAAAAAGCCGGCGGGGTGGCGGACGATGTCCTGTTGCTCGCTCCTGAAGTCATTGCATCGGTGACGCGTCTCAAGGCGCGTCTGGGCCAGGAGTCGGCCAGCATGGACCTGGAAGAAACTCTGATCGCCCTGGCTGTCAGCGCCACCCACAACAGGGTATCGCAGCAGGCGGTCGACAGCTTGCATGCCCTGGCCGGGTGTGAAATGCATATTACCCACATGCCGACGCCCGGCGACGAGGCCGGGCTCCGTCGCCTGGGCGTCAACGTAACCAGTGATGCCCGATTTTCCAGTAAAAATCTTTTTATTGCGTAGGATGTATGAAACGTACAACCATACTCTTCGTCGTCACCCTGCTGGTCGTTCTTGACACGGCATGGACAAATGAGAAAAATATTTTTGTTTCGCCTGCCGGCCGGGATGACGCGCCGGGAACGCAGTCACAGCCATTGGCCACGGTGCAGGAAGCGCAACGCAGAGCCCGCGCACTGCGGCAGGATCCGCAGAATCGCGTAACAATTTTTTTCCGTGCCGGTGATTACGTTTTGAATCAAAGCGTGGAATTCACTGAAGAGGATTCCGGAACCCCTGAGCACCCGCTGCTGTACAGCGCCTTTCGCAACGAACAAGTCCGGCTCATCGGCGGCCGGCTGTTGCCCGAGACGACTCGGGTGACCGATGCGAATGTGCTGCAAGTCTTGTCCGTTGAAGCGCGCCGCCATGTCCACCAGGTCGATCTGCGCCGCTGCGGTATCGCTGATTTCGGCCAGCTGTCAGCACGCGGCTTTGGCCGGGCTATACAACCGTCTGCCCTGGAGCTGTTCGTCAATGATGCGCCCATGGTGCTGGCGCGCTGGCCGAACAGAGAGTGGACCACCATCAGCGACACGCTGCCCGGCCAGCGGCAACATGCCTTTATCTTTAGAAACGAACGTATGCGCAGCTGGATCGGTCCAGCCGATGTCTGGCTGCATGGCTACTGGACCTGGGATTGGGCTGACTCGTATGAAAAGGTGGATACCCTGGACCTGGCCCGTCAACGGATCGTCACCCGGCCTCCGGGCGGCGTTTACGGTTATGCACCGGACAAACGATTCTATGCGTTGAACATTCTCCAGGAACTCGATGCCGCCGGCGAGTATTATGTGGATCGTGAAGCCGGGATGCTCTATTTCTGGCCGCCGGACCATCACCCGGTGCGCCGAATCTGTGTATCGCTGCTGGAGCAGCCGCTGTTGCACCTGAAAAACACCCAGCACCTGGTCATCCAGGGTCTGACCCTGGAATGCAGCCGCGGCGCCGGTGTCGTCATCGAAGGCGGGCACCATAACCTCCTGCAACGCTGCACTATTCGCAACATCGGTACGGTCGGCGCCTGCATCGGCACCTGGAATCCCGATATCGGCGGCGAGATCTATCGCAACACCTTGTACAACAGCAACGGCGGCAGCCATAACGGCGTGCAGAACTGCCACATCTACAACTGCGGCGAAGGCGGCGTCATCCTGAGCGGAGGCGACCGCAGCACGCTTACGCCGGCCCATAATTTCGTCGACCATTGCGACATTCATGATTGCTGCCTCTGGGTCAATACCTATCGTGCGGGGGTGTTCATGTGGGGCGTAGGCAATCGTCTGTCCCACTCGCTGATCCACAACCTGCCGCACACGGCGGTTTTTTTCTGGGGCAACGATCACGTGATGGAATACAACGAAACCCACCACGTCTGTCTGCAAACCGGCGATGCCGGAGCGTTTTATCTGGGCCGGGACTGGACGCAGAGAGGCAGCCTCATCCGTTACAACTATTTTCATGATTTGCCGGTGCACACCGTCGGCAAGGGCTTTGTCGATGTCATGGCCATCTACCTGGATGACTGGGCCAGCGGCACAACGATTTTCGGCAACGTGTTCGTCCGTTGCGGCCGCAGCATCATGATCGGCGGCGGCAGAGACAACGTGGTGGAGAACAACCTGGTGGTCAGTGGCCGGCCCGCCCTGCACGTCGATGCCCGCGGTATCGGCTGGGCGTCCTACTATTTCAACGGCGAGGACAATGTCTTGTTCTCCCGCTTGGCCGCTGTCAAACCGGAGATGCCGCCCTATTCGGAGCGCTATCCCGCCCTGAAAACTATATTGCAGGACGAGCCGGCATTGCCCAAGGGCAATCGCATTGCCCGCAACATTATTTGCGGCGGCCGTTATCGCGAATTGCTGGACAAGGTGGACGAAAACCTGGTCTCTTTTGAACATAATGCGGTGTCAGATTCTGAAACGGGTGTGACCATCAAGGATCGAGTTCTGCATATTGATCCGGCTCTTGTGAGACAGTCGGAATTTCAACCCATTCCATTTGAAAAAACAGGCCTGTCCAATCAGCCAGCGCAGCCATGATAATCTCTGCAAGCCGCCGGACCGACATCCCCCGTTTCTATGCCGATTGGTTTATGAAACGAATCCAGGCCGGCTTTGTCCTGGTGCCCAATCCGTACAATCCGCACCACATAGCGCGGGTGTCGCTGGCCGTACGCGATGTTACAGCCATTGTATTCTGGACCCGGTATCCAGGGCCCATGCTGACGAGACTGCACGAACTGGACGAACAGGGATTCCGCTACTATTTTCAAATCACCCTGAACCATTATCCCAGCCTGTATGAAGCAAACGCAGAGCCGTTAGCGCGAGTGCTGGATGCTATACAGCAGCTGGCTCACCAAATAGGCCCGGCTCGAATCATCTGGCGCTACGACCCAATCTTTTTTTCGCGCGACCTGGATAGCGATTTTCACCTGCACAACTTTGCCACTCTCTCTCATGCCCTGACCGGCTGCACGCATCGGGTGGTGATCAGCCTGCTGGATGAATACCGCAAAACCGTGCACCGGCTGCACGATCTGCAGTGCGGATTCACCGGCGATCCGCTGCTACGAGAGGATCTGGCGGCATTGCTTGCGGAACTGGCGCGCATAGCACGGCAAAACGGGATGGTCATGGAGAGCTGCGCTGAAGCGGTGGATCTGACCGCTCTGGGCATTTACCCGGGCCGTTGTATCGACGACCGGTTGCTGCGAGAAGTGTTTAACCTCAACCTGACGTTTCGCAAGGATCCTTCACAGCGACCCCATTGTGGCTGCATGGTCAGCAAGGATATCGGTATCAACAACACCTGTCCGGGCGGATGTGTGTACTGTTACGCGGTAGGCCGTCCATCTACAGCGTTGAACAATTATCAGCGCCATATCTCTGCATCTGACGCCCTGATGAGATTACCTGGAGAAATAACATGAAACAGACTCTTGCGCTCCTTCTCCTGTTGGTCATCTGCACGGCTCTTGGCGGCCAGGAGCCTTTTATTGATTCGTTTCCGATCGAGTCCGGCGAGCTTGAACTCACGCGGTTGGCGCAGCCCAATACGCCGTTCAACAAAGTGGGTCGTCGCTTTGCCATTCTCGGCGCAGAATCCGGTTCGTTCGAGGCCTGGGCTTATCCTCTCAAACTGTTCCGCAATTTTGAATTCTCGTTTTTTATCGGCCGTTCCACAAAACCGATTCCGGCGCGCGATATCGTTCGCTACATCAAAGTCGCGCCGGCCGCGACCACGTTGACTTTTTGTTATCAATCCTTCACCATACAGGCAAGCTATGTCACAGCCATTGACGAGCCCGCCGCCATGATTCTGCTTGCTATAGACAGTGTCGAGCCATTGACCGTCGTCAGTTCCTTTCTTCCCGTGCTCCAGCCCATGTGGCCGGCCGGCATCGGCGGCCAATCGGCATACTGGAATCAGGAGCTGAGCGCCTATCAGATTTCTGAACCGACCAGAACCAATACCGCCTATGTTGGCTCCCCGGCCGCATCGGGTATTTCCTATACGCCGGCGCACATGCTTTCCGACACGCCCAGCGAGTTCAAGATCGAAATCTCCGATCCGCACCTTGTCAAAGACAAATACATCCCGATTTTCATGGTGGGCGGCAAAGCGCCGCGCGATTCGGTCCGCGCCCTCTACCAGAGAACCCGTCACCGCGCCAGAGAGATCTATGAGCGAGCCCGTTCGCATTACCAGCATCTGCTGGAGAACACGCTTGCCATCCATACGCCCGATCAGAAATTGGACAGAGCCTTTGCCTGGTGCAAAGTCAGCCTGGACAACCTGATGGTTGCCAATCCGGAACTGGGGGAAGGATTAATCGCCGGTCTGGGAGCTTCTGGCAGCAGCGGTCGGCCCGGCTTTGGCTGGTTTTTCGGCGGTGATGCCTATATCAACAGCCTGGCGATGTGCAGCTATGGGGCCCTGGAGGCCACACGAACCGCGCTCTCATTTACGCAGAAATGGCAGCGCCAGGATGGTAAAATGGCCCATGAATTGTCTCAGGCTGCCGGCTATATCGATTGGTTCAAAAAGTACCCCTATGGCTATATTCACGGGGATACGACGCCGTTTTTCATCGTCGCCGTTGGCAATTATTTCCGCCACAGTGGTGACACCGCCTTTGTCAAGCAGAGCTGGCCGGCCCTGCAAAAGGCCTTTGACTGGTGTATTTTGGTAGATGAAAACAGGGATGGTTTGATCGACAATCGCAAAGCAGGCCTGGGGTCTGTGGAATATGGCGCTCTCACCGATCTGTCCACCGATATCTATACCGGTGCTCTATCGGTGGCGGCTTTTGAAAAAATGGAGCTGCTGGCCAAAGTTGTTCGAGATAAAAAATATTCTGCAAAGGCCCTTAAAGCAAGACGTGATGCGGAAAAGAGTTTTGACTCAAAATTCTGGATGAAAGACAGCTTGACCTACGCAAATGCTTTCAACGACATAGGCGACCAGATAGGCGAGGTCTCGCCATGGATCTCCATACCTGCGGTACTGGATGTGGGTGATTCTGTGCACAATCGGCAATCCATGTACCGACTGAGCAGAGCGGACATGACTACAGATTGGGGAATTCGCAGCATCGCCAACACCAGCCGGTATTACGGCAGTCTGGATTACAACTATGGGGCGGTGTGGCCTTTTCTCTCCGGCTTTGTCGCCACCGGCCAGTTTAATTGCGGCCTGGTGCAACAGGCGTTTGTAAACATGAAAAATATCGCAGCGTTGATTTTTGACAACAATCTTGGCAGTGTCATGGAGCTGTATTCAGGCAGCCATCATATCTGGCCTGCCGAAGGGGTGTCGCAGCAGGGTTTTTCGGCCGCCGGCATCGCGCTGGCAATGAGCAAAGGGTGGCTGGGACTGGATGTAGATGCGGCCGAACAGAAGGTGACTTTTGCTCCGGTTTTATGGCCCGGGTACTCTGAGATCAAGGTGGAGAACATAAAAATCGGCAGTGCGGCTTTGAATATCCAGGTGTCCAGAATAGCGGACCGGTTTGCATTTACCATTATCCCGATCAACGGGCAGGGGGTAACGCTGATCCTGGCGCCGCGTTTTGGGCCAGCCTGTTCCATTGAAAGGATCCATGCGGTGCCTGAAGAGTGTGGCTACACCCTGCATCAGCAGGCGCAGGTGGTCCAACCTGTCATCCCGTTGCAGCTGGACCATGATGTTGTGACCGTACTCATCGACACCCGCTCGCCCTGGGAATGGATGCCGGTACCAGCCTGCAGCCGAATCGGCGATGCCAATTATGGTCTGAAAATCATCAATCTGGAGAAACAGGGGGAATACGGTGTTATCGAGTGTCAGGGGCGCAGGGGACGTTCCTACAACCTCGGGCCGCAAAAGATCTCCCGCATCGTCAGTGTTCGCAACGGCTCCATGCGTCAAGCCGGCCGGGATTGGCATCTTGATGTATCCGAATCCGGTTCTGCAGATTTCATCCCCATCAGTATCGTGTTCCATTGAAGCGCCTGCAGAAATGAAATTTGTTGATACTGTAGTAAAAAACAATTACCTTTATTTATGAAACGACTGGGTGCCCATGTCAGTATTGCCGGCGGCGTGCAGAATGCACCATTAAACGCCAGGAGCCTCGCAGCAACCGCTTTCGCCCTGTTTGTCAAGAATCAGCGGCAATGGCAAGCCGGGCCGCTGCAGAGAGAACACATACAGCTGTTCTCCGACCATTGTCGCGAGCTCTCGTTTTCCATGAAGCATGTCCTGGCCCATGACAGCTATTTGATCAACCTGGGGCATCCTGAACGGGAAGGGTTGCAGAAATCGCGTCGAGCCTTTCTGGATGAATTGCGGCGATGTGAACAATTGGGGATCGCCATGCTCAACACTCATCCCGGCAGTCATTTGCGGGTCATCTCGGAAGAGCAGTGCCTGCTTCGTATTTCAAATTCCATCAATCAGGCTCTGTCCAAAACCGGTTCTGTGACCGTGGTTCTGGAAAATACCGCCGGGCAGGGCAGCAACCTGGGGCATCGATTTGAGCAACTGGCTTTTATCATCGATCATATCGAGGACAAGTCGCGTATCGGGGTCTGTCTTGACACCTGTCATACCTTTGCCGCCGGATACGATCTGCGTACCGTAGAAACGTGCGAACAGACGTTTGCCGAGTTCGGCCGGATCGTCGGTTTTGATTACCTGTGCGGTATGCATCTGAACGATGCCAAATCCGATTTTGGCAGTCGCGTCGACCGGCATGCCTCCATCGGTCAGGGCCGGATCGGGCTGACCGTTTTTTCTTATATCATGCAGGACAAGCGCTTTGACGACATTCCGCTTATTCTGGAAACGCCACAGCCGGAGATATGGCAGGATGAACTGGCCCTGCTGCGCAGCATGATCGGCGATCATGACAACTGATCATTTCTTTTCGGGACCAACCATGGATTTTACCTTCTCCGAACATCCGCATCGACGTTACAACGCACTCACCGGAGAGTGGATTCTCGTTTCGCCTCACCGCACCAAAAGACCCTGGCAAGGCAAACAGGAACGCCTGCCCTCGATTGCGCGGCCCGCTCATGATCCCCACTGCTATCTCTGTCCGGGCAATCTGCGTGCCGGCGGCGTTTCAAATCCCGAGTATGAACACACCTACGTGTTTGACAACGATTTTGCCGCGTTGCGGCCGGAAACGCCGCTGATGCAGCACTCCGACGATCTCTTCCAGTATCAGAGCGTGCAGGGCACCTGCCGTGTTATCTGTTTTTCGCCACGGCACGATCTGACGCTGCCCGAAATGAGTTCCGAGGCTGTTCAGCACGTGATTCGCCTCTGGATGTCCGAAGCGGCGACGCTCGGCCGCCAATACCGTTGGGTGCAGATCTTTGAAAACAAAGGCGAGATCATGGGCTGCTCCAATCCCCACCCGCACGGTCAAATCTGGGCCGGCAATTTCCTCCCTGATCTGATTCGCAAAGAGGATCACACGCAACAGCGCTACCTGGAAGAATTCGGCTCGGTGCTGTTGTGTGACTATATCAGCAAGGAAGTCAAAGCCCGTAAACGGCTGGTGGTTGAAAATGAATCGTGGGCGGTGGTGGTTCCGTTTTGGGCGTTCTGGCCTTTTGAAACCCTGCTGATTCCCAAACGCCATATCCCGCGCATCACCGATCTGCATGACTTGGAGATATCCGGACTGGCGGACATTTTAAAATCCCTCCTGGTGAAATACGATAACCTTTTTCAGATCTCTTTTCCGTACACCATGGGTTGGCACGGCGCACCGTTCGGCGATCCGGATGATCATTGGCAGCTGCACGCCCATTTTTTCCCGCCGCTGCTGCGTTCGGCCTCTGTACAAAAATTCAGGGTGGGCTACGAGATGCTGGCGGAATCGCAGCGAGATATCACCGCCGAGATGGCGGCGGAACGATTGGCAGAGTTGAGTACAGTGCATTATCGTCTTCGTGAAGAGGCACCTTAGACTATCACTAACTGTGAGACGGATATGCTCGGCCAGGTTATCAGCGGTACGGTTCTGGGTATTGATGCCCATCTGGTCAAAGTCGAAGTTCACCTCGAAGGGGGCGAGCCGCGATTCGTGACCGTAGGCCTTCCTGACGGCGCGGTACGAGAGTCCAAAGAGCGCGTACAGGCGGCTGTCAAAAATTCCGGTTTTCACATTCCCCCCAAAAAGGTGACGGTGAATCTTGCCCCGGCCGACATCCGTAAAGAGGGAGCCGGCTTTGATCTGCCTATGGCGGTCGGCATCATCGCCGCTCTGGATGAGGTGGAGGGTCCCCGCTTGCAGGAGTATGTGCTGTTAGGCGAGCTTTCGCTGGACGGCACGGTTCGTCCCATCCATGGCGTGTTGCCCATTTCGATCGCCGTGGTCAAATCACCATACAAAGGCGTTATCGTGCCGCGCGAAAATGCGCGCGAAGCGGCCATGGCCGGCGATCTGCAGGTTATCCCGGTGCGAACGCTGGCAGAAACGGTGCAATTTCTCAACAGGGAAATTGAAATCCCGCGATTTCAGATCAACCTGGCCGATATTTTCTCCAGAAATCGCATGTATCGTGAAGATTTTAATGATGTCAAGGGTCAACAGCATGTCAAGCGGGCGTTGGAAGTAGCAGCCGCCGGCGGCCACAATATCGTTATGATCGGGCCGCCGGGATCCGGCAAGACCATGCTGGCAAAGCGGCTGCCGACCATTTTGCCGGACATGTCCCTTGCCGAGGCGCTGGAGACGACCAAAATACACTCCGTAGCCGGCCTCTTGCCCACCAGCGACGCCCTCATCGCCACCCGTCCGTTTCGAGCGCCGCATCACACCATCAGCGATGCCGGCTTGATCGGCGGCGGCGGCATCCCCAAGCCGGGGGAGGTCAGCCTGGCGCATCACGGCGTGCTGTTTCTTGACGAACTGCCTGAATTTAAAAAGAATGTGCTCGAAGTGATGCGACAACCTCTGGAGGACGGCCGCGTCACTATCGCGCGCGCCAGTTTGTCGCTTACCTATCCGGCGGAGTTTATGCTTGCCGCGGCGATGAATCCGTGCCCCTGTGGCTACTACACAGACCCCACGAATCAGTGCAACTGCCCGGGGCCGGTGATTCAGCGATACCTGGCCAGAATCTCCGGCCCGCTGCTGGACCGCATTGATATTCACATCGAAGTTCCGGCCGTCAAGTACAAAGAGTTGGCAGGGCAGAGCGATGGCGAGAGTTCTGCAGAAATACGCAAAAGGGTGGAGCAGGCTCGCAGGGTGCAGCGCCAGCGCTTCAGCCGGCACTCGCGGCTGTTCTGCAACGCTAGAATGGAATCCCGCGATTTACGAAGCTATTGCAGCATCGACGCCGCCGGAGAAGAGCTGATGAAAATGGCGATCAGCAAATGGGGGCTGTCAGCCAGGGCCTATGACCGGATTCTCAAGGTAAGCCGGACCATCGCCGACCTCGCCGGCAGCCCGGCCATTACGTCCGAACATATCAGTGAAGCCATCCAGTATCGAAGCCTTGATCGCTGCGGCGCCTTTTAGCCGGCCGGGTTCGGCTGTCAGCCCGGAGGCTTTGGTAAAAATGAAATTTTTCAACCCGCATTATTTGTTAAATATGTTTAGGCCTAACAAAGAGGGAGCTCAACGTGTCCTATCAGACCATAGCTGTTGAAAATATTGGGGATATTACCGTTATCCGCGTTCTGGAACGCCGAGTGTTTCTGAAAGTATCGGATCAATTTCGTGATGAAGTGGTTCGCATCATAGACAGCGGCGCAAATCGCGTAATTTTCGATCTCGGTAACGTACACGTCATGAACAGCTCCGGTCTTGGTGTTTTGATTTTAGCGCGGGATTTGCTGCAGAAAAAGGGAGGAAAAATCGTTCTCTGCGGTTTCCTCAAGGTGATGGAAGAGATATTTTATCGCATGCATCTTGATAATTTTTTTCATATTTGCAAAGACGTGCCGGATGCAGTGGCGGTGATGGGGCAGGGATAAAAAAATCCCTGTATGAACGCAAGGCGGTTGTTGAACCGCTGCAAATTACGGTGGGGGCCGCCTAAATATTTTTTACTTCCACTGCACTTTTCCGGGGAAAAGGGAGGCTTGTAATACATATTTTAGAGCTTGGCTCCCTTGTGATAGGTGTTGGTTCAATTTGCTCGTGCGTCACATACAGGGAGATGTTTTTACCGCTGTTTTAATGTCCTAATTCCTGGTATAAAAGTCAAGCGAAAAATGAAGTATAAAAAACATTTTGCTTTTAATAACAACCTGAGTACATTGCCATATGAACCATTTACTTCGATCCCTGTTGCTGGCAGGCCTGTTGACATTCGCCCTGCAAGCGGAGGAGCAGATCCTCAAGATTTCGATCGACGGCGACATTAATCCGGTTTCGGCCGAATTTATTGTGCGCAACATCGATCGCGCCGACGCTGGTCATTACCAGTGCCTGTTGATCGAGCTGGACACCCCGGGCGGACTGCTGGAATCCACCAAAACCATCGTCAAGAAAATGATGAGCAGTCCGGTCCCGGTAGTGGTCTATGTGGCGCCCTCGGGTTCCGGCGCCGTCTCGGCAGGAGTCTTTATCACCCTCGCGGCCCATATCGCGGTTATGGCGCCAGGCACCAACATCGGTGCTGCGCATCCGGTGAGTGTGGGGTCCGGCGGCGATATGGACTCTTCGAAAGTCATGGGCCAAAAAGTGACCAATTGGGCCAGCGCCTGGATTCGCGGCATCGCGGAAAAACGGGGCCGTAATGCCGACTGGGCGGAAAAAGCGGTGCGCGAAAGCGTATCGATCAATGAAAACGAAGCGCTGCAAAAGAACATCATCGACGCCGTTTGCGCCAATGAGGACTCTCTTCGACAGTGGCTGGACGGCCGAACGGTGAAACTTGAAACAGGAGAGCGACGGCTGCATACCCGTTCCGCAACGGTCGTGGTGCAGGAGATGTCCTGGCGACATCGCGTGCTTTATAAAATTTCCAATCCCACCATCGCCTACATCCTGATGATGCTCGGAATCTATGGCCTGTTTTTTGAGCTGTCCAATCCAGGCTCCGTTTTGCCGGGTGTGGTCGGGGGCATCTTTATCATCCTTGCCTTTTTTGCCCTGCAAACTCTGCCGTTGCGAGCCGCGGGCCTGTTGCTGATTCTGTTCGCAATCATTTTATTTATTCTGGAGGTCAAGGTGACCAGCTACGGTGTCTTGTCCATCGGTGGCATCATCGCCATGTTTCTGGGTTCCATCATGCTGTACGAGGACGCTCCCGGCTTTCCGGTGCGGGTGGATTGGCGCGTGGCGCTGACGTTGACCGTTGCCACAGCCTTGTTTTTTATTTTCGCCCTCTCCATGGCTCTGAAGGTGCGGCTCACCAAACCCACCACAGGCCAGGAAGGATTGATCGGCGAACAGGGGCAGGCCCTCAGTGATATTTTTCATGACGGCACCGTCAAGGTGCACGGCGAAATCTGGAAAGCGTACAGCGATGCACCGATCAAAAAAGGCGAATCCATTGCGGTGGTGTCGGTAAAGGGGCTGGTCGTTAAAGTCACCCAACTATAACAGAGGAGGTTATCATGATGACTATTCAACCGGTGGTGATGTTGCTCATTCTGGCTGTTCTGCTCATCGCCAGCTCCATTAAAGTGCTGCGGGAGTACGAACGTGGCGTTGTGTTCCGCCTCGGCCGCCTGGTGGGGTCGCGCGGCCCGGGCATCTTTTTTCTCATTCCCCTGGTCGATCGCATGGTTAAAGTCAGTCTGCGCACGCATACCATGGATGTGCCTCCTCAGGATATCATCACCAAAGACAACGTGTCGGTGAAAGTCAATGCGGTTCTCTATTTCCGTGTGCTTGAACCGCACAAGGCCATCGTCGAAGTAGAAGACTATTTCTACGCCACCTCCCAACTGGCGCAAACCACCCTGCGCAGCATTCTCGGCCAGGCCGAGCTGGATGAATTGTTGTCCGCCCGGGAAAAGATAAATCAGGAACTGCAGGCCATCATCGATTCCCATACCGATCCCTGGGGCATCAAGGTCAGCATGGTGGAAGTCAAACATGTCGATCTGCCGGTGGAGATGCAGCGTGCCATGGCTCGCCAGGCCGAGGCCGAGCGCGAACGCCGCGCCAAAGTCATTCATGCGGAAGGTGAATTTCAGGCCTCGCAGACTCTGGCCAATGCCGCTGAAATCATCGCCAAACACCCGCAGGCCCTGCAACTGCGCTACCTGCAGACGCTGGCCGAGATTGCGACTGAAAACAATTCTACCATCGTATTTCCTCTTCCCATGGACCTCATCAAGCCGCTGCTCGGAACATCTGGTAAATAACTTTTACCAGCCTTTTCAATGATGTGGACGGGCTCACTCGCGTGGTGAGCTCGTCCCAAACTAATATAGAGAATCTATTGACGTATGGAAACGGATGATTATCGGGAATTATTTCCGATCACTAAAACACACATCTTTTTCAATCATGCCGCAGAAGCACCGAAATCGGTTCGCCAGGTGGAGCAGGTTAATGCCTTTCTGCAGGATGCTCTTTATGGTGATCTCTACGAAGATAAATGGCTGGAGCATATGCAGCAGGTGCGCCAGATGGCGGCGGACCTGGTACAAGCTGCGCCGGAGGAAATCGCGTTTGTCCATAACGTCAGCACCGCTGCCATGCTGGTGGCCAACGGACTGGCGTGGCGCACCGGCGATAACATAGTCACCAGCTGTAACCAGTTTCCGGCCAATGTTTATCCCTGGTTGAACCTCAGGGAGCGTGGTGTTGAGGTGCGGACCCCTTTTTTGCCACGCAACGAACTGGCATACGAAACGCTCTTTGCCGCCGTGGACGAAAAAAGCCGCGTGCTGGCCCTCAGTTTTGTCGAATACGACAACGGCTTTCGCTATGATCTGGAACGCATCGGCCGATTCTGTCATGAGCGCGGCATCCTCTTTTTTGTCGACGCGGTGCAGGGTTTGGGCGTTTTTCCGGTCGATGTCAAAAGCGCCCGTATCACCTTTCTTGCGACCAGCGGTCACAAATGGCTGCTGGGCCCGAGCGGACAGGGCTTTCTTTATATCGACCAATCCGTGTTGCCGCAGCTGTACGTTTTACCGACAAGCTGGTTGTCTATGACGCATCCGTTTGATTTTTATAATTACACGCAGCCACGCAAAGCCACCGCCCAGGCCTTTGAGGGGGGCACCAGCAATCTGATGGGCATTGTGGCTCTCGGAACCGGCTTATCGCTTCTGGCAGAAGTGGGCCAGCTCCGCATTACGGAAAAAGTACAGTCCCTAGCCGGGCGTTTGATTGAAGGGTTGGAGCAGAAAGGCTGCCTCGTCGATGTCGCTGCAGCACCTTCGCATCGATCGGCGATAGTGGCATTCCGTCACCCCGTAATGGCTGCAGATCAGCTGTATACACGGTTGCTGCAAAACAATGTTATTGTTTCTGTGCGAAACGGTCATATCCGCGTTTCTCCGCATTTTTATAATACCGAGCAGGATATGGCCGAATTTTTAAGCAGATTGGCTTGAGGTCAGGATGTCTGATAAAAGAATAGGTTGGCTTTGGGGGCTGCTATGGCCTCTCCTGTCCGTGCAAGCCCAAACCGGCTTGATGCACGGCGACCTGGTTCATCCGCCGGCCTGGGCAGCGCGCAGCGCGGCCATGGGCAGCGCGGACGTGGCAGTTTCAGATCCTGAAGCGGCAGGTTGGTCCAATCCCGCCGCCTCGTCGATGTTACCGAGAATACAAGCCGGTGTCTCGATACAGATGAAAACAGCCGGCATGTTTTCGCTGCAGAACCCGAGCAATCCGGACCATGTCTACACCATGCAGCCTGCCTCGCAATATGCTTTGAGCGCGGCCGGCTTTAATGTACCGCTGCAGTATAAAAAGCACCCGCTTGTCGTCGGCTTTCACCTCAGGAATCTGGCCGATCTGCAGACGCGCTATCTGTGGCGGTCGCAACGATCCGGCATGGACGAGTATTCCGAGACCGAAATCAAACGGGAGGGAGCCTTGTACGCTCTCGCCGCACGGGCCGCCACCAGATTCAGTTCATCCTTCAGCGCAGGAATACAGGTCGCCATGCTGGGAGGCCGGCAGATGGCGGATACCAGCTATACCGTTTATGAACAAAACAGTCGCGAATTTGCCCGCAGCCAATGGCAGAATCGATTCTCCGGCTATTCTATCGAGATAGGCTATCAATGGCGCATAAACGCCGGCTGGACGATCGGACAGAATTTCATCCTGCCCTACACACAAAAGCTGAAAGACATCGAGATGAACAATCTGTCGCTGCAACGGTCCTACGCCGACGTTTTGGCCATGCGTCTGCCGGCGCAGGTGTGGAGCGGCGTGGCCTGGCGGCTCGGCAACAACCTGCTCGCTGCCGCAGATTATCGCTTCCGTCCCTGGACGAAAGTGCACTTTGACGGTCCATCGGCGCTGCAATTCAGTGATGCCCACTCGATCCATGTCGGTCTGGAATATCGCCTGCCAGTCAATTATAGCGTCATCCCGCTGCGGATCGGCTGGCACAATCAGCCGAAACAGATGTATGACCATAACGCGGCCGATCCTGCTCAAGCCGGTAAGCAGGTCGTCTCCTCGTCCCTGACCGGTGGGTTTGGCATGCATCTCGGCTCTCTGCGACTTGAGGCGGCCATGGATATGGAACGACTCGAATACCCGACCTCATGGTATATCGTAGGTGAGCGCCCGGTGCAGATCCGGCAGACGCGCTACCATTTCACCATCACGCTGATGTACCTGCTCTAGCCATGAAACGCATTCTGATAGGTCCGGCCGGCTGGCACTACCCGGACTGGAAAGGCATCGTATATCCGACGCGGACGGGCGCCGGTTTTTCCGAACTGGCCTATCTGGCAGATTACTTTTCCATCGTGGAAATTAACACCTCTTTCTATCGCATCCCGTCTCCGGCTGCTGTCATGAACTGGCTCGCCCAGGTCAGAAAGCATCCGACGTTTCAATTCGCCATCAAATTGTGGCAGGGCTTTACCCATGAGGAGCGCAAGGATCTGGCCGCAGAGGTGTCGGCTTTTTCCGTCCTCCTCAATGCCCTGGCCGCCGACAACCGGTTGGGCGCGCTGCTGGTGCAGTTCCCCTGGCGGTTCAAATATACGGCCACCAATCTGGCCTATGTGGAGCGGTTGCAGGAATGGTTTTCCGCTTTTCCCGTTTCCGTAGAGTTCCGGCACAGCAGCTGGTCTGATGAGGTCGTATATGAAAAATTTAAAAACCTCAACTTGGGCTGGGTCAACGTGGACCAGCCTGTGATCGGAGCCTCGCAATCCCCCGCCACGGTATGCACCTCTGCCAATGGTTATGTACGGCTGCATGGCAGAAATTATGAGCAGTGGTTCGAAGAAAACTCGGAACGCCATGCACGCTATGATTATCTGTATAAAACAGCTGAATTATCCGAATGGGTCGAAAGAATAAAAACAGTCGCCGCTAAAGCGGATAATGTGTTCGTTATCTTTAATAACCATTTTCGCGGCCAGGCTGTGGCCAATGGTCTGCAAATGGCTGCGGCGTTCCAAAGCGAGCCTGTTGCACTTCCAGCCTCTCTGGTCCGCCTGTATCCTCACCTGGCTGATATCGGCCGCTGCGAGACAGGCGGCGAAACGTTGTCACTTTTTTGAATCCTTTCCATGCCTGGGGCATCCAATCATAGGCTATATGGATGAGTCAGGCGTTGTCTATCGTGCGACAAGGTTAAAATAGTGCGGACCCCTTTGAGAGGTCCGAAAATTGGAGCCGGATCAGGAGGTTATTTGGATTATCTTGGAATAATAGCATTTATCATTATCTGGTTCGTACTGAACCGGTATATCCTGCCCAAGTTGGGTGTGCCGACCTGAATGGCAGGAGCCTGCGATCTTTCGGAGAAAGATCAGAAGAAAAATGTATCCGCCAGCGAAAAAACTGAATAGGAGGAAAGCTCATGCCGATTTATGAGTATCGGTGCCGTCAATGTGGTCATACGTTCGAAGCGTTCCAGCGCGTCGGTGCCGACGGATCTGATCTGATGTGCCCCAAATGCAATTCCAGCAGACCTGAAAAATTATTTTCATCTTTTGCCGCATCCGGCAGTACGCCATCCTACGGGAACAGCGGCGGCTCCAGTTGCGGCAGTGGCGGCTTTTCCTGAGCGTCTTGATGGCGCGGATAGGTTATCCGCCATTTTATGCTTGATTTTCGTCTTTAAATCGTATACTTTTATTACTTATATTCTGTTTATCATGGTTCCGGTTCTTTCGCCAGTAGCAGGTACAGTAGTGCATAATGGAAAAAAAGACATTCTGGTGATCGGCGGCAATGATGCCGGACTGGCGTCCGCCGGTCGCGCGCGTCGCCTGGACAGGCATGCTTCTGTTATCGTGCTGGAACAAGGCGATCATGTCGCCTTTGCTACCTGCGGCCTGCCCTATTTTCTAGGCGGGCAATTGAGCGAAAAAGAGGTGTCCGGCCCTGGCGCAGAAAGCCTGCAGGCGAAAAGGGGCTTTGAGGTCAGGACCGGTCAGCAGGTGCTGGCACTGGATGCGCATAAGCATCTGCTGCAGGTTCGCGATGTAAAGAGCGATAGAGTGTATGAGCAATCCTTTACAAAGCTGATCATCGCCACTGGCGCAACTGCGCTGATACCGCAAGAGCTGAAAGATGTAAAAAATGTCTTCAGCTTGCGTCATATCAGCGACGCGTTTGCTATTCAAGCCTTCCTGCAGCAGCAGGTGGTCAGGCACATCGTCATCGTCGGAGCCGGTTATCTCGGCCTTGAGCTGGCGGATGTGCTGGCCAGGCGAGGCTTTAGCGTCAGCCTGGTCGAAAGAGATACCTGTCCGGCGTACCTGCCGGCAACGTTTTTCCCCAGACTTCAACAGAGTTTGCTGGAAAATAGAGTAACATGGCATGGCGAGGTAAAGGCACCTGCCTGGCGATATGATGGAAACAGGGTGCAATCGTTTCGACCGCAAGTGGATTCGTCCTGGCAACCGGTGGACATGGTTCTGGTCGCCGCCGGTATCCAGCCGGCCAGTGAGCTGGCGCGCCAGGCTGGACTGCGGATCGGTATTCATAACAGCATCCAGGTCAATTCATACCAGCAAAGCAGCCGTCCTGATATTTATGCCGTTGGTGACTGCTGCAGCACAAAAAATCTGGTCAGTCAACTGCCGTCCTGGATGCCTCTGGCAGGCATCGCCGCCCGTCAAGGTCGGGTGGCTGGTGAAAATGCCATCGGCGGCAGCGTCCAATTCCCCGGTGCGCTGGCCAGCCAACTGGTGTACTGTTTTGGCCTGGAGATCGGCCGCACTGGTCTGACCGTTGCCCAGGCCGAGTCGTGCGGCAAAATCGCCCGGGAAACCATCGTGCAACAGCACAGCCATTCGGAATATATTCTGGAAAATCGCCCCATTGATATGCAGGTTGTGTGGGATGGCAAGAGCAAGCGATTGTTAGGTGGGACGGTAGTCGGCGGCAAAGGCGCAGGTCATTATCTGAATATGCTGGCCATGGCGATTCAGTCCGGCTTGACCGTACGGGATCTCGCCAACCTGGACCTGGGCTACACGCCACCGATCAATCACATGATGAATCCGCTGCATATCGCAGCAGCCGTAGCAGCAAAATCAAAATGAGAGTGATATATGAATAAGAAAACATTAGTGAAAATGGCCCTGGGTGTCTTCGTGGGCGGGGCTCTTGGATTTGCCTATTACTATTTTATCGGCTGCCGCAGCGGCGCCTGTCCGATCACGAGCAGTCCCCTCGTCAGTACCGCCTATGGTTCTCTTGTCGGCGGGTTGCTGGCCTTTGGCAAATAGGTGTTGGAGCGGATCAGGGCTCTGATCCGCTCATTTTATTTTTCCTTCCAGAAACGGCACCTCCAGCACTTTTTCATGCATGATCGGACCGTGTCCGAAATAACCATCCTCTCCAAACAGCTCCCCATGATCAGAGGTTACGGTGATATAGGTGTTTTCCGGGACCAGATCGTAGATCCGTTCAAACAATCCATCAATGTATCGAATCGCTTCGATCTGGCGACTGCGCAATTCATCCATTTTGCCCTGATCGAAAAAGCCGGCTTCCGGGTCGTTTGCTTCCTGCTGGTCGGCAAGGTGATCATCGAGATGTTTAAAAATCCCGTGTACGCCGTGCAGGCGCGGCCACTCGGTTTCCGGTTCGTTCGGCAGGGCATAGGGATAGTGCGTTTCGCCCACGTTGAGCAGGTAAAAGCTCGCCTGGTCCTTGGAAAAAACCATTTCATCCAGCATGGCCGTCATGTCATTGTGTTTTTCCATCAGACGGAACACATCAAAGCCGACGTTCAAAGGCGACGCGGGATTCAGCACCGGCATGGAGACCAGGGCATGGGTTTTGTAATTTAGCACAGAACGCATAAAGGGCGGCAGGTACAATTGCGGCACAAGATTTTTAAATTCAAATCGCTCGATGCCGAACCGTTCATTAAATCGGACAAAATCTTTCTTGTAATAATCGGAAGCGAACACGTTCGCCGGGCTCGTGTGCGGCATGAGGCCGCAGAGCAGATTGTAATGAGACGGCGCGGTCCAGGTGGCATAACTGTAACGCTTTTCGATCGTTCCCAACTGCGAAATGAATTTGGGCTCTGCCTGCAAAAAAGTATCGTAACGGCAACTGTCAAGAATGACCAGGAGATAATGGTTAGGTTTCTTGATCCGTTTAAGGATATGGGGCCGCCGGATGGTGTCTTGCTCTTGTTGTTTCTGTTTAAATGATGACATCCATGAATCCTTCATAACAGTATTAAGGCGCCGGAAAAAAAGGCCTTATCGGCCGGCGTTGCAATACCTGATTATACCGGCCAAAGGGCTATTGTGCGCATTAAAAATCCATAGCCCAACCGGCGATGATGTTGCGGCCAGGCTCCTGAACCACGAGCCCCCGGTTAGTCGCCAGATGGTTGCGATAGGATCGATTGGCAAGGTTCTCAATCCCCAGCAGGAAACGGCCGTTGACCGAGAGAAACGGCACGGTGGCGCTGTTAAAATACAAGTCAAAAACACCATAGCCGGGGGTGCGGATTTCTCCGGCCGCCAAACGTTCCTGATCGGTAAAAAAAGTGGTCTGCATATCCAGCACGCCCAGGCGGCCGACAGGGAGGACGAGACCGAGGCTGCCGTTTAAAGGCGGAATTTGCGGCAACGGCGCGTTCAGGCGGATGTCCTGTCCCTTAATCCACGTGGAACGAAGGTAGAGGGAGGACACCGTCGAGAGGCGGAGGTCGGTTCGCATTTCCCAGCCATACAATTCGGCTTTGCCGATGTTGGTCTTTAGCAGGGCTTTACGATCTTCGTAGGTGCCCGGTATCTCTGCGACCATATCGTACAGCCGGTTCAGAAAAACGTTGGTGCTGACATGCAGCCATTGGCCCTGATAGCGCACACCGGCGTCGAAAAAGCGGGCTTTTTCCGGTTGCAGGTCCGGATCGCCGACACGTACCAGGCTGCCCAGGTCAATATATTGATAGCGCTCCTCCAAAAACGGTGAGCGGAACGCGCGAGCGCCGTTCAACGTCAAGCCGAGGTGTTGGCTCAGATGATAGAGCAGGCCAAGATTAAGGCTCCAGGAGCGGTCAGAGGCTTTCCGGTTCATCCACAGCACCTTTTGCCCTGCAGGCGTGTCGTTGCGGACGCCATCGGTTATTTCGTACAGCGGGTTCAATCCCTCATCGTTTTGCACGGAAATCTGATCACCCCGTCCGCCCAGGGTGACCTGCAGACGGTCCTGGAACAGCTGCAGGTCATAACTGCCGTAAAAGCCAAGGCTACGATAGAAGGCATCAGGGATCGGCAGTTCGCCGATGGTCTTCATCGTGGTTTTTTGCACAGCCGCGGTGACAGGGTTGAGCACTTCGATTTTTGTCTCTTTGGTTCGGTAGCCGCGATACTCTTTTTGCCAGCCGTCAAAGCCGGCGATGACATAGTGGCGGCTGCCCCAATGCCAATCGGTCTGCGTCTGTACGCCGCGGGTGGTATGCGTGGCCCCGGGAGCGATTTTTAAAACCGATACGCGCCGGGGTGGAGTGCTGCCTGATGCGGGCTGAAGCGTGACTTGATGAGGAATGTTCTCCACATCACGCTCAATGTATTGTTGAAAGATTGTAAAGCTCACCTTTAGGAAATGACTCGATAGGTCGTTGATGGAGTAACTCACGCTCTTTAGTTCACGCGTTTCTTTAGGATAGCGCACATCAGCCTGTACCGGAAACAGCGGATAGCCGCCGGGCAAGCCTACGTCGGTGGCCCGGTAATGCTGGTAATTAAAGCCAAGCTCATGTTTGGTAAACGGCCGGACCGCCGCACGGGCAGAAATATTGTTATCCCTGAATTGACTGTTAGGCAGCGTGCCCGCCGGGGTGTCGGCGTCGCCGGCGCTGCGCAACAGAGCTGAAGTGCGCAGATGCCATTTCTTGCCGCCCATGGTGGCTGACAGGTGTCCCAGATTGCCGTCGTTCACAGAGGCATAGCGCGTAGCGAGATGAGCCCGGACATAGGGCTTTTCCTGATACCAACCGTCTTTGGTAATAATATTGATGGCGCCGCCGATGGCGCCGGATCCATACAGTGACGATGCCCCGCCTTTGACCACCTCGATTCGTTCAATGTCGTATACGTCGAACATGGCCAATCCGGCCGCCAGGTCGTTCGCCGTGTCGATGCGATAGCCATCCACCAACGTTACGATGCTGTTGCGTGACAGGCCTCTGATGTTCAGCGTCGTTCCCCAGACACCGTCGCGAACGAGACTGACGCCGGGTTCGTTTTGCACCACATCCGCAATCGTCAACGGTGCCTGGCGCTCAATCTGGTCTGCACGAACAACCGTAAGCGGCAGGGAGACGTCGACAAGTCCTTTATCATACTTTGTGGTACTGACCACCACTTCAGAAAAGGGGAGGGGCGAAGGTGAAAGCGCCACCACCAGGCTGTCGGCGACGCCGGCCGACAGATGGACGATTTTGTCCCAAGGCTGATAACCGAGATAGGAAACGGTGATATGATAGCGCCCGGCGCCAAGTCCATGCAGTACAAATCGTCCACCAGGATCCGAGGTCGTGCCCTGCGAGCGGCCATGGACAATGATATTTGCGCCCGGCAAGGGCTTTTGAGTTTGCAGATCGACGACGCGGCCGACGATAGAGGTCGCCGCCTGTAACGCGACAGCAGAAACGAGCAAAGCGATGATAAAGTGTTTCACGACATTGTTCCTCTTAAACGAATAATAACGGTGCGATGATACGGGTCAGCATGGCCAACGCGACGGCCAGGAAAAGTGAAAAGGCCGAAGCCAGCAGCGTTTTTTTCAGCCCCAGCTCCCTGGACATGACGCCAAAGGTCGCGACACAGGGAAGATAAAAAACGATAAATACGGTAAACACAAAAATCTGTGCACGCGTCATCACAGAGAGCACATCAGAGGTCCCCAGAGCCTGCAGCAGCATGAGCAGGGATAGTTCTTTGCGCAGCACGCCAAAAATGATCGTCAATCCGGTTTGTTGCGGCAGGTCCAGTAGGCGGGTCAGCGGCGACAGCAGCTGATTGATGGCCTCCTGCCATTTCAAATACTCCGTCAAGCTGAGAAAAACACTGCCGACGATCAGCAGGGGCCAGGCGATGATGATGAAATCCTTGATGCGCAGCCATACTTTTGCCAGCACCGCTTTGGCGCTGGGGCGCTGAAAAGCCGGCATCTCCATAATCATCCCGGGGGTGTCCTCCGGCATCAAACGGGACATTACGATGCCGATGCCGATAATCACGACCAAATTGAGAATGTAGAGCAGGAGCGCGGCATAACCGCCAAGATAATAGCCGACCAGTCCCAGGATGAGGGTCATACGCGCCGAACAGGGTACGAACAGGGTCAGGGTGGAGGCAATAAAACGGTCGCGCGGGCTGCTGATGATACGGGTAGACATCAGAGCCGGCACCGTGCAGCCATAGCCCAGCATCAGCGGAATGATCGCCGTACCGTGCAACCCCAGACGATGCATCATCGCATCGGTTAGAAACGCGATACGGGGGAGGTAGCCGATATCTTCAATCAGCGCCATGATGAATAAAAAGGGCAGCAGATAGGGCAGGATGATCGAAAATCCGCCGGAGAATCCCTGCACCAGGCTGTTGAGAACGTTGTAGGTCAACGAATTCGTTGGCCAATGACGCGCCAGCTGCTCGGACTGCATTTCAAAAAATCCGAGGATGGGCTTTTCCAAAAGTGCGCCGAATCGGAATACGGCTGAAAAAAAGACGTAGAGAAAGAAAAACAGCACCAGATAACCGAAAATAGGATGCATCAGCAGGGCATCGATGCGGTTGCGCCACCGGCTGGCTTTGGCGTGGGTGACGTGGGCCACGGCCTCAAACACCTCCATGGCTTTGGCGTGCCGTTCCGCGGAAATGACCTGGTCCGAGGTCTGCCCGTGCGCCGCTTCCAGCGTGGTCTGGATCGTTTCGATTCGTCGGACCATGGGCGGCCGGGACTGAACTCTGCTTAAAAAATGGGGATCCTTTTCCAGCACCTTGATCGCCGCCAATCGAATATGGGCAAACGGTGCATTATTATTTTCCATCAGAACCTGTATGGTAGCGGCGATCGCCTCCTCAACATGCCGGCTGAAGGTCGGCGCCGGTGTGGCGGGTGCGGCGGTCGCATGCCGTATGGCGGCCTTGAACAGCTCATCGATGCCCTGGCCTTTGGCTGCGACGGTGGTCACCACCGGCACACCCAGCTGCTCGGAAAGCCGCTCCGGAGAAATCAGGATGCCTTTGCGCTCTGCTTCGTCCATCATGTTGAGACAGACGATCATCGGCTTTGCCAACTCGGCCAGTTGCAGGGTCAGCTCGAGACTGCGGCTTAAAATGGATGCATCGATGACATTGAGGATGACATTGATATTTTCCGCAAACAGATACTGTTTGGTGGCTTCAGTGGCCGCATCCAGGGCCGTCAGCGAATACAGACCCGGAAGATCCACCAGCTCCACCATGGTTTCACCCATGCGCAGCCGGCTGCTGGTGAAATCGACCGTGACGCCGGCAAAGTTGGTAGAGATGGAGCGATAGCCGGCGACCTGGTTGAACAGAGTGCTCTTGCCGCAGTTGGGTTGACCGACGAGCAGAAAGCGAAACGTCGGCTGTTGATCAGCCGCTTTCATGCTTCCAGTGTTCCTACTTTGATATGACGGGCCATACCTCGACTGATGGCGATGTCGGAATTGTTGATGCTGAGCAATATAGGGCCGCCCATGGCCGCACACCGTTTCATCACAATGACATCACCGACATGAATGCCTACCTGCAAAAGCCGCTGTCGAATGCCCCAGCCGCCTGCGATGGCCAGGATCCGGGCCGAATGACCTGTCGGCAATGTGTCCAGCGAATTATACTTGTCCATTTCCGTCTCCTCACGCCACCGGACAGTGGGCGCAGTCCACTGCTTCTGTTTTTTTTCGTCCGCATTTCTGAATGGATTTGATGACATCGGACAGCTCTTTCGGACAATGCTCTATAGACGCCAGGAATTTTGTGATGGCGGCCAGGGTTTCTGAGCTGATAAGATGCTCGAATTTGCAGGCGTCGTGTTCTGCGACCGATTCCGGCAACCCGAGCACGGTGGTCAGAAACAATTTGACCGCCTGATGGCGCAGATCCAGTTGCTGCGCCAGCTTGCGCCCCAGAGGCGTCAACGTGACATGGCTGTAACTTTCGTGCGTGATCAGTGATTTTTTCGCCAATTGGTTCAAGGCAATGGATACACTGGATCGGGTTACGCCGCGCTTGCAGGCAATATCCTTGACACGCGCCACCCGGTTCTCTCTTTCCAGCAGGGCGATGATTTCAATATATTCCTGCGTAACCATATCGTGCTGCAGGGCCATAAATCGCGCTCCAGTTTGATATATCAAACTTTGTTAGATGTGTTAATTTATTGAATCTCTTTGTTATTTGCAAGCTTGATTTTCCCGGGAGGATTCGCTTGACAAAATGCATGGTTAATCTTATATTAAAAAGTCATTAACGAACATTCTTATGGCACCCAAACCCTTCGATCATCCTTTACCGATCTCCGTGGTTCATGGGAACCAGGGGCGCCCTCCAGCCGTGGGTCTCATGCCGCCGCATCGTTCTGATGCCAACGGCATTCCATCTCTACTCTGTACGATTGGTTTAATACGTGTGATCGGCCGGAACGGTACCAGCAAGGGGTATCGCGCAATGGCGCTGCCTGCCGTCGCGGCAACCCGGCGATCGACGGATGGTCCGGTGCTGACCGGTATCTGTTATGCGCGTCCGAACAGTCCACCTGATCCTATCATAGTGCCACCTTTGTAATGAGGACGGTTATGAACATGAAAGCATTGGTTAAAAAATTTCCTGAACCGGGGCTGTGGATGGAAGAGGTGCCGGTTCCTGCCTGCGGCAACAACGATCTGCTTATCAAAGTGACGCACACCTCGATTTGCGGCACCGATCTGCACATCTACAAATGGGATGAATGGTCGCAACGAACCATTAAAACGCCTCTGGTCATCGGCCATGAATTCTCCGGTATCATTGTCGAAAAGGGCGTCAACGTGTCCGGGTACGAGATCGGCGAACGGGTTTCCGGCGAAGGCCATCTCGTGTGCGGCGTCTGCCGCAGCTGTCGAGCCGGCCGTCGCCATCTCTGTACCAACACCGTCGGCGTGGGCGTGCACCGCAACGGCTGTTTTGCCGAATATCTGGCGTTGCCGTATGTCAATGCCTGGCATATCCATCCCAGCATTCCTTCGCCCATCGCTTCTTTTTTTGATCCGTTCGGCAATGCCACCCATTCCGCCCTCTCTTTTGATATGGTCGGCGAGGACGTGCTCATCACCGGCGCCGGCCCGATCGGCTGCATGGCGGCAGCGATCTGCCGGCATGTCGGTGCCCGCAATGTGGTGGTTACCGATGTGAACGAATATAGACTGAATCTGGCACGTAAGATGGGCGCCACCCGGGCGATCAACATCAGCCAGACGACGATCGAACAGTGCCGCCAGGAACTGGAAATGGTGGGATTCGATATCGGCCTGGAAATGTCCGGCAGTCCGGCTGCTTTTGAAAGCATGCTGGAAAACATGTATCACGGCGGCCGCATCGCTCTGCTGGGCATCCTGCCGGCGAGCACGCAGATCAACTGGGATCAGGTCATTTTTAAGGGCCTGCACATCAAGGGCATCTATGGCAGGGAAATATTTGAGACCTGGTACAAAATGCAAACCATGCTGCAGAGCGGGCTGGATATCTCGCCGGTTATGACCCATCGTTTAAAATTCGACGATTTTCTTACCGGCTTTGAGGCCATGGCATCGGGGCAGAGCGGTAAAGTGGTTCTTGAATTGGAGTGATTATGTATACCAAACTGAAAAATGAACTGCAGGCCGGTCTGGAAGAGATCCGCCAGGCCGGGCTATACAAAAAAGAGCGCGTGATCACCACTCCGCAAGGAGCAGCCATTAAAGTCAGCAGCGGCGAAGAGGTGATCAACTTCTGCGCCAACAACTATCTCGGCCTGGCCAACCATCCCCGGGTTGTGGCAGCAGCCCATGCGGCGCTGGACCGTTGGGGCTATGGCCTCTCTTCGGTCCGCTTTATCTGCGGCACCCAGGAGATCCATAAGCAGCTTGAACGCAAAGTGGCCGAATTCCTGCAAACGGACGATACCATCCTCTATGCCGCCTGCTTTGATGCCAACGGCGGCGTGTTTGAACCGTTCATGACGCAAGAGTGCGCCATTATCACCGATGCGCTCAACCACGCTTCCATTATCGACGGCATCCGCCTGGCTAAAGCGTCCAGATACATCTATCAGCACGCGGATATGAACGATCTCGAAGAGAAACTAAAAGAGACGCAAGCAGCCAGGATCCGTTTGATCGCCACCGACGGGGTCTTTTCCATGGACGGTGACATCGCCCCGCTGGCAGAGATCTGTAGACTGGCGGAACACTATGACAGCCTGGTCATGGTGGATGACAGCCATGCCACCGGCTTTATGGGCAAATCAGGCCGCGGCACCATCGAACACTGCCAGGTCATGGGACGGGTGGATGTGATCACCACGACCTTTGGCAAGGCGCTCGGCGGCGCCATGGGTGGATGCGTTTCCGGCCGCAGCGAGATGATAGAGTTCCTGCGGCAAAAAAGCCGGCCGTATTTATTTTCCAACACTCTGTCACCCGTGGTGACGGCCACGACCCTGGCGGTGCTGGAGATGCTCTCAGAGACAACCGCTTTGCGCGACAAGTTGGAAAAGAGCACACTCTATTTTCGTGAACAGATGACGGCCAACGGCTTTGATATCCGGCCGGGTGTTCATCCCATCGTGCCCATCATGCTGTATGATGAAAAACTCGCCCATGCCATGGCGGACGAAATGCTGAAGGAAGGCATCTATGTGATCGGGTTCAGCTTCCCGGTGGTGCCCAAAGGCAAAGCGCGCATCCGCGTGCAAATCTCCGCCGCTCACGAACCGGAACATCTGGATCGAGCTCTGCAGGGATTCTATTCGGTCGGCAAGCGCCTTGGCATCGTTCACTGACATTTGATTTCGAAATAGTAACATCGATTTCAGTTTTGCTTTTACAGCCCTGTTCTCTTTTTGTTTTAGAAAAAAGGACAGGGCTAATTTATTATTTATCAACACTGTATTTGCCATGATCCTGGCACGTCTCTTGCATGATAGCCACAAAAAGGAGGTATTATGCGCAAGCTGACCGGATTGCTGTTGCTGTTATGGCTGACGTCCAATGGTATGGCCGATGTGCTCATCACAGCTGCTAACAAAAGGATAAAAGGCAAATTGTCTTATATCGGCGAAGGGTATATAGAGTTCGAGGTCGAAACCAAAGACGGCAGCGGTGAATGGAAAAAAATCGACAAAAAGGAGATACTGGTTATTCTTGACGAGCAGAAAAAAATTATGTATCCCCGCGACAAGTATGATGAGATAGCGCTCAATTATGGCAAAGTTAGACTGCGCACGGCCCAGGATGTACAACGTTACAAAGAGCGCAAGACCGAAAATCTGTCCGTGCAAAAAATCAACGAGCAAAAGGAGAAGAACCGTTTTAAAGTGGCTGCTGTCATCGGCAGCCTGGGCGGCCTCATGGCCTGGGCCTTTTTGCAGGGCGACTAGGGCCCTGCCCTTTGGCGTGTTTTACCAACCTGGCTCTCTTCTCATCGCGCCCTTTCCAGAAAAGCCTTGATTTTACCCTCTATTTTTATTAAAATTCAGTTTATAATTTTCAGCAGAGGAACGAGGAGGTCGTGTGTCTCGTTCGACACAAAGCGTTCGTATCGGCAATGTGGCCATCGGCCATGGTGCGCCCATTGCCATACAGTCCATGACCAATACCCGCACCGAAGATGTGGCTGCCACCGTAGCCCAAATCCAGCGGCTTCGGGAGGCGGGCTGTCATATCGTCAGAATAGCGGTGCCCAACCAGGCCGCCGTGGCGGCGTTTGCCGAGATTCGCAACCTGGTCAAGGCGCCGCTGGTCGCTGATATTCATTTCGATTATCGCCTGGCTCTGGCCAGCATGGACGCCGGGGCGGATAAAATCAGGATCAATCCGGGCAATATAGGCGGCAAGGAGAGACTGCAGCAGGTCATCCGCAAGGCGGTTGAATCCAGGATACCGATCCGTATCGGCGTCAATTCAGGGTCGCTGGAAAAGGATATTCTTAACGAAGAGGGCGGCCCGACGGTCAACGGCCTGGTGCGGTCCGCATTGCGCCAGATCGAGGTGTGTCGGGAGCTCGGCGCGACCGCTCTGGTGGTGTCTCTGAAATCTTCAGATGTCCGGCAAACCATAGCCGCGTATGAGAGTTTTTCACAGCAATCCAACGTGCCGCTGCACATCGGCCTGACCGAAGCAGGCACGGTCAAAAGCGGCACCATAAAATCCAGCGTGGCGATCGGCGCCCTGCTCTATAAGGATATCGGCGATACCGTCAGAGTATCGTTGACCGGCGATCCGGTGGAAGAGGTCTTTGTTGCTCAGGAAATACTGAAAAGCCTGAAACTGGCGTCCGGGGTCAATATCATATCCTGTCCGACCTGCAGCCGCACCGAGGTTGATCTGGTTACGGTTGCGGAAGAGGTGCAACGGCGCCTGTCCGCACTGACCGAGTCCATCACCGTGGCGGTCATGGGCTGCGAGGTCAATGGCCCCGGTGAAGCCCGGCACGCCGATGTCGGCGTCGCCTGCGGCAAACATGCGGCCATCCTCTTTCGTCGAGGTGAAATTTTGCGCAAGATCCCCGAACAGGCGATCGTCGATGAGCTGGTCGCCGAAGTACTGCGTTTTCGGGATGAGCCGAAGGACCGCTAGTCCCATGATCGATTGCGTCGGATTAGGGCTGACGGTTCTTGACCAGTTGGGTGTTATGGAGCGCTTTCCGGAACCCAACAGCAAAAACGTGCTCTCCTCCTTGACGGTGCAGGGGGGAGGACCGGTTGCAACCGCCCTGGCCATGCTGGCCCGGCTGGGCAAGCGCTGCAGCCTGGTTACAGCGCTCGGCGACGATCCCGATGGCCGTTTTTTGCAGCAGGAGTTGCACTCGTTGAACGTTGATACGGCGTTCAGCAAGATCTCTGCCTGTCGAACGCCGAGAGCGTTCATCCTGGTGGATCAAAGCAACAGTGAGCGCACGGTGTTTCTTCACCGTGATCCCCGATGCGCCATCACTGCGGCGGACATCAGCGCGCAGCCGTATGACCACTGCCGTCTGTTACATATCGACGGCCATTATCCCGAAGCAGACTTTAAGGCCGCCGAGCAGGTGCATCGTGGCGGCGGTCAAGTGTCCATAGATCTGGGCAGCAATCGCAGAGTGGATCCGGCCCTGCTGGAGCTGTGCGACATCATTGTGGTCAGCGAAGCGTACGCCGCCGGCCAGATCGCCGGCGATCTTGAATCCGGGCTGGAAAAACTATTTACGGGTAATGCAAAATGGGTCGCTATAACCTGCGGCGTCAGAGGCAGCTATTTTTTTGACGGCAACCAGCACCTTTTTCAACCGGCCTTTCCGGTTGCCGCTACCGACAGCACCGGAGCAGGTGATGTGTTCCATGGCGCTATCCTGTACGCGGTTTTGCAGAATTTTACCCTTGCTGAAGCGGCCGTATTCGCTGCGGCGGCCGCGGCCATCAAATGCCAGAGTGTCGGCCGCACTCAGGGTATGGCTGATCTGCAACAGATTAAGCAGTTTTTGAATATCCACCGAATACCCATCCCATTTCCAGGTTGAAAGGAGTTACCATGAGAAAGAGCTTTGCGCTCCTGTTCTGCATGCTTGCCGTCGCGGCCGCCGCCATGGCCCAGGCTAAAGCACCAGCCGCTAAAAAGTATCTAAAGGCAGACCAGGAAGCGATCACCAACGCCGCCAGCAACGGTCAGACCATCGGCATCATCGCGAAAGGAACCGAGCTTTCGGTTTTGGAAGAGACCACCACCATGGCCAAGGTGCAGATCACGGCTTGGATACCTAAAGCCAATTTAAGCATTACCAGGCCCTTACGCGCCCTGCATCTCGCGGTTAAAACAAAGGCGGAGGCGGAGGCCGTGCTCGCCGAACTGAACGCCGGCAAAGATTTTGTCGAGTTGGTCAAACAAAAATCCATTTTGCCGAATGCCGCCAAAGGCGGCGATCTGGGCTATTTTAACAAGGGCGATTTCGATATAAAGATTGAAACCGCCATAGAGGCTTTGACCATCAATCAGATCAGCCCCATCGTCGAGACCAGTTTCGGATACAATATCTTTAAGCGCATTCAGTAATCATTCCTGCGGGGCGGCTATGAAGGATCTGCGCGTGCTGGTGGCTATTCCGGCGTGGAACGAAGCCGCCCACCTCGACGAACTGTTGCAGAGTATATCGGAGATCATGGCCGTGCGAGACATCCTCGTGATCGACGACGGCTCTACCGATCGTACCCGGGACATCGCCAGCTCACGTTCTGTGCATCTGGCGGTGCATGAGCGTAATAGAGGCAAAGGGGCGTGTCTTAAAACCGCATTACGTTGGGCGCGTCAGCAGCACTACGACTGGATTCTTTTTCTCGATGGCGACGGCCAACACGAGCCCCGTTTTATTCCGGATTTTATGGAAGCGATGCGAAGCGGGCGCTTTGATGTTCTTTTAGGCAACCGCCAGGCTCGCGGCCGCTGCATGCCCTGGCATCGTCGTGTCAGCAACCGGCTTTCCTCCGCGATGGTGTCGTTGTTGACATTCCCGATACCGATCGCCGACTCGCAGTGCGGCTTTAGAGGCGTCCGCCTGCAGCACTGCGATCCGGAATGGTTCAGGGAGGATGGTTTTCAATTTGAAACCGAATTTATCCTGATCCTGGTGCGGCGCGGCTGCCGTTTTGGGGAGGTGCCGATTTCCACCTGTTACCATTCGACCGTAAGCCGTATCGCTATCGTCAGTGATACCATCCGTTTTTTGGCTGTAATTCTACGGCATATCGGTAAAGGCCGTAGTTAGAATTTTTCCCTTGTATTAAAAGAATTTTTTTCGTAATATATATGACTTTGCGGGGCGTAGCGCAGTCCGGTTTAGCGCGCCTGCTTCGGGAGCAGGAGGCCGGTGGTTCGAATCCACTCGCCCCGACCGTAAGGCCAGCTCGATTTCGAGGTGGCCTTTTCTGTTTGTGCACCGCAAAACGGGATTGCTTGATTTTTATGAAAAATATATGTATGTTACGATTTAATGTAAATGACAAGCAAGGACAAGGCGATGATACCAGAGTACACCTTTAAAGAGATCGAAAAGAAATGGCGCCTGAACTGGCAGACCAGCAACGTCTATCGTACCAATTTTTCCCGTAAGGATAAAAAATTATACTGCCTGGTCATGTTCATTTACCCCTCCGGCGATCGGATGCACATCGGCCACTGGTACAACTATGCGCCGACCGATACCTGGGCGCGATTCAAGCGCATGCAAGGCTACAATGTGTTTGAACCTATCGGCTATGACGCGTTCGGCCTGCCGGCGGAAAATTATGCCATCAAGAACAACATTCATCCGGCGGTGAGCACGGCCCACAACATCAAGCTGATCCGTGAACAGCTCAAGGCCATGGGCGCCATGTACGACTGGGATTGCGAAATCAACACCAGCGAGCCGGAGTATTACAAATGGACGCAGTGGCTTTTTCTGCAGCTCTATAAAAACGGTCTGGCCTATCGCAAAAAAGCGGCGGCCAACTGGTGTCCGGGCTGCAAGACCGTGCTGGCCAACGAGCAGGTTGTCGACGGCCATTGCGAACGCTGCGACAACGAGGTCTTGACCAGGGACCTGGAGCAGTGGTTTTTCAAAATCACCCAGTATGCCGAACGACTGTTGGAAGGCCACGAGCGTATTCACTGGCCGGAAAAAACAATCGCCATGCAGAAGAACTGGATCGGCAAGAGCGTCGGCGCCCATATCCGATTCGAGACGGACGACGGCCGGCAGCCTATTCATGTGTTCACGACGCGCCCGGACACCTTGTGGGGCGTAACCTATATGGTGCTGGCGCCGGAACATGCGCTTGTCGAATCCCTGACCACGCCGGAAAACAGGTCGGCGGTGCAGGAGTACATTGTGCAGGCGCGCAAGCAAAAAGAGATCGAGCGCATGTCCACGGAAAAGGAAAAGACCGGAGTGTTCCTGGGCAGCTACTGCATCAATCCGGTGAACGGGGAAAAGGTGCCGATCTGGATCGCCGATTACGTGCTGGTAACCTATGGCACCGGCGCGGTCATGGCGGTGCCGGCGCACGATCAGCGCGATTTCGAATTTGCCCGGAAATACGGCTTGCCCGTCAAAGAGGTCATATCGCCGGATGGTAATCCTGCGCAGCAGAAAATGGAAATGGCTTATGAAGACCCGGGCATTATGATCAATTCCGCCCACTTTAGCGGCACGCCCTCCAAAGAAGGTCAAGCCCGGGTCATTGATTATTTGAAGGAAAAGGGGGTAGGGGATCGCCAGGTCAATTATAAACTTCGTGACTGGCTGATCTCGCGTCAACGCTATTGGGGTGCGCCGATTCCTATAATCTATTGTGACAGTTGCGGCGAAGTGCCGTTGGCTGAAAAAGATCTGCCGGTGCTGTTGCCTGAAGACGTGGTGTTCAGCGGCAAGGGCGAATCCCCGTTATCGACCTCGCCGACGTTTGTCAATGCACCATGCCCCAGGTGCGGAAAATCCGGGCGCCGGGAAATCGACACCATGGACACCTTTGTCTGTTCCTCTTGGTACTATCTGCGCTTTCCGACGCCACACCTGTCAGACAAGGCGTTCGATAAAGAGATGGTGGACAGCTGGCTGCCAGTGGATCAGTATGTAGGCGGCGCTGAACATGCGGTCATGCATCTGCTCTATGCCCGGTTTTTCACCAAAGCGCTCTATGATTTTGGCCTCATTAATTTCGACGAGCCCTTTTTACGCCTGGTGCATCAGGGCACCATCACCAACAAAGGCGCCAAGATGAGCAAATCCAGGGGGAATGTTGTAAATCCCGACAAGTTTGTCGACGAATACGGCAGCGACACCTTTCGTATGTACATGATGTTTATGGGATCTTATGAAGAGGGTGGAGACTGGTCAGACGAAGGGATCGTCGGCATCAACCGTTTCCTGAAACGTATTTGGCGCATTGGCTGGCAAATCCTGGATAATCCCCCACAGGGAAGCGAGTCAGCGCGCTATGCTAAAGTGTTACGTCAATTACATTACGCCATCAAGCATGCCACAATGGACCTGGAACGGTTTCATTTCAACACCTCTATCAGTCGTATCATGGAACTGGTGAACGAGATTTCGCTCTATGTGCAGGACATTTCGCCCGAGCAGCAAAACAGAGGCCTGGCTACCGAAATTCTTCCGGGCCTGGTGCAGATCTTGGCGCCGTTTGCACCTCATTTCAGCGAAGAGCTCTGGCAGGCGTGCGGAAATACGAATTCCATCTTTGACAGCAGGTGGCCTATGCACGACGAAAATCTGCTCATTGAAGCCACAGTACAGCTGGGAGTTCAGATTAACGGCAAGATCCGTGGCCAGGTTGAAGTAGCGGTTGATGCTCCGGAAAGCCAGGTCATTGCCATCACCATGGCAGATGAAAAGATTAAAGGTTATCTGGACGGCAAAACCGTGATAAAATCTGTTGTGGTGCCAAAAAAGCTTGTGAGCATTGTTGTAAAATAGCAGGATTTCGTTAACATAAAAGTCGAAGGCCTGGTCATCCAGGCCTTTATCATTTTAAAGCATTAGAATAACAGCATGATATAAATATGCAGAGGGTAGAGTGATCTGCTTCTATGTTAACATAACTAATATTATGACAAAGCGGGCGTACCTGGGCTGGCCAGATTAGATATTCTGCAGCTCTTTTTGTGCTTTTTCCTTCAACGGCGATTCAGTGCGCGTCCACATGATCTCTTCCAGCTGCTGCTTGGCAGTCTCGGTCTGTCCCAGCGCTTTTAACGAAATGGCATAATGATAGCGGGCATTGATGTTGCTGGGATTCAATTTTACCGCTTCCTGCAGAACCCGCAACGCTTCCTGAAATTTGCCCTCCAGAGCCCGGCTTTTGCCCAACAGCGTCAGAGTCACGCTGTCGTTACGACCCAGATCAATCGCTTTTTGCGCCGCTTCCGCACTGTCCGACCACTGTTCAGCAGCGTCGTAGATAATGGCCGCTTGCTTGAACAACGCCGGTTTGTTCGGCGCCATGGCCACGGCCCGCCGAATAGCGTCAATGGCTTCTTTGGTACGGCCCAGGCGCAATTGACACGATGCTAACGAAGACCAGACGTCGGCTTCTGTGGGCCGGATATTAAGGTATTTTTTATAGGCTACGGCCGCCTTTTCGTAATCACCTTTGATAAATGCCTGAAAACCCTCAGCATACAACTCTTCAACGTTCTCGTCGTCCGCAAGGACAGGTTGCGCTGGCCTGTCCGCCACCGGATGATCTGACGGCGCAAACGCGCGCAGCGATTTGCGCGCAATATCGGCCAGCTTGCCGTCCGCATCCAGTTTGATCACCGCCTTGAAACAGCGCGTCGCGTTGTCGATGTCGTTTTGCGCAATATAGATCTTGCCCAGGCCCAGGTAGGCTCGTGCCTCTTTCGGCGACAGCGCAATGACCCGCTCAAAAATGCGGATGGCATCCGGGTAGTTCTTCTCCACGCTGTACACGGCACCGAGGTTCACCATGGCCAGGATATTATTGTTCTGTAACAGCAGACCTTCTTTTAAAAAATGAACGGATGGCTGGAACTGGCGCATCTTGGAATAGACACTGCCGAGCACAAAATAGGCGCGCGTGTAGAGCGGGCAGATTTTGAGCGTTTCCTGCAACCGCTCCAGCCCGCGGGCACTATTGCCCTGCTCAAGACAAAGCAGCGCAGAATTGTAATGGTATTCGGGCTCCTGGGGAAAGATATCAATGGCTTTGCGCCAACTGTTCAGAGCGTTGTCAAAGTCGCGCTTGCGCGCCAGCTGCAACGCCTCCTGATTGAGCTTTTCAGCTTCCAGCGGCGGCCGATTCTGCTGCCAGGTCAGCAGCAGCTTTTGACCTTCCTGGTCTTTGACATCGAGCTTGCCGGACGCACCCCGATATTTTTCTTTAAGCAATTGGTATAAAGTGGCGAGATCTTGGGCGGTTTTGAGGTTCAAGTGCGGATAGCTCCGCTGCAGGTCAGCCAATTCGAGGGTCACTGAATATGTCTTTAATGACTCGAAAGTTGTCATACGTTATACACGAGTTGCTGTGCCGACCTGCTTGTGAGATGTAAATTCTAGTACGCCAGAGGGGAGTCGAACCCATAACCTTTGGCTCCGGAGGCCAACGCTCTGTCCAGTTGAGCTACTGGCGCATGTATCGCTAGTTACCGCGTTTCAAATATTCTTCGGCTGCCTGAATCGTATTCTGTAGCAGCATGGCTATAGTCATCGGCCCGACACCTCCGGGTACCGGTGTGATGGCCAGGGCCTTTTTTTCTACCTCGGCAAAATCCACGTCGCCGACCAGTCGATAGCCTTTGACGGTTGCAGGATCGTCGATCCGGTTGACGCCCACATCAATCACCACGCATCCCTCCCGCACCATCACTGCGGTCAGGGTGTTGGCGCGCCCAGAGGCCACCACCACAATATCAGCCTGACGGGTAAAATAACCCAGATCTTTGGTGCCGGTATGGCACAGTGTAACAGTCGCATTGGCGCCGACTTTCTTTTGTGCCAGCATGATGGCCAGTGGCATACCGACGATGTTGCTTCTGCCGACGACGACAACGTGCCTGCCGGCGGGATCAAATCCCTCCCGCAACAGCAGCTGTTGAACACCGGCCGGCGTACAGGGCACAAAGCAACTTTCTCCAGCCGTCAGCTTGCCCCGATTCACCGGGTGAAAGCCATCTACATCTTTATCCGGAGTGATGGCGAGAATGACCTTGTCCGTGGCGATATGCCGGGGCAGCGGCAGTTGCACGAGTATGCCGTGCACCTGCGGGTCTGCGTTCATCTTTTGAATCAAGTCCAGAAGAGTCTGCTCACTGGTGTCGGCTGCCAGCCTGACCGTCAGCGAGGACAGACCGTTCGCTTCGCACGCTTTTTGTTTGCGATTGACATACACCTGCGAGGCAGGATCATCGCCCACCAGGATAACGGAGAGATGTGGCACCACGCCGGCCTGCTGCAGAATCTGCGCTTTAGCCGCCACTTCATCGGTAATCTGTCGTGCTATTTTGTTGCCGTCGATTATCCGTGCCATTTTTATCCTGGTTGTACTGCGATGGTGCTGCCTTACGGCAGATTAAGTCTTGTGATCGAAACCGCTCGTCCGGTGCCGGCATCCAGGCGTAACAGCACGCCGTTGAAGCGATTGTTCGAAGTCGCCGGCCGGTACTTTTCCGGTATCTGTTTGGTAAACCTCTTGATGGCGATTTGAACATCCATGCCGATGACCGAATCGTGAGGACCGGTCATGCCCATATCGGTAATGTACGCCGTGCCCATGGGCAGGATGCGTTCGTCGGCCGTCTGCACGTGGGTGTGGGTGCCCAGCACCGCACTGACCTGGCCATCGAGATACCATGCCAGCGCCATCTTTTCCGCTGTCGCTTCTGCGTGAAAATCGACAATGATGACGGAACATTTTTCCTTTAGACGGGGTATCTCTTCCAGGCATCGTCTGAACGGGCAGTCAATGGGGTACATAAAGGTACGGCCCTGCGCATTCATGATGCCGATATTCACATTCTGCGCTGTCGTGACAACCGTCGTGCCTTTGCCCGGCACTTCCGCCGGATAATTCAGCGGCCGCAGCACTTTGGAGCTGGTGTCGAGATAACTGCGAAACGCCGCATTGCCCCACGTATGGTTGCCGCCGGTGATGACGTCGACGCCGTAACCGAACAGTTGTTTGGCCAGAGCTTCGGTCAAGCCGTTGCCGCTGTCCGCATTTTCGCCATTGGCTACCACCAGGTCGACATGGTGTGACTTGCGCAAACCGGGCAGCAGACCTGCCACGATATCCATGCCGGATTTGCTGACGATATCCGCAATGAACAGTACGGTGACGATTTTTGACTCTGACACAACGACCTTTTAATATAAAAGATTTAGATCAACATTCCAACAGTTTTTTACTGGAGTCGGCCGACTTACTTGGCATAATCAACGGCGCGAAATTCCCTGATCACCGTGACCTTTATCTGTCCGGGATACTCCATTTCGCTCTGGATCTTTTCTGCAATGTCCGACGCCAGCTGCTCCGACATGGCATCATCAATTTTCTCGTGTTCAGCGATGACGCGGATTTCCCGGCCGGCCTGGATGGCGTACGCTTTGCCTACGCCGGCAAATCCTTTCGCCAGTCCTTCGAGCGTGTCGAGACGCTTGATATAGGACTCGAGTGTTTCGCGGCGGGCGCCGGGACGGGAGCCGCTGATGGCATCCGCCGCCATGACCAGCACCGAAATGGGCGAAATGATCTCCACATCCTCGTGATGCGAGGCGATGGCATTCTGCACCACCGGGCCTTCGCCATATTTGCGCGCGATTTCGACGCCGATCTGGGTATGGGTGCCCTCGGTGTACCGGTCGATCGCCTTGCCGATATCATGCAGCAACGCCGCCCGTTTGGCCAGGTTGCCGTCCAATCCCAGGCTGGCCGCCATCAGGCCGCACAGATAGGAGACTTCGATGGAGTGTTGCAGGACGTTCTGGCCGTAGCTGGTGCGGAATTTCAGCTTGCCCAGCAATTTGACCAGTTCCGAGTGCATGCTGGTGATGCCGCATTCCAAAAGGGCCTTCTCCCCTTCCTCCACCAGCTTTTCCTCCATCTCCAGCTTTACTTTTTCCACCAGCTCTTCGATGCGGGTGGGATGAATGCGGCCGTCGCCCACAAGGCGCTCGAGAGCGACGCGTGCCACTTCGCGGCGGAACGGATCAAAGCCGGACAGCACCACCGCTTCCGGGGTATCGTCGACGATGACCTCGACGCCGGTGGCTTGCTCAAAGGAGCGAATGTTGCGGCCTTCGCGGCCGATAATGCGGCCCTTCATTTCGTCGCTGGGCAGATTGACGACCGACACAGTGGTTTCAGTGGAGTGATCGGCGGCCGTGCGCTGAATAGCCTGGATGATGATCTCTTTGGCTTCGCGATTGGCCGTCTGTCGCGCTTTGTCCTTGATCTCTTTGACCTGTTGCGCGGCTTCCTGTTTGGCTTTATCGGTAAGGTTGTTGACCAGGATGCGCCTGGCTTCCTCTGAAGAGACGCCGCTGATTTTTTCCAGACGCCTGGTCTGTTCGTCGATGGTGTTCTGTAATTCCGCTTCCCGCTGTTGGGCGCGTTCGTCGCGCGCCTTTAATTCACCTTCCCGGTCGTCGAGATCCTTTTCCTTTTTGGTCAGCAGGTCATGACGTCGATCGAGATTCAACTCGCGTGAATTGAGCTTGTTTTCGATTTTGGACAGCTCGTTACGGCGAGCCTTGGTTTCATTTTCAAAATTCTGTTTCAGCCGCAGCCATTCATCCTTGGCTTCAAGCTGTTTTTCTTTCTTGAGATTTTCCGCTTCTTTTTTTGCGTCTGAGATGATACGCTGGGCGGCCTGTTCCGCATTCTTGACCTTGCCCTGCCCGATGTGCCGGGATACGAGCCAACCGATCACGAACGCGACAATGCCATCCAGCACAGCTATCAACCACATCGTCGAGCTCATCTCCCCTCCAAAGTAAAAAACCCAGTCAAAGACATAATCCAGACCTCACATCAAGGTGACCGTGGCTTTCGACACGGTACCGCTGTTGTCGCCTTGACGGATTCGATGGATGTGTCCACTGGGTCGCTTGCGGAGTCGCACGGCGGCTCCCGCAGGAAGAGAGGCCTATTCGGAGCTCTCTTTTATGCCTAGTTCCAGCTTTTCTGTAAGTGATTTTACCTTGTCTTCAAAGTTAATATGCCGCTTCTTCTGCGCCTCTTTCTGGTGCAGCAGTTCGTCAGTGATGTTGAGAGCGGCCAGGATGGCAATCTGATGCAAGGGGCGATTGGGTTTGGCCGCTTGCACCTCTCTCATTTTAGCATCTACATATTCCGCTATCCGCTTGACGTATTCTACATTAGCGTTTACCTTTAAGGGATAATCGGTCCCGAAAATATTAACTTTGATGTTTTTATCACTATTCATCTGAACCAGCATCGTGTGCAACACATTAAACGGCCAAAGAATCAGCGTCCAGGCAATGGCTTAACGCCCTTCCAGTACTTTCAGTTCATCCAGCTTGGCCAGCATGGATTGAATACGGGTGCGTAACTTTTCTTCCGTTTCTTTATACTTTTGTACGATGGCTTCGTCGGATTTGATTTTCTGTTCTTCTAAAGCCCGCTGCAGAGTTTCCACGTGTCGTTCCGATTCCGCCAGTTTAACCTTTACTTCTTTCAATTCTTCCATCAACGTATAGTGTCGACGATGCATCTCGGTGATGACTTTTAATGCATCATCGATCCGCGTCTCAAGCACATCGAGTATATTTCGCTCCACTTTACCCTCGCTATCGTGGTCGCAATTCAGCGTGCAAACTGGTCGCAAGATGCTGCAGGATGCCCTTTACACCCTCTTCGACCTCTTCATCCGATAATGTACGCTCTTTTGAAGAAAAGGTCAAGGAAAAAGCTAGGCTCTTGCGGCCTGGCGGCACCTGTTCGCCCTGATAGAAATCAAACAATCCGCAACTGCGGAGATAGGGACCGGCGGAGGCTCTAATGGCTTTTTCCACCGCTTCCACCGGCGTATCGACATCCACCAGAATGGCCAGATCGAACGGCACGGAAGGAAACCGCGGGATAGGATCAAACCGCTTTTCCTGCTGCCGGCAGGCATACAGTGTGTCGACATCAAAATAAAAGGCGAACACGTCCGTCGATTTGATTTTAAAATGGTCGCAGACCTCGGCGCGGAGCCGGCCGAAAGAGCCGATCACCTGCTCCCCCATCATGATCTGGGTGCTTTCGCTGTCCCAAAACGGTTCATGGCCGGTTGCATGAGAGAGGTTGTGCAGGCCCAGCTTTGCCAGGAAAGCGTAGGCAAGGCCTTTAATGTCATAAAAGTCAAAATTCTGCGCCGGGCCGTGCCAGGAAGGTTCCTGCCGCTGACCGGCCAGTATCGCAACCACCTGTTTCTTCTGAAAATAGTCCTCGCCTTTTTTCCAGGCCACATGGCCTATCTCAAAAAAGCGCAGATTGGGCATCTGTCGATTGCGGTTGTAGGCCGTGGCGGTCAAGGCCGAAATCAACATATGCGGTCGAAATGCCGATAACTCCTGGCTCAAGGGATTCAGCAGCTCAACGACCGATGTATCTGCCGCGAGAAACATCTGTGCGGTTTGAGGCGTTACCAGGCTCAGTGAAACCGTTTCTTTAAGCCCCATACCGCTTAACATCCAGCGTAAACGGTCGACAAACGACACTTTTTCGTTAGCGGTCTGCTCCTGATCGACATAGGCCCGGGTGGCCTGGGGGATGTTATCATAGCCGTAGAGACGGCCCACCTCTTCGATGATATCGATTTCGCGAACAAGATCAGGCCGGAATGTGGGCACACGCAGATCGAGACGATCGCCTTCGGCTTTACCGAACTGGATTTCCAGAGGCGACAAAATAGAGATGATCTTTTTCCTGCTCAGAGTGGTACCCAGCCGTGCGTTGATCTTTTTAACGGAAACAGCCACTTTGGCCGGCTGTTGCCGGTGCGGGTACACATCATTTTCTTCACCCCAGAGAGTGGCGCCGGCCAATTCGACAAAGAGTTCGCTGGCCCGATTGAGTGCTTTCATGGTGCCGTTGGGATCAGCGCCTCGTTCAAAACGCCGCGAGGATTCCGTAGTCAGGCCGGTTTTTTTGGAAGTGCGGCGGACTTGCGTCGGTTCAAAATAGGCGCTCTCCAGAAACACGGTCGTGGTATCGTCGCGCACTTCGGAATTGAGACCGCCCATGACGCCGGCCAGAGCAACCGCTTTGGCGCCGTCACAGATCAGGCACATGTCGCTATCGAGGGTGTGTTGCTGGCCGTCCAGAGTTGTAAAACCTTCCCCTTCGGCGGCCCGGCGTACGATGATCTGCCGGCCCTCCAGCATGCGAAAATCGAACGCATGCAGGGGCTGGCCTGTTTCCAGCATGACATAGTTGGTCACATCGACGATGTTGTTGATCGGACGCATGCCGGCGTTGAACAGCCGAGCCGCCATCCAGTAGGGAGATGGTTTGAGGTCGATGTTATCCAGCAGACGTCCGGAATAGCGGAGACACTGGTCCGTATCGGCGATACGCACCTTCATGGGAGATTTTTTCTTGCCGGGCTTGGGCAGCTTTACTTTGGCCGTTTTTAGCGGAGCGCCGGTTATGGCACTGATCTCGCGCGCCAGTCCGATAACGCTGAGGCAATCGGGGCGGTTCGGGGTGATGAACACATCGAAAAGATAATCTTCACGGCCGACAAAATCAAGCAGATCGCTGCCGAGTTTGAGATGGTCCGGAAGAACCATCAGGCCCTCCGCGCGTTCCGTCAGGCCCAACTCGGCTTCGGAACAGAGCATGCCATAGCTGGCTATACCACGCAGGTCCCGTTCTTCAATGACCAGCCCATCGGCCAGCTGCGACCCCGGCAGCGCCAGAGGCGCCAGCAGGCCGGCCCGCACGTTGGCAGCGCCGCAGACCACCTGCACCATCTCTGTGCCGGTGTTTACCTGGCAAACGGAAAGATGATCGGACTGCGGATGCGGCTCACAACGTTCGACGCGCGCCACGAGGATGCGAGTGAATTTGCGCTCAATTTTTTCGCAGGCCTCCACTTCCAGTCCGGCCATGGTCAGCGCTTCCGCCAACTCGGCCGCACTCTTGGTGATGGATACGTATTCGTTTAACCAGCTCAGCGTCGCTTTCAAGATAAAGCCCGATTAGAATTGTTCCAGAAATCGTAGGTCGTTATCGTAGAAATAACGGATGTCGTTTATTTGATATTTCAGCATGGCAATTCGTTCAACCCCCATGCCAAAGGCGTATCCCGAGTACACCTCGGGATCATAGTCGACGAAACCAAAAACGGCCGGATCGACCATGCCGGCGCCGGAAATTTCCAGCCAGCCGGTCCCTTTACAGACCCGACATCCTTTGCCGCGGCAGAGAAAACAGGAAAAATCATATTCCGCGCTGGGCTCTGTAAACGGAAAAAAGCTGGGCCGGAAACGGACCTGCACGTTTTTATCGAACAGTTTGGTGGCAAACGCCTTGACCACGCCTTTCAAATCGGCGAAGGAAACGCCCTTGTCCACATAGAGCCCTTCCACCTGATGAAACGTCGGTGAATGGGTGGCATCCGGCGTGTCTTTGCGAAAACAGCGGCCGGGTGCGATCATGCGGATGGGAGGTTTTTGACTCTCCATGGTGCGTATCTGCACCGGCGAGGTATGAGTACGCAGCACATACTTGCCGCTCAGATAAAAGGTGTCCTGCATATCCCGAGACGGGTGATAAGCCGGAATGTTGAGCGCTTCAAAGTTGTAGTAGTCGAGTTCGATTTCAGGTCCGTCTTCGATACGAAACCCCATGCCGACAAAGATCCCCTTGATCTCGTCCATCACCTGCAGGAGCGGATGCAGGCTGCCCGTGGCCGAAGCGCGTCCGGGCAAGGTCGGATCGAAGGTGGATATGGCTTTCGGTTGCCGCTGTACGGACTGCAAACGGTCGTCGAGGCGCTCTTCGAAGGTTTTCTTGAGGCGATTCAGCTCGGCGCCGATGTGCGGCCGATCGGCCGCTTCCAACTTTCCCATCCAGGAGAACAGTTCTTGCACCTTGCCCTTGCGGCTCAAAAAGGTGATTTTCACCTCTTCGAGCTGCGCGGCGGTTTTGGCCGCTTCAAGCTGTTCGGCAAAGGCCCGTTCGGTTTCCTGGATGAGCGAGAGGATGTCGGTCATGGGTCGTATCATTCTTCAGAGGGTTAGGACTGGGCGGTTTTCACCAGTGCTTCAAAGGCCGGCAGATCATGAACCGCCAGATCGGCCAGCACTTTACGATTGATTTCCACATTGTGCTTTTTCAGCCCATCGATCAACGATGAATAGTTCATTCCAAACATATGGGCTGCCGCGTTTATACGCACAATCCACAAACTACGAAATTCGCGTCTTCTAGCTCTGCGATCGCGGTAGGCGTAAGCCAATCCTTTTTCGACCTGTTCTTTGGCAGATCTCCAAAGGCGGCTTTTACCGCCCCAATAGCCTTTAGCGGCTTTCATATACTTGTTTCGACGGTGACGCGTTACGACCGGCGAATGAGATCTAGGCATACAACCTCCTGTTAACGGTACTGGGCCTTTTTCAGGCCGTAATCATTTTCAAGACGCGTCCCTGATCGGCCGGATTCACGATCGTGGACCGACGAAGGTTACGTTTTCGCTTTTGCGTCTTTTTGGTTAAAATGTGGCGCTTGTACGCATGGTTGCTGCGCACCTTGCCGGACCCGGTCAGCCGAAAACGCTTTTTGGCTGCACGGTTTGATTTCTGTTTGGGCATGTGAGTTCCTCTGTTTGTTAGCGTGCTATTTTTTCGTATAGATGACCACCAGCGTGCCGCCTTCCATGGCCGGCTCTTTGTCGAATTTGGCAATATCTTCCAGCGCTCTGGTAAAATTTTCCATCACGCGTCTGCCGAATTCCTGATGGACCATCTCACGTCCTTTAAACTGCACCGAGGCCTTGACCCGATTGCCCTCTTCCAAAAACTTGCGGGCATGCTTGACCTTGAAATCGAAATCGTGCTCTTCGATTTTCGGCCTGAGCCGGATTTCCTTGGTCACGATGACGTGTTGTTTCTTTTTGGTCTCTTTTTCTTTTTTGGCCAATTCGTATTTGAATTTGCCAAAATCCATGATTTTGCACACCGGCGGATCCGAATTGGGGGAAATCTCCACCAGATCAAATCCGGCCGCTTCCGCCTTTTTGAGCGCATCGTTGATCTTGACGAGGCCTACCTGGCCGGCGTTTTCATCAATCAAGCGCACCACCGGCACGTCAATCTGTTCGTTGACGCGAATGGCTTTTTTCTTGATGGCATTCTCTCCTAAAGTTCAACGCCTTGACGGCAACCCCGCAGAGTTCCGCCTACTGTTTAGCTACCACTTTTTGGTTTATTTCGTCGATGACGTGTATAACCGAATGAGAACCGGCATCACCCTCTTTGTGCTTGCGCAGGGATACCGTATTGGCCTCCACCTCTTTCTGGCCGATGACGAGCATGTAGGGAATCTTGCCGGTTTCCGCTTCACGGATTTTATAGCCGACCTTTTCGCTGCGATCGTCGTATTCGGCCCGGATGCCGGCGTGCAGCAGCTGATGGTATGCCGCCTGGGCGTATTCGTGCTGCTTTTCCGTTATCGGAATCACCACCGCCTGCACCGGGGCCAGCCACAACGGAAAGGCGCCGGCATAGTGTTCGACCAGAATGCCGAAAAACCGCTCCAGCGATCCCATCAGCGCGCGGTGCAGCATAATGGGGCGATGGCGGTTGCCGTCCTGCGCGACATAAGTGATGTCGAACCGCTCCGGGTTGTTAAAGTCCACCTGTATCGTCGAACACTGCCAGGTGCGTCCCAGGGTATCTTTAATCTTGATGTCGATCTTGGGTCCGTAGAACACCCCTTCTCCGGGATCGACCTGATAGGCCACGCCGGCCCGTTCTAAACCGTTCTTTAACGCTTCAGTGGCGATCTGCCAACTCTCGACCGAGCCGACCGCCTTGTCCGGCCGGGTGGAGAGATAGACATCATATTGGTTGAATCCGAACGAGCGCAGGATGTGCAGGGAAAACTCGAGCACGCGCGAGATCTCGTCGTCCAACTGGTCCGGGCGGCAGATCAGATGGGCATCGTCCTGGGTAAAGCCGCGCACGCGCAGCAGACCATGCAAAACGCCGGAACGCTCGTAGCGATAGACGGTGCCCAGCTCCGCCCAGCGCAAGGGCAGATCGCGATAGCTGCGGGTGGTGCTTTTGTAGATCTGCAGATGAAACGGACAGTTCATCGGCTTGAGGAGATACTGCATCTCATCCACGTCCATGGGCGAGAACATGTTCTCGCGATAATAATCGAGATGGCCGCTGATGCTCCACAAATGGGCGCGGGCGATGTGCGGCGTATTGACGAACTGATAGCCGGCTTTGAGGTGTTCCTGTTTCCAGAACTCTTCAATTTTGTAGCGGATGAACGCACCTTTGGGATGCCACAGAATTAAGCCGGCCCCGATCTCTTCGCTGACGCTGAACAGATCCAGGTCCCGACCCAGGCGGCGATGATCGCGTTTTTTCGCTTCTTCGATGCGAAAGAGATATTCTTCCAGTTGCGACTTTTTCGGGAAGGCGATGCCGTAAATACGCTGCAGCATGGGATTTTTTTCATCAGCCAGCCAATAGGCGCCGGCGACGCTGAGCAATTTGAAATATTTTACATAACCGGCCGAAGGCAGATGCGGACCGCGGCAGAGATCGACAAAATCACCCTGGCGATAAATACTGGGCGGTTCACCGAGGCGTTCGATCTGTTCCACCTTGAAGGTTTCATTAAGGCCTTTGAACAGATCCAGCGCTTCCTCTTTCGACAGCTCTTGACGCACAAACGGCTGATCGGCTGCTACGATTTCCTGCATCTTTTTTTCGATCGCCTGCAGATCTTCGGGCGTGAACGGTGTTTCGACGTCGATGTCGTAGTAAAAGCCTTCCGCCACCGGCGGCCCAAAGGCGAAACGGGCTTGCGGGAACAGGGCCTTTACCGCATGGGCCATGACATGGGCCGAAGAGTGCCAGAACACTTCCATGCCGTCGCTGCTGTCGGCGGTGATGAAGACGATGCGGCCGTCGCCGGTTAAGGGGGCGGCCAGGTCAACGGTACGGTCATTAAATTTTACGGCTATGGCTTCGCGGGCGATACGTCCGCCGATCTCCTGCAGGATATCGCTGCCGCGAATACCGGCGGCGTACTCTTTAATCTTGCCGTCGGGAAAGGTAATGTTGATTTGGCCCATAAGATCATTGTCGCATTCGTCAAGTTATGGAATTGTGCAAGAGCATTGGTCTGAAACAAGAAACCGCCCCGAAAGGCGGCTCTCGAACGGAAGATGATGGTGGGCGGTACTGGAATTGAACCAGTGACCCCTTGCATGTCAAGCAAGTACTCTA
>CAZISM010000002.1:0-4499 GCA_964541895.1 uncultured Cytophagia bacterium
GATCTGGAAGCCATGGCGCGGGTTGGTATTGGCGAAGCGCTCATTGGCAATATTGTCGATCCTGATACGCCGCTGGGTGATGTCCCGCTGTTTTCTGAGCGCTGGTTCGAGTTGACCGCGCACGCGATCACAGAAGCAAAACGTCTGGGTGTGAACATCAGCGTTTTCAATGGTCCTGGCTGGAGCCAATCAGGTGGTCCCTGGATCACTCCGGAGAATGCCATGCGGTATGTGATCTCGTCGGAAACCCGTGTAAAGGGACCGATGAAATTCGAGGCAAAATTGCCGAAGCCTAAAGAACCGTTCCAGGACATTGCGGTGCTGGCCATGCCCTCACCAAAAAGTGACCGCGAGAGTATGCCCGCCCCTGAGGTCCGTTGTACTCCTCCGGTCGAGAACGCGGCTCGGATGTTTGATGGCGATCTGGAAACCGATTGTCCTTTTCCAGCCGGTGCGGCGAGCAAAGACAAGCCACTGGTAATAGATATCGAGTCGACCAGTCCCTTTACAGCGCGGAGCCTGGCCCTGCATCCGGGCAACGGTAACTTTACCGTTCAGTGTGAACTGGCCGTGGTCGAGCAGAACGGTACTGCACAAATAGTCAAAACGTTCACTATGGATCGACGGGGTTTGGGAAGGCCGCAATACAGCATCAATGTGGGATTCATGATCAAGGGCGCCGTTGTGGTATCTTTTCCCGCTGTTACTTCGCGACACTTTCGCCTTGTACTTTGCCATATGAGCGGAGATTTCATGAATCCTGACGGAAAGGGCGCTTTGGCTGAAATCGTCCTTTCCGGCGCTGCCAGAGTGGAGCGCATCGTCGAAAAACAACTCGGCAAAGTGTTTCCAACACCGGAGCAGTTGCCGGATGTCTATATATGGCCATCGTCGCCGGAGCCTGAGAGCCGTGATCTGGTTATAGCCCCAAATGAGATCCTCAATGTAACCGACCGGCTCGACGGCGACGGCGTTTTGCGATGGGATGTCCCCAAGGGCGAGTGGATAATAATGCGCACCGGCATGACCACCACGGGCGCTGTGAATCATCCTACCACGGATCAGGGCAGGGGGCTGGAATGTGACAAGATGAGCCGTCGCGCCATCGAGGCGCACTTTAACGGCTTTATGGCCCGCATTCTGGCGCGGATTCCGACGTCCGACCGCACGGCTCTCAAGCGAATCGTCATCGATAGCTATGAAGTCGGCTCGCAGAACTGGACCGACGGCATGGACGAATCGTTCCGTACTGCCTTTGGTTATGATCCGCGGCCCTGGCTGCCGGTTCTCAGCGGACGCGTGATCGGCAGTGCAGAACAGTCTGACCGGTTTCTCTGGGATTTTCGTCGCCATGTGGCCGATCTCATCGCAGCCAACTATGTCGGCGGCCTGCGTGATATCGCCAATAAAAACGGTCTGCGCTTATGGCTGGAAAATTATGGCCACTGGGGTTTTCCGGCCGAGTTCCTGCAATATGGCGGCCAGAGCAACGATCTGAGCGGGGAATTCTGGGTGCGTGAGAATTCTCCCGTATCCGGCAGCGGCGCTGAACTGCGCGCGGCCACATCGGCCGCGCATATTTACGGCAAGCAGGTTGTTTCTGCCGAAGCTTTTACCTCTGCCCGTTCCTTCATGGATGCGCCGGCCAATATCAAGCCTCTGGGCGACTGGGCCTATTGCCATGGCATCAACCATTTTGTACTGCACGTCTATATTCTGCAACCCTGGCAGGATCGCAAACCAGGCGTCAACGCCTGGTTCGGCACCGAGTTCAACCGGCATAATACCTGGTTCGAAGACTCTAAATCCTGGATCGATTATCTGCGGCGCTGCCATTTTATGCTGCAACAGGGCATCAACATGGCTGATGTAGCATATTTTATCGGCGAAGACGCACCGAAAATGATCGGCGGGCGTATACCCGAGTTGCCGGCCGGCTATGGCTATGATTATATCAATGCCGATGTGCTGTTCAATCGCGTCAAGGTGCATGAGGGTCGACTCGTTTTGCCTGAAGGCACCTCCTACTCGCTGCTGGTCCTGCCGCCACGCGCCACCATGCGACCGGAAATGCTGGCCAGGATTTGCGATCTGGTCAGCCAGGGTGCGGTTGTGTTCGGGCCATCGCCGGATAAATCACCCAGTTTGCAGAACTATCCTGCTTGTGATGCACAGGTGCGCCGGTTGTCCGCCGAGCTATGGGGTGATCTTGTACATGGCAGCGGCAAAGGGCTTGGCCAGCGCAGATTCAAGCACGGCACTGTTTTATATGGCGACGATCTGGCCGGTGCGTTGCGGCAACTGGACGTTGAACCGGCCATCACCTGTCCGCAGGACATTCTCTGGAGCCATCGCCGGGATGGCGACACGGACATCTTTTTCCTCTCCAATCAGCAAGACCGTTACAGACTGGCTGACATTTCTTTTCGCAGCCGCGGCCGAGTACCCGAGTTGTGGCATCCGGACAGCGGCGAAAGCGAGTCGCTTGTCTGGTTCGAATCCAGCGGCAAACGGACGCGCATCCCCATCTCTTTTGATCCTTATGGATCGGTTTTCATCGTCTTTCGCAAGCCTGTGGACAAAACCAACGTTGTGCAGGTGAAACGTAACGAAAACCTGCTGCAGCCTGCTGAAGGGCGCTGTCCGGTTCGCCTGAGCAAAAGTGATGATGGCAGCCTCGTAGCTTTCGTCGACCAGGCCGGACAGTATACACTGGCAGGTGTTGACCATGCATTGAAAACCATCCAGGCAGAAAAGTTGCCTGCTCCGCAGCTTTTGCAGAATCAGTGGAAGCTGACGTTCCCAACAGAGGCGGGTCTGCAGCAAACGTTCGATCTGGCTGAACTAGGTTCATGGTCCGACCATCAGAACGAAGCGGTGCGTTTTTTTTCCGGGACTGCGACCTACGAGACGTCCCTGGTGATATCTCCCGACCTGTTAAAACCAGGGCGTCATCTAAGCCTGGATCTTGGCGATGTGCGTATTATGGCGCATGTATACTTCAACGGCAAGGATCTCGGCGTATTGTGGAAAAAACCTTTTGCGGTAGATATCACCGCCGCCGTGAAACCTGGTCCTAACCGTCTGAGAATTGACATCACCAACACCTGGTGGAACCGGTTGGTGGGGGAAGAAAAGTTGCCCCGCGAACAACGTAAAATTTTTACCACAGCGCCTTCGCGCGTCCCGCGTAAAGAACCGGTTCCTGCAGGATTGTTGGGGCCGGTGACGCTGCGGTTCGCAGAAAAATTCACCGTGAATTGAAACGGCGTTATGGCTGTTGGCTGGTGAGGACCCTCACCGGGAGGGTGAAAGAGTGAATTTAATCAAGGAGTATTGATCATGAAACGTTTACAGTCAAAAAGTATGGTTTTGCTGGCTCTCTGCGGATTTTTCTTCACGGCCGTTCACGTGCTGGGGCAGAGCAAAAAAGGTTCGGCTCCGAAAGCGGCAAAACACTATGATGTAGCCGCTTTTGTCTGGCCTTCCTATCATCCGGACGATCGGGCTAAGGTGTTCTGGCCGGATGGCATTGGTGAGTGGCAGACCGTGATCAGCAACAAGCCCAAGTACGAAGGCCATGAACAGCCCCGCTATCCATTGTGGGGATATATCAATGAGGCGGATCCGTATGTAGCCGAGATGGAGATCAACGCCGCTGCCGACCACGGCGTCAATGTTTTTATCTTCGACTGGTACTGGTACGATGGCATGCCTTATCTGGAAGGGCATTTGAACGACGGCTATCTGAAAGCGCGGAACAACGACCGGGTCAAGTTTTACCTGATGTGGGCGAACCACGATGTCAGTCTCGCCTGGGACAAACGCAATGCAGATGACGCGTTCGGCAGAAAAAACAAGGCACTCATCTGGAAGGGCGGCATCGACCGGCCTGAATTTGAAAAAATCTGTCACCGGTTCATTGAAAAATATTTTTCCCATCCTTCCTATTATAAAATAGACGGCAAGCCGGTGTTCATGTTATATGAATTGCAGACCTTTATTCAAGGAATTGGCGGCATCAAGGAAGCGAAAGACGCGTTGGACTGGTTCAGGGAGCAGGTTAAAAAGGCGGGCTTCAAGGGGCTCGAGCTGCAATTATCCATGCGCAAGGATTCGGACAAGAGTCTGTCGGCCGTCCCTGGCGATAATATCGGCACACAAAAAGCAGTGGTGCAGCAGCTGGGGTTCAATTCCCTGACCCATTACCAGTTCGTTCATTTTACCAATGTGCACAGGGACTATAACGAGGCTATGAAGGATGTGGTGGCGGACTGGAATTCTATTTCCAACAGCTACACCGCGAAATACTATCCCCATGTCTCAGTCGGCTGGGATGCCAGTCCGAGAGCGCATCGTTATATTGGCGCGGTCATGAAAAACAACACACCGGAAAATTTTCAAAAAGCGCTCCTCCAGGCAAAGGAATTTATCGATGCGCATCCGGACCAGGCGCCCCTGATCACCGTCAACAGCTGGAACGAATGGACCGAGACCAG
>CAZISM010000002.1:4599-10109 GCA_964541895.1 uncultured Cytophagia bacterium
GCGCTTTTTGAAATTCCCACGGCTCGGTGGGCCGATCGCCTGGGAACGCGCAGTGTGCTGACCCGCATCGTCACCTGGTGGTCCTGTTTCACCATGGCCACAGCCGCTGCCATGAATTTCGGCTATCTGCTGATCGTGCGCTTTTTATTCGGCGCCGGCGAGGCCGGCGCCTGGCCTTCGGTTACCAGCACCTTTTCGCGCTGGATACCGGCCAAGGAGCGCGGCACGATCCAGGGGATCTTTTTCGCCGGTGCGCATCTTGCCGGCGGGATCACGCCGCTGCTGGTCACCTTGTTGTTAAGCTATATGCATTGGCGCATGATTTTTGTGGTGTTCGGATTGTTGGGATTCGTCTGGGCTGCTGCCTGGTTTTGGTGGTACCGCGACGATCCCAGCCGGCACCCCAAGGTAAACGCCGCCGAACTGAATCAGATTGTTGCCGGCCGTCGAACAGCCGAAAGCCATCATGCCGGTTGGTCTTACTGGCGTCGCCTTTTCGGCCATCGCAATACCTGGTCGCTTTGTCTCATGTATATTGCCAATGTCTATGCGTTCTACTTTTGCATCACCTGGTTTCCAACGTATCTGGAAAAACAGTATGGCGTCACCAGGGCCATGTTGGGGCTTTTAGCCGGAATGCCCTTGATGCTGAGCGTGTTGGGCGACCTCTTTGGCGGTGTCGTCACCGACAGATTGTCACGCCGCTTCGGTCTGCGTATCGGCCGATCAGGCCTTGGCATTGCCGCCTATTTGCTGGCCGCTTCGGCCATGTTTATGGCGGCCATGGCTGAGCAGCCTTTACTCGCGACCGTTGCCATCTCGGTGGCTGTGGCTGCAGGGATGTTTACTCTTGGTGCGGCCTGGGGAACCTGCCTGGATATAGGCGGCCGTCATGCCGGCGTGGTCAGCGCCACGATGAATACGGCGGGGAATCTCGGCGGTATTCTCAGTCCGATCCTTGCGGTTTTCGTCAAGGATCTGTTTCATACCTGGAATGCGCCGCTGGTACTCATGGCCTGTTTGTTCCTGATTGGCGCTATGGGCTGGAGCATGATCGATCCGCGCCGCCAGGTGTTTGATGAATAGTGCCTTGATAATTGCTTTTGCGCAACACAATAGAAATTGTCGAACATCTCACAGATGTCCGACGGTTGATTTAGGTTTATCCGGCGTAGGGATTGGTCACGGAGAAAATGAATGAGCAAGGTTATTACGTTTGGTGAAATCATGGGCCGGATCGCCATGCCAGACATGCTGCGTTTTCAGCAGGCTTGGCCAGGATCGCTGCAAGCTCTGTTTGCCGGAGCAGAAGCCACTGTGGCGGCCTCTATCGCATATCTGGGCGGTGAAGCCGCGTTTGTCACCGCTCTGCCGCAACATGCCATTGCCGATGCCTGTATAGCAAACCTTCGGGCTATGGGTATTGACACGCGGCACATCCTGCGCACAAAAAAAGGTCGGCTCGGACTCTATTTTCTGGAAACAGGGGCTAATCAGCGTTCAGGCAATGTCATCTATGATCGCGAGGGCTCGTCTGTTTCGCAGACCCCAGCGGCGGCGTACCCCTGGACACAGATTTTCACAGGTGCCGACTGGTTCCATATATCCGGAATAACTCCGGCGATATCGGCTATTGCCAGCGAAGCGGCATTGGCGGCAGTGCGCACGGCCAAAGAGAAGGGAGTCACGGTTTCCTGTGACCTGAATTTCCGGCGCAAGTTGTGGAACTGGGATCCGCCTACCCATCCGCGCGATTTGGCGGAGAAAACCATGCGTAGGATTCTGCCTTATGTGGATGTCGTGATCGGCAATGAAGAGGATGCGGCAGAAGTGTTAGACATTCACGCCGCGGACACGGACGTGCAGTCCGGCAGGGTCGCGGGCGATCAGTATCCGTCGGTGGCTCGTGAAATCGTAAAACAATTCCCGCAGGTCACGCACGTCGCGATCACGCTGCGAGAGAGCATCTCAGCGTCGCATAACAACTGGGGTGCGTTGCTGTATGAAGCCGTCACTGACCGCTGCTATTTCGCGCCGTGGCGCGACAGCCGTTATCAGTCCTATCAAATCACCCACATCGTTGACCGCGTCGGCGCCGGCGACGCGTTTGCCGCAGGGCTGATCTTTGCCCGGTTGACACAAGAGCTGAGTGATCCGCAAACAGCTCTTTCCTTCGCGGTGGCCGCATCCTGTCTGGCGCACTCGATCAGCGGTGATTTTAATTTCTCCAACCGAACGGAAATTGAGGCATTGATGAAAGGCAGGGGATCAGGGCGCGTGGTACGTTAGTATTTGATAATTTGGCTCTGGCGCAAAACGACTGGAAAATGTCCGACATCTTGAGGTGTCGGACATTTGATTCCGGTCTATCCGGGTTGGGAGTCATTCATCTAAAGAGGCGTTCATGCACAACCTTGTCATAGTCGTATTGATCTGCGCCGCTGTCGTAGCGGGTGGGAGTCGTACAGAATTTTCGGCGCCCCCTACGCCTGATTTAATGCGCTGGTTGGGACTCGATATAACCGATGCACCACTCGCTAAATACCAAAATCCTGTCGATCCGGCCTTGCTGGCGCCGCCGATCAACACGGCGCCCGGACTTGAATACGCCGACAGCGCGCGCATTTTCCAGGGCATTCCGGCATTGGAGCGCGCCCACAATGGCCGGCTGTGGGCTGCCTGGTATGCGGGCAGACATGATGAGCCGGGTGAAGGACCGGGCAATTATGTGGTGCTGGTAACCAGCGGGGATGATGCTAAAACCTGGTCTGAACCCAAGGTTCTCATTGATCCCTTGGGTGATGTGCGTGCTTATGACGAAACGCTTTGGCTTGATCCGCAGGGACGTCTCTGGCTCTTTTGGGCGCAATCGTATCAATGGTGGGATGGCCGCTCCGGTGTGTGGTGCATCGTAACAGAGAATCCTGGTGACCCTACGCCCCACTGGTCCGTTCCGCGTCGTCTCTGCGACGGCATCATGATGAACAAACCTACTGTACTGAAAAATGGCGACTGGCTTTTACCTGTCTCCGTCTGGGACTTTCCCGCAGACAAGCGCACTCCTGAAATGTACCGACACGATCTCGAAGATGGAATTGGAGCCAAGGTGATCATCTCGCGTGATCGCGGCATGACCTTTTCCGTGCTGGGCAAAACGCGCAGTCCGGCGCCCAATGCCGATGAGCATATGATCGTGGAACGCCGCGACGGCAGCTTGTGGATGCTCATTCGCACCAATGCCGGTATTGCCGAAAGCATGTCCACCGATGCCGGCAAGACCTGGACGCCGGCACAACCATCCAGCATTCCTCATCTCGTCTCCCGATTTTTCATCCGGCGATTGAACTCGGGCAGGCTGCTTCTGGTCAAGCACGTGCCGCCTCCTGATAAGGCGAATATCCGTATGAACCTGACCGCTTTTCTCAGCGATGATGACGGCCGCACCTGGAAAGGCGGTCTGATGCTGGATGATCGGGCCGGCGTGTCCTATCCCGATGGCGTCCAGGATAAAAATGGCATGATCCGCATTATATATGATTACATGCGTGACAAGGACAAGATGATTCTCATGGCTGAGTTCAGTGAAAAAGATGTTTTAGCCGGCAAACCCTCCAACACGACGCGGTTGCGGATTCTGGTCAATCAAGCCAGCGGGAATAGGCTGATCAAACAATAGAACGGTATTGTGGACAAAGGTACTTCTGACTTGCGTAAAGACACGATGAACCATCGCAGCGCCATTTATTACTGGAAATGCGATCGACCTGCCGCATTTCATGGAACGGCTGAGAACCTGAGTCGCGACGGGTATAAGAGTCTGCTCACTACTATATTACAGGAGTTTTTCTCCTGCCAAACCATCGTATTGCGTCCGGCGGCGAGTCAAGGCAATCATATCACTTGGTTGGCGTCCGTTAATGGCAAAGAGTTTTTCGTACGTCTTGAGGATGGACCGGAACAGGACGATTACATTGAAGTCGAATCACGGTTGTTGATCGAGTTGCCGGCGCTGGCGGTGCCGGTACCACGAATGTTTAGCGTAGATGCCAGTCGGCAGCGCGTTCCCTTTGCCTGGCAGGTGCTGGAGTACATCACGTATCCAGACCTGAACCATCTCCACAAACTTGGCCTGCTTGATCCAGCGAAGGTGGCCGATCGCATCGGCAGCGCTGTAGCGGCCTGGCAAGCGATGCAGCCTGCCGGCTTTGGTCCGTTCGATCCAGCTATTCTGCAAAAGGAGAAGCGGCTGCAAGGTTTTCATCAGAGCTATGAGGATTACTTTTTTCTCCACCTTGATCGTCATCTGCAGTTTCTTGTCGACCGCAGTTTTCTGTCCATACAAGAGACGGAGGAGATCAAGACGGAAATCCGGCGCCATGGCGACCTCCTCTCTCTGGAGAGTGGCTGTCTCGTCCATAAAGACCTGGCACTCTGGAACATCCTCGGCACCGAGAAAGCCATCGCCGCGTTCATTGACTGGGATGATGCGATTTGCGGAGATGCGATGGACGATCTCTCCTTGCTCGGCTGTTTTTACGACGGTGCTGTTCTGAAACGTGCGTTACAGGGCTATACGTCGGTTCGGCCGCTGCCGAGTGAATATCGTCGAAGATTTTGGCTGCACCTTTTGCGCAATATGATTGTCAAGTCGGTCATCCGGATCGGCGCAGGCTATTTCGATCGCAGCGACCGATTCTTTTTGATCGGCGCCGGCGGCACGGGTGCTGATTTAAAAGCGTTCACCCGCCAACGCCTTGGAGCCGCGCTAAACGGTCTGCGTGAGGGCCGGGCGATTGCGAAGCTATAACCGTTTAAACGGAGATCACTCTGCACACGAACTTGCTTGAAATGTTTCGCCATAAAAAGCCACATCTCGGCACATGGCTATCTATCGGCTCGCCGACGATCGCCGAACTGGCGGCCCATTGCGGCTTTGCCTGGGTGTTGCTGGATCTCGAACACGGCTGTGAGAGCGAGGCCGCGCTCCCCAATCAGCTGCGCGCTCTCCGTGGCTGCGATACGGCAGCCATCGTGCGTGTGGCTGCACCGCATCCGGACCTCATCAGCCGGGTGCTGGACTGGGGCGCTCATGGCATCATGGTTCCGCATGTGAATTCGGCAGCCGAGGCGGAAAACATCGTGCAAGCCGCGCACTATGCGCCGCGTGGGCGTCGCGGATTGTCGCGTACAGTGGCGGCCTACGATTATGGACTGCGGCCGCCGACCCAGGACACAGCGGCGCCGGTTATCATGGCCCAGATTGAGAGCATCGAAGGTGTTAGGAATGCTCGTGAAATCGCTCGCGTCGACGGCATCGATGTCCTTTTCGTTGGCCTGGCTGATCTATTATTCGATCTGAATAATCATCCCGATTCTGAAATTGGGAATCTGGCTAAATGTCTAGAGATGGTTGTTGCGACCGACAAGCCCAGCGGCATATTAATTCGTGAACTTGACGACCTGCAAAAGTATCTTGATCTTGGTTTCAGCTGTATGGCTGTAGACTCTGA
>CAZISM010000002.1:10209-145575 GCA_964541895.1 uncultured Cytophagia bacterium
ACGACCTGCAAAAGTATCTTGATCTTGGTTTCAGCTGTATGGCTGTAGACTCTGATCTCGCGATCCTGCGCAAAGGATATCAGCACATCCTGTCCAAATTCAGCAGTTGATTCATAAAAAAGTTTTGTGAATCACATCAAATTTTGCCCCGCTCCCGGTTAACATAGAAAACTAAACCATGAAAAGACGGCAATTTTTATTATCATCCTTTTCTGCGGTCTCGTCAATGGCGCTATCGCCCGCCGCCCGGTTGGCGAGGAGCAACACGCGTGACGAATCCGGAAAGCACACTCTCTTTTATCAGTCATCTCTGTTGCGTAATCGCCAGGATCGTTACGCGGCCTGGAGCAACAGCATCACCGTATGGCGGGACAAGTTTGTCAATGCGGTGCCGGTTAAACAATTTATAGACAAGCAGACCGACGTGGGTCTGGCTATATTCGAGTCAGAGGATGGCGTCCACTGGCATGAGACGGAAAGGTTCACCTGCCCGCTCAGGTACGCCTGTTTCGGATTCTGCATGCGCTGGACCGGCAAAGATTTCATCTATTACAATTCAGAAATCAACCAGGGACCGAACCGAAAAGAGCATCCGGTGATTCTGCGCCAGTACCGTTCACATGATCTGAAATCCTGGACTTTCATGGGCGATGAATTTTCTACCTGGGATGACCGGCGTTGGTATCTGTCCAGGTGGGACGAGCTGGTCGTCTTGGAGGACTCGGATGCATGTTACGGCTATATCACCAGTGAACCCCGTCCGGAACTGGCTAAGGATTCAATGGGTATGCTCAAATCCAGCGATGGCGAGCGTTGGCAGGTGCTGCCGCCGCCCGCGTTCGAGTGGGAGGGATTACCCTCACAACAGATGGAGGTTTGCTTCTGTGAAAAAATCAAGGAGCGTTATTATCTGGGCATGGGCGCCCGCTGCTATCTGGGCCACCTGGGTTTTTCAGTCATGACCTTTGTCAGCGATTCGCCGCTTGGTCCTTTTCGACCGGACAAAGAGGCATTCCGCTTAACCGGTTCTACCACGCGTGATGTTAACTGGCTGGCCAAGACCTTTCATTATAAGGATGAAATCTTGCTCAGCAACTGGATCACTACATCGATGGACCGGTCCTTTTTCAGTATTTTTGCCAACGGCCAGTCGCACTGGATTGGACCATTAAAAAAACTGGTCACCGATGCCGAGGATCACTTGCGAATTGTTTATTGGCCCGGCAACGAGGCTGCCAAAGGAAAGGAATTGCCCGCCAGTCTTGAAAAGCTGGAATTTGTCCATCCAGCCGAAGCCTATCGCCAGACCAAATTAACAGCCAGTGGTGATACCATCGCCATGACCGCTCCGGCAGTCGGTGAACTGGTATGGCAGGTCGGTCAGGATGGCGGCCTGGCGATGTTTCCCGAATCGTTTGATTTTACCCGTGGCTTCGTGATTGAGGGCGCTCTTAAAGCCACAGAGCCCAGGGGACGGATCGGCACCCACTGGCATGCGGCGGCGGCCGGCTTTTATTTCGAAGAGACCCTGGGCAAAGGCATGCTTGTGCAGTGTGAAACCCTCGGCCTTACCCGAATCGGTCTGTTCGAATACAGCGCTGAGCCGGCCTTTGATGCGGATGAATTCAAACTGGCGGCGTTCGGCAATATCGCACGCGGCGGGCCCTATCTGCGGCTGAGCCGGTTCAGTCAGGAAGATGTCATCGGACCCCAAGGGTATGCCTCGCCGTGCGGGATTTTCAATAGTACATCTCACACGTTCCGCTTGCTGGTGCAAAACGGCATGTGGGAATTTTACCTGGATGATCGTTATGTTCAGACTTTTATCACCGGTCCGACATCCGGGAGACTGGGACTGTTCGCCAAGAGCGGCATCGTTGTCTTTTCAGAGCTAAGGATTTGGGAGATGGTCTGAAACTGGCGCTTTTCCCGAGCGCGTGTAAAGCGATGGAGACAACACAGCGGGAACCGGCGAAGGACAAAACCGCCAGAAGCCGGTCTCTGAAAATACGGGTCGCAACGTGAAGGGCACTTGCATGAAACTCAATCGTGTGCAGATTTTCTTACTTTATATCTTTTGCTTTCTCTTCTTTCAATGCGGCAAGTTCGAAACTCAAAGGCCGGCGTCGTCCAATGATATTGATTTTGCCGCGATAGACCGCTATTTTGTTGATCCTCCCAACCAGTACCGAATCGTTCAATATCAGATGAACAAAAACCTGGATGACAAACATCTGCAAGTACTAAAATCCTATGGCATAGGCGGCGTTCAGCACAGCGTCGCCTGGGATATAAATTATCTGGAGAATGAAGCAGCCTGGGACACGTTCGCCGTCAATGTCGATCAGGCCCGGAAAGCCGGCTTTCGTGCATGGATTCATGACGAAAAAGGCTATCCCAGTGGCGCTGCCGGCGGGTTGGTAGTCAGAGAACATCCTGAATATGAAAACCAAGGTCTTGCGAGGGTCACCAGGCAAGGGAAGGGAGAAGACAAGGTTAAAGTTGAACTGCCCGATAGTATTGAATTTATCCGCGCTACCATTTACCCTGTTGTAGATGGAGAAGTTGATTTAAATAAGGGTCGGGAACTGCCAGTTGGAAAAGAAATTGTCGAGACCATCGGCTTGGCAGGAGATTGGCAACTCTCTGTGTTCGGGACCCTGGTCCTGGATAAAAATACCCAGGCGCAATCGACAACCAAACAATTCAAACAAACCGGACATTATCCCAATCTCCTCAACAGGGATGCTGCGCTGCAATTTATTAAATGGACTCACCAGGGCTATGCCAATCATCTGCAAGATATTGGGCAGCAGGTCGATGTGTTTTATACCGGCGAGCCTAATCTGATGACCACCTACTGGCAATACAACGGATCAAAAGCCGAATATGCCTATGTTCCGTGGGAAAAGAGCGTTTCTGATCAGTTCAGGAAACAACACGGGTATGATCTGATGCTTCACCTGGACGCCTTGTTCGCAGGCAACTCTCCCGAAGCAAAAATGGTCAGACTCGATTTTTATCAGACCATCGCGGAGATGTTTGCTTTAAATTATGCGAAACCCATAACAGACTGGTGTGAAAACCATGGGGTCCAATCCCTGGGTCATTTGCTGCTGGAGGAGTATATGGCTTGCCATGTCATCTATTACGGCGACATGATCAAAGCCTTGCGGCAATTTCATATACCCGCCTGCGATATACCCATTGCCAGAAACGACACGATGAAATGGGAATTCTGGATGGCGAAATTCATCAGCTCGGCCGCCTATCTGGATGATAAACGATCTATGGTGACGGCTTTATTGGATCCGATTATCGGCGGCTTTGGCATGCGCGACCTGTCGCCAGACATCAGGAATTTGCGAAAAACCATCACGATGAATTTTTTATGTGGCATCAACCAGATCTCCACCTACATACCATTCAAAGACTATACCGCGGATGAATATCGCAGCCTGAATGAATACATCGGCCGGATGGCGGTGATGCTGAGGGGTGCAAAAAACGAAGCGTGTATCGCCATGTACTATCCCATCGAGACCTTTCAGGCCAATTATATCGTCTCTCCATTTCCCTGGAATATCATGATCCGGAATTATGAGCATTGGCAGGGAACCGTGGATCGAATGGCTGCCGGTATGTTGCGCAACGGAATGGATTTCAATTATCTTACGGCAGATGCCATTCTCAATGCGGCCATAAAAGATGGATACATCCGGGCAGGAACTTTTCGTTATCGGGCCATCGTGATGCCCCGCGTTGAGGTGATTCCCTTGCAGGTTTTAAAAAAGTTAAAGGCTTGTTCCGAGGCTGGGGTTGGTGTATACTGGGTGGATGCGTTGCCGGCCCTTGGCACTGATCAGGCGGAACATGAAAAGGTGATAAAGATCGCGTCATCTCTCGCCAGGAACGATGAGCCCCTGGAGGAATTGAAAAAAATCAAGGACGAGGATTTCAATATTGATTTCGAGTCGGATGATGATAAACTATCCGTAGGAAAATATAGCAGGGAGAATCGTCGTCTGTATTTTTTAGTCAATGATTCTGCTAAAGAAATCAATATCGCTGCGAATTCAGAGACCGGCACAACAGTAAAAATCTATGATCCAGAGTCAGGCCATATTGCGGAAGAAAAATTGCCCTTGAAACTAAAATTAGGCGCTTACAGCAGTGTGTTCATCGTGGACTGACGTCAGGTAATCTGGAGAGGGTGAAATCGATCTGATAGCTGGTTCTGTTCCAATTGAAAATGTTACAAAAATATAGCGGGAGCACATCATGAGGAAAGAGCGGTTTTACAAAATGCTCGTGATCACCATTATGGTTATGCCTCTGATCGTTTACAGTCAAAAAGCGAAAAAGCATTATGACGTAGCGGCTTTTGTCTGGCCGTCCTGGCATCCTGATGACCGGGCTAAAATCTTTTGGCCCATGGGCATCGGCGAATGGGAAACCGTCATAAAAAACAAACCGCTGTTCGAAGGACATGAACAGCCGCGCTATCCGCTCTGGGGCTATATAAACGAAGCGGATCCCTATGTGGCGGAAATGGAGATCAACGCTGCCGCGGACCATGGTGTCAATGTATTCATTTTCGACTGGTACTGGTACGACGGCATGCCTTTCCTGGAAGGGCATTTGAATGACGGCTATCTCAAAGCGCGCAATAACGACCGGGTCAAATTTTACCTGATGTGGGCCAACCACGATGTGGGAGTGGGTTGGGATAAACGCAATTCTGATGCGGCCATTAAAGGTAAAAACAAAGCTCTGATCTGGGAAGGTGGGCCGGATCGGCAAGAGTTCGAACGGATCGCTCTCAGAATCATACAAAAATATTTCACCCATCCTTCCTATTATAAAATCGACGGCAAACCGGTTTTTATGCTGTACGATTTGAACAACCTGATCGAAGGTTTGGGCGGCATGGACAAGGCCAGGGCCGCGCTGGATTGGTTCAGAGAACAAACTAAAAAAGCGGGATTCAACGGATTGGAGCTGCAATACTCCATGCGCAGGGATGGCCGTCAGGCCATCGTAAGCGCATTATTGGGCCAGCTTGGCTCGGAAAAGGCTGTGATCGAAAAGCTGGGGTTCAATTCGCTCACTCATTATCAAATCGCACACATGACCGATGTGAACAGGGATTATAATGAAATTATCCACGATGTCGCTGCGCTTTGGCATACGGTGTCGAGCAGCTATTCTGCAACATACTATCCCCATGTCTCTGTCGGATGGGATGCCCTTCCCAGGTTATCGGTTCTGTTGTATGAAGGCGAGCCTTGCTTTGGTATCGTCAAAAACAACACTCCGGCCAATTTCCAGGCTGCTCTGGTCAAAGTGAAAGGATTTGTCGATGCCCATCCTGACCAGGCGCCGCTGATAACCGTGAACAGTTGGAACGAGTGGACCGAGACCAGCTATCTGCAGCCGTGCACCCTGTACGGCTATGGCTATTTGCAGGCTGTGAAAAATGTATTTGTAACCGGCACCAAGTGACCTGTTAGCCTGAACCGGAGAGATGGGTGTCCTTTGTGCGACCAGTCTGGTCGCACTCTTAAAGGTTGAAAATTCCGAAACAGGGCGACCAGACTGGTCGCCCTACAACTTGAATAGATCATTGCATGAAAAATCAAAAATCTTACAAATTTCCGCAGCTGCTCTTTGGCGGCACTTTTATTTTTTGCACCCTGGTCACCGGCTTGCCAGGGGCTAATTCCGGAACAATCGAAAGCAGGAATGAACGAGATTCAAACACTAAAACCAAAGTGTCTGTTCCATTTAACATCTGGGGTGGCGGATCGGTCCCAGCCAGCGCCGACATCCCCGTGCTTCATGATGTTACCTTCTCGGTAATACAGCCGCACCAGCCTGAAAAGGACGGCTATCGCTGGCTGCACGGCGTGGCGCTCGCCTGGCACAATGGCAGGTTGTATGCCTCTTTCGGTCATAACAAAGGCCTGGAAAATACCGGCGGCGAACAGGCCCGCGGCCGCTATAGCGAAGACGCCGGCAAGACCTGGAGCCCGGTTTTCACCATTGCCACCGGCGATGAGCATCTCGGCGTCAGTCATGGCGTTTTCCTGTCCCATGAAAAGGCTCTTTGGAGTTTTCATGGCGCGTTTTATGACGATTTCCAACAGACCCACACCCGCGCCTTTATCTTGGATGAAAAGAGCGGGCAATGGCGTCCCAAAGGGATTGTAGTAAAAAATGGTTTTTGGCCATTGCAGGAGCCGGTAAAGATGGACGACGGCAACTGGATCATGGCCGGCGCCCGTATCGCCAAAGGGTACGACGTCAAGGGCAACCTGCCGGCCGTGGCCATCAGTCATGGCGACGATTTCACGCGCTGGGACCTGGTGGTGATTCCCTGTCACGAGAGCGTGGCGCCGGAATCCGTCTGGGGCGAATCCGCCGTCATGGTCGACGGCGGCCGCATGTTGAACGTCGCACGCTGGGGCGATAAGAATCCGACAACACTGGTCTCGGAAAGCTCGGATTATGGTCGCACCTGGTCACCGGCCAGAGCGGGCAATCTGCCTATGGCGGACAGCAAACCCTGCTGTGGCACGCTCAGCACCGGCCAAAATTACCTGATCTGCACCACTGCCGCTGATGCCGGCAGGCGGCGGTATCCCTTGACCATTGCCGTCAGCCATCCCGGAGAAGATGCTTTTTCCGAGCTGTTCGTCATCCGCCATGCGCTGTTGGATCAGGGCCCAGGCGAATCGCACGCCAACGCCATGCTGGCTTATCCTTCTGCGATCGAGCATGACGGCAAACTGTACATCGGCTATTCAAACAGCGGCGGCCGCGGCGGTAACAACAACAGCGCCGAACTTGCTATCATTCCTGTTGCAGCACTGGCAACATATCGTATGCAAGAAGCGCGCTTTGTTGCCATGACGGCGGAGCAAATACGCGACTACGAAATTGATGTGATGAGGAAGATAGCCGACCTGACACTCATTCCCCCGACATTGAACACTACGCCGTTGCCTGATTACGACTATGACAGGCTTGACTATGGCATGACCATCGGCATCGAGCGGACGCCAGGGGGCCGACTGTGGGCTGTATGGGTAGCTGGCGAGGACGGTCCGGGCGCTTTTATGGTGGCGGCTAAAAGTGATGACGACGGTGCAACCTGGTCAAAACCATGTCTGGTTGTGGATAGCCAGCCAAAACATTTGCCTTTCAAGCGAAGCGTCATTGTCGGCAATCTCTGGACCGACCCGCTTGGCCGATTATGGTTCTTTTTTGACCAGGTGATGAATCACTTTGACGGCAGGGGCGGTCTGTGGGCGACGATATGTGACCATCCGGACGCCGATAAACCAGAGTGGTCTGCTCCACGCCGCATCTGGCACGGTTCCATGTTGAACAAACCGACAGTCCTTTCGACCGGGGAATGGATTCTGCCTGTTCAGCTTTTAGACCATACACTGGGGATTGGCCCTTTTGCGAACATCTTTCCGGAATTAGATCCCCTGCGCGGCGCCAATGTTTTTGTCTCGACAGACCAGGGAAAAACCTGGGAGAGGAGGGGATGCGTCCGGTTTCCCAATCCGGACTGGTATGAGCACATGATCGTCGAGCGCAGGGACGGTTCGTTGTGGATGCTCGGGCGCACGGCCAAAGGCATTATCCAGACCTTCTCTAACGATGGCGGGCGAACCTGGTCCGAGCCCGGCTTTCCGGAAAATATCCGCCATCCTAACGCCCGCTTCCACTTCCGCCGGCTTGCTTCCGGCCGCATCCTGCTGGTCAAACACGGCGATACCATCGATGCGCACGAAGGACGCGTCAAATTGAGCGCATGGCTTTCTGATGACGAGGGACTGAACTGGAGGGGCGGCTTGATCCTGGATGAACGCAGCGGTGTTTCTTACCCTGATGGTTTTCAGGCGCCGGACGGTACGATCTATATTTCCTATGACCGCAATCGCAGCACGGATGGGGAAATACTTCTTGCACGTTTTACTGAAAAAGATATCCTGGCCGGAAAACTCGTCGGCCCGAAATCCAAACTTGGGATGCTCATCAGCCGGCCGATGAAAAACCGGCAGCCGGTCAAAGGACTGGATACATTTGTTCATCCGCCCGTCCATTTCGCTCCCGGCAACGAATACGGTCCGGAGGCTCGCAAGTATCAGGGCATCCCATCTCTTGAAAGAACTAAAAGCGGTAGGTTGTGGGCCGTCTGGTATGCCGGTAAAGTACATGAAGACCGCTATAACTATGTGGTTGGCGTGACCAGTGGGGATAACGGCAAAACCTGGAGCGACCTGCAATTCGTCATCGATCCGGACGGCGATGGGCCGATGCGCACCTCTGACCCTTGCCTTTGGCTCGATCCGGATAATCGCCTCTGGCTGTTTTGGTGGCTGAATGGTCCTGATGAGTTGGCAACCGTGACTATGGCCATGAGCACAGATAATCCGGATGATGAGAATCCGAAATGGAGCCAACCGCGTGTCATCTGTAACGGCGTCATGATCAACAAACCGATCGTACTGCACGATGGCGACTGGTTGTTGCCCACGGCCATCTGGCATACCGAGAACAGCTGCCGGGTGGTGGCCTCTTCTGATAAAGGCAGGACCTGGGTTCTGCGGGGATCCGCTACTGTGGCCAATCCGGCCGAGCGTAACTGCGACGAACCGATGATCGTAGAGCGCAGGGATAACAGTCTGTTGATGCTGGTGCGGACCAATTTCGGCATTGGCCGTGCCTTTTCAATGGATCGGGGATACACCTGGACGCAGGTGGAAAGATTCCTTCCGGATGCCACCGCGCGATTCTTTTTCCGGCGTCTTGCTTCCGGCCATCTGCTGCTGATCAAACATGGACCTTTGCATGAGCGCATCGGCCGTACGCACCTCACTGCTTATCTGTCCAAAGACGATGGCCAGACCTGGCAGGGCGGATTTTGCCTGGACAAACGGGCCACTGTTTCATATCCGGATGGGATGCAAGCGCCGGATGGTACTATTTATATCATCTATGACTGGAATAGAGCCGACGATAAACATATTCTTTTAGCCGCATTCACAGAGCAGGATGTTTTGGCAGGCAAACCTGTTAGCGATGCTGTCCGTCTTTGCGTACTGGTCAATCGGGCCACGGGCATAAATCCCAAGCCATGGCTAAAAGAGGCGCATAAAAAGTGAAAAGATTGGTGGTGCTATTATGACCGCATTCAAAATTCAACATCCCATCTGCTGGCTATCAAGGTGTCATGTACTAATCCCGTTTGTGCTGTGCATGCTAGGCTGTGTCTTAACTGAAAATGCAGTTTGCGCACACCTGGATGTATGGACGAAAAGCAGTTATGAGAATGTTTTCCGGGAAGAGGTTAAAACAGCGGGCTCATCCGATTCCATAACGCTTGTAGTCGCGAAAAACGAAGTCGAAGGCGGCCAAATCCTGTTGCGCAGCGATGCTGCTTTTACCATTGAGGAGGTCTCGTTTACGGATGTCACCGGTCAGCGAAACAAGATAGCAAAATATGCATGTTCTTTTAATTTCGTGGACTATCATTATCTTGAGCACAATAGTTCCATCTCGGCGCCGGTGCGCCGGGTCCCGGCCAGGTTTCCGGATGCTCTGTCTAACGACGCGAACAGAATGGTACCTGCGCAAACGACGCAGCCGATCTGGATCAGAGTTCGAGTGCCCAAAACAGCAGTGCCCGGGCCGTATCATGGTGCAACCCTTATCCGCACAAGCGCCGGTCAAGTCCGTGTACCCATATCATTGACGGTATGCGACGTCTCCATCCCGGATTGCAAGGATGGAGTTTTTGATACAGAATTCTGGTGGTCTCCCTATCGAAGCAACACGCTTGCGCAACAGGGGTGTGAGCCCTATTCCGACAAATGGTGGTCGCTCATCGATGCCTATGCGGCAAGTTTTAAAGATTATCGGGTAAACCATGTACTGATTCCGATTCTCCGGCCGCTTTTGGATGCCGGATCAACCTGCGATGACCGCGGTCATTATACGTTCAATTGGACGCTGTTCGATCAACTGGTCGAGCGCTTTGTTAAAACCGGAGGCGTGAAGCGGCTGGCCGGCAGCCATCTCATGGCCAGGACCGGGAGCTGGTCCTGGACCGGGGACTATGGGGTCAGCCTGCTGAAAAGAGTCGGTGATAAAATCGTCATCGCCAATGAATTGTTCGGCACTCGCGCAGCCGATAACTGGCTGACGCAATTTCTGCCTGCCTTGAAATCGCATTTGCTGGCAAAGGGCTGGTACGCCTTGTGGTATCAGCACATCGCCGATGAGCCGGCCACCAGGCAACACGTTACATCTCTGCGGAGTGTCGCAGATTCCGTGCGCAAATATTGTCCCAACATGCTGATCGGCGATGCGGTGGAAACGGATTCCCTGCTGACCTCCCTGTCCGGAGCGATTGATGTCTGGACAGCCAAGCTCATCACCTATGATCAGAACGCCGATTTTTTTCGTTCGCGCAAAAACGCCGGCGAGGCGGTCTGGTTGTATACCTGCTGCGGTCCCAAAGACGCCTGGCTGAATCGATTCATCGATTCGCCGGTGTGGCATATGCGCTCTTTGGCATGGCTGTGCTATTCATATGACGTCGACGGCTTTTTGCATTGGGGCTGGAATAACAACGATGTTCCAGTGGAACAGCAACAGTACTGCTTCGGCTATTCCCCCGGCGACGGCAACACGGTTTATCCGGATTCGGCCCGTGCCACCATTAAGGGCTCCATTCGCTATGAAGCCTGGCGCGATGCGGTGGAAGAATATGAATTATTCAGAATTCTGGAAAAAATGGACGCTGTCAAGGCGCGAAGCATCGCTGCTGGAGTGGTCAAGAGCGGACAAGAGTATGAATCGGATCCGGCCGTGTTGATCCGGAGACGCAACGAACTGGTAATGGCTGCCGCTGCTGCCTCGAGTTTGGCGCCATCAAAACCGGATCCCAATTTTATTTCTTCCCCGGCTGACTTGAAAAAACGCATTAAACACGAGCTGAACATCACCAAACCCGATTATGTCGTGTACGTTCCCAGCGTAACCGACGCGAATGTAAACGATACGGGCAACGAGCACTTTTTGGTCTTTGACGGGCCGGATAGCTCGCTGATGGCGGTGTGGACGCAGAGTTCGGCGGAAACGCAGCCGGACCAGCATATCGCTTTTTCCCGCAGCACGGACGAGGGCAAGACCTGGAGCAAACCGTCCGTTATTGCCGGGCCGAAAAAGCCGGGCGAAGGGAACATCGCGAGCTGGGCTTACCCGTTGGTGAGTAAAAAGGGCAGAATATATGTGCTCTACAGCCAGCATATGGGGATCTATGACAACTTTTATCATCACACCGGCTGGCTGCATGGGATTTATAGCGACGACAACGGTCGTACCTGGTCTAAACCGCAAAACATTCCGGTCCGCCGCAGCATCAATGACAATCCGGACCCTGACATGCCGCCGAATATGATTTGCTGGCAAAAGCCGCTGCGATTGGGGAAGGACGGCAAGTATTTCGCCGGATTCACCCGCTGGACCAGTTTTGCGGTAAGAAAAAATCCTACTCCGCACTGGACCTCTGCCGACAGCCGCGTCGAATTTATGCGCTTCGAAAACGTCGATGATAATCCCGAGGTGGGAGACTTGAAGATTAGCTGGTTCGCGGCAGATGAAAAGGCGTTGGCTGTGCCCTATCCCGGCCATGCGGAGGTGAGCGCGTGCCAGGAGCCCTCCATTGTCAAGCTCCCGGATAACCGGCTCTTTTGTGTGATGCGCACCGCTTCAGGCAGTCCATTTTGGAGTGTAAGCGACGATTTGGGCGAAACCTGGACCGAGCCGCGCCGGCTTTTGCGCAAGGATGGCGGCGATCCCCTGCTGCATCCACTATCGCCGTGTCCCATGTATGATCTGGCTGGCAACACCAGCGCCAGCGGCCATTATGCGTTGTTCATTCACAACCATGACGGCAACTACAAGGGCTTCAAGCCAACGGACACGGGCTTTCACCGCCGTCCGATTTATCTGGTTCATGGCCGCTTTCAGCCTGGTGCGGATCAGCCGGTATGGTTCGACGAACCGAAATTTTTCATGGATCACAAAGGCGTCAGTCTGGGCAAACCAGGCACCAATGGTCGACTTGATCTGGCCCTGTACTCCAGTTTTACATTGGCTAAGGGCCAGCCGGTGTTGTGGTATCCTGAGCGCAAGTTCTTCCTGTTCGGCAAACGGGTAAAGCCGGAATTTTTCCAGCAAAATGAGGAGATGCGTTGAGCTCTCCCATGAATCAGGTGTCTTCCTGGTGGAAGGTGCAATAAAAGAGCAGCCTCCCTCAGCGCTTGATTGAGGGGAATTTGTCCATGGAGGAAATATTCATGAAAACAACCCGGGCAACAGCACGCTCCAATCGCAGGACCGGCCCGATCGCTATGGGGCGGCGCCGCTTCCTGGCGCAGACGGCAGCTGCTTTCACGATCGTGCCGCGGCATGTGTTGGGAGGCCCGGGACAGATTCCGCCGAGCGAAAAAATTACATTGGCTTTCATCGGTACCGGCGGCCAGGGTTTGCAGAACATCCAGCTATTGCTGCCCTTTTCTAAAGTCCGGGTCCGGGCGGTGTGCGATGTTAATCGCGAGAGCGGCGGCTACCTGTCGACTTTTTGGTCGAACGGCAAGGAAGTACGCTCCGCAGGCCGCGAACCTGCCATACGGATGGTCGATGAACACTATGCCGCGCAAAAGAGGTCGGGCAAATACCACGGCTGCAAGGCGTATAGCGACTATCGAGAGTTGCTGGATAAAGAGGACGTAGATGCGGTCGTAGTGTCCACGCCGGATCATACGCACGCAGTGATCACTATGGCCTGCCTGAAGAAAGGCAAACATGTCTATTGCGAAAAGCCGCTGACCTACTCTGTCTATGAGGCCAGACAGGTGACCGAAGCGGCGCGCCGCGCCGGAGTTGCCACGCAGCTGGGCAATCAATACCAGGCTTCGGAGGAAGCGCGCCTGACCTGCGAGTTCATAGCTGATGGCGCCATCGGAGCCGTGCACGAAGTCCAAGTGTGGAACACGGCTCGCTCTTGGGCCTGGCCGGCTTGTGAAGGACGGCCGTCTGAGACTCCGGCTGTCCCTGATGGATTGGATTGGAACCTTTGGCTGGGGCCTGCCCCTGAACGCCCATACCATCCATTGTACTGTCCATGGACCTGGCGCAACTGGTGGGATTTTGGCACGGGATTGCTGGGTGACCTGGGCTGCCATAGGTTGTCCACAGTTTTCAAAGCGTTAAACCTGGGCCACCCGATCAGCGTTGAAGCGTCATCTACTAAACTCGATCCGGAATTATACCCGCTGGGCGTGATCGCGCGCTTTGAGTTCGCTGCTCGTGGTCACATGCCTCCGGTCACGATTACTTGGTATGATGGCGGACTAAAGCCGGCGACTCCTAAGGAATTGGAACCGGATCGCCCGCTCGCTGATGTGACCTATATCGGCGATAAGGGAATCCTCATGGGTCACCGGTTGGTCCCTGAAGCAAAGATGCAGAGCTATAAGCGTCCGCCCAAGACGCTGCCGCGTTCGCCCGGTCACCATCAAGAATGGATCGCAGCCTGCAAAGGCGGTCCGCCTGCCGGCTCGAATTTCCTTGATCATGGTGGTTTGCTGTCTGAGGTCTGTCTGTTGGGCAATGTGGCCCTGCGTGCAGGCAAGAAACTCATCTGGGACGGCCAGAATATGAAAATCACCAACGACGAAGGCGCCAACCGTTTTCTGCATCGGGAATATCGAACCGGCTGGACTCTGTAGCAGCCTAAGCGTATCCCATTTTATTTGCTGGAAACGGGGGGAAAGGGCCGGTCAGGTTTGAAGAGCAAAGATTTCGCATCTTTATGGATATTATTGCTGGCTCATGAGGTGGCATGCCTGTTGCTCAGGGCAGTGCGCAAAAGCCTGGAACCTCCAATTCAACCTTGTGCGGATATCGAGTGTTACAGGCGCGATGGCAGGCTCATATGGAATGGAGCTTTTCCCCTGAGAAATCGCCTGGCCAATCGCTTGTATTTTAACATTTGGCATATATTCGTACCCAGGATCTATTGAATATTGCAAGCTTGAAGAACCTTATGGAGATTGCATGAAGTATATCAAAATGTCAGGTTTTTGCGCCCTGCTGCTGTTAGCTGCACAGAGTGTCGGAAGAGCGGAATTTCTACAAAAGACTTTTGCCGATCCGAATCAAGCCTGGAATTCAGATGCGCAAATCCAACGCCTGTGGCAGGGAATTCCTGGACTCGAGCGCACGGTGAAAGGCCGGATTTTCATATCCTGGTTCTCCGGCGGACCAAAGGAGCCGGCGCCGGAAAACAAGGTGCTGCTCTGCTACAGTGACGATGATGGCAAGACTTTTACCTTGCCGAAAATAATAGCTTTTCCGAAGGATGGCACGCGATGTTTCGATCCCACCTTGTGGATCGATCCCAATGGACGCCTTTGGTATGTTTTTAATCGTGGCAACAAGGATTCCGCCGTTCATGATGTTCATGCCCGCATCTGCCGTGACCCTGACGCCACGCCGCCGGTGTTTGGCCCCGAATTCCGTGTCGGTTACGAGTCGCCGTATGCGTTCCGCATGAACAAGCCCACTGTGCTTTCTACTGGTGAATGGATTATGCCGGTGACTCATGCCAGTGAACCGATTCACGAGTGGTTCGCCGGCGAAAAACAGCTCCAGGGCGTGGGCATTTCCAAAGATCAGGGCAAAACATGGAAATTATATGGTGCGCTTAAAGCACCGCACTGGGCTTTGGAAAACATGATTGTGGAGTTGAAGGATGGGCGGTTATGGATGCTGATCCGGACCGGCAGCGGCTGGCTCTGGCAGAGTTTTTCATCTGACCGGGGTAAAACCTGGAGCGAGGCCACTGCCAGCACCATCACTAGCCCGGGTTCGCGCTTTTTTATACGCCGTCTATCATCCGGCCATTTGCTGCTCGTCAATCATTGTCAGTATGATAAAAAAGCGTCCTGGGATAAACAGCGCAGCCATCTCACGGCGCAGATATCGACCGACGATGGCCAAACCTGGAATCAGGGATTGTTGCTTGATGAGCGCACAGGAGTATCTTATCCCGACGGCGTCCAGGATAAGGATGGTCTGATCCGGATCGTCTATGACCGGGATCGGGGCGGCGCAGGTGAAATACTCATGGCCAGTTTTTGCGAACAGGATGTGCATGCAGGAAAAAATGCTTCCGGGGCGGTCCGGCTCAAACAAGTAATCAGCCGGCTTGAAGCGCGCGCGCCTTCTGCAGAAAAGATTTTACCCCCGGACTGGGATCCCAAGCAGGCTGCCGATCAGGTGCTCAAAGGATTAATCAATGTTTGCGCGCCGCAGGTAAAAGGCGCGCACGATGCCGAGATGGCGCTCCTGGGCGAGCGCGCCTATATTGTCGCGGAAGTCAATGATGTCAGGCCTGGTGAGGCCGCAAACTGGCCGGAAGTCTATGCGGCCATGTCCATCGTGAACCTGAAGACGTTCAACGTGGAGAAAATCATTCCGTTTGCCAAATCTGAGCAGGTCTTTGCCAATGCGAAGCTACCCCCGGGCGCCTGCTTTGTGCCGCGCATTCTGCAAAAAGATGCCCGCACCTTGCGCTGTTACTTTGCCAGTGAAGCGCCCGGACAGCGGCAGGCGCAAACCTGGTACCTCGATTTTGACCGGGAACGCATGGCCTTTGACGGCAATATATATAAAGCAAAACTCAAGACAGCAGCAGGCATTTTTGATATGCAGCCGCAATTTTTGCATGCGGATGCTGCAGCGCACGGCCTAACGCGGCCGATGGTCGATCATGGCTTGTACCTGTTCGACTCGTTCAAGAAATTCGACGGTAAAACCTACATCGCCCTGAACAATTTCCCTGGCGGCCAAAATGCGCTCGCAATCGTGCACGACGATCTGGCCACTTTTGAGGTGATCGGACATTATAACCTGCCGCACGTACTAAAGCTCACCGAATCAGCCGTCAACCGCCTGCCCGATGGAACCTGGATGGCCATATGTCGCCAGGAAGAGGGCGATCGCAACTATACCTTTGCTCAAAGCAAGGATGGTAAAACCTGGACGTCTAGTGAAAACCGGGATTTCGTCACCAACGGCACCAATTCAAAGCCGGTGTTTGAGCGATACAATGGCATTTATTATCTCGGCTGGCAAGAGGCGACGCAAATTGAGGGCGTTCATCGCTCTGTTTTCAACATCGACGTCTCTCGCGACGGGAAAAACTGGGAGAGAAAATACCGGTTCGAAACGATAAAGTCCTTTCAATATCCTGCCTTGCGCGAGCATCAGGGTGCCATCTATCTGACGGTAACGCAGGGCGATTCTGCCGCTGACCGCAAGGAACGCATCATGTTTGGCGTATTGGAAGGCAGGACGGCCCCGGTGTTTCCCCAAAGCACACTTTTAAAATCCGACATCTGCGTTGAGCGGCTGCGCCTGGCTTGCCAGTGGCTTGCCCGGATCGCCCAGGTCAAGAATGAAACCATGGTGACAGAAAAGGACAGAAAACGCCATCTGCAACGCGCATGGACCGGCGCCATTCGTGGTGAATATCGTGCGGCCACCGGCCAATGGGAATTTTTCTGCCCGATCTGGCACACGGGACAGGCTATCAAAGCGCTGGTGATGGCCTCTCACGTGCTCGGGGATGAATTCATGGACAGTGCAATTCTGGGTGGTGAGTTTATCCTCAATAATAGAATCACCGAGGGGCCGGACAAAGGATTGGTCCTGGCTTATGAAGATTTACCCGACATCATCAATACCTCGGCCATCCTCGAGGGCCTGGATGGTCTCTTTCTGCTGAGCGCAAAAACAGGCGATGCAAAATATCGCGATGCAGCGCTGGCTGCGGTAGAGTGGGTACAAAAAAATGCCGTCATCGGCGACAAGGGATTATTGCGGGATCATTATGACCCGGCGAGAAGGATGTTTGTCCCGGTCAATGGAGTGACCACAGAAGGCAGGCCTCTCATGGACGATGCTGTTTTCCTGACAGCATTCCAGTTGACCGGTAAAAAAGAGTATCTGCGAACGGCGGAAAATATCGCCGCCCGCCTGTTGGCCGATGAGGAACCATCCGGCAACTGGATCAACTATCTCCCCTGCAATCGGCAAACAGGTTTAATCCATCCGCGGCAGTGCTATTGGTGGGGACATCCGATGCTGGCTATGTACCGTTTCTCGCGGGATGAGCGCTATCGCGAGCTGTTCCTGCGCAGCTGCACCTGGTACCAACTGGCCCTCAGACGGGATGGCGGTCTCTTACGCAATACCGATCTCGATTTCAATACCGATTCGTTCGGACACGCCACCTCCGGTGCGGCAGGGGCGATCAGCATGTTTCTGGATGCCCTGGCGGAACTGGGCCAGACCGACAGGCTGCCCTTGATCGAGCGGGGGCTGTCCTATTGCATGCGTTTGCAGTTCACCCATCCAAAGGATCCGAATCTGCATGGATGCATTCTGGAAAAGGTTCTTGAACCGGACGGCACGGATGCCAGCCCCTATATGATCCGGGATTTGGGGACGATTTTTTTCGCTCAAGCGATGGCCAAATATCTGGCGCTGGTACAGGATCGAAAACGACCGGCAGAAATGGAGACGCCTGCGGCAATCGCTGATTTCGGCAGGCTGCAGGGCGATGAATCATTGCGTCACCGGCAATGGCAGACAAAAACAAGAGGCGAATTAAAAAAAATGCTGGGCATTCCATCCGAGACCGTGGCATTGGCGGCCAGTTTTCGCGGTCAGAGCGAGTGGGATGGGATTGTCATCGAGAAATGGGTTTTTACAGCCGAATCCGGTTCACAGGTTCCGGCCGTCCTGTACCGGCCAATGAAATCCGCACAAAAAATGCCGGCCATCGTGCTGACTTTTGGCCATGGTGGCAGCAAAAGTCAATGGCAATATAATTATGCCGGACAGCTTTACGCCAGAATGGGACTGGCTTGCCTGGCGCTCGATCCCATCGGCGAAGAAGAACGGCATCCTTTGGGTCAACTTGGCACGCGCGCCCATGATCCGCAAAGCGTGAGCGACCGTGCCGACCAGGCCGGCCGGCTCATCATGGGTAAACTGATTTTTGACAGTATGCGCGGCATCGATTTTCTTCTGCAGCGCAAGGATATTGACCCTCAACGGATCGGCGTGGTCGGTAATTCTCTGGGCGGGGCTATCGCCTCCTGGATGGCAGCGCTTGATCCGCGTCTCAAAATGGCCGTCATCACCGGCTGGGCTTATGATGATATTTTGTTGACCGCTGGAAAATTGTGCACCAACCTGCCCAATCAGCGCATGCGGGAAAACTTGACCTGGACTGGTTTTGCTACTTTACCGGCTCCTGATTGTGCGGTGCTGATCATGAACGGCGATGCGGATGTGATCATCGATCAGCGGAAGGACGGCAGCGCCTGGAAGGGAACGGCCGCAGTCGTCGACAGTGCCGGCCGCATCTATGAGCGCCTGGCCGCGAACGAAAAGATTCGCTATTGGATCGAAGCTGGGGGAGGACATCGTCCCTATTTCCTGCGCAAAGAAGCCTTGGAGTGGATTGAAAAGTGGTTGGGAACGCCGGCAACGACCCTGCAAGCCATCAAGGCGTTGCCGACGATCAACTCGGGCGTTTGGTGTGATCAAAATGGGGTAATATTGGAAAAGCTGTATGGCACATCATTGCACCAACGAGGCGATCTGTTGCCGGATATTGGCATCCGGCCCACCCCGCAAAAGCTGATGGCTTGTCTGCATTCCGATGAATTGGGCCTGCCGGAATTTACTATCGAGGGGTGGTTGCAGCAGATCGAAGCCAATGCGTTGCGTAAGTGAAAAGATTCTAGCAGAGAAAAGCCGTACCGGCTATTATTACATGAACGAAGAATGGGAACGATGAGGACATGAGAAAAGATCATCCGTTTTACGGTCTGTTTTTTCTTTTATTCATGCTGACTTGGCACAATGCCTGCTACGGAGAAACTGCTTTCCAGCAAGCATTAAAAGCGCCCAATCCCGCTTTTCGTCCGCAAGTTGCCTGGGTGTGGAATGCCCCGCCGCAGCTGGCAATTATAAACGAACAGATAAAGTGGATGAAAGGGATGGGCTTTGGCGGATTTGTAATCGTGCCTTGGAAGGGCGTTTCGGACACCGTTTTGTCTGAATCCTGGTTCAAAGGAATTGAAATGGCATTGAACGAAGCGTCTGCCAAAGAATTGGAGGTGTGGATCTGGGATGATTGGGTTTTCCCCAGCGGATTCGGCGGCGGCCTGGTTACCGAGGACACGACGTATCGAGCGCGGCGTCTGCATCTGAGCATGGATGTGATTCTGCAACCAGGAGAGACTCTTTCGTTCACGGTTCCACCTCGAGCCGTTGCGGCTGGTTCGGTTCCCATTAACAAGCATACCACCCCCTCTGGGATATGGCGTGATCTGTCTTTAAAGCCTGGCGAAATTTTGCGGTATCAGGCCGGCAATGAGCGGGAACGTTTTTTCATGGTGAACTGGGATTACAGCTCATGGAATGAAAATGCTGCGATCGCAGGTGATTTTCACACCCTTGACATGCTGAATCCACAAGCGACGCGCCGTTTCCTGAAGCTCATGTATGAACCATATGCCAGCCGATTTTCCAGCTATTTCGGCAAGACGCTGAAGGGCTTTTTCAATGATGAAGCGTCGCAAGCGTATCCCTACCCCTGGACCTCTGAATTCGCATCTGCGTTTCAGAAGAAAAAAGGTTATGATATCCGTCCATACCTTCCCCTCGTGATCGCCTGTCAGTCCAATCTTTTCACTCAATGGGATTTCAATCTCTATTTGAATCCGGTCCGCCGGCAGATAATGGATTATCAGGATGTCTGGACCGATCTGCTGGCTGAAAATTATTGGGGCGAAATAGCCTCCTGGTGTGCAAGCCATGGCGTTTTGACGCAGGGTCCGCAACAGGATATGGATCATCGCTTATATAGCCTGGCCCTTCACAGTGGTCATTTTTTTAAAAACTGCTCGTTTAGCCATCGACCCAGCATTGATGTGATTTGGGATCAAGTGGTTCCAGGTAAATTTGCCGACTTTCCCCGCTATCTTGGCTCTGCCGTGAGGATCCTGAATAAAGAACGGGGCATGAGTGAATCCCTTTGGGATACCGGCGATGGCAGAGACGCCAATTTCATGCGGTATATCCTGGAGCATCAGATCATTCGCGGGGTGAGTCATTTCATGATGGCGCTCTTGCCTTATGAAAAACGGGGTTTTCAGGTAAATAATTTACATAATTCAATTATGGAAGACTTTGGTTCCGTTCTTACCGGACGGATTGCTCGAATGAATGCGCTTGCCAATACAGGTATTCCAGGTGTTGAGGTTGCCCTTTACCTGCCGATGAAAGATATTAGCCTGTATCAACCGCTGATGTCGCATCCACATATCGGCAATCTCTATCCGCCGCCCTGGGAATCGACGGACGAGATCGCGGAATATCTCGCTTATCTGCCTTGTGAATTCGATTACATCTGGGATGAAGCGTTCAGTCGACTCGAAATCATAAATGGCGGATTGCGGGCTAAAAGCGGTCAAATGTATCGGACATTGATCTTGCCGCCAAGATGCACAATCAGTCCGCAAATTGTGCAGCAATTAAGTCTGTTCAGGCGACAGGGCGGAACGATACTGGCGTTGGAAGAAGTTGCAAAGGAACTCGAACCCTTGGTGCACCTATTCGCATCTGTCGATGATTTTGCGAAATATCTGCCCCAAAAAGTGAGAATCGAAACTACGGGGGCTCGCCTGGCTACTTGCAGTCGCAGGGATGGCAATGTTGAGATGATCACGCTGCTCAATGAGGACAAGTTTGCTTGGGAAGGGATTGTACAGTTTTCAGGATCCGGACGGCTGCTCAATGTCAATTTGGATGATGGATCCTTGATCCGATTAGCGGAAGGGAAGGATCTGAAAATTACCCAACGGCTGGACGCAACCGAGCTTGCTGTTTATCTTTTGGATCATTCACAAACGATCGCGGCGCCAGACCACCCTGATCCGGCCGGCGTTCCTTTGACTATATCGAACGGTCTGATTAAGACGCCTGATCATCGAGAAAGTCAGATCAAAGGCCGATGGCTGTCATGGAGTGAGCTTGGATTTCCTGGGTATTCCGGCTGGCTGAGTTATACAATGGAAATCGATTGGCCGTACCAAACAATACAGGCGCGGCTGGAGTTAGGAAATGTCTGTTATGCGGCTGAGGTGCTTTTAAATGGAATGAAAGCCGCTTCTGTCCCTTTTCGTCCCTATACCTGTTATCTGGACGGTTTGAAAAAGGGTGCCAATCATCTGGAGATCAGGGTGTTGAACACACCGGCCAACGAGATAAGTGGTTCACGCCAACTGGAAGAAAAGAACATGGAAGGCCGATATCCCAAGTTGATGACGCTGAATCGGCGGAAATTATTGTCAGGACTCTTTGGACCGGTGACGCTGACCCCATTACATTCGACGGTGAAGCGAAAGTGATGGGCTTTATGAAGAAAAGCAAAGGCCATCGTTTTTATGATATCTGTCGTTCGCAATTTGACGTCAGCATCGACGGTCATTGGAAAAAGCTGTTTACGGATCATCGCGGATTCCATTGGATGATGGCGATGGGTGGTTGTGCGAAGGAAGTAGCTTATGTGTGCCCCACAATCGGCATGGCGTGGAACAATGTGTCGCAGGTCGCCTGAGGAAAAGATAATGAAAAAAAATCCCGGAGGGGCTTTACTCTTTTTGTTGTTGCTGGTTGGTGTGACCGGTTCCTTCGCCGGAATAACCGTTTATAACATACGTGACTGGAGGGCATATCCATCCTCTACAAACAACTATGCCGCGGTGAAATCAGCCGTGGATGCCGCCATGGCGTCCGGCCAACCGGCGGAGATCCGTTTCGAGGCCGGAGCGATCTATCGCATTGGTCTGCCGGACGGTCCGAATATGCAATCCCAATACGCATTGTATATCAAAAACGCATCACATCTCGTGATAAATGGTCAGGGCGCCACCCTGCTGATCACTCATCCGGAAATCGGCGGCATTTGCAGCGAAAACTCTAATAACGTCAAGATTAAAAACATAAAAATTGATTATGATCCACTGCCTTTTGCACAGGGGACCGTTACGGCAGTCAATCATGCGCAATATTGGTTTGACCTGCAAGTAACAAACGGTTTTTTAGAACCTGACCAGCCGTGCTTTGCACGATCCATGTCGAAATGGGGACTCACCGTCAGAGACGAAGCGGATGGAGGACGTCGCTATGGGCCGACCGCGGTTTTTGCGGAGCGCTGGCAAAAAACAGGTGAACGGCTCTGGCGGTTCTATCCCGTGCGCGAAGGAGGAGGATATAAAGATCCCCTGATACAATCGGGTTTAAAGCCCGGCGATACCTTTATCCACAAGGCGGGGAACTATGCCCAGGCTGTTGCAGCCATAAAATGCGACAGTTTGCTTTGGGAAAACATTACGGTTTTCGCTTCGCCGGGCCTGGCATTTTTCCCGCATATTACCAGCCATCATACCATCCACAACTGTCATGTCAAGGTGAAGGAGGGCCGCATTTTTTCCACTAATGCGGATGGCATTCACATGCGTGGATCGCGGGGCCATGTCGTGATTGACAGTTGCAGTTTCGAAGGCATGGCGGATGATGCTATCAATGTGCACAGTTCCGCACTATCGGTTCAGGATCAGCCTTCTCCGGATCAGGTATTGGTGAAAAAATCTTCCTACAGTTTGCATCCCGGTGATGAATTGGTGCTGGTCCGTTCGGCAACGGCCACAGTCGGCCAGACGGTAACAGTAAAAACGGTAAAGGATGCCGGCCGCAATTGGCTGGTGACGTTGGCCGGCGCGATCCCCCCGTTGACTGTGGGAAAAGGTTTTGCTTCATCTGATAATTTTTACAATCTTTCGGAAGCGGCTGATCCGTTTGTCATCCGCCGCTGCACATTCAAAGACTATCGTGGACGCGGAATTCTGGTCAGCGCGCATGGCGGGCTCATCGAAAACAATATCTTTGATCTGCGTGAAGGATGGGGCGTGATTCTCACTTACGAGTCCACGCGCTGGGCTGAAGGGCCGATGGCCTACGATGTAACGGTGCGAAATAACGAATTTCATGGTCACGGTGCTCCTCCTCCGGCCATACTCTCCATGCTGTATGCCCGGCAGGATAATAGAGATCAGGTCACCACAACCGTCGAACGGCCGTTCCATGATCTGCGCATTGAGGGCAACCGCTTTTATGAATATGGCGCGCCGGTAATGGAGCTGAGTAATGCCCGGAATTTGCATATTCGAGGAAATGAGGTTAACTGCTCTGAACAGGCGACCCGACCACGCGCTGCCTATGCTTCGATTGTATTAAAAAACTGTGCCGATGTTATCATTGATGAGTTGGACGTGCAGGATAAAGATCCCCGGCATTATGCGGTTGTGGATATTGCCTCTGATTGTGCAAGGGGAGAACATATCCATATAAAAAATCTTGAAGCCGCTGTACACTCATCATGTAATCCAGTCCTAGATCAACGCTCATTAGCACAGTTTTATGGAAACGGGAAACTGGCGGCATACGAGTTTTTTACCCGCCATATGGGCAAAGGAATCGCTCACATCGAAACCCCAAAACAGGTTTTCGTTGGAGAAAGCCTGGCTGAGGCGGTGATCTCTTTCACAGCCACTGAGCGCATCGAACCCGGAGGCCTGGTAAAATTATGGTGCCCCAATGGTGCGACTAATCCACAATTGACCAAACCGGGAGAGCCGGGATTCATATGGATTGAAACAGATACTCCGGTTGAAACTGAACTGGCGGTGGTAAATTTTTGGGCGCAGTACAACCAAAAGCCGGCGGATGCCAGACGTTTTGTGAATGTCAAACTTTTACACGGTTTGCCGACTGGCAAAAAGTTGTTGTTTCACTGGAAAAACGTCAGGGTGGATGAACACGCAGGTCGATTTGAAGGTGATCGCTGGTGTTTTCAAATCGCAGTTGATCATAATGCCGATGGCTATGCCGAGCTTATCCCCAATGCACCGGAAATTCCAAAACTACCCGGCCCGGCCATTCAGTTGCTTGCCCGAATCGCTTCAACAGCGGTCAAGGGAGAACCCGTGCGCTTGAACGTGTGTGCGTTTGACCGTTTTGGTAATCCGGCAACCGGTTACAGTTCAACATTGCTTTTTGACTGTGATCAAAAAGGAGCTCTGCTCCCACAGAAAGGAAATCTGTCGCAAGGTTCCTTGCAATCTGAAATCAGTTTTAAAGAAGCAGGATTTTTCTGGATAAAAGTAAAGTCAGCGGATGGCCTGGCTGCAGAAAGTAATCCGGTGGAAGTTTTTGCGACCGATCCCGGCATGCGGCTGTATTGGGGTGACCTCCACGTTCACACGGAAATGTCGGCTGACGCTCGTGCCTCAGCGCATACCGTTTCGTCCTATCACGGCAGCTACAACAGCGGCCGCTATCACTATGCACTGGATTTTCAGGCCAACGCCGATCATCATGGATTCTTGCAGGGCAATTATGGTCCAGAGGACTGGCGTATCATGCAGCGGATCAGCAACGAGGCCAATGAGACAGGCAAGTTTGTAACGTTGATCGCTGCCGAGTTGTCAGGTCCCAAAGGTGATCAAAATGTCTACGTTGCTGGTGATTGGATTCCTTTCCTGAATCATGATCCGGCGGATCTTGTGGCTCGTGAAAAGGATTGGGCTGAGGTAAAGGGGATAGAATGTATGTGTATTCCCCACCATGTCAGTCAGAGTATGCGACCATGGGACTGGAGTCGGTTCGAACCGAGTTTGCAGCCGGTATGCGAAATATTTTCCAATCATGGCCGGGCAGAATTCTTTGCTAATGAGCCGCACTATTCGGGACATGGCCAGGCGACCCTACAGGGGCGCACATGGATCGACCAGCTTTTAGCCGGGAAAAAGCTGGGTGCGATTGCCAGCAGCGATGATCACTGGGCCCGTCCGGGAACCTGCGGTTTAACCGGCGTATGGGCGCCGGCTCTGACCAGACCGATGATCTATGAGGCCATCAAGACTCGACGATGCTATGCCAGTACCGATGCGCGGGTTATTCTGCATTTCAGTGCTGACGACGCAGAAATGGGACAAAGCATTTCGTGTACTGAACCTCCGCTGTTTAAAGTCAGGGTTGCTGCCCCCGGCATTATACAACGGCTTGAAGTCATCTGCAATGGTGAAACGGTGTACAGCAGTGAACCACAGAAACGCCAGGCCAAGTTGACCTGGCGAGAGGCTGCATTAAAAAATGCTTTTTATTATGTTCGTTTGACGCTGGCAGCGGAAGAAAATGTGGAAATTTCCATGAAAAACCGGCAGCAGTTCGTGTGGTCCAGTCCAATCTGGGTAAAGTGCCTTTGAAGGATATATAGGATCTTGTTCATCCTAGTATCCGGTCTCGATTCTGAATGATCCTGAGGAGTAAAACATGAAAAGAAGAATGTTGATTCAGAACCTGCTGGTCATAGGGCTTGGTCTTTCTATGGTCCATTGCTGTACCGATCATGAGGCAAGGAAGACCATCGGCAAAAAATACATGACCGCCGCTCTGGTCTGGCCGGCCTATCACCAGGAGCCGTTGATGAAAGAATTCTACCGCGGCGATATGGGCGAATGGGAGCGGATCCGCGATGCCAAACCGAAATTCCCCGGCCATGATCAGCCCCGCTATCCACTCTGGGGATATGTCATGGAAGACGATCCGCAGGTCATGGAGAAAAAGATTGAAACTGCCGCCCGCTACGGCTTGGATATTTTTATCTATGATTGGTACTGGTACAATGAAGGCCCATATTTGGAAGAAGCCTTGAATGATGGCTATTTAAAAGCAAGGAATAACGACAAGGTTAAATTCTATCTCATGTGGGCCAATCATGATGCCCGTACGGTATGGGACATTGAACGGTCGCACGACATCAAGACCATCTGGCCGGGGACGGTTGACCGCAAGAATTTTGAAGCCGTCGTACAACGGGTCATCCGTCAGTATTTTCACCATCCGTCCTATTTTAAAATTAACGGCGAGCCGGTTTTCAATATATACGATCTGGCCAATTTGATGAAAGGGTTGGGTGGCCTCGAGCAGACCAGGGAGGCGCTGGATTATTTCAGAAACGAAGTCACGAAAGCCGGTTTTCCGGGTCTGCATCTGCAGGTCATGCTGCGCAATTCCATGCTTCATGATGTGTCTGTGGTCGGCGGCGGCAGCGCCACGGCAGAGGATATCCGGCAACTCCAATTCTCGAGCTGTTCGCACTATCAGTGGATCCATGTTTCCGGCAACGGCAAAGACTATGTGGATTGGGGCATGGAAGCGGTCCGGCAGTGGCCGGACTATGAAAAAGCACTGGGCATTCCCTACTGGCCGCATGTTTCCCTCGGCTGGGACAACAATCCGAGGTTTGTCGAAAAACTGGATATTGTTCGTAACAGCACACCGGCAGCGTTCAAATCTTTTATGATCAAGGCGAGAAAATTTCTCGATGAGCATCCAAATCAGCCGCCGGTCATCACCATCAACTCCTGGAACGAATGGGTGGAGGGCAGCTATCTGGAACCGGATATGAGAAACGGATATGGTTACCTGGAAGCTTTGCAAAGTGCCATGTCTGATGAATTCAGCGGTCCATTCAACAAATAGGTCCATGGTTTTGATCAAAAATCGATGATGATCGTACGTGTAGAAGCTGTTGCCGGTTCTTTCAATTTCATCAAGCACATGAGGTACGCATGCGAAGGCTTTGGATTATTCAAAAGAGATTATGGCCTGTCTTGTTCTATTCGTTTTTCCTTACTCAGACCGCTCTGGCACAACAAGAATCCATCCGCTGGCAGCCTGTAGATAGCAAAGGGCTGGTGGAAAATGTCAGAGGCCATAAAACCGTACACATGACCTCGACCGCCTGGGAAGGCGAAGTTACCAATCCGTTTTCCCACGAGCAAAGCATTGATTTATTTCCAGTGCGGATCAATGCAGACCAGGAGCGGTATTTCTATGTTGAATATCAGGCCGCTACCGCCAAAGCCCTGGGAGTGTGGTTCTCCGGCGCTGAGCAACAGGCTGGTTCCGGGTATTTTGTAACACGACTGCCTGAAACCGACGATATCGCCATCATGCAGTTTGACCTGCGCCGGTTTGCCGCCTGGCACGGCCAGCTGGCAAAAATCAGTGTGCATTTTCCCGGCGTGCAGGTCGGTGATATGATCCGTATTCATCGTATTGGTACATCCCGTGAACCGGTTGACCGCGCCGAGGCTGGACGACTGTACAAAACCGTTGCCGATGATCGAAGAGGCGACAGAATTCGCATGGCAGCGTTCCATGATACTCATGTTGCCCTGGATCAGGATAAAGGGCGAGCGGCTGTTTTTACCTATATTCATGGCAAAGCGTCCGGCTATGACCTGTATATGCTGCTGAAGATTTTGACGCTGATAGATAAAGAGGGCCGGCTCATCGGCTCGGAACAGGCTCAAAATCTGCAGGTTGAGGATTTTCCCGGCGGAGTCAGAGCCTCCTACGATCTTGCCGGCACGCACGTCACCTGTGAGATCATCTCTTTGCTCTATGGCCGTGACACCAGCAAACAGGATGGCGCCGCTCTGTTCAAGATCAGTACAGCGCCTGCGGTGCCGATTGTTCTGCGTTGCGGCGGCGGTGACCGCTTTTACACCATCAGCGGAGAAATTCGTCCCTGGTTTCATGAATATTTTAATAGCACGGATTCAATCCGCCTGGAAAAAAACCTGGCTATCGTTCACAGCGAGAAACAGCCGCACGTGCTGGCGGTGGCGAGCAGCGGTCGCATGGCAAGAGACATGGAAGAGGGCGGCCGTTGTCTCAACATACGGATGGAGCAAGGCCGCGGCTATGTGGTCATGACGTACGGACCGTCAGCCGCAGATGCAATGAACTTGGCAAAATCTATAGAAGAGGCCAAAGCCGCGCAGGCTGTCCATGCGTATTACAAGTCGCTTTTAAGCAGTCGCATTGTAACTCCGGAAAAAGTCTTGGATGAGGCCTTTACCAGTGCGATCTATAATTTGGAATATAATTATTTACAGCCTTATGGCTGGATGGAAGCCATTAATCACTGGGAATCGCTATATCATCAGCAGCACAGTGCCGCTGCGGATTGGCTGGGACAGGAAGATCGTTCCAAATGGTGCATTCAGGTGGCCGCAGATTCCATGTCCCGCGAAGGTGCTATCCGCTGTTTCAAGGCTGATGGCCAGCCGTATATCGCGTTTGGCGGATCGAATCATTTCTGGGCCTGGCAGGTGAGGCATTATTTTAATCACACCCATGATCTTGACTTTGCCCGCCGAATTGCGCCGGCGCTGGATAAAGTCATAGCGCAGACGTTTGCGGAATATGATGCCGAGGGTGACCTTTTGCTTTCCTGGCGAGCGCAGATCGGCAATCAGGAGGATTTTCTGTTTCATCCCCATAACAGCACGACGCCTTCCATCGAAGGCATCAACATGCTGGCTACCCGGGAGTTGTTGGCTAATGCGCTGGGAGATCATGAGACGGCAGCGCTTTGCCGCAATAAAATTACTCGGGCCATGGCGCAGCTGCGACAGGAGCTCTGGCTGCCGGACCTGGGGCGGTTTGCCTATTTCAAAGATCCTCAGGGTGTGCTGCGGCTGGATGCGCAGTATCAATCCTACATTTATCCTCTGCTCTATGATGTGCTGGACGCCCGCGATGCCTGGAGCAGCATGCGCCATTTGCGCGACCGGCTGATCGGTCAAAGCGGGGAAGTATATTGCTCTAATAATTTTTCCAACCATTATGACGCGTGCACCTGGGGCCCGCAAGCGGCGGTGGCACAACAGCCGTGGGGTGCGTTGGGCCTCAGTGCGCTGGGGTTGAATAACGAGGCCTACAAGCCGCTGATGGTGTCCGCCAAATGGGCCATGGATCCGCCCCATCTCGGCTCCTGGCCGGAAATTGCACAAGAGGGCGGCGCCTCTTATTTTACCACACCGGCGGCGCTGTATGTGCAGGCCGCTATCGAAGCCCTGTTCGGCCTGAGCGCGCATAGGCCCGAGAGCTATGTCCGCATCAGCCCGGCATTCCCGGACGCCTGGCCGACCGCTCTTTTGCACCTGCCGCAATATAAAGTGCAGTATAAGCGAGATGGAAATCATGTGACCTATATTCTGGATACGGATCAGCCGATAGCACGCCGGGTACGCTGGCTTTTGCCCAACCGTTCCGTCGAGCGTTTGCTGGTGAACGGAAAAGAGGAAAAATTCCAGTTGCAGCCGGCTGTGGGTGCATTGCTGCTTTCGCTGGATATCCCGGCGCAAAAAAGGACCGAATTGAGCCTTACGACGCGGCCTCTCACTTGTTCCGCGGCTTTTCCGCAGTCCATTGCAGAAGGGGACACTTTGATTTTACGCCTGCAAAATTGCAGGGCTGTGGAGGTAGATGATCGTTACGGCGTTCTGCATGACGTGAAATTTGACAAAGCCTCAACCCTGAGGGGTGTTGTTCGCACCGGATTGTTGTCGCCGTATGCGGGCTATGGCCGGCTCGGCCTGATGAATTTTTCCCGGCGCAGCTTTTTTGTGCGGCTGCAGTTGCAGGACGGTCTCTCGTTCTGGCAACCGATAGATATTGCGATTTTGCCGGCGTTTGAGGCGGCCCAGAAAGGCCGTTTGGACAATGACAGGTTATCGGTTGTGGTTCGTAATAACAGTAATTCTGCTTATCAAGGAAAAATCAATCTGGCACGGGGAAATAGTTTGGCTTCAATGGACGGTTGGATTGCGCCGCACACGGAAAAAGATATGACATGGACTCTACCGGCGGACATGATGTCCGGTTTGTCGCCAGGGGACAACCAATTCGATCTGGTTCTGCCCGGCAAAACCCGATATGGACTGGTCGCATCTGTTGAAAAAGCCAGGGCCAATCAGCTGCACATCAAGCTGCCCGAGACGGCCTGTATTGCCGACGATCGGTGGCAGTCGGTGCGTACGTTTTACCATTTGCATGAATACCTCATGCGTTCGGTGCAATCCCTGCTGGCGCCTTGGGCGGATTCATTGATGTATGCGAAAGAAGTGCCGGTTGCGTTCGCACATCCCGGACGAAAATTTGTCCCGGTATCCTGGAAAGCCGGCCGGCAGAATTTCGATCTGTCCCTGCCGGCGCATTCGTACAAAAAGCTTTACCTGCTGGTGATTCCATTTCTTGACAATCACGACACGTTCGCGCCGGTTGCCAGGGTCATACTGACGCGCAAAGATGGACGGCTTATCTCAAAAACGCTGTATACTCCGGGTGATCTGGACTTTTTCACGCCGCCGGAAGCTGTTTATGTTTTTGCCACGGCCCGAAGGCCGCGGCTTGAGCGCCTCGGACTGCTGCCGCTTTTGCCGATGGATCAAGGCGATTGGCTGGAGGGCAAGCCGGCGTCCTGTGGCAAGGACTCTAATCTGCCGAACGGCTTTCCACAAACAGAATTCTGGGCACGCAGCCGCACCGTACAGGCTGCCACGGTGGTCATGAATGTAATCGAAATCGACTTGCCTATGGCGCAAGAGCTGCAAAAAATGACGCTTTCGAGCATCGGCACGGAACCGGCTTTTGGCCTGGTGGCCGTCACGGCCGAAATCGCCCCGTAAGCGATGTGATGGCGAAGCCGCTGGCGCCGTAGCCGCTTTGGCGGCTGCGGCGCCAGCGGCTGCCTCCTGAAGTAAAGTGGCAGGAGGCGGAACAACTGTTGCACAAAATCGGCTTACGCTCATAAAACGGAGGACTATTGCTATGAACAAATTAGCAGCTATCTTTTTGATCCTGTGCGTTGGCGTTCTCATGGCTCAAGCCCAGGACATCCGGCATCTTGAAACCGAACTGCCGGGTTATGTACCAGAACCGCAAGCGCCAAAATCTGATTATCTTGTTGGTATGAATTATTTTCCTGGCTGGAAATGGGGAACCCACCGCGGCTGGAAGGATATTGAAGCGTATCCGGACCGCACGCCGTTGCTGGGTTATTACGACGAAGGGAATCCCGAAGTCATGGACTGGGAAATAAAATGGGCGTTGGAGCACGGCATCGATTTCTTTCTTTTTTGCTGGTATCGCGGTCCCGAAGGGGTCAAGGTCAAGCCATCTACCATGCATCTGGGACACGCCCTGCATGACGGATTTTTCAAAGCCAAGTATGCGCCTCGTTTTCAGTTCGCCATTATGTGGGAAAATCAGTCCAAAAAAGATAATGGCGTAGCCGACTTGAACGATCTGATGAAAAACCTTTTGCCCTTTTGGATCGAGAATTATTTCAAACGTCCCAACTATGTCAAGATCAATAACAAGCCGCTGCTGGTCGTTTATCACCTCGATCGCCTCAATGAGGAGCTGGGTGGTGTCGAAGCAACCAAAAAAGCGATAGAGATGATGCGCGAAGCCTGCAAAAAAGCAGGATTTGCCGGACTCGTAATCGCCTGCGAACACCGCGGCAACGATAAAGCGTTCCTCACTCGCATGAAGGACAGCGGTTTTGATTTTCACTATGTGTATTGCTACCATCCGGAAGAACGCCAGCCGACCGCCACCCAAGCGATCAATTATCAGCTTGATATGCTTCAACTCTGGAGAGAGTGGAATATACTGCCGGTTATTCCGACCCTCTCTGTAGGTTTCGAACCCAAACCCTGGGAAAACAACAATCCGGAAACGCCCTGGGTGTACTGGAAGACCATTAAACGCTGGCGGCTTAACGGTCCCGAATGGTGGACGCTCCTGCAAAAAGCCAAACCGCTCATTGATACCATACCTGTGCTCGAGGATGGTTCTAAAATGGTGATTCTCGATAACTGGAATGAATGGTCGGAAGGGCATTATATTGCCCCATCGGCTTTTGCCGGATTTCAATACCTGCAGGCTGTCCGTGAAGTCTATAGCGAACGTGACAATCTGCCCGACTATCGTACGCCCGCACAGCTCGGCTTTGGTCCGTACGACCTGTTGTACAAAGCCGCCGTAAAAGACAGCAGCAAAAAATAGAGTTCATTGCACGATGAGTGCAGGGCCGGCCAAGACTCGTGGCAAAAGGGCCGTCACCAGGATCAGGCCTGGAGACCTAAATCTATATCAAGGATTTGCATATGAAGCGATCTTCTTCGAGACGACATTTCCTTAAATCCTCGGCACTGGGCTTTGCCGCTCTGACCGGAAAGCAGACATCTGTCCGGGCCGGCGCAATTGTTGACACGCTGATCGTCAAGCGTTCCATCCCTATCCGGCACAAGGTTGATATTTTCATTGCGGGTGGTGGCCCGGCCGGCGTCGCGGCTGCGGTGACTGCGGCCCGGCAGGGCCGAAGCGTGTTCCTGGCGGAGCGGCAAAACTGCTTTGGCGGCATGGGCACCGCCGGTCTGCTGCCCACTCTATTATACATGACGGACGGCAAGAATTATATTTCCGGCGGCATGGGTCGTGAAATTCAAACGCTGATGGAAAAAGCCGGCGGACTCTATCCCCCTGAAATCGTGCCGCCTGATCCGTCTCTGCTGTGGTTTGCCTATCGCACCGAGGTGCTCAAGCGAGTTTATGACGCGTTCATGGTAAAGGCCGGAGTTCAGTTTTCCTTCGATACGCAAGTTATTGACGTTGAACATCGTGCGGGACAGATTACCAGTGCCATCCTTTCGGCAAAAAGCGGCCTGTTTGCCGTCACGGCGAAAATATTCATTGATGCAACCGGCGATGGCGACCTGGCCGCCTGGGCCGGTGCAGAATTCGAGAAAGGCGATGAATCAGGAAATATGATGGCCGGTACGCTGTGCAGCGTCTGGAGCGATATTGACTGGAAAACCGTCGCGGCCAACCGCCATAATGAAGAGCCCATTGTCAACCGATACCTGGTGCAGGCGCTCAAGGACGGACTTTTTTCTCAGGCGGATCCGCATCTGCCGGGAATTTTTCGTACCGGCGATACGCTGGGCGGCGGAAACGTAGGTCACACGTTCAGCGTGGACGGTACCGATGAACGTTCTGTTACCTCGGCACTTTTGCAGGGCCGGAAAAGTTTGCAAGAGTATGAGCAGTTTTACAAGACGCGCTTGCGCGGCTATGAGAAAATGCAGCTGGTTGCAACTGCCGCCATGCTCGGTATCAGAGAAACGCGGCGAATCACGGGTGATTATGTTTTGCATATCAACGATTTTATAAAACGGGCGGTTTTCGCCGATGAAATCGGCCGATTTGCGTATCCGGTGGACCTTCACGCCGCCAAACCCGGCCAGGAAGCTTACAACGAATTTGCCAGGGATTTCGAAAAATTACGTTACGAAAAGGGCGAGAACTATGGCATCCCTTATCGTGTGCTGACGCCGAAAAAGCTGTCCAATGTGCTGGTGGCCGGCCGCTGTGTCAGCACCGACCGGGCTATGCTCGGCTCTCTGCGCGTGCAATCGGGGTGCTTTATCACCGGGCAGGCGGCTGGAATGGCGGCCGCTTTGGCGGTCCGCAAAAACACAGATACCCGCGGCATTGCCGTGCGCGAGCTGCAATACGAGTTGAAAAGAATAGGGGCGTTTCTTCCCAATTTTTCTTAACAGAACGAGGGATGTGATGCACATCACTGGCTTGGACCTCATCATCTTTGCGGGCTATTTACTTTGTGTGATGGCCGTGGGAATCCTGGCTTCGCGGAAGCGCAAGGTGTCCGATGACTACTTTTTAGCCGGAAGAAATCTGACCTGGTGGGTCATTGGCGGATCCCTGATCGCGGCCAATATATCGACCCACCATTTCATCGGCATGTCGGGTCAAGCCTTTACCATCGGATTGGCCATCGCCAGCTACGAATGGTTGGCAGCTATCGCTTTGATCCTTTACGGGAAATTCTTTCTGCCCTATTACCTGAAAACCAAGATCACCACCATGCCCGAATTCCTGGAGAATCGTTATAACGTTCACGTCCGGGTTGTGTTTGCCGTAATCAGTTTGATCGGCTATATTTTTATCGAACTGGCGGTGGTATTGTATACCGGATCGCTTGCCATGCAATCGATTTTCGGACTGCCCCTGATCTACGGTTTGGCCATTTTATGTTTTGTTGGCGGGGGGTATACCATTTATGGCGGTTTAAAATCCGTTGCTTTTACCGACATCATTCAGGTCACTGTTCTCATCGCCGGCGGTTTGGCGGTGACCATGGTCGGCTTGATCAAGGTCGGTACGGCCGATCCTTTATTCAGTGATACTATTTATGGTGGTTTCCAGGCGCTAATGCACGGTTCTCCTGAAAAATTCCATATGGTGAAATCCTATAATCACCCGGATTTGCCATGGATCGGTGTCTTTTTTGGCGGATTGTGGCTCGCCAACATCTTTTACTGGGGCTGCAACCAGTTTATCACCCAGCGGACGCTTGCAGCAAAGAACGTCTGGCACGGGCAAATGGGCGTCGTGTTTGCCGGATATTTAAAACTGCTGGTCCCGGTTTTGGTCGTGCTTCCCGGTATCATCGCTTTTAGACTGTATGATCCGCAGACCGGTTTGTCGCACCACGAGTTTGCCTTATCAAAAGGCGATCTGGCGTTTCCGACTCTGGTCAATTTGTTGTTGCCCAGCGGGATATCCGGTCTGGTTATGGCCGGATTGATGGGCGCGGTCATGTCGACCATCGCCTCGCTGTTGTCATCCAGTTCTTCGATCTTTACCTTTGATGTTTACCAACGTTATGTGAATAAAGATGCCGATCATCAAGAGCTGATTCGAGTGGGAAGAATCGCCGCTTTTTCCGTCTTGATCGTTGCGACTGTTTTCGGATATTTCCTCAGGGATCTGACTGCCATTTTCAGATACATTCAAAAATTCTGGTCCATCGCCTGGCCGGCTATCACGGCCGTCTTTCTCGCCGGATTTTTCTACAAACGAGCGAATAGCCAGGGCAGCCTGATCGCATTGATCGCCGGCCCGGTCTGGGCTGTGCTGTTTACGGTTATGGAATCGGCTGGAATTTTCCCGCCGCTGGCTTTTTTAAATCGCGCGATCATTGACTTTCTTTTTTGTTGTCTGATCATTTGGCTGTTTCGCAACAAAGCGGATGTTCTTCCTGATAAAGCGAAAGTAGATCGATCGTTTTCTCCACAAGATGCGGCCTATCTAAAACAGCTGCCGTGGTATTCGCGATTCGCTTTATGGAGCATCATCCTGATCGTCATAGTCGTTTTCCTGTATGTGCAGTTCTTTTGATGATTCAGATTCTCACAAAAACGGGTCAGCAATTATTTTTCCCAAAACCAAAAAATCAAATAAGGAGGTTCCATGCTTCGGTGTGTCAAGTTGGTCATATTCCTGCTCGTCGCCTTGTCGGGCTTGCTGGCCGCACAAGACAGGACAGAGTTCCCCACCGTAATTAATACTCCACTTCCCGATTATGTGCCGGCTCCCCAGGACGTCGGCTCTGACTATCTGGTCGGCGTACACCATTTCCCGGGTTGGGAAATCGATCAGAGTGCCGGCGGATTTTCCCGCTGGGACAAAATCATGCCGTTCCCGGACCGCATGCCCATGATCGGCTGTTACGATGAAGCGAATCCGGAGGTGACCGATTGGGAGATCAAATGGGCGGTCGAACACGGCATTGACTTTTTTGTCTACTGCTGGTATCGACGCGGGCAAAACCAACCGGTCACGCGTGAGACCATGTTTCTGGAACATGCCATTCACGACGGCCTGTTTCATGCCAGGTATGCAGACAAAATCAAATTTGCCATCATGTGGGAAAATCAGTCCAAAGGCCTTTCCGGCATTTCGTCCATGGAGGACCTGCAGACCAATCTGTTTCCGTTCTGGATGGAGACTTATTTCAAGCGCAACAATTATCTGAAAATCGACAATCAGCCGGTGCTTTATGTTTATCAGCACAAAACACTGATTTCGGATCTGGGCGGCGTCAAACAGGCACGCCAGGCCATTGACTGGATGAAACAGGCGGCGAAAAAAGCGGGATTCGCCGGTTTGATCTGCATGGCCGAATACCGGGAGAATGATAAAAAAGTTCTTCAGGAAATAGCGGATTGCGGCTTTGATATGGCCTTTGCGTATTGCTGGCACCCCAACGAACAGTTCCCCTCTGCACAGCAGGCCATGGACTATCAGATGCAAACCATGACAGAATGGAAGCAGCATAATGCCATTCCCTTTGTCACCACCGCTTCGACCATGTGGGATCCCAAACCGCGGGAGAACAACAATCCAAAAACACCGTGGGTGTATCGCCCCCTGCTCAAACGCTGGCGCCTTACCCCTGTTGAATTTCGCGGCTTGCTGCAGAGCATCAAAACCTTTATGGCCGACCTGCCGGCCAACAGCCTCGGCCGCAGGATGATGCTCCTCGATAACTGGAATGAATGGGATGAAGGCCACTATATCATTCCGCATGTATATGGCGGATTCGGCTATCTGCAGGCTGTGCACCAGGTTTTTACCAAGCAGGACAATATGCCGGATCACCGGTCGCCGCAGATGCTGGGACTTGGACCGTATGATCAGAAATATAAAGAGCTGAGAAAAAAGATCAACGAGCAAGCTCCCATCGTCGGTGCCATCCGCTGGGATGCCTGGCATGGCGATGCCGGTATGCCGGGACAGGCGGTGGAAAAGGCGTTGGGACCAAAAGAGTGGCATTATCGTCTGCCTTTTTATGGGCAGAGACTCAGTGATTCAACCGTACACGTCCGGGCTAATACCCAGGATATCATGGATCGTGAAATTGAACTGGCTTATCAGGCGGGGCTGCGCTATTGGGCTTTCGTAACCTATGAACCGGATAATCCGATGACCATCGGAGGGCTGGATCTCTATCGCTCCTCGATTCAGCGCCACAAGATCAATTTTTGTCTCATTACCCAGATGATGGCAGACAAGGAAAAACTGGCCGCGCAGATCAAACGCTTTATCGGCTATTTTAAAGAACCTGGCTATCAGACGGTTCTCAACGGCAGACCTCTGGTCTACCTGTTCAATCCGGGTGGCATTGAAAAAGGAGGCCGATTGGAGCAGACCAAAGCCGGTTTTGCCGCTCTGCGGCAGGCGGCCCTGGCTGCCGGCATTCCTGATCCCTATCTGGTGGTGCAGGTGTTCAATCCGGAAGACGGCAAACGTTTTATGGAAAGCCTGGCGTTCGATGCGGTCAGCGCCTACGCCACGCAGGGCAACGGCATAAAAGCGCCCTATGCCGATCTGGCCGCCTATACGGAAACGTGGTGGACCTCTGTAAAAAATACCGGAGTTCCTATCGTTCCTTTGCTTATGTCCGGTTGGGATCGCCGGCCACGGGTCATTCATCCCGTGCCCTGGGAAAAAGAACAAAAACCCGGCGCAGGTGTGGAAAAATATTATGAGGCCCCCAAGCCGGCAGAGCTGGCCGCACATGTGCAGAACGGTCTGGCCTGGATTAAAGACCATGCGGCCGCAGCACCGGCGCAGGCTCTGTTGATCTATGCCTGGAACGAGACCGACGAGGGCGGTTGGCTGGTTCCCACTGTTTCAGAGGGCACCGCCAGGCTGGATGCCATTGGTGGCGTATTAAAGAAAGGTAAATGATCGCATGCATACGCTGATACCCCTCTTGCTGATGCTGTCGCTTTTTCAGCCGGCAGAAAAGAGATCGGTTGATTCAGTATATCTCGTCGGCACCATAGAGACCGGGAATTATGGATCCGAAGCGATACGCATCGGCGATCTTGATGGCGACAGCGCCCCTGATCTGCTATTCGTTCAAAGCGAGTATGGCTCGCGTGCCATCCGCTGTTTGACAGCCATTACTCTGCAGGGAAAACGGATCTGGCAGCACGGCACTCCATCCTCTGATTACGGCCGGATATACAGCGATCTGCCTGTTCAGATTTATGACTGGGATAATGACGGTGTCAACGAAGTACTGTATGTACGCCAGGCGGAATATGTCGAGCCGGTGGAATACGGAGTGGACAAAATCCGTGAGCGGGCTGTAACATACAGCGGCCAAGCAACCATGGTAGTACTGAACGGCAGGAGCGGCATGGAAAAAACAACCGTGCCGTTGCCGGCGCCGGCGGATGATTCTTTCGCCTTTGCCGATCTGAGCGGTCGCGGATGGCGGCAGGACTTTGTGGTAAAGGATCGGTATTGGAATATATGGGGTGTTTCCAGCGCCGGCCAGGTGCTCTGGTCCTGGCAAGGGTCGACCGGGCACTATCCTGCTGTGGCGGATATCGATGATGACGGCCGCGATGAAGTATTCATAGGCTATGCGCTCATTGACCACGACGGACGCGTGCTGTTCCAAAAGGATTCCGGCGACGCCCATCAGGATGCTTCCTGTATGGTTCGTCTTGCTGACGGCTCCTGGCGTCTGTTGTTCGGCAATCATGGTGTCCATTGCCTGGCTAAAGACGGCAAGGAACTTTGGCAGCATCCACTTCGGGAAGCCCAACACGTGGTCGTGGGAAGGTTTCGCCGCGACTCGGCGCTGCAAGTGGCGGTGATCGACAGGGGGTATCCCCGCACTCCGGAGGGCAATCCGGCCTACCTGATCTTGTATGATCTGGAAACCGGTAAGGAAATCTGGCGTCGCGCCCAGCCGCCTGGCGGCTGGGCTGCTGCGTGCAGGGATGTCCGTTGGAGTGGTCGCGAAGACATGGACGAAATTTTGGTCTATCATCGCGGCACTGGACAGAACCTGGCTGTATATAACGGCGAGGGCGACATAGTTGCCGAGATGGACATTCCATTGTCCATTTGCAGTTCCTATCGCGATCCCGTGCTCATGAAGGAAAATCCAGGCGTTCACTATGCCTACCGTGCTGATATGTGGGGAGACTCCCGTGATGAGATTTTAGTGACCGGCTGGAAAGGCGTGCGTATCTATGCAAATGCTCGTTCTTTTTTGTTGCCGACACAGTATAACGCTACACTATACCATGGTATGTGATTTTGAGGCCGAGAGTTATGTGTTCGAAAAAACAACTTACAAAGGTTCGTTGACACAAAAAGGGAAAAGTATGATTCGTTTGACCAAATTTGTCGTTCTCCTGGCGCTCTTTGTCTGCCTGCCCCCGCTGCAAGCACAGAATCCGGTTTTTCCGACCGGGCTGTATATTGCCGATCCGTCTGCTCATGTCTGGCCGGATGGAAAGCTGTACGTATACGGCTCACGCGACGAGAGCCCGGATTACTGGTGCTCCTGGGATCACTATGTGCTCTCCACTTCCGACTTGATACATTGGCAGGTGACGAAAAATGCTTTTGCCAGCCGAGGGCCCAACGATCAGGTTTCGTACAGCGATAACATGCTCTATGCGCCCGATTGCCAATACCGAAATGGCATCTATTACCTGTACTATTGCCTGGCCGGCGGCGGCGCCAATGAAGGAGTGGCCACCAGCCCTTCCCCCGTCGGTCCCTTTAGCAACGGCCGAGCCATGGACCTGAATGGAATCAACATGATCGACCCGTGTGTGTTCATCGATGACGATGGCCAGGCCTATTATATCTGGGGTCAATTCAATGCCAAAATGGCCAGGCTCAAAGCCAATATGATCGAGATCGACACGAGTACGATCAGGGACAACGTGGTGACCGAGAAGGAACACTTTTTTCATGAAGGCGGCTATATGGTCAAGCGCCAGGGCCTCTATTACTTTGTCTATGCCCACATGGGCCGGGCCGGTATGCCCACCTGCATCGGTTATGCCACCGGCAAATCGCCGATGGGCCCTTTCCGGTACGGCGGCGTGATCATCGACAACGATCATTGCGATCCGGGCACCTGGAACAATCACGGTTCCCTGGTAGAGTTCAAAGGTCAATGGTATATCTTTTATCATCGCTCTTCGCATGGCGGCATGATGATGCGCAGAGCCTGTATCGAGCCCATTCATTTTAATGCGGACGGCAGCATCGACGAAGTAGAGATGACGTCACAGGGAGCCGCCGGACCGCTGGACGCTTTTTCGCGCATTGAAGCGGAACGAGCCTGTCTGTTGTATGGTAACGCCAGGCTGCAGGCTTTTGCCAGTGATAACGAAATGCTGACCGGAATGGTCAAAGGCGACAAGGCGGCATATAAATATGTTGATTTCGGCCAGGGTGCCGTGAGCTGTACCATGCGGATAGCACCAGGCATAGCGGCGGGCAAAATCGACATCGCCCTGGACAACTCGTGGGCGCCATCCATCGGCACCTTACAGATAACCGGTAATGGCGATGGCAAAACCTGGGCTGCATCAAGTTGTAATATAAAAGAAACGAAAGGCGTGCATGCGGTGTGGTTGCGTTTTAGCACCACATCTGGAGCGTCGTTCAATGTGGATTGGTTTCAATTCAACATGAAAAACGGGAGCAACTGATGATGAAACATTATATTCTGCTGGCGACACTGATCACCATCCTGGCGATAGGCTGCAGCCATAAAACCGGGAATGAACTGGAACAGGTGTTTGCCAATCCTCCGGAATCCACCAAACCCTGGTGTTACTGGTACTGGATCAGTGACAACATATCCAAAGAGGGCATCACCAAAGATCTGGAAGCCATGGCCAGGGTCGGCATTGGCGAAGCGTTGATCGGCAACATTCTCGATGAATCCGTGCCGCGAGGGCAAGTCAAAGTGCTGTCTGACGAATGGTGGGGCATGGTGGCGCACGCCATCCGTGAAGCGGACCGTCTGGGTATCAAGGTCGGTTTGTTTAATTGCCCGGGCTGGAGTCAGTCCGGCGGCCCGTGGGTCAAGTCGGAACAAGCCATGCGCTATCTGGTCTCGTCGGAACAGCGTGTTCAAGGCCCGCAAAAATTTTCTCAAACGTTGCCGACTCCTGCCGGTTTTTTTCAGCAGGTAGCGGTGCAAGCTTTTCCGGCGCCGGATAAAGACCGGGAAAAAATTTCTTCTCATTCTCTGAAAATCAATTCTACGCCCATGCTCAAGGGTGTGGCCGGCCTGTTTGACGGCAACATGACAACAGCCGTGAGCCTGGAGAGCTATCCGCTGACCATTGATGTGGAAGCGGCTGCACCCATAACTGCGCGCAGCTTGCAGATATATCCTGTGGAAGGACCCATCAGCGCCGTGTGCGAGCTGCAAATTCCGGATGGCGCCGGGGACTGGCGCACCATTGCCAGAAGGGCCATGGATCGTGAAAATCTGGCTGTGGCTGTGGGGCCGATGGTATTTGCACCGGTTGTGGAATCGTTCAACGCCGTGACGTCATCCCGTTACCGGCTGATCTTTACCGATGGCGGTCGGACCCGACGCTGGGGAACGGATCAACGCACCCTGGGTCGACTCGCGGAAATCAATCTCAGCGGTTCGGCCCGTCTCTCCCGCTATATCGAAAAACAACTGGCCAAGATGCACCCCACACCCTATATCGCCTGGGATACCTACATGTGGCCGGAACCGGCAGAACCGGAGGGGCCGGAATTGACTATTGCAGAAAGCAGCATTATTGATCTGACCGCCAAAGTAGCCGGCGATGGCACGTTGACCTGGGCTGTACCGGCCGGCGAGTGGATCATTCTGCGTACAGGTATGACGCCCACCGGAACCCAAAACGCACCCACCACAGAGGAGGGGCGTGGATATGAAGTGGACAAAATGAACAAGCAGGCGGCGCAGGCGCATTTCGATGCTTACGCCGGAAAAATACTGTCCATGATTCCAGCCAAAGAGCGCAACGGAATTCGTCACCTGGTAGCCGACAGTTATGAACAGGGCTCGGAAAACTGGACTGAAGGTTTTGCGGAAAATTTTAAACTGGTGTACGGGTATGATCCTGTACGCTGGCTGCCGGTGTTGACCGGCCGCATCATCGACAGCGCCGATCGTTCGGAGCGCTTTTTGTGGGATCTGCGCCGTCTCGTAGCTGACCGCATTGCTTCCGGCTATGTGGCGGGATTGCGGGAAAAATGTGAGCAGAACGGCATCCGCCTCTGGCTGGAAAATTATGGCCATTGGGGCTTTCCCGGCGAATTCCTCTGTTATGGCGGCGCCTCGCACGATTTAGGCGGAGAGTTCTGGCTGGACGATATCAAACTGGGCGCTATCGAATGCCGCTGTGCCTCTTCAGCAGCTCATATTTACGGCAAAAATGTAGTGTCTGCAGAAGCCTTTACCGCCGGCAATGCCTTTCGACAGACGCCGCACTCGATGAAGGCGCGCGGCGATTGGGCCTTCACCGAAGGCATTAATCACTTTGTGTTGCATGTCTATATCCATCAGCCCTGGGACGATCGACGGCCGGGCATGAACGCCTGGTTTGGCACCGATTTTAATCGACATAGTACCTGGTTCTTCAAAGGCAAAGCGTACATCGATTATGTCAGACGCTCGCATGCGCTTTTGCAGCAAGGCCAAAATGTCGCAGACATTGCTTATTTTATCGGCGAAGATGCGCCCAAGATGACAGGTACACAGAATCCACCAAGACCCAACGGCTACAATTATGATTACATCAACGCCGAGGTACTGCAGAGAGACGCACAGGCTAAAGAGGGCAAAATTGTATTGACCAACGGCACCAGTTATCGCATACTTGTGTTACCGGATCAAGTGACCATGCGTCCGGAGCTGCTGGCCAAACTGGTGCAATTGGTCAAAGAAGGCGCTACCATCCTCGGCCCGGCGCCACAGCGATCACCCAGCATGAAAAATTTTCCGGCGTGCGATGAGCAAGTGAAATCGCTGGCCAGAGAACTCTGGGGTGACTGTGATGGTCAAGCGAAAACCGAACGCACCTTTGGCAAAGGCCGCGTTTTTTGCGGCATCGCACTGCAGGAAGCCTTTGCCCGTTTACAGGTGTTGCCTGACGTGAGCTGCAGCGCCGGCTATCTGTGGACCCATCGTCAGGATGGGGCAACGGAAATTTATTTCGTTACCAATCAAACGGAGCAATTATTAAGCGACACCTTGTCTTTCCGCGTCACGGGAAAACAACCCGAATTGTGGGATGCCGTAAGCGGTGAAATTCGTGACCTGCCTGCATATGAAGAGGCGAATGGACTGACCCGGGTTCCATTGCAGTTCGACGCCGCTGATTCCTGGTTCATCGTTTTTCGCAAAAAAGCGTTGACGAAAGTGAACGATGAGGCCGTCAATTTTCCGCTGCTACGAACCGTCATGGAATTGTCCGGTTCCTGGAACGTATCGTTCAACGGTGAATTCGGCGCGCCGCACAACACGGTGTTTGACGCATTGCATGACTGGACCAGCGATGCCAATGAAGCCATCAAGTATTTCAGCGGCACAGCTGTGTATAAAAAAGAATTCAACTGGGACGGGGCAAAACAAGGTAGCTATTTTATCGATCTCGGTCAGCTGGAATCCCTGGCCACGGTCAAATTGAACGGCAAGGAACTGGCCACGGTATGGCGAGTGCCATATCGTGTGGATATCAGCCAGGAATTAAAACCCGGCCGCAACGATCTCGAGGTTGAGGTGACCAATTCCTGGTGGAATCGTGTTGTCGGGGATGCTCAGCCCGGTGCCATGCCCTATACCTGGGCCGCTACTACGGTTCGCTGGAATGCCAAAAGCGAGCTGATGCCGGCCGGGTTATGGGGACCGGTGCGCCTCTTGTCCAGGTAAGGCGTAATCGGATCATGGGTCGAGGTGTGCCGCCTGAAGATTAAATATAGTGCCGTTTGCTTTTCGTAAGCAAAAACGCTGCGTCCTGGGCGGCTACTGACACGATCGTAGTCGTTTCACTGGGCCGGCATCTGCAGAGTCGTTTTTTGTCAGCCTGAATGATCCCGCCTTTGCTAAAGAGGTCTGTATGATACATTATTTCAAGATCACTCTGATCGCTCTTGTCATTCCTTTGGCGATTGAATGTTCTGCCAAAGAAGTCCGGGGGCAGAACGATCCGACGGTATTAATCGGCGTTACCCGCTGGGATGCGTACGCCAAAAACACAACGCCCGGTTCGGTCTATCTGCAGGTCCTGAATACCTTGGGACAACCGAAATGGGACGGTCCGTCCCTGGATTACTGGCCGTGGTTTACTAAAGTCGATGCCAATGGTTATCTCGTCGAGATGAATGAAAACTCGGTGGAGATCATGGAGCAGGAGAATGAATATGCCCACAACGCCGGCATCGATTACTGGGCTTTCCTGCGCTATCGCGACCTGGATATCGATTCGACTTGCGGCTGGCTGAATGAGCAATATTACCGTTATCAGGAGTCAGCCAATAAATCTCTGGTCAAATTCTGCTGGATTTTGTCCCATTCGTTTTTCAGCTGGGACATTGAAAAACACAACATCGTCAAGGCGATGCAGGATCCCCTGTATGTCAAAGTGCTGGGTAATCGTCCGCTGCTTTATATATACAGCGATGCCACCCCGCAACGGATTGACGAGCTGCGCCGGCTGGCTGTGCAGGCCGGAATGGCAAACCCCTACATTGTCGGATTCTCCCAACGCCATATAGGTGAAGATGCCAGTTCGGTGTATTGGCCCACCTTTGGTTGTACAGAAACCGGGCAATCGTATAAAGATTTTATTGAAAAGGTGTCTGCCAGTTGGGCCAGCACAGGCGGAGAAATCGTGCCGTGGACACCTATGAATACCGATGCCCGCCCGTATGCCGAGAGACCGCCGGCCTGGTGGCCAAAGCCTCCTCACATCTGGACCAAACCGCCCACTCCTGAAGAATTTTCCGAAATGGTGCAAAAGGGTGTTGAATTTGTCCGCGCCAATCCGGCCAAATGTCCGGCTCAAACCGTGATCATCAAGGAATGGAACGGGCCGGAGGAGAGCGGACTGGTCATGCCCGGCCGGCATCATGGACCACGCAGACTGTATGGGTTGAAAAATGTGGACAAAACCCTGAGCCGTGCTACAGCATCTGATCTAATCGGGCAATGGCAGTGCGTTGAAATAGCCTTGACCAGCTCGAAAACCTACAAGGATCCGTTCCAGGATGTTGACGTATATGGTGTTTTTTCCGGAGCAGCGGGAACCAGCATCAAACGTCCTGCTTTCTGGGACGGCGGCTCAGTCTGGAAGCTCCGGTTCGCGGCGCCGACACCGGGATCGTGGCGGATGAACACCATCTGCACCGACAGCACGAACAGGGGATTACACCAGATAAGCAGATCATTTTCATGCCAGGCCTGTCCCGGCCGTTTGGAAATTTTCAACCGCGGCTTCCTCAAAATCAGTGAAAATGGCCGCTATCTCACCTATGCAGACAGCACTCCCTTTTTCTACCTCGGCGACACACACTGGATCCTGCCCCATGAACGCTTTGATACATCCAATGTCCCTGGTGTGCCTTCCCAGTTCAAGTACATAGTAGATAAAAGAGTGAAGCAGGGATTTACAGTGTATCAGTCCGAGCCGATCTGGCAGCCGCATGGCGGCGGTTTGCACCAGCGGCCTGACGAAGAGGTGGTAGCCGATTTGCGCAATGGCCTTACCGCAGAAGACCTGCCGGGCTTTGCCAATCTGGATCGGAAATTCAAGTACATTGCGGATCAGGGACTGGTCCATGCCAACGCCATGATCACCTGGGCACTGGATCCTGCCCGGTTTGCATCTTTTTCGCAGGCGTATATGGCCAGGGTGGCACGGTACTGGGTGGCACGGTATGGCGCTTATCCGGTCATATGGACCCTGGCGCAAGAAATCGACAAAAACATGTACAAGAACTATGATGCCCGGACTATCGAGAAATGGTTTGCCGCCGGAGCGAGCATTCAGGAGCATGATGCCTATCACCACCCCATTTTCCCGCACATGGAAAATACCGACTATACGCGGCCGGACAGCTCCTGGTGGTGTAACAAGCCTTTCCATGACGGCTGGGCCGTGCAGTGGCAGGGTAATATGAACGATATGAAAGTAGGCCGGGCGTTCTGGAATTCTTCTCCAGCCAAACCCTCCGTGCTCTATGAAAGCCGATACGATCACTTCTGGACCGATTCGACAGGAGCACTGGCAGCCGGCTACAAGGCGTTTCAAAATGGCATATTCGGCTATGGCTATGGCGCGGCCGGGGTGTGGAACGATGTCTACAGCAAACAGGACGAGCCTGCAGATTTTGGCACCGGTTACGAACTGCCGGCCCGTTATTTCTGGTGGTATGATGGCGCTAATTTGAAAACAGGGGATCAGCTGACCCATTTGAAACATTTTTACAGCCGTCATCACTGGTGGAAATTAGCGCCGCGGTTTGATGACAGAACCTGGAGTACATTGACCGACAGCTCGCACGCTTTGCTTTCAACAGATGGACAAAAAACATTTATCATCTTTATGTTCGGAGATCCTCCGTCTCCTGATAGCCTCAAGAACTTGTCCGCGGATTTCCAGTATGAGGCTCAATGGTTCAACCCTCGCACCGCAAAGTACTCTGCAGCCGGGACCGTGCCTGCCGGGGTGGGTGCCTGGCCGGTGCCCAAGCGGCCTGACAGCGGCCATTGGCTCCTGGTAATCGAAGGCAAAGAAGTTGCTTCTATCAGAAAGGATGATTTTGGCTCCATACCGGGCAACTATAATCTCACGGTTTTGCCTGCGCAGCTGAATAAACCGGATTCCTCCCGCATGTTGTTTAACTTTCTGCACAAAGAGGCCAAAGCATATCTGATCAATCGGCAAAAGGAGATTGCGAAAATATCCAAACCCGATCAGGTAATGGAACGCCGAGATGATTTGAGAAAATGGTTCCGAGGCGCGCTTGGCGAATTTCCGCGTACACCCCTGCACGGTCGCATTGTGGCATCCATCGCCGGCGACGGCTATACTGTACAAAAAGTGGTGTACGAAAGCCAGCCCAACCACCACATCACTGCGGCATTTTATCTGCCGGACGGCAAAGGTCCTTTCCCGGGTGTGTTGCTGCCTTGTGGCCACAGCGATGCCGCCAAGGCCTACCAGGGGTATCAAAGAGCCAGTATTCTGCTTGCAAAAAATGGCTTTGCCGTATTGTGCTTTGATCCGTTGGGGCAGGGTGAACGGCGGCAGTTCCCGGGCTATGACTGGGGGAGCTATCCATCGCTGCCGGAGCATATGCAGATTACTACGGCGGCCCTGCTGATCGGCCGTGAGGCTGCGAGCTATTTTTTCTGGGACGCGGTTCGCAGTCTGGATTATCTGGCGCAACGGCCCGAGGTGGATGCAACGCGTCTTGGTTGTACCGGCATATCCGGCGGTGGCACACAAACCTCCTATCTGATGGCCCTGGATGACCGCGTAGCGGCGGCCGCACCAGGCTGCTACCTGACGAGTTATGAGCGACTGATGGCCAGCAGAGGTGTGGAGGACGGCGAACAGAATATCAGCGGCGCCCTGGCCATTGGCCTGAACCATGCCGATTATATATTAATGCATGCGCCGAGACCAACCTTGATTCTGGCGGCCAAAAAAGACTTTTTTGATATCCAGGGCACGCGCGACACGTTTGCCGAGGCGAGTCGCCTGTTTAAAATTCTGGGAGTCGCAGATCAGGTTAAATTGGTCGAACATGACACCGAACATGGATTCGAGCAACCCATCAGAGAAACTGCGCTGGCCTGGATGGCACAATGGCTGCAGGAAAAAACAATCGTCCCTCGGGAGCCGGAGTTGCCCATCCTGACACGACAGCAATTGCAATGCACGCTCACCGGCAATGTCCTGTCAGAATTTAAGGATAAATCCGTAATGGATCTCATTGCGGATGAAGAGGCCAAGCTGGCAGAAAAACGGGCTGTACCAAAATCCAAGGCAGAATTCCTGGCTGGCGTGCGCCGGCTTGCCGGGATCCCGAAGAAGGTGCCTGCGGCTCAGGTCCATTGGGGTGAGCGGATTACAGCAGCACCTTTCGCCATTACCAAAGTATATTTTGAGACCGAACCCGGAATTATGGTTCCTGGCCTGCTTGTCCAGCAGCAACCTGAACAACGCTCGCGTCCTCTTGCCATTATGGCAGCCGATCAGGGCAAGAACCAGGTTTTCAGCTCAGAAACGGCCTTGGAGCTGTTGAAGCAAGGCATGCAAATTCTGGCGCTGGATCTCAGGGGATTCGGGGAGACCCGCCCCAAATCCCGGTTGAACGATAATCTTGTTGAATTGTCGGATGAGGACTGGCAGGAAGTCTCCTTGTCGTTTCTGATCAACCGGCCTTTGCTGGGACAACGAGCGACTGATCTACTGTCAGTGCTGCAAAGGGTGCAAAAGGAAAAGCTCGGCGGTGAGGCCGGCTATACATTATTCGGCGCCGGTGCCGCAGGCCCGGCAGCACTGCATGCCGCGGTCCTGAGCGACAGGGTCCGTACCCTGCAGCTGGAAGGAACGCTGATTTCGTGGCAAAATATCATCAAGGAACGGTTTCAGATCCGCCAATTCGCCAATGTCATCCCGGATGCGCTCACATGTTATGATTTGCCGGACCTGATTGCCGTTCTGTCTGACCGCACGGTGGTTCTCAAAAAGGTCTGCAATGCCTATGGGCGTCCCATAGATTGATTTTTGTCGACTGGTTGTGAATGAACCATCATCCTGCCTTGCCGGGAACGCCTTTGCATGACCAGGCCCTGGTCCGCATCGATGGCAGGAAAAGTGTGATGTTCAGTTCATGGCGTAGCTGTACGCCTGGTTGACCTGTTCGCCAAGTACGGCTATGACCGGTTAATGTCCCCTACTAAATCTTTTGGAGGTTTCCGTGAAAAAGTACTTGTTGATTTTTGCTGCTTCATATCTGTTGAGCGGCTGTGGAACAGGGAATGAACAATCGTCATCTACGCCGGTGTGGGTGGCGACAGATATTTCCTTTACCAGCACGGCGAATTATGCCAAACCATTTGATGATGTTACCTGTGATGTCATTTTTACTGGTCCTGACGGCCGGGAATTGAAATTACCGGCTTTTTGGGATGGGCATAACCTATGGAAAGCCCGTTTTGCGCCGACTCGCGAAGGAATTTGGACCTACCTGACAATCTGTTCTGATGCTGCCAACCAGGGATTGCATGGCCGGAAAGGCAGGGTAAAAGCTACCGCTTATACAGGGGATGTGGCCATATACCGGCATGGCTTTGTCAAAACAGAACCGAACATTCGCTATTTCATGTATGCCGATGGGACGCCGTTTTTTTATCTGGGAGATACCCATTGGAATATGTGCGCGGAATTACTCGACTCTTCGGACGTCAGAGAGATACCCTCTCACTTTAAATACATCGTCGATAAAAGAGTGGAACAGGGCTTCACCGTCTATCAATCTGAACCTATCGCAGCCAAATACAACCTGGCGGACGGGGTAACCGAGGCGGACATGGCGGGTTTTCACGATATGGAAGCCCGTTTCAAGTATATTGCGGAGAAAGGATTGGTTCATGCCAATGCTCAATTCTTTTTTGCCGCAGAGATTGCCCGGCACGAATACTCTCCAGAGTACCTGGCCAAGCTGGCCAGAAACTGGGTGGCGCGCTTTAGCGCTTATCCCGTTATGTGGACCACAGCCCAGGAATGCGATGATGATTTTTACCATGGGCGTTTGAATGAAAAGGGCGAGGATTCCAATCCCCATTTTGATGCACAAACCAATCCCTGGAAAATCGTTGCTGCAAAAATGCACGAATACGATCCTTACAAACATCCGTTGACCGGCCATCAGGAGTTTTCCAGCATGGATCAGAAAAACGGTGGTATCAATGCCTCGCAATCTTCGTTTAGAGATATCCCGGGACATAACTGGTATGCGGCGCAGACCACCCCGCCCAACAACAAGCAGCTGGATTTCGCCATCGCCAAAGATTTTTGGTATAACGGACAGGGAAAAGTGATTGTCAATTACGAAGGAGCGTACGACCATCTGTGGACGCTGGAATTCGGGGCGCGGCAGCAGGGTTGGCTGGCCTATCTGAACGGCATGTTCGGCCAGGGATATGGCGCAATCGATATCTGGTTGTTCCGCAGCAAGTATGATATGGAGAAACCGTCTGTGCGCGGTGATGTGACCATTACCCTTGAAGACAAAAGAGTTAAATGGTGGGACAGCGTCCACTTTCCGGCCGCCACACAGCTGGGCGTACACATGCAGCGTTTTTTCAAGACCTTTGCCTGGTGGAAACTGCAGCCCTGCTTTGATGATCAGAAATATCTTTCAGCGCCCTCTGCCTGGTATTCCGGCGCCACCATCGGCAACGATACGTATGTAGTTTATTTTTATAACAAGACAACCGACACCGGCACATTGAACAGCATGGAGCCGGGTAAAACCTATCGCGCCCAGTGGTTCAATCCGAGGACCGGTGAATATGTCGAGATTACCAAAGCCTTGACGCCGGATGTCGACTCTTCCTGGAAAATGCCGGCAAAACCGGATGGTCAGGATTGGGTGATCTTGGTGACAAAAAGTACAGCCTAGCATACGACAACGCGCGGATGCCTTTTTGCGCATCCGCGCGTTGAATTACTCCAGTTTTACCAAGCCCGTCTGCAGCGCAGGAATACGAATGACCAGGTCATCTCCAGCTGCCGGCAAAGCAGGATTGGAGGTGCCGTCCGGCGTGATCAACGTCAGTTTTTTCCACCCCTCAGCCGAGTGTTTTATTTTTATGTCCTGCGCCTTTTCGCTCATATTGATGAACACCCAGGCCGGCACGCCGTCAGGGGAGAGCCAGCTTGCCGCCAGCACCACCGGCACTTTGATCGTGGCGCTTTCGGGGTGGATATATTCGATCCGGTCATCGTTGTAAAAAGACTGCACACGGGATTTTTTCAGTTCAAAAAATTCCGAGACTTGATACGAAGGACAGGGCCGCATCTTGCCAAGAACCATCCAGTCACGGGCAAACGTACGGCCGGCTGTGGTGGCATTCTTTAAAAGAGTGAGTGCGGCGAAGGAGCCGGCCGGCGGTTTGCCGTCCATAACCGCGGCCTGGATCTGTTTGAAACCGTAAGCATCAGACATCAGACCAACCTGCACCAGGTAGCCGGCTGCTACGGTGCGGCCGATTTTAATCCGTTCGCTTTCAGGCCCGGTCACTCCGGGTCCCAGATCACCGCCATAGCCGGCGGCATATTCGTGATACAGATAGCTGAATAGCGGCACGCCTACACAGAGCATATTGGTCAACAGGGGCCAACCGTGATACATATAAGGACGGCCGTTGTAAAAAGAAAGGCTGGGAATGAGGATTTCGTTCGGCTCTTCCACCGAAGTGGCAAAATCAGGATTCGTTTCGCGGCTCTCGCGAATAAAATGCTGCAACAGCCGTTTGGATTCATCATACATCCAACGACCATAGCCCGGCGGATGACCGTGCTCGCTGCTATAGCAGACATAAGATTCACCACCCAGGTTCTGATCATACTGAGTAGCGTCGATACCGAGTCCGGCGAATCCTGTTATGTAACGATCCATCATCTTTTTGGTGCCGCCGGCAGCAACACATAGTTTGTGGTTATGCGCCCAGGGCCGTGAGTCATAGGTCCATTGCCCGTCTTCGCCGACACAAGAGGCTTGCCGCCCTTCTTTCTGCCAGTGCGCGAGGCCGCTCCAGGTGGAATCGCGCGGATTGCGTACGGCCCAGCGCGTGCCGGAATTCAACAGGCACAAGCGGCTGCCGTTCTCATGCAAGCCGGCAGCGAGAAGGCGGATGTCTTCGTCATTGGGATATGCCGGAAAAACGTCCGGCGTGATCCAGGCGGCATGTTTTTCCCAGCCGTACAGCATCAGCACCAAAGGCGAGTCGAGCAGTTTTTCATAAGTTTTGAGCACCGGCAGCATGGGACGGGGCAGTGTGTTTTGCCAGTCTGTAGCGGATCTGGCGGCGTCAGGCCGGCCGTGAGCATAATAGAAAAATGGATAACCGGCTTTAATCCAGTCCGGCACCTGGTTGTTTGCCGACAGAGGCACCTTCGTCCACTCTTGAGTATTGCTCCAGTTTTTATACATATCTGCCGCAGCGCTCCAGTCCCCTTTGAAGGGATGAAGGATCACCGGGTATGCCAAGGTTACACCGGCGCCGGGCTTTTTCGGAAACAGGTGAATGGGCGTGATATCCAGGTTCGAGCTCTGCCGTTTGAATCCCATGAGTTTGGGGTAGCCGACACCGTCTCTGGTGTAGAGGCACAATCCGCCTTGCGCATCACAAAAGGCAGCCAGTTGTACCGCCATTCGGCCGGGATGTTCCTCGTACCAGCCAAAACCATCCGGGATGTTGTCGTGCGGTTGCGGAATAAGTGTTCCGTCGTAAAGCCCCAGCAGCAAAGCAGAGCGGTATTGAACATTCCAATCAAAAGGATATTGAAACGATGAGGCCGTGGCCTGATCCGCCGGTCTGGCCAGGACCGTCAGAGGATACCAGATCTTTTCGATCGAATACGGGGTGGCGTTTTTTACCTCAATGGTCCATTCGCTGCTGGGATCATTTCCGGGCAGAAAAATGCGGCATGTAACCTCAAGGCTGGCTTTGCCAGAATTGTCCGGATAATGGGTAAAGTTAAGTTGATACTTTTTACCGGCTTGCAGTTCCTTGACCGAAACCTGTGCCGCCGCAGAGGATCCGATCGTTCGCTTGTTATGGCCGGTATCGGTCAGTTCGATTACGTAAAGATCTTTTGCCGTGCCGGTCAGAACGGCATCTGCTGATGTCAGCAGGGAAATGGCGCGGCCTGGACCCTGCAATTGCAGCTGTATCTGGTTGTTGACGATGTTAAGATGTGATACAGGTTGAGCATGACCATGCAGAGAGAACAAGCAAATGATAAGAAAAAACCCCAATAATTCTTTTACAGTTTTCATGGCATGTTTCCTTTTTTTGTCGGGTTTTTGTTTACCGCCACACCCAATATAAATTTTTAATACCATGTGAGCAAGGAAAATTACTCACTAAAATTTAATAGTGGAACCGAGATCAATGATCCGTACCCAATTAACAATAGCGTTGGCTTTGAGCAGTTGTCTGTGCGCCTCTGAGCCGACAGCGTGCACCCGGCCGCATGCTGTCCACGACGGCAAAATAAAACTGGTCATCGAAGCGGAGGAGGTAATTTATTCAAGCAGCTATTCCAATAATGGCTCCAGCCCCATGTGGTGCTTTAATGGCTCCTGCATAGCACGGCTGGGTGAAGATATTTTCGTGAGTGGATACAAACGTCTGCCGCAATACCAACCCCTGAACGACTGCTGTTGGCTTTTATTTCAACGCACGGCTCAAGGCTGGCAGCAACAGCAGGCGGATGAAACGGACCGCACCCGCGAGCCCTCTCCGTTGGCCTGCTTGCCGCCAAACCGGCTTTTGCTCTCAGCCAATCCGACACTTTTGCCGTCGGATGTGCCCGGCGGCGGTCCAGCCCGGCCTGTATTACTTGAATTTGATAACACCAATACACGCAATACGCCTACGGTTCTGGCGCCGGTATGGCAGGGACAACCGGGCTTTACTGAACACTCTTACCGTTCCATAGCAGCGGATGCGGTCAAGAGTGAAGTGCTGCTCCTGCAAAACGCCGGCTATACGAACGCGGAATGGGCGCTATTGAAATCAGATGCCAAGTGGCTTAGTGGCCAGTTGTATTGGCCGCGATACGCCGCAACAGACCTGGCTCCTTTTGGCGCCAGCCATGCTCGTGTTAATTATCCGGTGGTGATTTTGCGGGATCGGGCGGTTCATTTTTGCGGCGTGGCGGCTTATGACAACTGGGAGCGGGTCCGAACCTTTGCAGACCTGGGTATGCGCCATGACCCCAATAGCAAAGAGGCTTCCGGAATGGCGGGCCGGCAGCGAGGCAACCGTATGAGACGGTTGCTTTACACCTGGACAGACCAGGTCAGCGTCACGCCATTTAGCGACTGGCTAGAAATCGATAACACGTTTAACGATGGTGGCTGGCTGTTTGCTTCGGATATGCATTTGGACGCATCCGGAACGCTGCACCTGCTGTGGTTTCGCTCGCCCATGCTGGCATCGGTGCGGGATGAGTTCTACAAAGACATCAGCAGGATTTATCGAATTTGTTATGCCACCATGCGCGATGGCAAAATTCTTAGCCGCTGTACTCTGGTGCAGGCCGGAGAGGGGGAAGGCGTGGCCACTCCCACCGATCTGGACCAGGTCGGTCGTCCTTATGTCCTGTTTTCGGGCGAACGGATTCTCGGTGATGCAATGAGCACACCGCGCTTTCACGTGACACCCAATGGCCGTCTTTTTGTCCTTTACTATGTGAGTGGCAAAAAGGGCGACGGAACCGATATTTCAGAAAACCGCATCCTGGAACTCCGGAATGACGGCACCCATCGCGACCCGGAGGCTATAGCATTACGATATCCCCTGGTACAATTCTTCACGGCCACCCCGCGTACCGGCAATGCGCCTTCTTGGACCATTGATCTGCTAGGACATCGGCGCGGGGATTGGAGACCGCACCCGGGACCGGATGATACGCAATGGGATGGGACCATGAGTTATGCGCAGGTGCGGATTGTGACGCCGTGATTGGTTTGCCCCCTGCGCTGAAGGCAAATACTGGGAAACAGTTGATCCCGCATCAGGCCGATTCGCTTACCGCCGTCGCAAAACGATCGCTTGCTGTATCACCGCAATAAGCACCCGGAGGAGGATGCACATGAAATATAAAACTGCTCTTGTTTGGGGCGTTGGATTCGCCATTCTGGCAGGGATTTTTTTCTCCTGTAAATTTACGAAGCATAAAGATCGCATCACGATCGGCGCCATTCGCTGGGATGCCTGGTTTGATGACACCTTTAATCCCTATGAAGACAACTTGGCCGATGTGAAATGGCGCAACCGCTTACCGTTTTTCGCCACCGTGGACTCGACGAAAGTGCATGTTCACGGTGATAGCCAGGACGCCGTGGATCAGGAGATTGCCTTTGCGAAAGCCGGCGGAATTGATTACTGGGCGTTTTTGTACTATCCGGCGACCATCCGAAATGATGGTTTTGATCACGACAAAATGAACCGGGCGCGCCGGCTCTACCTTGCCAGTAAATACAAAAGGGGGTTGAATTTTTGTTTGATCATATCTCCCCGGGGTCACGCGGATAAAAACAATCCCGATAAAGAGATCAATGAATGGCTGCAAATGGTTCAGGAGCCGAACTATCAAAAGGTAATCGGCGGTCGGCCGCTGATTTATGTCATGGTATGGGGCGTCGACCTCACCATTGCCCGGATGTTCGGAACCGCAGAAATGGGACAGGCCTACATGGATGATCTGCGCCGACGTATTATGGCAACCGGGCAAAAAAATCCATATTTTGTCGCACTGGCGATGAAACCGTCGCAGGGCGCGGCCGCTGTGGATTCCCTGCATCTGGACGCTATTGGCGCGTATACCAGCTTTGGCGGGAGCACGTATAACGAATTATGTGCGGCTCAGACCGCCAATTGGCAAGGGATGAAGGCGACCGGCAAAAAGGTGGTGCCGAACCTGAGTGCTGGATGGGGCGGACCTCGCGATGGTCTCGGTGATATCATGCAACCTGCACCAGCCGAATTAGCCGACCATGTTCGCTCCGCCTTTGCGTGGATCAAAGCGAATCCGGAACCTGCAGAAGCGAAAACCATGTTGATTTATGCCTGGAATGAGGTGGACGAAGGCGGCTGGTTGGTTCCGGATAAGGGCCAGGGCACGGCAAAACTGGATGCCATCCGGAGCGTGGTCGATGAATTCAGGCACAGTGCACTAAAATAAACGGTACACGTATGAGAGCTTTTTCACAACCAGGAAATATTTGAGGAATACGGAGATGCTGCATCGTCGCGATTTCTGCAAATTATCCGCCTTGGGATTGTCCAGTGCTGTCCTCCCGACTCTGGATTGCTCCAGCACGATGAAACGTCCCAATATTATCATGATCTTGACCGATGATCAGGGTTATGGCGATTATGGAGTCATGGGCAATCCCGTGCTGAAAACCCCTCATATCGACCGTCTCTGCCGCGAAGGCGCGCAGATGAGCAATTTTTATGTCAGCCCGGTGTGCGCGCCCACACGTGCCTGTCTCCTGACCGGCCGATATAATTATCGTACCCGGGTGGTGGATACCTGGGTTGGCCGGGCTATGATGGAACCGGCGGAGGTCACCATCGCCGAGCTGTTGCGCCGTAACGGGTATGCCACCGGCCTGTTCGGCAAATGGCACCTGGGCGATTGCTATCCCATGCGACCGCAGGACAAGGGCTTTGCGGAGGTGCTGGTGCATCGTGGCGGCGGTATCGGCCAGCCTTCTGATCCGCCCGGCGGGGAGGGAAAATATACCGATCCTGTGTTGTTTCATAACGGCGAACGCGTCGCCATGAAAGGCTTTTGCACGGATGTCTATTTCGAGCAGGCCATGGCCTGGATGGAGAAAACGACAACCGAAAAGCGCCCGTTTTTTCTGTACCTGCCCACCAACGCACCCCATTCGCCGTTCGATGATATCCCAGGGGATTTTTATCAACAGTACAAGAACGTTGATTTGAGCAGCCGATGTTTTCCCCAGGACAAGGGCCACAAGCTGGAAGAGATCAAGGACCTGGAGCGGCTCGCCCGCATCTATGCCATGATCGCCAACATCGATATGAACGTGGGCCGCTTGCTGGCCAAACTCGATGAGCTGGATATCACCCGGGATACCATCGTTCTCTATATGAACGATAATGGTCCCAACGGCCGCCGCTATGTCGGCGGCATGCGTGGGGAAAAAACTTGCGTGTATGAAGGGGGCGTCCGCTCGCCGCTGTTTATGCGCTGGCCCGGCAGGCTCCAGCCCGGCTTTGCCAGCGATCGCGTGGTGGCGCACATCGATATCCTGCCGACGCTTCTGCAGGCGTGCGGAGTATCGCTGCCGGACAATCTGGACGGCAAAAGTTTTTGGCCTCTGCTCAGCAGAGAATCGTCGGTCTGGCCGGATCGGGCTGTTTTCATCCAGTCCCATCGGGGAGATCGCCCCGTGTTATACCACAATGTCGCCGTACGAACACAGGATTGGAAACTGGTGCACGCCAGCGGTTTTGCGCGAGAGACCTTTTCCGGTTCGCCGAAATTCGAGCTGTTTGATATGAAGAACGACCCGCTGGAAATGCACGATGTGGCTGACCGCTTCCCGGAAAAAGTGGCAGAGTTGAAAAACCGCTACGAACAATGGTTCGCTGAGGTGAGCCGCACCCGGATCGATAATTATTCGCCGCCGCGCATTCATATCGGCACCGACCTGGAAAATCCGGTTACGCTGACGCGGCAGGACTGGCGGCACGAACAGGGGCAGACCTGGGAGGAAGCATCCAACGGCTTTTGGCCGATACGTATCACAGCGAGCGGCGTATACATGTTCACGGTCAGATTTCACAGCGAGCATCAGCCAGGCCAGGCGATCCTGTCTGTGGGTACTGAAACATGGGACACGACCTTCAGCAGAGAACAGACGGAACTGCACTTTGGGCCGATCCTGCTTGAAGAATCGGCTGCCGATGTTCGTATTACCCTGCGGACACCGGGGGCGGTTAAAGGGCCCTGGCAGGTCGATGTGCTGAAAAAAATGGATTGATATCCGTTGCGTAGCAGCACGGAAGCAATTATCCTGTGACACGTGAGGGTACACAGATGCACACAAAGACGGTCACCATCAAGGATATCGCTGCAAAACTTGGGCTTCATTTTGCAACCGTTTCCCGGGCGCTGGGAGGCCAGCCCGGCATCAATCATGAGACCCGGAAACGGATTCTGCGCGTTGTCGAAGAACTGCAGTATCAGCCCAATTCTGTGGCTTACCATCTCCGCAAAAGAAAAAGCAGAATCATCGGCATGATCGTTCCAGAGCTCGATCACTATTTTTTCTCGCGCATGGTGGGCGTGGTGACCAGTCAGGCCAATCTGTATGATTATCAGGTGATCTTGTTTCAATCGCACGACCAGCAGGAGCAAGAGATCAAAGATGTTCAGCTGTTGATGGAAAACCGTGTGGCCGGAGTTATTCTTTCACTGTCGCAATCGACTCGTACGTTCGATCATATCCGTTCCATACAACGACAGGGCATTCCGGCTGTTTTTTTCGATCGAGTCAGTGGACAGATTTCCGGGACGCAGATTTCTGTAGACAACTATCGAGGTGCTTTTGAAGCGACGGTGCACCTGATCCGCCGAGGCCGTCTGAAAATTGGTCATTTAATGGGTCCGCAGCATCTCACCGTATTCAAGCATCGCATGGCGGGATATCGTGACGCCCTACAGATGGCTGGATTGCCTGTAGCAAAGAATTGGCTGATGGAGTGTGATCTCAGCATGGAGAGCGGGGCCGATCGGATGGCCCGCTTGCTGGCGAGCAAGGATTTGCCGGATGCGATTTTTGCGGCTAACGATCAGATCGCTTTTGGCGCCATGCGACAGGTTTTCGAAAGCGGCCTTGATACTCCGCATGACGTCGCCATTACCGGCTTTGATGATGTTCCGGCCGCGGCCATGATTACGCCGTCGTTAACTACGGTGGCTCAACCTGTGGAATTGATGGCAACGATGGCTTTTGATCTGCTCAGAGAAGAAATCGAAACAAATAAAAATCAACTGCAACATGTGGTGTTGACGCCTAGGTTGATCATCAGAAAATCGACCTGAACGGAACAGCTATAATCAATAGGAGGGTTCAATCATGTCCGTCAGCCATTTAATAGGTGAAACCTTTTCGAAAGGGAAGGGCGTGCTCTGCCTGATGCCCAATTTCGTGCCTCGTCGATTCAGCAGAGCCGGCAAACGGTTGCGTCTGCATCCCTTCGATTATTACGCACTGGGAACGGCGCGCGGCTCCATCAAGGAACGATGGTTCTCTTCGGTCATTCCGGCGATGAACGGCGAACTGGCGCCGGCCGATGAAGGCATGAGCTACGTTCTGCCGTTTACGGCAAATCCCGTTGAAAAATTCACCTTAAAAGAGGCTGTCGATGTTCTTGGCGCCGACCTCATCGGCGCCGAGCTGCAATCCCGGTACGGTACCTGGCCGATGTATTCCAAGTTTTTCGATTATATGGAACCGCTGTTTCATCATTTACATCTGGATTTCACCGCGGCCGCGCGCGTCGGCTGGCTGGGTAAGCCGGAGGCGTACTATTACCCGCTACAGATGAACAATCATCCCGGTACCTTCCCGGTGACCTATTTCGGCTTTGATCCCGGCGTCAGCAAAGATCAGATCAGGGAACGCCTGCTCTGTTACGAAAAAGGGGATAATCGCATCACCGAGCTGTCGCGCGCCTATCGCATTGAACTGGGCACCGGATGGTACACTCCTCCAGGTGTGGCACACGCACCCGGGTCCTACCTCACCTATGAACCGCAGTGGAACAGTGATGTCAATTCCGTTTATGAAAACATCACCGCTGATGAAATCTATCCTTATGACTTCCTGGTGGAGAACTGTCCTGCTGACAAAAAACGCGATCTGGATTACATTCTCAGTCTCATGGATTGGGAGAAAAATGTCGATCCCCATTACAAGGAAAAGTGGTTTCGCCCGCCCATAATCGCCTATCGTGACGAACGCTGCTGTGTGAAATGGCTCATCTATGCCAATGATTATATTGCCGCCAAGGAAGTGACCATCGAGCCCAGGCAGACGGTGACGATCAAGGATAAAGCCGCTTATGGTTGTATTATCATCCAGGGCTACGGTCGATTCGGTGTCTTTGATGCTGAAGCGGCTATCATGCTGCGTTATGGGCAAAAAAGTGCGGATGAGTATTTCGTCAGTGAAGAAGCGGCGCGGCAAGGTGTGGTCATCAGCAATTTCAGCACCACGGAACCGATGGTCATGTTAAAACATTTTGGGCCCAACGAGCCGGATATGCCCCGTACCGTTTAAATGTACAGGCGCGTGTTGTTCTGATAAAACAGAAAAACATCATCGCTGTTGCCGTTGCGGCCCGCACCCGGCTGTGTCGCCTGTTGCCTGTAACAGGGAAAGGATAAAATGAATACAACGGAAAAAACCGGCTGCTTGTACTGTCGATGATCGGTCTCTGTGTATGGGGTTCCGGAGGTTCCATCCTGCATTCCGGTTCGAAGGCTTCCGTCCATAATAATGGATCCGGGAAAGCAAAGCCCCCGAAATATTCTAAGACGATTGCTCCTGTTATAGATGTGTTCCCCGATTTGCTGGGCGTTCCATATACCTGGGACACGATTAAAAACAAAATGGAATTCCTGGCAGGATTGGGTTTTAAAAGAGTGTATCTGGTGACAACCCCACCGGGATATCCTACGTTCAGTAACCCATGGCTGGATTTATTTGTACCACAAAATGCTTCCGGAAATAATGCGGTGGAGTCTATTCTGGCGGTGGGTGATCCGACCTTTGAACACATCTATCAGGCGCATAAAACCGGGATGGAGGTAATTGCCATCATTAAGCCATATGAAGGCGGTGGAGGTTACACCATTCCTCATGGAAAGAGAAATTTTATTGACAGTCGTGCCTTGCCCTGCCTGGGTGGAGAAAGGCAGGGTTTTGATGCATTTGTTCGAGAACATTCCGAATTGCGTGTTAAACGCAAGCCGATCGAAAATTACGACAAGTTGATTTCGCAAACCATACATACCTTGATCCTTACTTTTTGTCTCGACGAGGTAGTGGAGGGGATTGCGTTCAACCGGGTCAGGCTGTACGGCGAAAAGGGAGATGGCAGTATTGAACAGCACCCCCTGAAAGGCATCCGATTGTGGGTAAGCAGAGATAACGGCGCTTACGAATTGCTTGAACAGAAGTATAGAATCAGCGAAAGGCTCGTCTGCAAAAAATTGTTTGATGCCAACGGCGCCCCGCTGTTTGAAAAACCAAGGCGCTGCCGTCAAGTGGAGATAACCGGGCTTGGCATACCTCCCGATTTTTCTTATTTTGCACTGACCCTCGACTTGGCTGACGGACACAGGGTGATGATACCCTTTTCCATGATCACAGCGCACGGCGAAAATGGACAAGTGCCGCTTACGATCACACAGCAAGTTCGCAGCCGCTCGCCATCCGCCTTGAATAACGGCTGGAATGCACAGGATCTCTTTTGGGAACGATTTGAGCCGACGTATCCCAGAACCTATGAAAACGCAGAGGACGCTATAAAGCAGTTTGTGAACTATGGCTTTGAATTTGATTGGTACGGTACAGGTCATTGGGGGAGCGGCTGGGGGGATATTCCGTATTACGGTATGGCCCGAGGCAAAATGAAGTATATGAAGGGCACGCTCTGCGAAGCCTATCCAGCCGTAAGAGAATATTGGCTTGAACAGATTAAAAAACTTGTGGCCATGGGAGTGGATGGTGTTGACATTCGTCTGCAAAATCATTCGAGTATGGTCAGTGACTATTTTCACTATGGCTATAATGAACCGCTGGTGGAGGAATATGAAAGAGCATACGGCACGGATATTCTTAAGGAAGAAGCCGATCCTTTAAAGTTAATGAAGATCCGGGGGCTGTTTTTCGAGCGCTTTGTTGCAGAAGCCGCCCGGTTCCTGCACGCTAATAAGAAAAAGCTTTTGCTGCACCTGCGCAATTGCCTCGAAGAACCCGCGCTATCAAGCATATATGAAGAGCTGGGCTTCTGGGCCATGCCAAAGGTGCTTCCTGATTGGGAAACGCTGATTGTTTTAGCCGATGAAATAACCGTCAAGGATTACAATTTTGGTGCCTACAGGAGTACCCGAACCACGAAAATAAAAGATAGAGCCCGACAGCTCGGGAAACCGCTGTGGATACACTGCTATATCGCCCAGGGCGGAGATCTCACTACCGAATTTTTTGACGCCGTCGAAAAGGATGATCGAGTCACGGGCGTTTTGCTCTATGAAATGGGACATAATCCCTATGCAAGCAATCCTTGGATTGGGCTCATCGAAACTTTGTCCCATGGCAAGATTGCTGTTAACGAAGAAATCTTGGAAAAAATAAAAAAAATTCTGTAACATTATGCACCAGAGTTATTACAACGCCTGTTCGAAGCCAATAATCCATGATGCACCATTATAGTAACGACAGGAGTCCAGAGCATGATCCGAACGCAAGGAGTTGTTGCTGTGGCGTTATGGGCCGCGATAACGGCTATTACGCAAACCGTAGTGGCAAAAGGGACCTTAACCGAATTGCGCTGTGAAAATCTGATCAATCCGTTGGGTATCGACACGCCGCAACCCCGTTTTTCCTGGAAGCTGGCGCCGGGACCGCGCGGCCGGCGTCAAACGGCCTATCAAATAAAGGTGACGGCCGTCGCGGCTCGCAGACAAGCGTCTGAAAACGTGCTGTGGGATTCCGGCCGCGTATCATCCGATCACTCCGTGCTGGTGCCTTATGCCGGTGCGCCTCTGACGGCCGGGCTGTACTGCAAATGGCAGGTCCGGGTGTGGGATGAGAACGACGTGGTTTCTCTGTGGAGCCAACCTGCCTATTTCAGCCTTGGCCCCATGCGACCACAAGACTGGCAGGGAGAATGGATCGGTGTCGACTGGATGGCCAACAACGAAGGGCCGTTGCCGCTGTTGCGCAAAAACACCAGGCTTCCTGAAAAGCCGGTTCGGGCCATGGCCTATGTCTGTGCTCTGGGTTATTATGAGCTTTATATCAATGGCCTAAAAATCGGCGAGGATGTGCTGAGCCCTGCCGTTTCCGATTATTCCAAACGAGGTCTCTATCTCACCCATGACGTAACCCAATTTCTCAAAGCCGGTGACAATGGCATCGGCTTGTGGCTGGGACGAGGCTGGTCCACCGCCATGCTGGCCAAAGCGACTGCCGCCGGGCCGATGGTCAAGGCGCAGATTGAACTGGAATATGCAAATGGCCATAAAGAGATGCTGTGTACGGATAACACCTGGAAAGCCCATGCGAGTCATATCACTCCTCTGGGCAAAGGCGCCAGCGGCGATTACGGTGGCGAACTGGTGGAAGCAGCCAAAGAAATTAAGGAGTGGAGCCGCGCCGAGTATGACGATGCGTCGTGGCCCGCGGTGGCCATCGGCCGTCCATTTACGGGCGTCATAGCCAGCCAGATGATGGAGACCAATCGACTCCTGCAGCCGATCACTCCTATATCCGTTACGCCGCTGCCAGAGGGGTATTTGGTTGACATGGGCCGAAACTATACCGGCTGGTTTGAGCTGCACATGCCGAAAAAGCTGGCCGCCGGCACGCGGATCGACCTGGAATATGCGGACAAACGATTCCCGGATGGAAAGTTTCAGACCTATCGACAGCGTGATACCTATGTGGCCAGGGGGCAGGATCAGGAACGGTTTTGCAATCGATTCAATTATCATGCTTTTCGCTACGCTATCGTAAAAGGGTTATCCCAGCCGCCGCGCCTGCAGGATATCAAAGGCTGGCTGATTTCCACAAATTATCAGCAAGCCGCCACCTTTAGCAGCGATCATGTGTTGTTGAACAGCATCTATGAAACCGTGCTGTGGACCCATCGCTGTTTGAGCCTGGGCGGTTATACCGTAGATTGCCCCCACCGCGAACGACTGGGCTATGGCGGCGACTCGGGCACCTCCATGGAGTCGGCTATGCTCAATTTTTACACCGGCCCTTTTTATGCCAAATGGGCGGCCGATTGGCGCGACAGTCAGGCGGAAAATGGTGATGTGCCGCATACGGCTCCCAATTCTCAATATGCCGGCGGCGGCCCGGTGTGGAGCGGCTTCTGCATTACTATGCCCTGGCAGACCTATGTCTCCTTTGGCGACCGCCAAGTGCTGGAAAAAGGCTGGCCGGTGATGCAAAAATGGCTGGCGTTCATCGAGAGCAAAATTCAGGATGGCCTGCTCAGGCCGTTTGTGGGCATCGGCAGCAACACCGCCACATGGAGTTTTCTCGGCGACTGGGTGCCGCCGGGCCGTAAACAGGGCCAGGATCGAGTGGACGATCGTTCCACGCTTTTTTTCAACAATTGCTATCTGGTTCATTGCCTTCAGTTGGCTGCCAAAATCGGCGAGATTCTGGGCCAGCGGGAAGCGAGCCACCGTTACCGGGAACAGGCCGATAGCCTGGCGCAGCGATTGCACGAGCGATTTCTCAACAAAGACGGCGCCACGTATGCCAACGGCGAACAGACCTATCTGGCCATGCCGCTGTTGTTTAGAATTACGCCAGTGGGATATCGGCACAAGGTGATGGCCGCGCTGGAAAAAGATATTCTCGAAACCCGTCACGGACATCTCAACACCGGTATGCACGGCAACTATTATATGGCCAGATATCTTATCCAACAACGGCGAAATGATTTGCTGACCGTGATGATGAGCAAAGACACCTACCCCAGCTACGGCTATATGTTGAAAAACGGCGCCACCACCATATGGGAAGAGTGGGATGGCGACAACTCGCAAATCCACAACACCATGATCTCCATCGGCATGTGGTTCATCGCCGGACTGGCCGGCATTCAGGTGGATGAAAACCATCCTGGTTTCAAGCATTTCACGATCGCGCCGGGCTTTGAAAGTGGATTGGGCAGTGTATCTGCCAGCTGCATGTCCCACTATGGAAATATCTCCAGCGCCTGGAAGCGGGAGGGCAATACCATCATGCTTGATATCGAGGTGCCCCCCAACAGTTCGGCTACCGTTATATTGCCGGCGATGAGTCTGGACAAGGTGCGGGAAGGCGGCCGTTCGTTACCTGAGCGGCCTGGAATTGTCAACGAGACAGTTCAGAATGGACTTGTTCGCTTTGAGGTGGCTTCCGGAACCTATCATTTTACAATGGAGATGTTGCCGCAGCGCGCAAGGTAGTCCCCTTTTAACCTTGCTGTTGCCCTTGTGAATGGCTAAATTGCTGTCACGCTGGAATGAAAAATGTAGGACACCTCAAGAAGTGTCCTATATTTAGCTCCACGATATCGCGAACTGGTGGTGATGTACTATTGGGCCACTATACAACATCCGCAACACCATATTGCAGCAACAATCTGGACAGCGGATAAATAAATGGACCGTAACGCTTGCTGCCATGCGAGTGCCTATGTCATATACTATTCGAAAAAGTATTTTGCTTCTTATCGTATTTGCGGAGTTTGGCGCATTGGTCTCGCACGCAGCCATGACGAGCAAATATTTTGCCCATCCCGGGGTTGAAGACGGCTTTGGCGTCATTGCGCCCTGGTATAACGGCCAGAACGGCCAGTGTGACTGGCGCGTGCGCATCGCGGCCGAGACACTCAAACGATATCCCTGGGCAGAAGAACCTGTAGCCGTCATGCCGGCTCCTCATTACGTTTTTAATGGCCACTGGGCCATAAAACCCGATGGTACCATTCAGGTAAATCCACAGCTGCCGGATTGGCACAACGGCGACGTCGGCCAGCGATCGGTAAGCCTGATATTGGGTTTGACTGCGTACTACCGCTATACGGCAGATGCTGGCGTCATCGGCCCCATCACACGCGTGGCTGATTATCTGCTGGATTATTGTCAAACTCCGGCCGATCATCTCTGGCCAGGGTTTCCCATCAGCGCGCCGACTAAAGGCAAGGCCTACGGTGTGGCTGATCCGCACGGATTCATCCAGCTTGATTTGAGCGCCCAACTCGGCTCTGCCATGGTTGCAGCCTATAAGCTGACAGGCGTTCCGCGCTATCGCGAGGCGGTATGCCACTGGGCGGATTTGCTGGCGCAGCATTGCGACCCGCAAGCCGGTCAATCGCCGTGGAATCGTTATGCAAATCCTGAGGACTGCAAATGGGATACACGGCAAACCGGTGGTATTTCTCTCATTCTGCAGTTTCTTGATGATGTTATTCGTCTCGGTTATACAGGCAAGGACAACGCGATAATTGTTGCCCGTGATGCTGGCGATCGATATCTCCGCGACGTGCTGCTGGACGATTGGAGCAGCGATCCGACCTTTGGCCATCACTTTTGGGACTGGCTGAATCCGGTGGCCACCTGTGCCGTGCCGTGCTATACCGCGCAATATATTATGAATCGTCCGCACGCTTTTCCGCTGTGGAAGACCGATATTCGAAATATGCTGTCGCTGTTTTTCTGTCGCGCCAGCGTCAATCCCGCTTCAGCAGGTGACGTCTATTCAGGCGCCTGGATGTTTCCCGAAGCCAGCAACTGCTGTGGCAAGTCGCTGCAATACCCGGTCATGTCGGTCGCTGCGACGATGGCGCGCTATGGTGCGGTGGCCGATTGTGCCTGGGCGCGCGAAGTGGCACGCCGACAAACTATACTCTGCACCTATGATGCTCATGAAACCGGTGTCGTTGAAGATGGTATAGACGGCGGCGCCATTGTGGCCGGCGACTGGTTTAACCTGGCACATCCCTGGCCGTTACGACAGGTCATGGAATTCCTGGCCTGGCAGCCGGAACTATTTGGTGCGCAACGGGAAAATCATATTATGCGCAGCAGTTCGGTGGTTAACCAGATCAGGTATGCAAAAGGTCGGATCAGCTACTCGACCTTTGATGCCCTTGCCCCTTGCCAGGATGTGTTGCGATTGTCCTTTTCGCCCCGCACCATTACCGCTGACGGCACGCCGCTCAAAAGAATTTCCGAACCGCATCAAAACGGTTATACCCTGCAACGCTTACCGGATGGAGATTTTATCGTTACGGTGCGTCATGATGACTGTCGTGATGTGGTGATAGAAGGTAATGATCCGCAACAAATCGTCGAGGATGCTGATCTGGAATATAAAGGCCCCTGGCAAATCGAAGCAAATGCAGAGGCTTCGGCAGCTGCATTGCACGTATCCGCGCAGGTGAACGCGCGCGTACAATTTACTTTTAATGGAAACCAGGTCCGTCTGCTTGGTCGATTCGCTCCGGACGGCGGCAGAGCCGAGGTTTATCTGGATGGTGTCAAACAACTGTGCGGGATTGACTTTTGGTGTCCGCAGGTCCGAGATCAGCAGGTGCTGTGCTACAAAAACGGACTGCAGCAGGGAAAGCACACTCTCGAAATTGTAACGCTGGGCACAAAGAATCCGGTTGCCAACGGAACCAGAGTGTATATCGATGCCGTACAATGGTCCGCTGCTAAAGCTGGAAAACGGACCAATCCGGTACCTGGTCCTACTGAAGCACAACGGGTGATCTTTGGCTACGTGAAGAGGCAGGATTATGTGGATTCGCAGGGTCAAACCTGGCGGCCTGCCACCGAGTTTATCTGTCGGATAAAAGCGAATGCTGATCTTGTACCAGCCGCCTTTTGGACTGTACCGCGTCTTGATGCTGTTGCAGGTACTCCGGATGCGGAATTATACCGCTATGGAGTTCATGGTCCGGATTTCACGGCTTACTTTACGGTGGCTCCGCAACAGAGCTATCATGTTACGCTAAAGTTCTGCCAGAGCGAACAGCCTGAAAAAGCCGGTGGCTATGCCACCAGTGTTGCTATTCAAGGCCGCCGTGTCGTGTCGGATATGGATATCGCCGCTTCTGCAGGGGGGGTGGCTAAAGCCATGGCGATCACTTTTTCAGATATAACGCCGAATCATGGCGTCATAGCGATTCGTTTCACCAACAGAGATTCGGCCGACGCCATGATCCAGGCTATTGAAATTGCGCCCGGAAAAGGAGCAGCGCAGAAGTAATGAGAGGCATTGCCATCACTCTTCCAGCCAGGTCCGGTTCCTTGTTGAGTGGTAGGGGGTGACCTGGCGATTAGAAATAAACATGTGGAAAAAAATATTGCAGCGCGGCTCAACGGCTGCAGCAAAGGTGTGTTATGACACGTGTGTGTAACTATCATTTTCGAAATCCCGGGCGGTCGGCTGTTTTGATCATCTGGTTGTTTGTGATCGGGGGGGGGTGCTTTTTAATGGCGGCTGATCAAGAACTGAACCTTTCGTCTGCCCGGGGTCTGGTTGAACAGGGTAAATATGATCAGGCTGCCAAATGGCTGCGCAAAGCTGCTGACAAGCCGCCGGATCAGGTCGACAAATTGCTGCTGCTGGCCCGGTGTTATGTCGGTCAAAACGAATGGGGGGATTTAAAGTCGTGCATGAAAAAATTGGAGCTGCTCAAACCCGAGGATCTGCATATTCCCTACTACCTGGGCATGGCGTTTCGCGAAAGCGGCAAATTCAAAGCTTTTATTTTGCGCGACCTCGATTGGAACAAATCGGACACGTATTTCACTCACACGATCGAAACGGATTCCAGTTTCAAGGACGTGCTGTACCAGTATGCATTGCTGCAGAAATACCGTGAAAAGTATTTCGATGCTGTGGTATGGGCGGAAAAGCAGCGCCGTTTTCATCCGGATGATTACACCGCTATGGTCGGCTTGCACCGGTTCTATGATTATTTGCTTTTTCATGAATCAGAGACGGTTGCCCAATGGCTTGCACAACGGACGGATCTGGCTTACGGCCGGCTCTACCTTGGTGATCATTATCGGCGTAAGGGCGATCTGCCGCAAGCCGAAAAAATTCTAACCGGCATTATCGAACACCCCGATTCCACCCTGTCGGTCATTCCTGCCATTCTCTCCCTGGCGAGGTTGCATTATGGAAATCAAAAAGGCGGCATCGGTGAAGAATATTTTCAGTATGCCTTGAACAAAATCGTCACGCCCCTGGATGCCGCGCTGGTGCTCGAAGACCTCAAGTATATCCTTTCAGATTCCGAATGGATCAATTACAAGGTTTTGTCGTCTCCAGCGCAGCAAAAACTATTTTTCCGTAACGTGTTGCTGTCGCGCAATCCTCTGCCTGCTCTTAACGCTAATCCGCGATTAACAGAACATTACCGCCGTCTTTTAATGGCTGAAAAGCATTATCGTTATGACGGCTTCCGTACCTGGTTCAACAGTCCAGACAAACTTGCTTATCTGAGCTTCCCCCTGGTGTACCGGCTGAATGAAAAGTTCAACGACAAAGGCCTGGTATTACTGCGTCAGGGCGAGCCGGATGACCGGGCGGTGAGTCTGGGTGCGGAAATCAAACAAAACGAATCCTGGCTCTATCACGCTGCAGAGACACGCGAGAAAATGATGTTCCACTTTGTAATCGATGACAATGCCACGGGCAATAATTGGCGTTTGACGGCGCTGTTGGATAAAAATATGCTGGACTCGCGGCTGCATTGGGATCATGTGTTTTTCAAGATGAACAACGCTAGTCCCCTGGAAGCTTTGCAGTACACCTCCGAGATGGGTGAATTGAGTCGTCGTTCGGTGGAGGCGGGCCTTACGACCGACCGGCACCGATGGAGCATGCCCATTACACCCATAAATTTCCCGCACTCGGTCTCGACGTTCAGAGGCCAGGATCTGAAAACACGCTATGAGGTTACCTACGGCATAACCGCCAGCCAGATTTGGCCGCGGGCTCTTACCGAGGCGAATCAGGATTATATTACGGTGGGATGCTCTGCTTTTGATCGAAATTGGAACACGGTCTATCACGTCCAGCGGATGTGGAAAGCAGAGGATATTATCAGGTCCTCGAACACCATCGGCTACTGGGCTGATCTATTCGCCTTTGAAGCGCACGCCGAGCCGCTGCATATCAGTCTTTTTGTATGGAACATTGCCGGCAAAGCCCTTGGAGGTTATCGATTTGAGTATCAGGGTCGAGCCTATCTGAAACAGACGGCCGATATGAGCGATTTGATGCTGGCTTATGATGTCCGGCCAGACACCTCGCAAAGCATATTTAATAAACGCGGCCTGAGAATATATCCTCAGCCGTCATTCGTTTTCGGCAAAAGCCGATTGCTTTACACGTATTTTGAACTGTATGATCTGCCCCTCGGCAGCAGCGGCCGATTCAATTTTGAAGTGCAATACAAATTGAACTGGCTGGGCAAATCCGATAAGGAGGCCAAGAAAAACAAAGGCCGTTCCCGCAAAGTGAAAACAATCACGTCTTCAACCGTGCAGCGAGCGGTAACAACGACAGATCAGGCAGAGTATCTGGCTCTGGACATGCGCCAAAAGGAGCCGGGTTGGTATGAACTCGCCGTACAGGTGACTTCCGATATGCCTGTTTTGAAGTTAATCCGTACCATCGAGTTCGAATTACGCTGAATGGGTATGAACGACACTCACGGACATGGTTACCTTCTTGCGGGTTATTACAAGCGGGTGCTGATCTCTTTTCTGGCCGCTGTGGCTGTGATCATGACCATTCTTTTCAGGCTGCCGCCATCCGACCAGTATGCGCCCGAGCACGGAATAAAAAATGTGGTCATCGATTTATACGCTCTGTCCCTGGAGGAGTCGTCTGCGCAGGGAGGCGGAGGCGGTGGTGGATCCCGCAGGCCGGATGATAAGGCCCCCCGCGCTGACCTGCAGCGCCATGCCATGCCTACACCGGTTCCGACCGCCGCCGCTGATAGCAGCGTGGCTCTTGCACAGACGGATGGTCCAGGCGAGGGGATCGGCGGCGGCGGCGGCCAGGGCGGTGGTTACGGCAGTGGTCGGGGCGACGGCATCGGTGATGGCGTCGGCCGCGGCAGGGGCTTTGCCGCGCCGGATACGCTGCCACCGCGCCCGCTGGTCCAGGTTATGCCGGAGCACCCTCGTTCAGGGCCTGACCGCAAGGCGGTTGGTAGTGTCAGGTTAAAAATTAGAGTCAATGATCGCGGAGAGGTTGACCAGGTAGAGGTAGTGCTCAACACTACTGGCAGCACGGTGTGTGAACAAAAAGCTGTTGAGGCGGCGTTGCAGAGTCGATATCAGCCGGCCCGTGTGCAGCTCAAATCTGTGGCGGCGTGGACCATGATTGAATATGGATTCAATAATAATTCCAGACCTTGAGCGACCATGACTAAAGGGCCCGAACGGCATCATGACCTTCTCGGGAGGCCTGGTTTCAGCAATCGGACAACTATCAGGGAGTTGCTGTATGGTTAAGCGACGAACGGCTAGGTTTGCAGTGTTGATGGTGATCGCCGGATTTACGGTACGGGCGGCAGAAGAGTGGTCCGGCCGCTATGTCGATGTGGCTGATATGGAGGCCATGGCCAGGCATGTCGAAGAACGGCTCGCGGGTGAGGCCGATGCCGCTTCTTTCCATCAATTTCGTACCCTCTGCCTGGCGTTCAGAGCTCAAAAAAACTATGCCCGCCCGTTTGTTGACGTCGTGCTGGATGTTCTCATTACGGCCCCTGGCGGAACGATCTTTCGTGTGCCGGCGTTTTATGATGGCGGAGGTACGTGGAAGGTTCGCTACATGCCTGCACAGAAAGGGCGGTATCATTATAAAACGATCTGCAATGCTGTTGCGGATGCGGGTTTGCACGAAAAGAGCGGCTCTTTTACAGTGGCGGGTCCTGCAACGGGCAACGACCTTGCCAAACATGGCGGGCATCTGCAGGTGTCTGACAGCAAACGTTTTCTGACCTTTAGTGATGGTACGCCGTTTTTTTGGCTTTCCGACACCTATTGGTTTGTGCCCACCGGGAATATGCCGTATGACTCTTCTTCCAATCCCCATTTCAAATCCATGTATCAGTTATGTGTCGCCTTGCGAAAGAAGCAGGGCTTTAATGCTTTGACCATCGGCTTTCTCGGCGACCGCCCGGAACTGCGCGCCGGTATGGATTCCGGTGCCAGATCCATTCATGGCAAGGAGGACCTCTGGGGCGTGGAGCAATGGACCGAGCAGGCGCTCGGCTTTTGGCAAAAAGCTGATCGCTATATTCTCTATGCCAACGAGGCCGGATGCGTGGTCACGATGAATCTGATCTGGGCCAACGATTTTTTATCCTTTGTACAATCCGGCAGAACTCGGGAGCAAGTGATAGAGATGGTCAAACCCGTTCACCGCTATGTCATGGCCAGGCTGGGATCCTATGCTATCCTCTGGCACGTAACCGCCGAATATAACCATGGCGACAACATCAAAGCGGGCTTAGAGGCAGCGCACCTGCAGGTGGGCCGCTATCTTCGTGAGATCGATCCCTATAAAGACCGACCCATGACCATCTTCTCCTGGCCTGGTCATATGGCCGGGGCTGAAGATGCCTTTGCTGAGGATTGGTACCAGCTGAGACTGGCCCAGGGCGGCCATTTTCGCGCACCCTGGCAGGCGGCGAGTTACCAGTGGTTGCTGGAGTGGTATAACCATAAACGGGTCATGCCGCTGCTGGTGGGCGAGCACAACTTTGAGCGCATTTATGAAAAGAAAGATGATGCCGGCGATGTGCGGGCTGCCGCCTGGCGTGGGATGATGTGCGGTTCCTGCGGTTATACCTATGGCGCGACCGGATTATGGTACCCGAACCGGGACGAAAATGACAAGGCGATGAAATCCTGGGGCAATGTGGCCTGGTGGCATGCTTTGGATTATCCCGGCGCCGCTCATATGACGGTGATGCGCCATTTCTTTGCGCAATATCGCTGGTGGGACCTGCAACCCTGCATGGATTTGCTTTCGGTCGTGCCCGCACCGTTATCTGACCATGCCATGCCTACAGCCTGCCGCCTCGGCGATACACTTTTGCTCATCTACATACCCGGTGCTCTCGATCGCGATGCCGGCCTTTTCCTGCAGAGCCAAAAGGCCAGACGGCGTTGCTCGTTCTTTAATCCGCGGAATGGCGTCAGCACAGAATGTGTGACCCTCAGCAAGGCGCAGACCGCTGATGCACTGATCCGGCTGCCGCAGCGGCCTGATGAACTGGATTGGGTGATTGTGCTGGAGTAATCAGCAAGCAACCACATAATGAAGCATCGATGTCGTGATTTGAAATCGATTATCAGGAGAGACTATGAAATTGATTTCTTTTTCTTTGCAATTCAGAGAGAGATTTATTAATTTCTCATATGCTCACGTTAGCGAAAACGTTAGTGTAAAAGGTGAGCAAACAAAAGAGATGGACATTTTAGGCCTGGCTGGGGCGCAGGAGCAAGGCCTTATCAGTAACGCAGTGATGTCGCCTTTATCCCTTCATATAATTGCCGTCTGGCCAGGGGAACATGGGCACTGTCGCTATAGATTATCTCCTGTTGCCGGCTCTGCCATTGGTGGCTGTCCAGCACGGTCAACTCCTGGACCCATTTGGCCCATTTATAGCCGTACAGGCCCAAAGCGGTCAACCGCAAAGGCAGGCCGTCATGGCCGGCTAATGGTTTGCCGTTCACCTGATAGGCCAGGAGCGAACGGTATTTGGTCAGATAGGAAATCGGCAGGCTTGTGGTATAGCCATCCAGGGAACGAAACAGAACATACCGGGCTTTTGTTCTCACCCGGGCTTTCTGCAGCAGATCGGCAACGGGGACGCCTTTCCAGACGCCCCAGACTTGCCAACCCTCGATGCAGTACATGAGGAGCGTGTCTGTTGCTGCAGCCGGCAGGTGCACGAGCTCGTCCCAGCTCAGGGCGAAGGACGAGTCGACCTCACCGGTGATGGTAAGCCTATAGGATACGACATCGAATTCAGGCTGGCCGAATTGACTTCGAACCGGCCCCCCTTCCGCTGCTTTATTAAAACCGCCGTTGGGAGTGGCGCCGGTCACAGCCTCCGTTCCGCCGGGCTGGACAGTCATGGCAGGTTTATGGTCTTCTGAGCAGCGTATGGCGGTCAGAAAGAAAGCTGCTGCGGTCAGTAACCGGTGCAAAGATTTTTCTAATGGCATGGTCTGTTCCTGAAAGACTTTGAATCAATAATAAAAAGTTAGGAGAATTATCCAAAGCTGAAAATGAAAAATGCAGATCATAGATGTTCGGTAGCAACTTGCAGCGAACGACCGTTCAAGGAGGTTTCCATGAAATTGCAGAATTTCGAGTTGTTAAACGAAAAGATCAAAACCGCATTCAAAGAAATGAAAAAAAATCAGCCGGAAAGAATGAAAAAGCCTCTCAACCTTTCCTGGAGCAATTGGGGTTTTGGCCTGGAATCGTTGCAGGATTCCGCTCAGCGTTTGCAGAAAAACGGAATCCGCTTTATCGAGCTGCACGGCAATCATTATGGCCCCGATCTGGGATACCCGGCGGCGGAGACCTTGAAGATCCTGACGGATCACGGCATCCGGGTCGCCGGTGTGTGCGGCATGTTCTCTGCCGACAACGATCTGTCCAGTAACCGGCCTATTCAACGCCAGGCGGCTATAGATTATTTGCGACGGGAACTTGATTTTTGTCAGGCTGTGGGCGCCGACTATTTGCTGGTAGCTCCCAGTGCGGTCGGTCGACCTGTCGCCTATGATGAAACGGAATTCGAGCGCAGTGTGGAGACCCTGCGGCTGGTGGCGGATCTGTTCGTGCAAAAAAACATCAAAGCGGCCATTGAACCGATTCGTTCGGCCGAGGTGAGCATCATCCACACCATCGCTGATGCGAAAAAATATATCGCCGCGGTCGATCATCCGGGAATCCGTCACATCAATGGCGATGTCTACCACATGCAGGCCGAAGAATCCCATATCGGCCAGGCGATCCTGGAAGCGGGCGCCTTGCTTACCAACCTGCACATGGCCGACAGCAATCGCTGTGCTCTCGGCCTGGGTTCACTGGATCTGGACACCATCATCATGGCGCTCTATCTGGTCCACTATAACGAGGACGGCAAATATGTCACTCCGGAGCCGCTCGGTCCCGGCGGCGATCCCTACCCGGCGATGAACAACAAGCCTGACCAGCAGAGACTGGCCGACCTGGTGCGGCAAACGGCGCACTATTTCAACGAGCGCGAACAGGAATTGCTTGCCTGATTAGCTATGATTTACTAATTTGCAGCACACAATGCCGCCTGGAGTGCACAACGACTGATGAGGTGATCAGATGAATCTCAGAGAACGTTTTCATGAGGTGATGAACTTTAACCGGGATGTTCATTCCATCAAATGGGAATTCGGCTATTGGGGGGAAACCGTCAAGAACTGGTACCGGCAGGGTTTGCCTATGCAGGACTACCCGGTATTGGAAAAACAAATCACAACGCCCACCAGTTCATTGTACAGCCTGGCCTGGAACTGCACCGGTTCGAAGGAGCTGCCCAACGGCATTGCCGTGACTGCCGGCGGACTCTACTGGCCCAGCCAGGGTTTTCCACTGGATCAGGATGTTCGCCGCCATTTTGCCATGGATTATACTCAGAGAGTCGTGGACGTCAATCTGCATTTTTGTCCCATGTTCGATCCGCAGGTGCTAGAGGAGGATGAAGAGCGATTTCTGCACATCGACCTCGACGGCGTCAAACGGGTGTTTATGAAAATCGAAGCTACCATACCCAGCGGTCTGGCGTGGCCGATCCGGGATAAAAAGTCCTGGGCGCAGCTCAAGGAAGAACGGCTGAACCTGAAAAACCTTTCGGATCGTTTTCCGAAAAATTGGCCCTCCTTGCTCAAGGAATACAAGTCCCGTGACTATCCCCTGGCTGTGGGCGGATACCCGCACGGTTTTTTCGGCACCCTGGCCCATTTGATCGGCTATGAAAATCTCTTTATCTGGTACGCCTCGGAAGCTGAATTTATTCATGAGATCCTCGATACATTTACTGATATCTGGCTGGCCGTTTTTGAGCAGGTGATCTCACAGGTGGAAATCGACCACTGGCAGATATGGGAAGATATATCCTTCGGCAAGGGTTGTATGATCTCGAACGATATGGTCAGGGAATACCTGTGTCCGTATATCAAACGCATTGCTGATTTCGTCAAAAGCAAAGGCGTGAACATCATCCTGCTGGATACCGATGGAGATTGCAACAGCATCATTCCTCTGTTCATTGAAGCCGGTGTGACCGGCATGTTTCCATTTGAAACCCATTGCGGCATGGATATTGTGCAAGTGCGTAAACAATATCCCAAACTGCAGATGTTGGGTGGAATCCCCAAGTCGGAAATTCAAAAGGGCCGGAAGCGTATCGATGAGATTCTGCAACCGGTCGAACAGGTGCTGCAGAGCGGCGGCTATGTGCCGTTCGGCGATCATCTGATTCCTCCGGATGTGGATTTTGACCATTTCAGCTATTATCGGACTAAACTGAACGATATAATCGATCGCAGCGGCAAATAACCTCCGTCTGTTATCTTTTGCAAGTCCGTTGGCGCCGTCGTATTCCGGTACTGTACTGCGACCAGCTCGGTTGACATGTTCCGATTATGGAGATAGTATGTGGACCACCTTCCTTATCCTGCTCCTGCTGGCCCTGCCGGCCGCCGGTCAGGATTCCTGTATTGTGATGGAGAATCAGGCCCTGCGCCTGCACATCGAAAAAGCGAACGGCGCCATAAGTTCCTTTTTCGTCAAAGCCAATCAATGTGAGCTGATCGGTGAAAAGCGTCTGCAGGCCAACTTTCGTTTGCTGGTGCCGTTGCCCGACTACCAGGCCAACTATATCGATGGTATGCGGCAGAAACCTCCTCACGTGCAACAGGAGGGTCAAACCGTCACAGTCTGTTTTTCTTCTCTTTGCTCTGAAAAAGGCATCTTTCCCATCGATCTGAGCTATACCATCACCCTTGCTGAGGACCATGTCAGGTTCAAAGCCCGGCTTGTCAATCACGGCAGGGAGCCAGTGGCAGAATTCTGGTTTCCCCGCCTGGGCGGCTGGACATGGTTCGGCGACCGTGAGGCCAGGTTGGCCACGCCTCAATATTCCACCATGACCCGCCATTCCATATCCCTTTTTAAAAACTATCCCGGTCACAGAGGCCTGGGTGCTGAAGCGGCCGAATGGGCGCAAAACTACCCGGGCATGGTTATGCCCTGGTGGGAGTTGTACGATCAAAAATCCGACGTGGGTCTGTATCTGGGCTATCATGACCCGATATTTCGAATCAGCAGCTGGCACACCTATCTCTGGCCGGATCATAGCGGCCGGCCGGATGGCTGGCTGGACAGGCGGGACAGTGGTGGCCTGCCGGTCGGTCTGGTCTTTTCTCATATCCGTTATCCGTTCATCCGGTCCGGGGAAGTGCTGGAATCGGGCGAATTCATCATTCGAGTGCACAGAGGCGACTGGCACCAAGGCTGCCAATATTACCGACAGTGGTTTTTACAGCATTTTCCGTTTGATCACTCCAGGAATTGGTTGCGCCACAAAAGCGCCTGGTTTACCTCCATCATTTATCAGCCGGAAGACAAGATCGTTGCCGATTACGCCACCTATGATCGCTGGTGCCATGAGGCCGCACGCTATGGCATAAGCTGCTACGAGCTGATCGGCTGGCAGAATGGAGGTCTGGAGCGAAATTATCCGGATTACCGGCCGGAAGAAAAACTGGGCGGACGGGAAGGCTTTCGCCGCCTGATGGCTTCTATCGAAGCCGGACAGGGCAAATGCCTGGCTTTTGTCAACTATAATATTCTCGACCAGAACACCGAGTGGTACAAAAGAGAGCTGCATCGCTACAAGCAACAGGACCAATTCGGCCAGCAAAACATCTGGATGGGCTGGGGGGAAAGCACATTCCTGGCCCGCAGCGGTATGGACGTACGTTATCATGTGCGCAGCTCCGTCACGCCGGCATTTGAAAAATTGCTGGCGGATCAATTCCTTGAAATCATCAAAGAGGGCGCTCATGGGTTTCAAATCGATAAACTGTGCGTGGGGGCAGCCCTGGATTTTAACCCGATCAACACATTAAAACCGGATGTCGCATTGTGTGAAGGATTGGTGCAAGCCATTGCTCGACTGGAAAAACAGTGTAAAACCGTTGCAGCGGATTTTTGCATGGCGTCCGAGTTCGCCTATGATCGATTGCTGCCGTTTTTTCCGGTCGGTTACCGAGGGTCATCCGGCCGTGACATATCCACGTTCCGCTACCTGTTTCCGGAATGGACCTCCTGCCAGCATGTGTCCAGGCCGCAGGATTTCAATCACATCAACCAGGCTGTGCGTACCGGCCAGGTGCTCTGTGTAGAACCTGAAACCTATCAGGGTTCGCTGCAACAGCCGCTGTACCGCGGACTGGCGAATTATATCAAAGAAGTTGAGCGCCTGCGAAACGAGTTGCACGATCTGATCTTTTATGCGCGTTACTTTGATGACCAGGGCGCTGAGGTGACGCTGCTAGGAGGTCGCGAAGGCGAGGTACTGCCGTTCGGTGTCCACGGTCATTTTAGTAAAGAGCAGCGGTCCATCGTGGTCCTTAATGATTCCCAGGAGACAAAGAACTATCGCTGGAAATTTACCCACACGCCGGTTCGTCAGGCCAGGCTGTATCAACCCTTCACTCCATCCCGCCTGATCGATCCGGCCGACACTCTGGAGATTAAAGCGGAGGGATTGCATATTATCGTCGAACAATAACTCGCATCCCTGATTCATGATCCATAACCCACAGGACAGGTTGATGAAACTCTCTCTGATTCTTATTTGCTTTGTCGCCGCCATCGGCGGATTTCTTTTTGGGTTCGACACATCGGTCATTTCCGGTGCCATAGAGTTCATTGAAACGCCGCAAGTCTTTGATCTGGACGAAGTCGCCAAAGGGTGGGCGGTCAGCTGCATCATCATCGGCTGTATGCTGGGTTGTGTGCTGGCCGGCAAGCCCAGCTATCTCTTTGGCAGAAAACGGATGCTGATGTTCACAGCCTTTATGTTTTTCGTGTCCACGCTTGGCTGCAGTCTGGCCAACAGCTATACCGCTTTTATCATCTACCGCATTCTCGCCGGAGTGGCTGTGGGCTCGGCTTCCATGCTGGCACCCATGTATATTTCGGAAATTACGCCGCCGGAGTGGCGTGGACGCATGGTATCCTTCAATCAACTGGCCACGTTCACCGGTCAGGCGCTGGCGTTCGTCAGCAACAATTTTCTCTATCAGGTCGGCGGTGTCGATAACTGGCGTTACATGCTGGGCATCATGCTGCTTCCTTCGGGTTTGTTCTTTATTTTGCTGTTTTTTGTTCCCGAGAGCCCGCGTTGGCTGGTAATCAAAAAGCGCCGGCATGAGGCCTTGGGCATTCTGGTAAGAATGAACGGCCGTGCGCGCGCCGAAACTGAACTGCAGGATATTGTCAACTCGGTCGAGCATGTGGTTCTGGGTCAATTCAGGGAATTGTTCAGGGGGAAAATGCGTAGAATACTATTCATCGGTATTCTCCTCGCCATATTTCAACAGGTCACCGGCATCAATGTGATCATGTATTATGCCCCGGCCATTTTTAAATCAACGGGCGTGGGCAATGAATCGGCTCTGTTTCAGACTATGATCATGGGCACGGTCAATCTCACCTTTACGGTTATTTCCATACTTCTCATCGAACGGCTGGGTCGCAAACTTTTAATGCTCATCGGCTCTGTCGGCATGGGCCTGTTTCTCATGGCCATCTCTGTTGCCTATTTTACCGGCCATTTTCAAGGTTATCTGGTGTTGGTGTGCATCATGGGTTATTTGGCTTTCTTTGCTCTTTCTTTGGGGCCAGTCGTCTGGGTGCTCATAGGCGAGATTTTTCCCAATCGACTGCGCAGCCATGCTGTGGCGGTCTCTGTCTTTTGCCTGTGGGCTGCAAATTTTGTCGTCTCGTTCTCTTTTCCGATCCTCCTGAAACGGTTGCAGGGTGGATTCACATTTCTCATTTACGCGGTCATGTGCATATTCTGCTTCTTGTTTGTCTACAAGTACCTCAAGGAGACCAAAGGTAAAAGCCTGGAGCAGATCGAAAGGGATCTTGTGGGGGAGGAAATCCTGTGAAAGCGTTAAGCCGCTTCAAGAGGGTGCTGTTGTTCGGCCTGCTGGTCAGTGCGCTGTCGGCCCCGGCGTCCATGGGGCAAACCGGCGTCCAGCGGTACATGTACCGCAGTGTAGTGAAAAAGAGCAAAACGGATCTGCAGTCTGTTTTGGATCAGCAAAAGACAAATCTGGAGCACAAGAAGGCGGATGGACATTTGTTGACCTGTGCTCTCTTTGCACATGAAGGAAATCTGTTTTTATATTATGAAACGGTGGACCGGGAGATGCGGCCGTCCGAAGTATTGCCCAATCTGAACAGATATTTGCAGCAGTGGCCCGGAGAGGAAAATGAAAAGCATTGGACGCCGATGGTCGATATTTTTCACGGCAGCGTCCCTGTCGATGTGACGCACTGGCGTCGTACCGGGTCTGTCGGGAAACGGGTCGGTCGCCTGGGCAGGCCCTGGCCGGACCAGGTGGCCAGTTATATTTACTATCATTATCAGCTGCAGGAAGAACGACCGGCCAATATGCGCACCGGAAAATATACGCTGATCGGTTTTGATCAACCATTTATATTTTATTATGGTGAGGAAGGATCCTCTGCTGATACGCTCCTGGTCCCGCGCAAGTTAACGACACACAACACCCCGGCCAATTGGGATCTCTGGCAGGCCATTATGCGTCCGCATTTCAAGCCCTGGCCGGAACCGTTTGATTTTTTACGGCCGATGTCCTGTGTGCTGGAATTGTGAGACTTGGATTCAGCCATGCGGCCGGCGACCGATCCCGGCTGTTGGTGTCATAAGACGGTGCCAGGGCATGCGGCTCCTCACACCTCCAGTTCAGTTGGAGTGGGCCGAATGAGTTAGACCGGGTGGAAATGTTAGCCAGTTCGCTGTATCAGGATTGAACGGAGCAAAGATGAAAAAGTACTCGATCTATGCCGCTTTTATCTTCCTGGTTTTCATACTTTGGTTTATCTCGCCGGCTTTTCTGACCCCGGCCAATTTGCTCAACGTGTTGCGGCAGATTTCCATTAACGGTATTCTTGCCGTAGGCATGACCTTTGTCATCATAAGCGGCGGCATCGATCTCTCCGTGGGCTCGATTCTGGCTCTGGCGTCAGTGATCTCTTGCAGCCTGGCTCGTGTGGATTCTCCGCCCCTGCTGGTAGCCCTTGCGGCCGGCGTGCTGACCGGGCTGGCCTGCGGAATGGTCAATGGCTGGATCATCTCCCGCTGGAAGGTGGCGCCTTTCATCGTCACCCTGGCTATGATGACGGCCGCGCGGGGATTGACGCTGGTCTACAGCAGCGGGCGGCCGATTGTCGGCCTGAACGAAGCGTTTAAAAAAATTGGTGGTGGCTATCTGCTGGGGATTCCCACGCCCATCTACATCCTGTTGTTCACCGTAATCGCCGGCTTTTTTTTATTGCATTATACCGCCTTTGGCCGCCATGTGTACGCTGTCGGCGGTAATGAGGAAGCGGCGCGTCTGTCCGGTCTGCAAATCCGCCGGATCAAATTGGCCGTATACGCATTATCTGGAGCGGCCGCCAGCCTGGCCGGCATGGTGCTCTCCTCGCGGATCATGGCCGGCTCGCCCTCGGTAGGCCAGGGCTATGAGCTCGATGCCATCGCCGCCGTGGTTATCGGCGGCACCAGTTTGTCGGGCGGTACCGGAACCCTGTTCGGGACAGTGGCCGGAGCCCTGATCATCGGCGTAATGAACAATGGTCTGGATTTGCTGAATGTTTCTTCTTATTATCAGCAAATCATAAAAGGTGTAATCATTGTCGCGGCGGTGCTGCTGGAACGGAAGGGAAGAGCATGAACATGCGGCCTTTGTTGCTGTGGCTGATTGTGACCGCCGGGTTGCATCTCTCCTGTAAAGGGAAATCGTTTCGCTATACGTTTGGCGTATCGTATCAAAACGTGCAGAACGAATTCATCATCAATATTCAGGACGCCCTGCGTGCAAAAGCCGAAGAGCTGAACATTCGCATTATCGAAGCCGACGGTCAGGGCCGCGCTGAGCAGCAGATCAGTCAGGTAGAAAATTTTATCGTACAGCGCGTGGATGCGATCATTCTCAATCCTTTTGACCGCTATAGCTGTGTGCCGATCGTCGACCAGGCCGCTGCCGCCGGCGTGCCTATCGTGGTGGTTAACGCCCAGGTCGATAATCTGCAGAAAGCCTCTGCCTATGTGGGGTCCGATGACCGCGAAGCCGGCCGTATCGAAATGCAATATATCGCCGACCTGCTGCAGGGCAAGGGACAAATCGTGATCATTCACGGACCTAACGGCCATTCTGCTGAAATCAACAGGACGCAGGGCAATTATGATATTCTCGCCAAATACCCGGGCATGAACGTGGTAGCGGAACAGACCGCCAACTGGGACCGCGCCCAGGCCATGACGTTGATGGAAAACTGGCTGCAGGGCGGAAAAAAAATTGATGCGGTGGTGGCGCAAAATGATGAAATGGCTCTGGGCGCCTGCAAAGCCATAGAAGCGGCCGGCAAGCAAAAAGAGATACTATGCATCGGTATCGATGCTATCGCCGATGCGCTGCAGGCTGTTAAAGACGGCAAGCTGGCAGCAACCGTGTTTCAGGATGCCAAGGGTCAGGGGGCCGGCGCCGTGCAGGTGGCTCTGGACATAGTGCAGGGGAAGGCCGTTCCGCATATGAATTACATACCTTTTCAGCTGATCACAAAAGAGCATCTGCAGCCAGGAGCCGGCCGATGAACAGAAGAACATTCCTCCGACGGGCAGGCCAAGGTTTGGCAGGGCTGACGATGACGACCTCGTTGACACACTGCAGCAAAAACAATGTACGTCCCAATATTCTGATTTGCCTCGCTGATGATCAGTCGTTTCCCCATGCCGGCGCTTATGGCTGCCGATGGGTGCACACGCCTGGCTTTGATCGTGTGGCTCGCGAAGGCGTGTTGTTCAGCAAAGCGTACACACCCAATGCCAAATGCGCACCCTCCCGCGCCTGCCTGCTCACCGGCCGCAATTCCTGGCAACTGGAAGCGGCTGCGAACCATGTGTGCTTTTTCCCTGACCAGTTTACCACCTTTTGTGAAGCTTTGGCGGGTAACGGCTATTTCGTCGGCCATACCATGAAAGGATGGGCTCCAGGTGTTGTCGGCGACAGAAACGGACATACGCGTCAACTGACCGGGGCGCCCTTTAACCGGAAGAAAACCAGCCCGCCGGCGCGGCATATGGCAGACAATGATTATGCCGGCAATTTGGCTGATTTTTTGCAGGCCCGTCCGAACAGGCAACCGTTCTGTTTCTGGTTCGGCAGCGTTGAACCGCACCGTCCCTATGAATACAAGGCTGGAATAACAAAAACCGGAAAAACCACGGCCATGATCGACGATGTACCGGGCTTTTGGCCGGACCATGAAACGGTTCGCAGCGATATGCTGGATTATGCATTTGAAATCGAATATTTCGATCAGCATGTACAAAAGATGCTGCAGATCCTGCAGGATCAGGGGGAACTGGATAATACCCTGGTGGTGGTGACCTCTGACCATGGCATGCCGTTCCCCAGGGCCAAAGGTCAGGAGTATGAATATTCCAATCACGTGCCCCTCGCCATGATGTGGAAAAATGGCATTAAACATCCTGGCCGGCAGGTCGATGATTTTGTCAGTTTCATCGATCTGGCTCCGACGTTTTTGGAATTGGCTAAAATAGACAAAGCGGCCAGCGGTATGCAGCCCATACAAGGTACCAGTCTGTGCGATCTGCTCTACCACAGCAAGACCGCAACGTCCCGCGACCATGTGCTCATCGGCAAAGAACGTCATGATGTGGGCCGGCCGCACGATCAGGGTTATCCCATTCGCGGGATTTTTAAGGGCGATTATCTGTATCTCCACAATTTCGAGATCGACCGCTGGCCGGCCGGCGACCCGGAAACCGGATACCTTAACTGCGACGGCAGTCCGACGAAAACTGCTGTCATTCAAGCCAGAAAAAATCCGCAGCTGCACCAATACTGGCAGCTCGCTTTTGGCAAACGACCCCGCGAAGAGCTTTATGACCTAAAGAACGATCGCGACTGTATCCATAATCTGGTTGGTTCGGCAGAGCTGCGGTCGTTGCACCAGCAGCTGCGGCAGCAGCTCTTTGCTGAATTAACAGCGCAAAAAGATCCACGTATGTTCGGACAGGGTCACCTGTTTGATGATTATCCCTATGCAGATCCGGCCGTCCGCGGTTTTTATGAACGATATCACCAGGGTGAAAAAATGAATGCGGCCTGGATCCAGCCGTCTGATTATGATCCGCTGGATTGAAGAGTTGGCGTTGACGGTGTACGGCCAGAGCGTAAACCTGAAAAACCCACCACAAAATGAAGGCAAGCGAGTATGATGATCCGATACCTGTGTGCTGTTTTTGCCGGCCTGTATCTGGCTGTCCCATGCCGGGGTGGCGGCCACGTTAAAGCGGCTGAACAGCAGAACCAGGCCTTTGAACGATGTGACCTCGCCCGCATCCGGGCCGGGGCGTTGGCCTATAGCCAGGCGTTATCTCTGCCCGCTCACGGGTACGGCGCCTATCGTTCACCACAGACGGCGGAGCCGAACATGTACGCGTCTTGCGATGTGGCCATTATGCGCACGGTCATGGGTGAAGATTTGCACAGCATTCTTGCACCTGAACAGCGTGAACAGTGGATTAACCACATCAACTCTTATGCCGGGCCGGATGGCACTTATCAACGCTATACCCATCACTCGCTCGAGCATGCCAACGGCATGGTTATCGGCGCTTTGGGCGTGCTGGGCGGGCGACAGAAATACAGCGTTCGTCTCTACGACGCTTTTGATACGCCGGAGAAGGTTGCCGCCTGGCTGGAAAAAATCAATTGGCGCGAACAATGGAGCGGTTCGCATCTGTTCTGGGGCGGTATGCACGTCTTCAGCATGAGCCGTCGCTGTACTGAACAGTGGCGTAAAACGGTTTTTGACTGGTTGGATGCCAATCTCGACCCGGAAACCGGCTGGTGGCGTAAGGGAGTGCGGCACAGCCGTTCTTTTGACGCGTTGGGCGGCGGCGCTCATATCTGGCCGATCTATCAGCATCATGGCCGGCGATTTCCTTTTCCGGAAAGAGTCATCGACAGCATCCTGGCCATGCAACAATCGGACGGCAGTTGGCTCCAGTATGGCAGCTACATGGAACTGGATGCCCTGTATGGGCTTGCCTATATGAGTTCATTGGCCCCAACTTATCGCAGACAAGAGATCCTAAAAGCGGTAGCCAAGCACGGTCGCGGTCTGAACAAGGCCTGGCCGGCTTTTCTCAGCCGCAAGCCGGATCTGCACGTGCTGCTTGGTGCCGTAGGCGCCTTTGGGTTGCTGCAGCAGTGGCTTCCCGACATCTATTATGACAACGTGAACTGGACCGACATCTTTAGCGATAAACGGTTTTATCAAACCGGAGCGGTCGAGAGGTTATAGAGATGAAAGTCCGAGTTAAATTCCCGGCTTTGCGAAATTCCGAAATTATTATATTGTGCGGCAAATAGCTTCTCTGTCGAACTGTTCAGGAGGTCCTATGCGCACCATTCTTTTCGTGCTCTTGTGCCTATTCATTCCAGTGCAACGGCTGAGCGCTCAACCCGTGATCGTGCCGTCTCCAGATGGCCAGAGCACGGTAACAGCCGGCATTGACAACAGCGGCCAACTTTTCTACTCTGTGAAATACCACGATAAATCGGTTCTTCTTGATTCTCCGTTTGACCTGCAGTTTGAAAACATGCCGGCATTGAAAAATAATCTTTCTATTAAAAACGTCACTCAACAGACAATTAAAGAACGTTGGCAAAGGGTCTGGGGCAAGCGTAAAAACGTTTTCAATCAGTGCAATGAAACGATTATACACCTTGAAGAAAAGCAAGCTCCGTTTCGGCGTCTGGATTTTATTGTGCGTGCGTATAACGACGCCGTTGCTTTGCGTTATTTTCTGCCGGCGCAAAAATCGCTGACCGATTTCACGTTGACCGCTGAACGTCTGCTGTTTCGTTTCAGCGGCAATCATACCTGCTGGGCTGCTAATTATAAAGGCTATGCCACACACCAGGAGTCGGAATTCGACCAAACCAGAATTGCCGACCTGATACCCGCCACGCCCTATGGCTGTCCGTTGCTTGTCAAAGTCGACGAGTCTGTTTGGGTAGCGCTCACCGAAGCCAATTTAACCGACTGGGCCGGCATGTATCTCAGTGCGGCAGGCCATCAGCCCAATACGCTGGTGACCGCCCTTGCCCCTTGGTACGATAATCCTTCTGTTCTGGTCAAATCGGCCACACCACGCCATTCGCCGTGGCGCGTCATCATGATCGCCGATCGTCCGGGTGCCTTCCTGGAATCGGATATCATCCAGAATCTCAACGAACCCTGCGAGATCAAGGACACGTCCTGGATAACGCCCGGCAAGTCGGCCTGGGATCGCTGGTGGTGTGGAGATTACCTGCCGGACGCCACGTTTAAGATTGGCATGAATAACGAGACCATGAAATACTTTATCGACTTTGCCGCTGAAATGGGCTGGCCGTATCAACTGGTGGACTGGCAGTGGTACGGCGAACCCTTTGATCCGGTGCTGGGTAGCCGATATATGAATTCCAAGGCTGATCTTACCAGATCCATTCCGGAAGTGGATGTGCCGGCCCTGGTGAAATACGCAGCAGCCAAAGGCGTCAAGCTTCTTCTTTGGCTGGAATGGAATGCGGTGGACCGGCAAATGGATCGGGCTTTTCCGCTGTATGAAAAATGGGGCGTGGCTGGCGTGAAAATCGATTTTATGGCGCGCGACGATCAGTATATGGTCAATTTTTATCAACGTTGTGTGAAAAAAGCGGCAGAACATCATCTGGTGGTTGACTTTCACGGCGCCTACAAACCCACCGGCTGGAGTCGCACCTACCCCAATGTAATCGCCCGCGAAGGCATCCTGGGCAATGAATATAATAAATGGAGCGATCGCGTTACGCCCGACCACTGCCTGACCGTGCCGTTCACCAGAGGTATGCTGGGTGAGATGGATTTTACGCCAGGCGGATTCCGGCAAAAAAGCAAAGAGACGTTTCGCATAGTGGGGGGAGACGCACCCGGACCTTTTGTCATGGGTACACGTTGTTTCCAACTGGCCATGATGGTTGTCTATGAAAGCGCATTGCAGGTGTTGTGTGATTCTCCGTATAATTATCGATCCAGTCCGGCTGGATTGGATTTTCTCAAAATTGTGCCCACAACCTGGGATGACACAAAAGTTATTCACGGACAAGTAGGAGATTTCATTACCGTGGCGCGTCGCAGCGGCGATACCTGGTATCTCGGCAGTATGACAGACTGGAGTGCGCGACATCTTGATATCCCCCTCACCTTTCTCGGTCCGGGGCGCTACAAGGCGGAAATCTGGATGGATGGCTGGGAAGCGGCGGACTATCCGGACCGGCTGATAAAGGCGGAGAAAACTGTGACCGCCGCGGATGTCCTTACTGCAGAAATGGCTTCCGCAGGCGGTCAGGTGGTGATCATTAGGCCCGTGCGATGATTCCTGCTGGCCAATTTAGTAATGGAGTGGTGTGAAGAATCCAGGTACATGTATCATCAAGGTTGTTGTCGCAGCAACTATCCTGCAGTCGGTACACGAGGCCCAGGCCGGCCAGACCGCAACAGATCTGCAATTGGCAGCCGAGTTCGGTGAGGGGATGGTCCTGCAGCGCCAATCGGATTGCCCGATCTGGGGTATGGCTTCCCCATCCGAGCGTCTCAAGCTGTCCTTCAGAGGCCGTGATTACAGGGCAGTGGCCAATACCGCGGGACGATGGCTGATAAAAGTCAAAGCAGGCGACCCCGGAGGTCCCTTTTCGTTGTTCATAGAGGGTCATCAACGGATACATATAAATAGGGTATGGGTAGGGGACGTCTGGCTCGTGTCAGGGCAGTCAAACGCCGCCCAGGCGGCCGAGTTTTCGCCGGCAATAAATGCGCAAGCTGTGCATTTCTTTATCGCAACGGATTCGACGCCCCAGGACGGAGGCCAGCGCTGGAGCACGAGCGGCAAAATTTCCATGCTCGCCTGGCATTTGGGCTACGAACTCTATTCACGCTTACATGTGCCGATAGGCATCATCGTCTGTGCTGTTGGTGGCACCAGTGTCGAACAATGGAAACCAGGACCTGACCCTGATGCGCACAATGCCGGCCCGGGGGGTGGGCTGGGCGAAGCCGGGGGCCTTTATGAGCGCTGGATCAAACCGCTGCAGCCGTATCGCATCAAGGGTGTTGCCTGGTGGCAGGGCGAATCCAATTCTAATAATTGCGCAACCTATTGCGAAAAATTCTGTTCATTGGTTAAAATATGGCGCCAAGATTGGGCAGACTCGGACCTGCCTTTTATCTGGGTACAATTGCAGCGGATTAATCGGCAGGGACCGGAGTATTGGATCACGATTGGCGATGCCCGGGCTGCCATCGCGGATGCTCAGCGCCGCGCCTTGTCTTTGCCGCACACCGCCATGGCGGTTACCTATGATGTCAGCGAAGGTGATTTGCATCCATCTCTGGCAGAGAAAAAGATCATCGCTGACCGTGTCGCAATGGCCGCGGCGGCTCTTGCCTATGGATCCGCGGCGGAAGGATCCGGTCCACTCCCGATCAAGGCGTTTCGCCGTGGCAGGAACATTGTTATCCGCTTCCGGCATGGCAAAGGGTTGCATGCTCGGGAGAATGTAACCACACCGTCGCAGGTATTGTGCGGTTTCCAAGTGCGGGCCGCCGAAGGGCTGTTTATACCTGCTGCTGCACAATTGTCAGGGGAAAATGTGCTCATACCGATTGCCAATAAAAAAGGTCCCTTTTGGGTGCGCTTTGCCTGGGGACCGATGCCGGTCGCGAATCTGTACAACAGCGCCGGTTTGCCGGCAGCGACGTTTGAGATGATGGTGGAGGAGTGACTGACGAAATACAATTTTCATAAGCAAGATGTGAACATGTCCGCCGAAACCGGACGGGATTCAATGCATAACCCGGATAAACCGGAACCTATAAGCTAACACCACAATTTCCGCGCGCAGGGCGCAGAGCGATCATTTTTTAGTAGCTACCACGACAAAAATGCATAAGCCTTATTACCTTATTCCCAATTGAGTGATAGCAATGGTCGAACCGTCTCGCTTCGGCACCATATAAACAAAGATCGCTCAGTTCCGCACAAATCATTTGGAGGCAACGATGGCTGGAGAGTTCAGATTTTCATTCGGGCCGTGGAATATCCATGAAGGCGCCGATCCTTTTGGCCCCGCAGTCCGCAAGCCTGTCGAGTTTACCGCGAAACTCGCCATGTACAAGGAACTAGGCTTTGATGCCGTTCAGTTTCATGATGATGATGCGGTGCCGAATCTTGATTCTTTGACCGGCCTACAAACAGTCAAAGCGGCGGCGGATCTGAAAAAGCTCCTTGACGATAACGGCCTTGCAGCCGAATTTGTGGCCCCGCGCCTTTGGCAAGATCCAAGAACGGTCGATGGCGCCTATACGTCCAACGACCCGGCCTGCCGGAAGTATGCGATGGAAAGAAGCATAAAGTCCATCGACATCGCCAAAGCGCTTGGCACCGACCTGTTGGTGCTCTGGCTGGCCAGAGAAGGAACCTATATCCGTGAAGCCAAGGATAGCAAGGTGGCGGTAGACCGGCTTGTTGAAGCGATAAACACCATGCTGGAATACGATCCGAAGGTCAGAATCTGCATCGAACCGAAACCCAACGAGCCGATGGATCATGCGTACATACCCACCGCCGGTCATGCCATCGCGCTCGGACTGCTGACAAAAGACCATAGCCGCGTCGGAGTCAATATCGAGAGCGCCCATGCCATCCTGGCCGGTCTTGATCCTTCGGATGAAATGGGTTTCGCGCTTGCGCATGGAAAACTCTGGACGGTTCATCTCAACGACCAGAACGGACTCAAATTCGATGAGGACAAGGCTTTTGGTGCGGTGGACCTTAGAAGAGCTTTTAATCAGGTGCGCATTCTCGATAAGCATAATTTCGGCAAAAAGGGAGAATGGGTAGGCCTTGATGTAAAAGCCATGCGCACACAACACGACGAGACGGCCAGCAAACACCTGTCCAACAGCCGGACCATATTTCTCCGCTTGCTGGAAATTTCGCGGAATATCGATGATGCCGGGATAGAAGAATATGTAACTAACCGCGATTACGAAGCGCTCGAAATGTATATAATCAGACATCTTATCGGCTAAACACATTTCCTGTTACGATGGAGTGGCTCAATATGAAAATCGATTCCAGCTCCCCTGAAATAGAGAATGCAACGCGGCGTAATTTTCTCAAGCAGGTAAGCCTGGGCACGACGGCTGCCGTGGTCGGTTTGAATACCGACGAAGGGCTGGCCCAATCGCCGGCGGAACAAGAGACCGGCAAAGCGAACCAGGGTCGCAAACAAGCTTCTGCCCGGCGTGCAAAGCAAAGCAACCGTCCCAATATCATTTTTATCATGGCCGATCAGCTGGGTGCCCGCTTTGTCGGCTGCTATGGCAGCGGCGTCGATTCCACGCCCACCCTCGACCGCCTGGCACGCGAAGGGCTGCGTTTCGACCGATTTTATGCATCGGCGCCGGTGTGCGCTCCCAACCGGGCCAGTATCCTGACCGGACGTTCGCCGGAGATCCACGGCATCGTCACCAATAACCTGGCCCTGCAGAGTGATAATCCCACCTTTGCCCATCTGCTCCGGGAGGAAGGGTATCGCACCGCCATGTTCGGCAAGATTCATCAGACGCCGATGCAATGGGAACCGGCCATGGATCTCGATCATCTTGGATTCGACGAACATCAGGTCTGTGAAGATCCCCGCTGGGGACCCTACATCGACTGGGTGAAAAAAAACCATCCCCGATATTATGACATCGCTCTGGCCACTACCAATGCTCACTCGGGGACGGTGGTCGCCACCAATCCGTTTGAAACCCAACAGGGGGCCTCTGCCGAACAGGTGCGCATCAAGAAGGAGGCCTTTGCAAAATACATGCAGCCGCGCCTGGACGCCTCAGAGTGGGAGCGCATGTATGTCTCGCCTCTGCCGGTGGAAATACACGACACCACCTATATAACCGAATGCAGCCTCGATTTTCTCAAGCGGGCTTCTGCCGACCAGCCATTTCTTTGTCACATCTCTTATGTCGATCCGCATGATCCTTACGAACCGTCTGAACCGTATGCGTCTATGTATGACCCTGAAAAGATGCCTGACGCGTTGCCGGCTGAATGGGTCGATAAAGGCCCTAAAACACTGGAACAGGTGCGTGACGGATATTTGCATTTTCGCAAGATCTGCGATAAGCCGGCGGCGGTGCGCAAGCTGCGGGCCCTGTATCACGGATCGATCCGCCAGATCGATGATCAGATCGGCCGTCTGGTGGCGTATCTGAAAGAGACCGGCCTGTGGGAAAACACCATTATTGTTTTCACCACCGATCACGGTGAAATGATGGGCGATCATGGCCTGATCGCCAAAGGGTTACCCCATTATGACACCGGCATCCGCTGCCCGCTGATTGTCGCCGGCGGACCGGTGCGGAACAGAGGGGCGATGGCGCAGTTGTCATGCTCGCTGGATCTGTTCCCGACCTTGTGTGATTGGGCCGGCGTCGAGAATCAACCGCCGCACGAAGGCCGCTCCTTTGCCGCACTCACTGCAACCGACGGCAAAACGCCGGGCTGGCCGGAAATCGCGGTCTCCATCGGCAACGTCGATTCCGTGATCACGGAGGACGGCTGGCGGTTAACGCGCTACTCCGGCTCCAATGAAGGCCAGATGTTCTGCCTCAAACAGGATCCAGACGAGCGCCATGACCTCTACCATGATCCGAAATATGTGGATAAGAAAGTGGAGCTGCTGGAACGCCTGGTCAAGGTGCGCACGCAACCGCGTATCCTGGAACAATACCGCAACCTGCCGGTCCGGGACGGACGCAAGTGGGATCCCAACGCCCATGAAACAACCTGGCCGTTGATTCCGCTCACGCCCTCGCCCTGGCTCGAGAAGGCGGCTAAACCCGCCTGGCATGGCACTGATTAAAGTGTTCGCAGCCGGATGCATTTGACCAAAACATTTTCGCCAGGAGGAGAACGGTATGTTCAGAGACTGCTTGATTTCTTTGCTGTTTATTTTGTTAGGCCTCCCTATTTTCAGTGTTTTGCAAGCCATGGAAAACAAGCCATTCTCCGTTGATAAAGAAGGCTTGAGCATTCGCTTCGAGTTTTTCAAGGACCATCTGCGGCAGCGCACCCTGTTGCCTGCTGGCATGAATTTGCCGGATACCCTGGCGCCCATGCAGGACATTACCGACATAGAAGTGGCCTTGCATGTCACCGGGCTGGATCGCCTCGGCCGCAAACGAATCGGCGGACAACCCGGGACGCGCTTGATCTTTAACGGCATGTCGGAGCAACGAACCGACAAAGGCACGCAGGTGACTCTGACACAATTCGACCCGGAAACCAAGCTGAAAGTGGAATCTCTATACCTGTTTTTTCATGATACGCCTGTTATTCGTCGCTGTACGCGAGTGACCAACGAAGGTAAAAACGAACAGGGCCTCGAGTATGTCAGTTCGGTCATGCTGAACAATTATGGTGATCTGGGATCGGGCTCTGTCGAAGAAAAGCTGGTGGTCCATTGGGCCCACAACAGCTGGTTTGCCGAAGGTCAATGGCATGCTTCAGCGCCTTCCGAATTGGGATGGGCTGAGAACCGGTTTCATCAACTTTCCGGAATATCCCTGCAGAATCTCGGCTCCTGGTCGACCGTGCGATATTTGCCCATGGCGATGATCGAAAATCGCAGTATCGGCGTCACCTGGTTCTGGCAAATCGAGCATAACGGCTCCTGGTTTTGGGAAATGTCCGATTCCAAATCAGCGTATGACATGAAAAGCAACCATATCACCATGGCCAATGCAGGAACCTACCTGTATGTCGGCGGTCCGGATGAGGAAACCGGCCAAGCCTGGAAAAGGTTAAAGCCGGGGGAATCGTATGTCACGGTGCCTGTGGCTATCGGTTGTGTCAGAGGCGGTTTTGGTGAAGGCGTGGCGGCGCTCACGGCATACCGGCGCATGGCCTGTTTGCAGCCGCATCCGGACAACAGGGATTGCCCCGTGGTCTTTAATGATTATATGAATTGTCTCATGGCCGATCCGACTACTGAAAAACTGATTCCGGTGATCGATGCCGCTGCCAGAGCGGGCGCTCATTATTTTATGATCGATGCCGGCTGGTACGGCGAGCTCAACGAAAACTGGTGGGTCTCGCGCGGCCTGTATTTGCCCTCTAAAACCCGTTTCAAAGACGGACTGCAAGCCGTTCTGGACTATATTCGAGCGCGCGGGATGGTCCCTGGCCTGTGGCTGGAGATTGAAAATCCGGGTATGAATTCTCCGCTCAAAACAAAGCCGGATGACTGGTTTTTCATTCGTCACGGAAAACGGGTAACCGAAAGCGGCAGCAATATCCTGGATTTTCGTAATCCCGAGGTGCGCCGCTATGCCGACGAAATTGTCGATCGACTGGTGCAGCAGTACAAGGTCGGTTATATAAAGATCGATTACAATGTCAATGCGCTCATGGGTACAGAATACAAAGCCGACAGCCCGGGCCAGGGATTGCTGGAACACAACCGGGCCTTTTTGAATTGGCTTGATCATGTGTACAAGCGTTTCCCGAACCTGACCATCGAGAATTGCGGCAGCGGCGGCTGCCGTATGGACTATGCCATGCTGTCGCGCAATCAGGTGCAATCCTCCAGCGATCAGATGGACTATCGCAAATATCCTTCGATTATCACCGGTTGTTTTGCCGCGGTTCTGCCGGAGCAACTGGCCGCCTGGTCCTATCCGCTGGCAGAAGCCGATGCAGATCAGGCCTCTTTCAACATGATCGGTGCCATGATGGGACGTATGCACCTGAGCGGCCGCATCGACCGTCTGGCGGAACAGAGTTTTAGCGTGGTGCAAAACGGCGTGTCGGTTTATAAAAAGGAGATTCAACCGATTGTTCCGTCTGCTGTGCCCTTTTTCCCCTTGGGCATGTCGGCTTTGGCTGATGACGTTGCACCCGTTGCCCTGGGCTTGAACCATGCGAGCAAGAACATCATCGCGGTGTGGCGGCTCAACGGCAAACCGGTGATCCGCATTCCCAACGTTTATGATGGTGAGGCGAAATTACTTTATCCTGTTGAGCTGGATATTCGCATTGACCAAAGCGGTCGTGATCTGCTGGTCATGTTTCCACGACCCTATATGGGCGCCATTATTGAAATTCGACACTAAACCTATTGCAGTAAAGGAGAAGATCGTATGAAGGCATTGCAGCAGTATAAAGTCTGGTTTGTTACCGGCAGTCAGGATTTATACGGCCCGGAAACGTTGCAAAAAGTGGCAGAACATTCTCGAGAAATCGCTGCGGCGCTGAATCACAGTGAGCTGATTCCTGTGCAGGTGGTGTACAAACCTGTACTGACCAATTCCGACGCCATTTATGGGCTCTGTCAGGACGCCAATCAGACTGAAAACTGCATCGGTTTGATCACCTGGATGCACACCTTCTCGCCTGCCAAGATGTGGATTGCCGGACTCAAGGCCCTGCAAAGACCGTTTGTGCATTTGCATACCCAGTTCAACCGGGATCTGCCCTGGTCGGACATTGATATGAATTTCATGAATCTCAACCAGTCCGCCCACGGCGACCGCGAATTCGGCTTTATCTGCTCGCGCCTGCGACTGAACCGTAAAGTGATCGTCGGTTTCTGGCAGGATCCTTCTGTGCAGGAAAAGCTGGCTACCTGGACGCGGGCGGCGTGCGCCTGGAACGATAGCCAGAGTGCGAAAATTGCCCGCTTTGGTGATAATATGCGCGAAGTAGCTGTAACCGAAGGCGATAAAGTGGAAGCACAGATTCGTTTCGGTTATTCGGTGCGCGGCTATGGCATCGGCGACCTGGTGGACAGCATCAACAAAATCCATGAAGCGGATGTAGCGCAACTGGTTAAAGTATACGAAGACACTTATGCGCTGACGCCGGAATTGCGTGCCAACGGTAACAAGCGATCGGCGCTGCAGTATGCCGCCAAAGTAGAGTTGGGATTGCGTGCGTTTCTGGAACGGGAAAATTTCAAGGGCTTTACCACCTGCTTTGAGGATCTGCACGGCATGGATCAACTGCCCGGATTGTCGGTGCAGCGTCTCATGGCCGACGGTTACGGCTTTGGCGCCGAAGGCGACTGGAAAACCGCCGCTCTGGTACGCGCCATGAAAGTAATGGGCTCCGGCCTGAAAGGCGGATGTTCTTTTATGGAAGATTACACCTACCATCTTGATCCGGCCGGCATGCAGGTGCTGGGGGCTCATATGCTGGAGTTGTGCTCTTCCATCGCCGGACAGAAACCGGTCCTGCAGATTCATCCGCTCTCCATCGGCGGCAAAAACGATCCCTTGCGTTTGGTATTCAATGTGGCGCTTGGGCCGGCCCTGAACGCCTCCATCATCGATATGGGTGACAGATTCCGCATGGTCGTTAATACCGTAGAGGTCGTTGAGGCCAAAGAGATGCCCCACTTGCCGGTGGCGCGCGCCATGTGGATCCCGGAACCAAATCTGGAGGTGGCGGCGGCGGCCTGGATACTGGCCGGCGCGGCACATCATGCCGGTTTCAGTCAGGCGGTGTCTGTGGACTGCCTGGAAGATTTTGCCGAGATGGCGGACGTGGAATTCCTGCTCATCAACAAGGATACCCACTTGTCCGATTTTAAAAAAGAACTGAGATGGAACAGCGTCTATTACAGAGAACGAAAGTGAATGATGGTTGTAGCCGAAGCGTCCTGCGGCGGCGGCCTGTTGAATACGAATCGGTCCACCAGGGAGATAGGTTGACATGAAAAAAACAGGATATCTTGTTGGGGTCGTGTTGGTGTTGTTTTTGCACTGCAGCGAGAAAAAGGAAACAATCTCATTCGGCGCCATTCGCTGGGATTATTGGAGCAAAGCGGTGCAGGAAAAGCGGGACGCCTCCGGTCAACCCGGAGCACCTCACACTAACCTGCAGGACGTCAAGTGGAAAAATCGCTTGCCGTTTTTTGCGCGCGTGCTTGCAGAACATCCTCGTCAGGTGGAGATCTTGCACGATAGCCAGGCGGTCATGGACCGGGAAATCGAATATGCCAGGCAGAGCGGATTGGCGTACTGGGCATTTCTCTATTATCCCAGCGGTCCGGAAATGAGTGTCAGCCGCGAACTGTATCTGAAAAGCCGGTACAAAAACGATGTCGCGTTCTGTCTGATCCTCTCTCGTTGGAACGACGACAAGACCACCTGGGAGGACAATGTCGATTATCTGGCCCGGCAGGTGCAGGAACCTTCCTATTTTAAAGTGGCTGGTGACCGGCCGCTGATTTTTCTTTTTTTCTGGGATGAAAAACGGATGCCGGAAAAGATTTGGGGATCCCTGGATGGCGCCAGGGCCGCCATAACGTCGCTGCGGGAAGCGATTAAACGTTCCGGACAGCAGGATCCCTATCTTGTCGCCATGCGCATCAACCAGACGGAATGCATTCAATACTGCAAATCCCTGCAGCTGGATGCCATTTCCACCTATACGACATTTGGCGGTACCGATTATGCGGGTCTGGCCCAGAGCAATATCGATTGGTGGCAAGAGGCGAAACAGGCCAACATTCCTGCCGTGCTGCCGCTATCCTGTGGCTGGGGTGGGCCGCGTCCAAGCGGTCTGCATGATCAGCAACCGACGCTCCTGCAATTTGAAAATCACCTGCAAACGGCCCGGTTGTGGATGCTGGCTAATCCGCATATCGCACAAGCCAGGACCAGCCTCATGTATGCGTGGAACGAATTCGATGAAGGCGGCTTTCTCTGTCCCACGCAGGGCGAACAGGAAGGTTCGCGCAAGATCGATGCTTTGGCCAGAGTAGTCAACGGCCGCTAGCCTGCGCGTCTGCCTGCACGGGCTATTCATGTTTCTGCGTGTTGAACAGGATAAACTTCCGGAAGAGGTCACTATGAAGCGAAGAGATTTTTTAAAAACAGGATTGGTATCGACGGCCGCCGGTCTGATGGCCGGTTGTGGGAAACGGCAACCGCCCAACATCCTCTGGCTGATGACAGACGAACAGCGCACCGATTCGCTGCGGTTTTATGGCAGCCCCTGGGCGGTCAGTCCGAATCTGGATCGTTATGCCGCGGAGGGTGTCGTGTTCATGAATGCCTATACACAGGCGCCGGTCTGCACGCCGGCGCGGGTGTCCATACTGACGGGCCAGTACTGCAGTCAGACTGGAGTCTGGCGAAACATCGGCAACCACGAACTGTCATTCGATCTGCTGACCGACGTGTTCCGTCAGGCCGGCTATCACTCCGCAACTTTTGGCAAACAGCATTATGGCGGGCCGAAAAGGGCCTTTGACCTGGAAAAAAGCCTGGTCACCAGCGTCTATGTCGATCCCTATGGCTATGCGCCTCAATATGACGAATCGAAATATGATGTGGTCAAGTATCCCGGCAAATGGGTCTTGGGCGGCCGTTTTCCGGAAGCGGCTGAAAAATCGCGCGAGGCAGAATGCGTAGATGGCGCGATAGCATGGCTAAAGGAACAGCCCGGAGACAAACCATTTCTATTACGCCTCTCGTTCAGCGCTCCGCATACGCCCGTTGTGCCGCCGGTCCCCTTCGATACCCTCATAAAAGAAGAGGAGATCAAACTGGCTCCTGCGGGCGATGCTCTGCCGAAGGATTGTCCGCTATGGATGAAACGGCATTACCAGGGCGCCGGTTCCTGGCCGTTCACGCCGGAGCAGATCCGCAAAATGCGTCGCTACTATTATGGCTATGCCGCTTTTGTCGATGACCAATTCGGCCGCTTGCTGCGCTGGATGGAAGGACAAGGCTTGCTGGAGAACACCATTATCGCTTTCGTCGCGGATCATGGCACGCATGTGTGCGATAACGGTCTGGTGCAGAAAGGCACGTTTTATGATGCGTCCGCCAGAGTACCCTATTTTTTCTGGTATCCGAAAAAAATCGCTCAAGGCAGGACTTTGCAGACCCCGGTGGAGACCCGCACTCTGCTGCCGACGCTTTTAGAATTAGCCGGATTGCCTGTGCCGGATCGTTGTGCCGGGATCAGTCTGGCTGAAACCTTGCGCAAAGGAAAAGAGCCTGCTGCCCTTCCGGTATTTTCAGAGATGAGTTTCGGCTTTGATCCGCGGCATCCGGACAACCGGGTTGTTATGGTCCGTGACGGACAATGGAAACTGTGTGTCTGTGTGGATGATGAAACGGAAAAAGGCGAATTGATCGATCTGGGCAACGATCCGCTTGAACAGCACAATGTCTATGGAGAGGAAAAGTATGCCGCCATACGGCAGAAATTACTGCAGGCTGTCAAAGCGCACATCGCCGGTACGGAAAAACCCTTTGCCAATGCTGCCCGTCTGCAGGCACTGGAGAAATCGCCGGTCGGGCAGGTGCTCTGCGCCACCTGCAAACGCACCACCGTGGCCCGCGTAGACACGGCCACACTGGCTCCGGACTGGTCCGATGCGTTACAGGAAGCGTATCAGTGCTATCATTGCGGCGCCCGGTTTGGAATCTAACTCTTTCCGTTTACGAGTCTGATGAATATGGCGGGTTCCTGGATGTTGCCGAGTCTTTTGCGGCGACTCCGGGGGTCTTTCGAATATTCAATCGGTTAGAAAGTATACGAGGTCGCAAAAACGCGACCCTCGGAGGTTCAATCGACGGCTGTGTCTTGGATCCATTCTGAAACAGGTCCAACTATTCGGGAGTACCTTATGGCTAAAATCTATTTTGATGCTGATGCGGATTTATCCGGATTGAATGGCAGGAAAATCGCTATTATTGGTTACGGCAATCAGGGACGGGCGCAGGCGCTCAACATGCGCGATTCCGGCATTGGTCCCATTTGCGTTGGCAGCATAAAAGATTCGGCCCACCATACGGCAATACAGGATGGTTTCCAGGTACGATCCATCGATCAGGCCTGCAAACAGGCCGACATCATCTTTATGCTGGTTCCGGACGAGGTTATGCCCGACATCTATAAAAATCAAGTGGAGCCGTTTCTGAACAAGGGCGACGTTCTCAACTTTGCTTCCGGCTATAACATTACCTTTAACCTTATCGTGCCGCCCAGTTATGTCGATGTTATTATGGTGGCGCCGCGCATGATCGGCGATGGCGTGCGTAATCTGTTCTTAACCAGGGAAGGCTATCAGGCTTTTATCGCCGTTCACCAGGATGCCTCCGGCACGGCACGGCCAACCGCCCTGGCCCTGGCCAAAGCGATCGGGGCCACCATCAAAGGCGCTTTGGAAGTCACTTTCCGCGATGAGACTATGCTCGATTTACTGGCGGAACAAGCTATCTGGCCGCTGATCCTCTCCATCCTGACCGAAGCGTTTGCGTTTGAGGTGGAAAAGGGCCATCCGGCCGAGGCGTCTGTGATCGAACTCTATCTTTGCAAAGAGCCGGCGTATATGTTTGAAAAAATGGCCGAGCTGGGATTATACGGCCAACTTCCCTTTCACTCCCATACCAGCCAGTATGGACAACTGTCCCGTTTTGAAAAACTGGATAAAACGTTCATCCGCAACACTCTTCGACAGGCGTATGACTATATCGATAGCGGCAAGTTTGCCCGGGAATGGAAAGAGGAACAGGCCAACGGTTTACCCACTTTTCAGAGATTGAAGGATATGGCGATCAACTCGGAATTGTGTAAAATCGAAAAAACCCTGTTGACCGGCAACGAATCGCGGGACGCCGCTCCTGTCTGGAGGTTACAGCAGAGAGTGTTGAGCGAACAGCTTGTCCTGCAGGCCTATCACAAAGGCATCAAAGTGATTGAATTGCCCGCGAACGGCATGGCCACCGCCCTGGCCAAAGAAGCGGCGCAGGCACGCCAGATCGTCATCAGGCGCAAATCCGAATAGAGCCGGGTCATTACTTCCTTCTGGAGAGTGCCATGATATCCGCCGTTCTGTTGTTGCTGCATCTCGTTATTGCCATTGCCTTCATATTGATCCTGATCCTGGTATTGAAATGGAGCCCGGTGATCGCGCTCATCATCGGCAGCCTTTATATAGGCTCTGTTGCCAACCTGGGCATGCCGGAAACCATGGCCGCCATCACGAGCGGATTCGGCGATCTTTTGGCCGGTATCGGCTTGCCTGTAGGTTTCGGCATCATACTGGGACAGTTGCTGTCCGATTCCGGCGGGGCGCGTTCCATCGCCGTCAGTATTGTGCGCAAATTTTCCAAAGCACGTGCCATATACGGTATGGGCATGGCTTCTTTTATTCTGTCCATTCCCGTTTTTTATGACGTCACCTTTGTCATCCTCGTTCCCATCGGAGTAGCTCTAACCCAAGAGACCAAAAAGCCGCTGCCGTATGTCATAGCTGCTCTGGTAATCGGAGCCGCCGCGGCACATACGTTTGTGCCGCCCACACCCAATCCTTTGGCAGCGCCCTCCATTCTTGGTTTTGATCTGGGCCTCATGCTCATCATGGGATTGATCGTAGGTTTTATCGCCTCGGTTCTGGCCATGAAACTGCTTTTTACCATGCTGGATGCAGGACTGTGGTGCAGGGAGAAGGATGAGATGGGCGGTTTGGTTGTCACAGCATCACCCGTGCCGGAAAACGCGCCGGCCGCCATGGTTGCCATGATTCCGATTCTGGTGCCGGTCTGTTTGATTTTGCTGGGCACCACGTTCGCCGCGTTTACCCAGGACGTTCCGGCCTGGATCACGTTTGTCAGCAACAAGGTCACTGCCCTGTTGTGCGGCACCATAGCCGCATACCTGATCGTGTTCAGGCACATCAAGGGCAAGGCCCTCGAGCAATCGGTGGCCCAGGCCATGTCGTCTGCCGGTATCGTCTTGCTGGTCACCGGCGCCGGCGGATCCTTCGGTGCGGTGATCAAAGCCACCGGCATCGGCAACACCCTGGTGGCCGGCATTGCCCATTCCGCCTATTCGGCCGTTTGGGCCGTGCTCATTACCTATTTCCTGGCCATGATTTTTCGTGTGTCACAGGGCTCCGGTACGGTCGCTTCCATCACCACCATGACCATCGTGGCCGGCGCCGATATGGCAGCGTCTACGGGATTGCATCCGGTCTGGCTGGCGTTGGCTGCTCTGTCCGGCGGCATCAGCATCGGCCATATCAACGACAGCGGCTTCTGGGTGACGGCCAATCTCGGCGGCTTGACCGTCACCGGCGGACTAAAGACGTATACGCTGGGTGAGTTTCTGGTTTCCATTATTGTATTACTCATCGTTGTGGCCGCGGTGCTTTTTATTCCGGCATTTTAACCGAAAGGAGATGATATGAATTCCAAAGAACGCGTACGACTGGCTTTGACGAGAAAGGCCGTTCCGGATCGCATTCCCATCCAGTTTGATCTATGTCGCTCGCTGACGGAACATTTTTCCCAAACCCTGGGACTGGATCCGGGCTATACCTGGTCCTATTATGAGGATCTGACCTATCGGATTTCTGCCAATGAAATACGGACCCGACTGGGCAGTGATGTGGTGGTGGTAGGCGGCGCCCTGGCGGCCGCTTTCAAGCCCATTCCGGTACAGGGTGATATAACTCTGAATGAATTCGGCATGAAGATGAAACCCACGCCGCTCTATGTCGAAGTGATCGAGTGTCCTTTGCAGCAAGTCTCCTCGGTGGAACAGGTGCAGGCCTATGCTTTTCCCGATCCCCGCGCCCAAGGACGTTTTGACAATGCCCGCAAAGAGATCCAGCGATTCGGCGCGGACTATTTTATCATAGGCGATTGTGAACTGAGCATATTTGAACTGGCCTGGCATCTGACCGGCATGGAAAAATATATGATGGCTCTGGCCATGGAGGAGGAGTGGCTGGAGCTGTTGAACGACAAAGTCGAATATTGGACCACGCAACTGGCGCTGCAGCTGATCGAGCTGGGCGTGGATGCGATCTGGTTCGGTGAGGATCTGGGCACGCAGACCTCCACCTTGATTTCGCCGGGGATGTGGCGCAATCGCTTCAAGCCGCGCTATCAACGCATGTTCGATGCGTTGCGAAAGGTGAATCCGGACATCATTCTTATCATGCATTCTGATGGTGCGGTGGCGCCGTTGCTGGATGATTTTATCGAAATGGGCGTGCAGGTATATAATCCGGTTCAGCCCAACGTCCCGGGTTCGGATCCCGAAGAGTTGAAAAACACATACGGCCATTCCATCTCCTTTTTCGGCGGCATCGATCAGCAGCAGCTGTTGCCGCAGGGCAGGGTTGAGGATATCCGCAAAGAGATCAAATACCGCTGTCAGGTATTGGGTCGGGATGGCGGCTATCTCTTGGCGCCGGCGCACATCATTCAGGCGGATGTAAAGCCGGAAACGGTTTTGCTCATGATCGAAGCGGCGCAGGAATTCGGTTCGTATGATCGGATGTTATTCTGATCAGGCCTCCATGGCATCATCACCAGCGACCACACTGGATGCGGATCCGGGGTGGCGCGAAGAGATCTCTGGCGACTGCAATTTCATGAGTCAAAACATTCGGTGCTATTATCTGCTATTAATGGCGGATGGTATACAGGTACATCAAACCACTTTGGAGGTCCTATGAAACGAAATGCATTTAAAATGGTGCTCAAACCTGGTTTTGAACAAGAGTATAAGAAACGTCATGATGAAATCTGGCCGGAACTGGTGCGCGAGTTGGAAAACAGCGGCATATCGGACTATTCCATCTATCTGGACAAGGAGACCTTGACTCTGTTTGCCTTTCAAAAATTGACCGACCATCACACCTCAGACGATCTGCCGCAGAATCCGGTGGTAAAAAAGTGGTGGGCGTTTATGAGTGACATCATGGAATACAATGCCAATGGCACACCGGTGGCGATTCCATTGCAGGAAGTGTTTCATATGGATTAGGACGGCCCAAGGGCTTTGAAACGTCAGGACCCCGGATGTTGCCGCGCTGTTTGCGGCAACTCTGCGAGGCTTCCAGACCATCATTCACCTCCTAGCCCAACTTTGCTTACATTATCATGGAGGATTTTGAAATGAGGTATGGGTTTCGTGTTCTTGTGTTGAGCAGTAGATTGCTCGCCATTGCAGCATTGCTAGGCAGCCGTATTATTTTATGTGCAAATGCCGACCATACGGAAATGCATATTCCCGACAGAATAGTTGTTTTCCCTGCCAAAACGTATCTGGTATGCGAAACATCAGATTCGTTGACGTCGATATTTTGGAGCAAAGTTTCTGGTCCGGGCGAGGTGGAAATTGAGAATGACCGTGCAAAAAGCACATCGGCCGTATTTTCGACATGCGGGCAATACGTTCTGCACTGTGCTGCAAACGATTCAAAACGTAACTATTCCAAAGCGTTTAAGGTTGATGTTGTTATGCCCGCATCCAAAACGCATCTCCATCCTATTCCAATTTCAACCTGCAAAATCAACAGCCCGTTTTGGAATGAACGGATAAAAATGCAAATTGTCAATTGGATTCCACATTGTATCAAGCAACTCGAAGACACCTCGCTGAAAGCAGGTATTCAGAATTTTGTCGAGGCCGGCAATAAGCTGGCCGGCCGTCCTTATCAGTACCTTACACATGATCACCCATGGACTGATTCTTATGTTCTCAAGCTGATTGAAGCCATGTGTCTTTCACTGATGATAGACAATCAAAGTGATGCTGCTGTTGCAAAAGCACAGAACGAAATTCGCAACAAACTCGAGGAATGGATTCCAATACTGCTGTCGGCCCAGGAACCCGATGGTTATTTGCAAACTCGGTTTACACTCGGTTACGAGTCAGAAAAAGGGAATCCTCCGCCACGATGGACGCGTCAAGCGGACCATGAAGGCTACATCGCCGGCTATTTCATGGAAGCGGCCATCGCTCATTATTATATGTCCAAAGGAACGGACAGGAGATTGTATGATTCAGCCAAAAAGATGGCTGATTGCTGGGAGCGGCATCTAGGAGCGGCGCCCAAAACAGCATGGTATTCGGGCCATCAAGAACTGGAACTGGCGCTTGTTCGATTTGCTCGTTTAGTAAACGAAGTAGAGGGAAACTCAAGCGGCGAGAAATACATTCGTCTTGCCAAATTTTTTCTCGATATTCGAGGGGTTGCGAGCGTAGGAAAAGCCAACGGACGGATAACGGCCGATCACGAACAGAATCATATTCCACTGCTTCAACAATACGAAGCGGTTGGGCATGCCGTACGCGCTGTGTATTGTTATACCGCCATGACAGATCTATTCATGGAAACAGGTGACGCGGAATATGAAAGTTCCGTAAAATCGATTTGGGATAATCTTGTCAATAAAAAATATTATATTACCGGAGGAATCGGAACCGGTGAAGATCCCGAATCATTCGGGAAAAATTATTCACTTAGAAACAATTCGTATTGCGAAACGTGTTCCAGTTGCGGCCAGATATTTTTTCAAAACCGGATGAATCTGGCTTTTCATCATTCCCGCTATGCCGATCTTTTGGAAGAAACCCTCTACAATGCCCTGCTTGGAGCCGTTGATCTTTCTGCAAATAATTTTACCTATACCAATCCGCTCGATCAATCGCATATTCGATATAAATGGCACGCATGTCCCTGTTGCGTGGCCAATATACCGCGAACAGTGTTAGAGTTACCAACTTGGATGTATTCGAAAAACGACCAGAATCTATACATAAATCTTTATATTGGCAGCACTGTGCAAATTGGAGCCATGGCCGGTTGCAACCTGCAAGTGGAACAACGGACCGATTATCCATGGAATGGAAAGGTCGATATTATTCTGAATCCGTCTTTAACGAAGGCCTTCACTTTGCATCTGCGTATTCCCGACAGAACGACAAGTGCATTGTATCAGGCGGAGCCTGATGTAAATGGAATAAGCTCCATTTACATCAACGGGAAACCTGAACGCCATGAACGTATTGACGGATATGCAGTTATCACCCGCGAATGGAAAGCATCGGATAAAATCAGTTTCGTATTGCCGCTACAGATACAGCGTATACGCGCCGACCAACGAATAGAAGCAACTAAAAATAAAGTCGCTTTGCGATATGGACCATTGATATATAATATTGAAAGTGTCGATCAAAATCTCGATGCGATGCTCCATTCGGATGCAAAACTAACGGCTCAATGGGAGCCGAGCCTTCTTGGGGGAGTGATTGCAATTCGGGGAACATATACGGACGGAACGCCCTTATGTGCGATACCGAATTACGCCAGAATGAATCGTGAAGGACGCTCGATAGTTTGGATTAATGAAGTTAACAAATGAAACCAATTGTTCATCCGCAGTCACTGTATAACCATCGGCTGCAGCACACGCAGGGCGGCGTGCCTGGCTGAAGCGCGGCTCGGTGTTCACGTTGAAATACCTATTACGGTCCCTGCCGCGCTCATCCTGTGACGGTGGGCTGGGATCGAATAGTTGCACCTATTCCTGGAGAGCCATATGAAAAAGTTACTATTTGATTCCATAGATCCTGCAAAAATCGAAAATTACGGACCCGCCACTTGCGGAATGCAGGTTCTAGCTCCTGTTTGGGACACTCTTTTGATCTTGTAATATAGATAAAATATTGCTTCATTTGGTTCGACCCCTCAATAGTTATCCCGTTCGATTAAAACAAGAGGGATACAAAAGAGCAGCTGATGCAACGGGCGAAAAGTCGCAGCAAGGGTTTTGACGCACTCGGAAATCAGGAAACCGTTATTTAAAGGCAATGGTCTTTATATCCCCTTCGCTCATTTTAAAATGGTCAAGTCTTTTGGCTTTTTTCCCTTTCTGGGCAAGCTCCTTTAACTCCAACGTGCCAGATAGCAGTTCAATCTTTACTTCATTCGATGTGACTTGGCAAATTCCCCAGGCATATCCATTACTCCAAAAATAGCGACCAGGATTTGAAGTAATACTCATCGATTTTGATACTCCAGAATACTGAAAATCACTCAACGCGATTACAGCCGCCCAGCTGGCCATTGCCCGGGCATAATGGCCTCCGCATTCCACCTCGTTGAACGGATTGCGCTTTTCTCCGTCAAACCTGTCTCTGATCGATTTTATAATACGCAGTCCGTCCTTCTGCAGATCCTCATAAATCATTTCCGTGGCCGCTGCATATTCAAAACCTGTCATCACTTCATTAAAGTATGCAAATGGTACTTTAAGCCTGCCGCCGTGCGGCCATGATCCAATCAGCAAACCGGACTCTTTCCCCATCACAAACGATCTCATCTGATTAAATTGGTGAGTAAAGTCCGTTTGATAATTATATTTTATGATAGATCTCAGAGCTGTTTGAATGTGTTCTTTTTTGGCAAGGTGGCCCAGACCGCATATATGGGCCATAACCTGTCCGACCAGCTGGTCGACGATGCAGCATGTGCCTAACTGATAATCGGGAATCTTGACCTTCGGATCGTTCATATCCAGAAATTGAAAGCTCTGTGGATCGGTAATCTTTTGCTCATAGTATTCACCGTTGAACAGATGGGCATCCATCCAGCTGCTTCCGCGGCGAAACAAATCATCGCATGTATCAGCAAACTCTTTGTCGTTCATATACAGCGCCATCCGGCTTCCGGCCTTTAAAGCCGCCAAATACCAAAACCCTGTCTGGGGGTTAGGTCCATAGTAATCTTCATCAAAGGTGTTGTGCTGTGCGCCTTCCATCACCCCGTCCTGATTGCCGTCCCATCCACCTTCGGTCCAGGCATAGGACAGGACTTTTTTTATTTGTTTCCAATTGGTTTTCAAAAATGCATCGTCTCCAGAGAGTTGCCAGTCGCGGTAGAATTTTACGATGCAGCCCATCTGACCGTCGGCGGCTCCTTTCCCTTTTCCTTTTGCCGCTTCACTTAAAGGCAGCTTTGCGCGAAAATACATCATGCCATCATCCCTGGTCGCATAATTAAACTCCACATCCCGCATCGTACGCGCCAGATGGCCGAAAAGAAAAGGAGTAGCCAATTCGTAATTCCACACATGGGTGCAAGAACCCCAGCATGAACCGGTCCTGTTCATAATCCCTTCCCAACCCATTAAATGTCCGCTGGGTATTCGAAAGGTCGTTTGAGATCGTAAGTTTGCCAGATTAAACAAAGCCGCTTCCTTAACCGCCTGTGGATACGTACTGCCGATAAAGGCTCCAACGAATTTTATCGTTTTCGATTCCAATTCAGGGATCTGAGGCACAATTTTCTTTGCGGCATCCCAGGCATCATCATACTGTATGGAATAATAGTTGCCCACGACCGTCGGCGACCATGCCATGCGATTGGGAAAATTCCATGTGATAAAAAACGTAAAGGTTTCTCTGCCTTTGGCGGGCACCGTTTTTTTTACCGCAAGGGACCCCATAGGATCATCGTCGACCGATTGGTGCGCATCCACCAGTTGGCCGTCGTCACTGAAATCATCCCAAAAATCCAGCAGCGCAAGCCCCCACATATTGCTGCGCGAGGACGTTCGATACGTAACGCCGCCGTTTGCCGCTGTGCTGAGAGCAATGGTGCCCCATGCCGGATCATTTTTTGCAACACCGTCTGAATACATATACAGGCCTTTGAGCGTCCCGTCGGCATGATACACATTCACATTCCTTTTTGCTCCTGTGGGAATGTAGTCGTTTCTAAAATCTGAAGTATATTTGCTGCCATCCTTACCTACAAAATTGCGCATTGAACCGCACACGGCCACCTCGATGGCATTGTTTGCAGGATTGGATACTTCATAGCTTAGCACCGCGACAGGCAGACCGCTCGCCTCTTCGTTGGCCGGCAGCAAAGGATTGAATCCTTTTATTTTTACTGACACCGGAATATGTTCATCCCACAAGCTTACCTCTCCGAATGGATACGCCGCGCTGAATTTGGCGTTGGAAAATCTTGGCAGCCCATAATGATTTGTAGATCTTCCCTCCATGTGCATATATTCTGAAGGCAAGACGGGACCAAGGAGCGCAGCGGCAATCGCTTTTTTGCCCTTTTCCTTCATAAAGATGGCGAAAAAAGGCGCATCATTTCCGACCGGAACTGTGGAGTAACCTTTTCCCGGGATGTTCATTATTTCCCAATCTTTGAGTTCACCACGACCACCCAGCGAAACCGTGCCGGTACCAATGCCACCCAAGGGCAGAGCTACTTCCTTCAAGGCATGACCTTGATAGGTGCGAAGCAGCGGCCACAGTGAAGGTTTCCATTCTTGAGAATAACAGATCAGGCCAGGAATGAGGGCCAGGCAAGTACATAATTGGCGAATGAACATGATGATCTCTTTCCAATTAATATTTTTATCGGGATAAGAGGCGGTCCAGCCTCTGCAGCAGCCATAGATACAGCCACGCGGGACGGCCGCGGCGTGGCTCTGCCGTTTTTGTCGAACGCTATCAGGTCGAGACAGCTGCCGGACTAGCCGCGCCCGCTCGTGAACCAGTGGATGCTCCCCTCCACTCCGGGTTGACCGTTGGTTCTGGTACTGCGGCCGCCCGGTGATTTTGATCCTCCTCTGCCGGCTTCGATCGTGTGGCGGAATGGCGGCCTATTCCTTCTCTTCTCCTGAATTGAAATCCAGAGTCAAACGTTTATCGCCCTTGGCGATATGAACAACTCCGCTATCCCAATCGGACTGTAGATAAGGACAATCATACGTTTTGTAATTCAGATTCACCGGTTGCCCATTATATTCCCGCAACCCCCGGGTGTTCATAGCCAGGGTTCCGTATCGTCTTGACCGACAGGTCAGGTGCATCGCTTTGGCATCAAAGCTGATCTTGTCCTGCAAAATTTCTCGCATAAAATTTTCCAGAGAACCGTATTCAGCAAGCATGCCCACCTGACACACGGCTCCGTTCCGTGGTCCCTGGCTGATGATTTCCTTGTCCCGCCATACTCCGGTAAACGTCCAGCCTAAAGTCCCTGTCATGGCCGATTTGAAATCCAACTGATCCGTTTTAATTTCCCATACATAGCCGTTCAGCATCTTTAGCGAGGCAACACCATGGCCTTCCTGCAGGAAAATGTAGCCTTCTCGTTCCACGACTCTTTCGAATGAAGATTTCGGAACATAAGCGTGAATCCATTGATACGGCTGATCAGGAGGTATATCGTACAGAGCCAACAAAACACCCTGGTGTTGAAAAAAATGGCTGCAACCGCAACGGAGGTCGCCGGTCCAGTAGCCGTGTTCGTTGCCGCTGGTACCCGGATGATGGGTAAATAGGCGCGCCGTGAGCCGGGTTGGAAACGAGAGATCCCACTCGTGCTGTTCATGATGGGCATACCATTTACCGTCACACTCCGGCGGATAGGCCTCCTGCCGTTGCACGCAGCCCATCATATAAAAAGGAGTGTAATAGGTATATTTGCTGATGCTGCCGGCCAGAGGATGCTGCGGCATAACATCATCGACGTTATGCAAATGCTTCCGTTCTCGGTTCTCATAGATCTGTTCCCGATCGAGCGCGATATCAATCACAATTTCTGGCGGACGATAGGATGAGAGCAGGGGATCCACCAAAGTACTTTTCTCTTGCACGGTCGCCGGATCGACATTGCCGAAATAGAGGTACTGCAGCGGATAGGTGGCTTCATGGCCATGATCCAGCGCGTGCGGTGCGTAGATTCTGCCATGAGCGCCACCAAACATGCCATGCCGTGAATCTACAGCCATATCGACCAGTAAAAGAGTGAGCATTTTGCCGGCGAGCTGTTGTATCGTCTTGTCCAGGCTATGATCATGCAAGGTGGTGAGGCATTCCCATTCCGGTTGAAAATAGCAAGGAGAATCGAATTCGCCCCATCCCCGGCAGGCGCGAAAACGGATGAAGCGGGCCAGCCAGTCACGATCCTGCCCGACCAATTCTGATCCCTTTTTGCCATAGGCCTGAAAAAGCGAATCCGGGAACGCCAGGCCCATCAAAAAACGGCTGGTGTGAAACAGCAGGTGATGGTTTTCAGATGGATGGACACTTTTGAATTCGCAAGTAAAGAAAAAACGTCGAATCCGCTGCACGGTGGCCGGCTCCAGTTTCCCGGTATCCTTGAACAGGTAATAGGCCTGACAGAGCTTCATGGCGGCAAAGTCATTTTCGCCGTAATGATCGCGTCCGTTGGGATGTGGGTGATCGAACCATTCTGCGGTCCGTCGAATGCGCTGGTTAGCCTCTTTGACAAAACGATTTAAAGCCAAGTTAGCGATTGCGCGATTTGCATAGATGTCCAGCTTCGCATCGGCAATCATCGAACCGGCGATGTTGTGCTCTGCCGTATTTTCCAGCAATAGCCGGCGCCGGGATTCAAAGGATGCGATCGACTCCTGGACCGTCAGGTCCGAAACATGAAGCACACGCTCGGCTTGAGAGCGCAGGTTTTGATTCAGACCGGACAGAACCATAAAAAGGAATAAAGAAACATGCGTGAATCGCTTCATCAGAGCCCTCTATCCTGATTCTTATGTTTGTGCGAATCTCGAAAACAGGAGCATATGGATATCGCAGACGTGGCCGGGTTGTTGAAATAGAATTGTCGAACACCTGGCATTTCGTTCCGATCGGAATTGTTACACGAGGCGAGCAACGTGATTCTTGCTGCATATCATGGCTCGAAGGCCAAGTTCGAACCAAATGCAACGGCGCCAAGACACACAGCTACCGGTGCGCGTACAAGGTTCTTGAACCCGAATCGGCTAAATGCTACATTTGCGTGAACGGTAAAGTATGAATCGTGACTCATGATAAACGTTAAAGCAATCCAAAATTGTCTCTCGTTCATGATATATATCACCAAAAAACGATGGAACAGTTATTGGCATCAGCTGGATGAAGTCATAAAACTTTTGCCGGACATTTTGGGGAAGTAGGCCAGGCCGGGTTTTCCCTGCGAAAAGTGGTCGAACGGCTGGAACAGCACGGTGTGGAATGTATTCGCACCTACCGCGTATTTGAAAATCCCTATCACCGCTTTTTTATCCTCAAGATTCGCCGCGCCAACGCCGGACAGCCCGGTCTGTCCTCAATCGCCGCTCGATGTCGTAGAGGATGATGAGCGCTGGAGAAAGGAAAGCCGGGCCAATTCCTGCTCGGTGATGTATCGGTTCCAACTGAGCAGTTTCACCTTTTTATCATCGATGCGCTCGATATAGCTCCATAGGGCAGAGTCAAAATCTCCCCGTATGTTCCTCGCGCCGTTACTGTCTTCAATATAAATGTTGCCATTATCCAGAATCCTGGTCGCTCCCTGGGTTCTCGTCCTTAGCGATATCGATGCCAAGAGCTGGGCATATGGCGTGGTAATGCTCCCATTCGAGAAATCGTAGACGTACTGTTGGTTGTGACCGTCAACAAATATTCCGTTGGCATTCTTAAAGCGGGCTTCTATCACATTATTGCCGAAAACCGAAATCCGAGTGGAATCGAGAATATCGACATCATGTTGACGCAGCCAGGGGCCGTTCTGCCGCCATAAAATCTTATTGGTGGAAGGACGGTACAGCAAAACCAGATTTTGATTGCGCAAGCTTAGAAACAGATCGCCTTTTTTCCAGAAGCGAGCGTCCTGCAACACCGGCTGGATATCGTTCATGTGGCTGTAATCCAGATACGTTTCATTCATCGTTTCCGACGGATTGATAAAGAATACTCCGCGATCATATCCGTTCTCGATCAACAGCTCGAAAACGGACTTTTGGTATAGAATCCGGCCGTCCACAGGCGAGAGTTTGGTTATGACATCGTCGGTGATCTGATACTTGTCCGAGTTTTTTGTGGAAGCGTTGAACGCGCATACCCATATGTTGCCGTCGGCGTCCGGTTCGATCGTATGATGGCACATGGCCGTATTCGCCCAGACCAGTCGGGCGTGTCTGTCGATTTTGAATATGCCTGATGCCCGAAAAATCAGCGAGCCATCGTCCAGCAGCAGCGGAGCATAGCATTTGAAATCGGTGCGTGTGAAACGATTCTGCGCGCCCTGGAACACATTGCTGATAATGGTCGTGTTGGCGATTTTAATTAATTGGTCAACGTCCGGCACCCAGCGATACACGGTGTTGCCGTCCCGGATGCGAATCAGTTTGACAATCGATTGATTCAGCGAATCGTCCCATGAGGGCAGCAGCAAATAATCTTTGCATACGGCGCTTGTATCGAAATAGACAAATCCGTTTTGCCCTGAAAAAGTGTTGGGTTGTTCCAGTGGCTTTAGCGAGTCAGGATCTAAAAGGTTGGCCATGTGCATGGGCAGTTCCATTAAAAACAGAACCACTTCCCTTGCCTGTCCCGTAATTCTGCTGCCGCCCTCCAGCACATGCCGTGCCACTCCCATCGAGAGGATCATGACAGCAAAAAGGAGCCAAAATCCGACTAATAGTATTCGTGCTTTGGTCATTTGTCAACCTTTGTCGACTCTCCGGTCCGCTATGCACAACGATAATGTTACTTGCTATCCAGCACACTGCTGTATTCGTTTTGAAATGTTTCGGCACGAACGTGCAGAACATCCTGCCAATCCCATATGGGCGCATCGGCCAGAAGAAACGGCTCCCTCCAGATTTGTGCGTTGGCCGTCTTGCGCATGCCCGAAATGCGCACGTCATCGGCCCGGCCCTCGCCGGAACCGTGATACCAGGCGAGCAACAGGTCGCCATTCGCCGGCTCGACGCGCGAGGAAAGGTGATTATGCCACGGCTCGGTGGGAAAGAGCGGGGTCTTTTCAAACCGTTGCCCAATGGCTGTTGCCGCGAGCAGATTAATCAGCAGTCGAATCATCCGGAAAACTCCCATGCCTTTGCTGTCACAAAATAATTCTTTACTTTTTCAATCACAAGACATTTCACGATTTCGGAAATATTCGACATCAATCTGAGTGTTTTAATACTAAAGTCATGCTGTATGTATGATCAACGGGAGGTTAGGAAAAGATGAAAACGAAATGTGTGGTGCTGCTGATGGGTGCAGTGCTGTTTTCCGGGCAAACGCTCTATAGCCAGGTACAAGCCGTTGAAAAGGCCAGGGATAAAAAAGCCATCGTCTCTGACAAAGCTTCGCTTCGGGATGATCGTCACGATCTGAACCGGCTTTCCGATCTGGTCATGAAATGGGACGGGCTGCGCACGTCAGCCCCCAATTCCGAGGCGCTCAAAACGGTGGAACAGGAAATCTATGCTGAATTGCGGCGCGATGTCCGGGAGGCCAAAGCAGAAGTGAAGCAGGCGCAACGGGAGGTGAAACAATCGACGCGGGAGGTCGGCGCCTCGCACGCTGAAAAGGCCCGGGAACGGCTTGACCGCGACGGCGACCGCCGCGCGCTGCGGGATGATAAAAAGGATCTGCGCGATGACCGCCGCGACCGGCGGGATGATGTGCGCGATGAAAAAAAGGCGGAAGAGTTGCTGGCGAAAAAACGGGAACTTGCCAGTCGGCTGATCGATTTGCAGAAAAAGATCGATGCGGCAGGTCCGCGCGTGGACAAGCTGATGCGGGAGAAACAGTCGGATGTGCTGGAAGAGTATCTGCTGATATCCCGGGAAGAGGTCAAGCTGGGCCTGCGCGAGATCAAAGAGGACAAACGGGAATTGCGCGAAGACAGGCGGGAGACCAGAGAAGATCGCAGAAAGTAAGCCTGCGGCAGATTAGCCGGCACGGCGAAAAATCGCTGCGCCCGCATCGTTTGCTGTGTACTCATGATCGATAAGGTAATAAGGTTTGCAACTTTTCTTGGTGGCTGCTATTAAGGTCTAAACATTGCTCAGCCGCGGTAATTTTCGATGCCGGCGATAGATCGGTCTTTACAAAACAAACAGATGTTTTTTACCTTGGTAGCAGCAACGACCAACAGGAAAGACCTTATTGCCTTATTTTTTGCGAAACCGCTATCGGACGTGGTATACCGGGCAGCAGGACAGGTCTGAACTCCAAGGGTGAGAGAGTTGTACGGCACTGACAAAAATGATAAACCGCGATTCTATCTGTGTACTCTGCGCTGTCTGCGGATAAAAAAACGGACGCTGGCAAGCGTCCGATCCTGATCTCAACACCCTTCTTTTTTCTTCTTTCCCGTCGGCTTGCCGCCAGCCGACGAGCCGCCGCCGGGCAGCGCCAATTTGGGCATGGCCACTTGCGCTTGTTGTACCGCCTCGCCAGGACCACTCTGGGGCGAGCCGCCAAAATATTTGCTTACCTGTTTGCTTTTTTCGAATGCCTTTTGTTGTTCGGCTGAAGCGTTTTCGGCTATCCTGGGGAACAGAATTTTATCCTTCCATTCCTCCAAACCCCCAAACAGGATATACACCGACTTGTAATCCTTGGCTTTGAGCAGGAACCAGGCCTGGGCGGCATGAATACCGCCTTCGGAGTAGATGACGATTTTTTCGTTTCTCTGCAAGCCGGCGTTCAGCAGATTGGAAAGCACAATGTTTTCCGCCGTGGGGATATTGTACTCAGTGTATTCTTTTTCCGTGCGCAAATCGATCAGACGATAATCCGCTTTGTTCTGGATGATCCAGTCGGCCAGCTCTTCCACGGTCACATGATCGACTTTGCTGTCGACGATCATGGCCAGCTCCTGGGCGTCGATGGAGGTTCTGGCGCTGGAATAGGGATTGCCGGAGAACAGGGCCAGGACCGCCAGGATTAACAGAACGGCTGCGAGCTTTTGATTCAGGCTCAGATTCTTGATGCTATCCGTCAGCTTCATTGTTCCTCCGCCGATTTTTTCTCCGCCATTTTCTTTTCACCCCATTCGGCAGCGGCAAACGCCGCCAGGGCCATGATCGATACCAGAAAGACGATGAAACCGTAGGGCAGATTCAGCAATTGCGGCAATGTCACTTTGCCCAGCGAGGAAGATTCATAGAACGCTTCCACCAGGGGAAAGACTTCGCCGAAGGCAAGGATGCCGGCGACGATGCCGAGGAGGTAGACCCAGCCGTCATAGCGTCCGGTCGCCGCCGAAACGCAGGAGGTGCCCGGACAATAGCCGCCGATGACAAATCCCACGCCCAGCAACAGCCCGCCGACGATCTGGGGCCACAGGTAGGTCGGATTGATATAAACCAGCGACAAATCGACAAAGCCGATGACGGAGAGATAATAGAGGCCGACCATGGCGGTGACGATGGCGGTGAACATTACTTTCAGCACGGCCATGTCGGTGAAATAAAACTGCGCCGCCAGTTTCCGGGCGCTGCCGAATCCGGCCCGTTCCAGAAAAAAACCGAAACCGATGCCGATCAGCACGGCGACGATGAGACTGACTTCATCGTTAAAATAGCCGAATTTAAAATAGGGTGCGTTCATTGCCATTGTCTCCTTACCAGATATGCAAACGCATAACCGCCCGCAAACACGGACATCATAAAAGCCCAGCTGCCGAAATTAAGCAGCGCGCCGCCGGTGAGCGCCTGGCCGCTGGTGCAGCCCCGCGCCAGCTTGGCACCCACCGCCATGATCATGCCGCCGAGGAAGGCAAACATCAGCCGTTTGCCGCTGCTGATGCGCGGCCCTTTTTCGATCATTCCTTTGCTGCGATGCGCCAGTTTGCCGGAAATAAATCCGCCGATGAACACGCCGAGCACTTCAAAAACCAGCCAATCCTTGAGCGGGTTGGTGGTGCCGTCACCGAGATATTCAGCGTAAAAGCTGTTCGAGTGGGCGTGTTCGGGGTTGGCCTTCTGCACACTATAAGCGACCATGGACGAGAAGGCCCCGGACGCTCCCAAACCTCTGCCCATGATGACAAAGGCGAGCAGGAGCACCAGCCCCAGCCCGATGCCGGCCAGATACGGATTCCAGTATGGTTGCGGAGCTTTGCCGGCCTCCGCAACATGTTGAGGTGAACTCATAGTAATTCTCCCTTGGCAGGTTTCTATTTAACAAAGTGAGCGTTCACATAGTGACTGTATTGCCCGGCGCCAACGATGACAAAGCGCAGGATCAAGCCGCCGAGGATCACCAGCAGCGGCGCCACCGGCGTGTGTTTGACCAGGTGCCGGACGGACAGGGATTGGATGAGCAGGGGCACCAGAATGCCCATGAGGACGACAAAGACCCAGAACACGGCCGCATACGGCCCGTTCAACAAAAGTTTGGCGGATTGTATCTGCACTTCGGTGGAGCTGAGCAGGCCGATAAAAAACAGGGCAATGATCACCAGCTCGATGGAGAGAAACAGGTTGTCCGCTCTCGCCAGCATCTCGCTCTCCTTCCGGTCGCTGGCGATCATGTGCACCAGCGCAGAGGCGGTGGACAGTCCGGACACCAGAAAGAGAAGGCCCAGAATGGCGCTGTTCCATAAGGGGCGGGCGCCCAGAGCGCTGAGCAGAATGCCGGTGTAAATGCCGAGCATGATGCCGAGCACAATGTTGGTCCAGCCGATGAGCGGTCGGATACCTCGCAGCGTGGAGAATTTTTCCGACCAGCTTTTCAGGACCGGCAACGGCGTTGCCAGCCATACCGGCACGTGCAGCATGAAATTGGCGGCAAGGGCAGGATACACCAGCAGCAGGATCCAGGCCCCCCAGGACATGGGCGATTTGATTTCGAACGTCGTGTACAATCGCCAGACGTAGAGCTTGTGTTCCAGATCCAGGAACAGGGCCAGCATGCCGAGGCTGAGAAGCACCAGGCCGATCAGGGGAATGCGATAGCAGATGCATTGGTAATCCGCATCGCGTCCCTTGAGGAAAAAATATCCGGATACGATCATCATGCCGGCCACCAGGCCGCCCAGAAAAAGATAGAGCGGGATCTCCCAGCCCCAGACATGGACGACCGGATCGATCATCTCGTTATGACGGGTTGACGTGAGTTCTGTCATCTTGGCCTCGTATTAGATCAGGTAGAATATGTGCGGTTGCGTTCCGGCCTCGCCGATGAGCGCGTGATGGTTGCGTTCGGCGAGCAGCTTGCTCACGGTGCTGTTGGCGTCCTCCACATCGCCGAAATACATACAATGGGTGGGACACACAGAGACGCAGGCCGGGTCCAATCCCTGTTCGACGCGGTGGATGCAAAAGGTGCACTTGTCGGCGTAGCCGCCCGGATGGATAAAACGGGCGTCGTAGGGACAGGAAGCCAGACAGGCCTTGCAGCCGATGCAAAGCTCATGATGCACCAGCACCACACCACCGCGCTCATGAATGTGACTGGCGCCGGTGGGACAGCAGTAGACGCAGGGCGGGTTGTCGCACTGGTTACACCGTTCAGAGCGGATCTCCATGTGCACCTTGGGGAATTTGCCCTTTGCTTCCGTGGTGATCCAGTCGCGATTAAACCCTTCCGGCACGCGATTTTCGGTCTTGCAGGCGACGACGCAGTCCATGCAGCCGACGCATTTCAACGTATCTATTACCATTGCGTATCGCGCCATATCACGCCTCCAGCTCAATCGTCACAAAATTGACATTCATCGCCGTGCCTCCCATAAGCGGATCGACCGTATAGTCCGTGATGAGCTGCGCGTCGCTCGCGCCCTTGTTGTAGGCGAACTTTAACATTTTCGCATTGTGACCAAAGCCGTGGATCATATACACACAATCGGTGCGAATGCGCTCGGTGGCCTTGACCTTTACTCTGTTGCTGACAACGCCGTCCTGGTTTTTCAGGCGGATGTGATCGCCGCTTTTCAGGCCGTAGCGGTTGGCGATGTCCTGATTGATCCACACTTCGTTTTCGTCGACCATATCCATCAAGATCCGGTTCGATTGGGTGCGGCTGAAGGAATGGACCGGCGTCCGGCCGTACAACAGGCGAAAATATCCAGGTGGCGGCTGCGGCGGTTGCTTGTATTTGGGCACAGGATCGAATCCCGCTTCTGCCAGCTGCAGCGAGTAGAACTCGATCTTTCCGGAGGGCGTGGGAAAGAGGTCGGCGACGCCTTCGCTGAAATAGATCGGCTGTTTCTCGCCGAGGATGATGCCCTCCTGTTTCAATTGCTCATAGCTCAAGCCGGCGGCATCCAGCCGCTGCTTGAAATAGTCTTCGATCGTCTCCCAGGGAAAATAGTGACCGAGGCCGAGTTTGTCGGCCAGATTTTTGGCGATCCACCAGTTGGGCTTTTGATCGTGAGGCGGTTTCACCGCCGGCTGTCGCAGGGCGACAAACGGCTCGCGGAACCATTCCACATTCAGATCGTCGTGTCGTTCCAGGTACACGGACTCGGGCAGGATCACGTCCGCCCAGCCGGCTATCTCTGCAGGTATGACATCAATCACCACCAGCAGATCGAGATTTTTGATGGCTTGAAGGGTCTCTTCTTCATTGGGCAGGGCGTGAATCAGATTGGTGGCATACACCATCCACCCTTTGATGGGATAGGGCTTGCCGGTGATCGTAGCCTCCCGGATACCGGTCGTGATGGTCTCGTGGGCAAAAGGATATTTTTTGTTTGGATTATCGACCTTGCCCCTGTTCGAATGCGGGTACTCGGGATAAGGATAGGCGGGGACATCCATGCTCACGGGATAGTAAAAGCCGCCTTTGACGCCCCAGTTGCCCATGAGCGCATTGAGCAGGGCGATGGCCCGCGATCTTTGGGTGTCGTCGCCGTACCAGGTGACGTGTCGACCGGGATGGATGAGCGTGGCCGGTTTGTACCTGGCCATTTCTCTGGCCGTGGCGCGGATCAATTCCGGCTCGATGCCGGTTTCCGGATAGGCCCATTCCGGGGTGTAGGGGAGGATTTCGTTTCTGAAATTTTCAAAGCCAAAGCCGTACTTGTCGACGTATTCCCTGTTGTAGAGGTTTTCCGTGACCAGGACATTCATCCACGCCAGCAGCAGGGCCAAATCGGCACCGGGTTTGATGGGCAGATAGTATTTGGCTTTGCCGGCGGCTACCGACAGGCGCGGATCCACGACGATAAGGCTGGCTTTATTTTCAAGCGCATGACTGAACTCCTGCACCTGCGTGTTGTGCATGTTCTCCCCGAGGTGCGAGCCGATCAGCACCAGACATTGGGCGTTCCGGATGTCGGTTCGTTCCGGAGAGCTCACATCCTCGCCAAAGGTCAGCTTGAAACCCACGTCCCGCGGACCCCGGCATTGGGCGAAGGAGGGCGCTGAAATATTGGCAGAGCCATAGGCTTTGAAGGTGTGTTTAAGAAAGTTGCCGCCGATGCCGTGGCTAAAGAGCGCCATGGCTTCCGGGCCATGCTCAGCCTTGATTTTTATCATTTTATCGGCGATAAAAGTGAGGGCTTCTTCCCAGGAGACTGCGGTCCACTGCTCTTCGCCGCGCACAGATTTGCGCAGCAGCGGTGTTTTCAGGCGATCGGGATCGAAATGGGCGCCGACGCCGCCGGTACCGCGCGGACAGAGCCGGCCGCGGCTGAGCGGGTCGAGCGGATTGCCCTCCACTTTCCACAAGGTGCCGTCCTGAACGTAGGCGATGGCGCCGCATTTCCAGAAGCAGATGTCACAAAACGTCGGAATTTTTTGCAGCCCTTTGGCCGGCTTTTCCGTGGTCGACGTCTCAGCCGCTGTTCCCAGAGATCCGCTTGCCGCGGCGGCTGCCGCCACCGAAACGCCACCAATTTTTAAGAACTTGCGCCTTGAAATGGTATCCATGAATGCTCCACCATTGTGATACATCGCGAAAAGTCCATGTTTCCAAAAAGACACTAAAATTAATTATACCTGCACCCATTCACAAGCGCAAAGTGCAAAAACCGTCGAGGCCTTCATCACATTGCTGGCCCAGTTTCTTATAGTCATCAGGACTGTTCATGTTAAAAAACAGTTCATCTTTATAGAACGGCAGAAGATGAGCTTCGAAAATCTCTGTTTCGACAGCTGCAAACAGGTTGCGGAAAGAGCGAAAGCCGTGTTGCGGCGGAGCGGCGAGAATCTTATCGATGGCGGGCAAGGCCCCTTTGTGATAACGCCCGGGCAACGGCTGCAAAAAACCGGCTGCGCGGCAGATGACGATGGATCTTTCGGAAGGCAAAGCGGCGATATGTGCCAGCATCTCCCTGCTCATGCGCGGCAGGTCGCAGGAGATGACCAGATTGGCATCGGTCCTGGAATGCAAGAGAGCGGCATGGAGGCCCGCCAGCGGACCTGCATCCTGGTACACGTCTGCCACCTTGGGCAGCTGCAGAAAAGCCATTTCCTCTACAGAGTTGGTGCTGAGAATGACTTTAGAGAATAGGGATGACATCAAATCGACAATGATCTCGATGACCGTCTTGTCGCCGATTTTAAGAAGGGATTTGTTGGTGCCCATGCGGCTGTTTTTGCCGCCGCTGAGAACGATGCCAGTGATGTCAGAGTGCACAGTTGATGACGGTGTGAATTGGGCTGGTGACCAGAGTCGGTTTCGATTCCACGCTGCCGAATCCTTTTTTATGGTTAGATGCATGACCGATCAAAAGGATGCAGAGGAGTGATCATGTATGGCCATGCTCTGAGCGGCGCCCGTTCAGAGTTCACGTTTAGCGGGCCGGGGCGGGGACGTATCCTGAAACGGGCTTTATTTTTTCACAATCCTGCCCACACACGTGTTCGCCGATTTGCACCAATCGGTACAGGACAAATTCAGACGCGGATTCAACACCTCTTTTTTGCACTGCGGACATGTACGCATGGGCTCGTCTTTCCAGAATTCGATTTCAGTCTGGCACCCAGGACAGGCGATGTCGTAAATATCTTCGGGCTTCCAACTGCGCATATCCTGACCGGGACAACGGGGCTCGTTCATCGGTTCATCCTCTACGATCAGCGGTTGTTCTCTGTGCGCTCGGAAACAGGTTGCTGTTGGTATGCGGCAAAAAGAGCGCCCCTGTGTACTGATTCATATAGCCGGGTTTGACCGAGAGATCTATATAAGTCATCTTTCTGGCCAACTGCAACTGCTTTTCTCTGTATTCCTGTGAGACCAGTACCATAAACGCGCCGCTCAGCGATGAATTGCCGATGTAGGCGAACCTGGCCCTGTCCAGGTCCGGCAGCAGGCCGATACAGATGGCTTTTTCAATATCAAGAAAGCGACCAAAGCCGCCGGCAATATAGACCTGCTGCAGGTCACTGAAATTCAGGCCGGTCTGCTCCAGCATGACCGCAATGGCGGAAAAAATAGCCGCCTTGGCGCGCAGAATGTTTTCGATATCCGCTTCGCTGATGGTGATGGCCTGGCCGATGCCGCTCTGCTCTTCCGCTGCGATGACATAGACTGCCTGACGGCCCTGAATCCGGATCGCCGGCGAAGGTTTGCTGCGATTCAGTTTGCCGGCGGCGTCGATCCAGCCGGACATGAACAGTTCAGCCAGCAGGGAGATCATGCCGGAGCCGCAAATGCCCCTGGGCAATACATGCCCGATGGTCTGATAGGCGGCCACGCCGGTTTCCCTGTCCACTTCCACTTTTTCTATGGCGCCCAGCGAGGCGCGCATGCCGAATTCGATGCCGCCGCCTTCAAAGGCCGGTCCGGCCGAACAAGCGCAGGTCATGAGAAAATCGCTGTTGCCGATCACCATTTCGCCGTTGGTGCCGATATCGATGAACAGATTGATGCCTTCCGCATCAGCGGCCATATCGGTGCAAAGCAGGCCGGAGGTGATGTCACCGCCCACATAGCTGCCGACGGCCGGTGCCATGTATACCCATGAATTTGGATTTATTTCCAGGCCAATTTCCCTGGAGGTGAAATAATGCGCCTCCAACAGCGTCGGTGTGTACGGATCCAGGCGGAGATATTCCGGATTCAAGCCCAGCAACAGGTGGATCATGGTGGTGTTGCCGGCTACCACGGCGTTGCTGATCTCTTTGGGATCCACACCGTGTGCCCGGCACACCTGCTCCACCAGCGCATTGATGGTTTTCAGCACCCGCCGCTGCAGCTCCTGCAACCGTGCCGGTGTGCGCGCATAATTGATGCGACTGATAACGTCCAGCCCGCACGCCACCTGATCGTTATAGGCCGTGCGCGTGGCGATGATGCGCGCCAACGGCAGAAACACCAGCTGCACGGCGACGGTGGTGGTGCCGACGTCAATGGCGATGCCATAGTGCCGCGTCGTCTGATTGCCGGGCTCTACGTCGACGATATAATAGCGCTGCGATGAACGTACCAGCGTAATGGTAACCTGGCCATCCTGTTGTCGTAACACTTGGGCGATTTTTTGGATCACCGGCAGGGCATAGTGAAACTCCACCTTGCCCCACTCTTTTTGCACCGTGCGCGTCAATCGCTCCAGATCGGAGAGGCCGTCTTCCAATTGCGGAGGCGGCACCTGTACCAGCCATTTCAGCGTCAGCGGATCGTACTGCCACTCTTTGGGAAAGAGCTCCTTTCGAATCAGCAGCTGCGAATCGGTTTCGTCGATAAACTGGCCGCCGTCCCGACTCGCCTGCGCCGGAATCTCGATAACAACGGGTTTTTCAAGCACACGGGTCTTGCAGGCCAGCACATGGCCGTCGCTCAACGCCGAGCCGGACAATATGCCCTGGCTGTTGGAATCCACCTCCCCGCTTTTGACATGCACAATGCAGTTGCCGCAGGTGCCTTTGCCGCCGCAGGAGAGATCCACCTCGATGTCGGCCAGACGCATGGCATCGAGAAGCTCTGTGCCGTCTGTTACGCTGATAGTTTTGCCTAAAGGCAGAAACGTGATCACCGGCATGCTAATTCAATCCTGCACGAATATAGCTTTCCAGGTCCGCCACCTCTTGTGGTCCCACCAGCACTTTCCATCCCGGCAGGTTCTCTTCCAACTCGCCGCTGATCTGCGCCACATAACCGGGGATGATGATTTTTCTCGAGGTGACCTGTTCATTCAGACCTATCTCTTTGGCGAATTTGCCGATCACGGCGCCGGAGAATTTGCCCGCGGCCCAGGCGGTCAATACACTCATGCCTTCGCACTCGGGCACCAGCAGCCAGGCATTGACCCCGCAGTTTTCAATCTCGCCGGAGACGATGAAATAGGTCAGAGAGAAATTGGTGGTGACAAAGACCGGCGAATCCGGTTTGGGCTCGCCGATGGCGTACAGCTTGGGCTCTACCTGAATAGGCTTTTGTGGATCGGTGAACAGATTGAGCCGAAGGGTCAGCAGCGTCGCCAGCTGAGCCGTATCGAAATGGGACAGTACGCAGATGCCGCCGTATTTGCAGATTTCGTTCAGGGCTGATACGGTGTTTTCCAGCAGATCGCCGGCCGGAACGAAATGGATGCCGGGATATCCCAACGGTTTAAAGGCATCTTTGATGGCGGCACGGCGGGCGATGGAATTGATCTGGAACCGTTCTGCCAACGACATGGTCGGTAATTGCAGAATCAGACGATCAAAACCCGACTCTTTGAGGCGACTGGTCAGAGCGACCAGACCGTTCAGATCCGGCGCCGTGACCACCAAGGCGTGTTCCTGCTCTTTGGCCGCTTGCACCAGTTTATCCGCGCTGGCTTCATCTGCCTGGTAGAGCACGCTGCGCGAGTCCGGCACGGCGCAGCCGGCCGCGATCAGCGCTTCTGCATCCGGGCTGCGCAGTATCATCGGCTTTTGTACGGTCGCCCAGCATTTTTTGACCAGGTCGATATAGCGCTGCGCATCGCCGCTTGTTTGCGTGACCGCCACCATGTCGATGCGAAGGGTTTCGCCGACGCGCTCCAGAACATAATTCTTGACGTTGTCCAGCACGGTATCGATGGTCTGCGCCGGATCCGTGTCGTTGATGTTGACGGCGATGGCCGTTTTGTTGACAAATGTTTTTTCGTGCCGATACAGCACCGATTCGTCGCCCAGCTTGACGGATTTGTCCCTGCCCAGTTCGATGATTTTAACCGGCGGTTCCGCCGCTGCGCCCAGGACCTGCTTCGCTTCTTCGGAAGCGTAGGGACAGGCCGAAAGCTCGGCGCGTTTGGCAGCCAGCTTCATGGCAAAAGCGAGACAGGTGTTGGAGCCGCACTCTTTACAATTGGTTTTCGGCAACAGTTTTTGTATTTGCAGGCCGGTAAGTGCCATAGACTTCTTCCTCCATCCGGGTCCGGTGTTCCGGGTTATATACCGCTCTCAGATTCGGCTTAGGCCGATTTGGTTTGATCCATCAAATCGGCAATGGTTTTCTTTATGGCTGCTACGGCGCGCGGATTGTACATGATCAGAATATCGGCGCCGGCGTACAGAAACGAAACCGATGTGGTCAGTTCCCACAACGCGGCGCGATCCGCCAATTCGCCCCAGGCCGGAAACTCGGCGGCCGTTGCTTTGGTCTCTTTAATCTTGGCGCATTCCGGTCCGGGCGAAACAATCATCGGGCCGGCCAGCATGCGGTCGCCGTTGAGCGCAGTGAGGCGGATACGTTCCATGACCGAATAGGTGTACTCGATGCCATAGCCGGTGGCGCCGGTCATGGGATCCATGATGATCTGCTCCGGCTTGACGTCCATGTTGGTGAGCAGGATGTTCATCTGCTTGGCGATATTGACGTCGATGGGGCTCTGCGAAATCAGGACGTGGCCGTACGCCAGCGCCGCACCGGCGATGGTGCGGTAATTGTCCTGTTCCACCCAGTTCAACAGCAGCCGTTCGCCGCGGCAGGCCTGGGCGACGGCTTTAAGTACTTGATTGTTTTTATCGAAATGGCTGTGGCCGGTGATGATCAGCGGCACCGGCACCGCGGCCAGCACCTGTTTGACCAGGTCCACGGCCTGCTCCGCGGTGCGGTCGCCCTTTTCCGGATGGGTGCCGTCCAGACGAACGCTGATCAGATCGGCGCCGTATTTTTCCACGCACACCCTGGCCATCTCGGCCGGCTGATGCAACAGGTCTCCATACACTTCGCGCAAGACCTGCGGATATTTTTCGCTCACCACGTCAAAGACCTCCATGGCCACCAGAGGTCGATACGGCATCTCGCCTTCCCAGAGATGGAACGGCATGCAGGTTTCGCCGCCCACGATGCAGGTTTTGCCGCGCGTGCCGCCCTCTGCGGTGGTGGCGCCCAGTTGGACTTGCCACACCGGCACTTCACATTTCTCTTTTCTGATTTCAAAAGCCTGCACGCGACGGAGCCGTTCTGCAGCGCTGGGTGCCGGCGGCTTTGCCACGATCACCGGGGCAGCAGCGGCCATCACCGGCTCGGCCGCCGGTTCCGATTTTATGCCCAGAAACCTGGCATTGAGGGTGCCGACGATTTCGCCGACTATCTCCCGGGTAATCGATTCTTTTAATTCGCGCGCCAGTTCCTGTTTCAAGTGTTCCAGTTGTTCGCGTGTCACTTGTCGTTCCTCCGCAGCAGGTGTGCTTGTGGCCGGTTGTTCCGGAACGTGCGCCGCTTTCGTCGGTTCTTCTGTGGCCGCGGCCGGTTGCGGCACGCCGGCCGATTTGCTGTAATTGCTCATGTCCTCCATGGCCAAAGCCGGATGGCCGTTTTTCTCAAGCTCCTGGCGGACCTGGATCGCATCAATGGCGATCGTTTCGTCGATGATTTTGTCCAGCAGATCCGGCGCATTCTGTTCGTTGAATCGTTTCTGCAAATCGTCGGCCAGCAGCGTCTTTAACTCTTTGGTCATCCACACCAGCCGCTTGTGTCCGCCCTCGGCAAAGAGAAATTTTTTCGAAGTCAAAAAGACTTTGCCGCAGCCCATGAACCCCGGCGTTTGCAAGCCACCACCGACGTTTCCGGCCAGGGAGGAAAAGGTCATGCCCACCGGCGTTTCGCCCTGGTATTCGCGGTTGACCACCATGACGCCGTTGCATTCCGGCAGATAGGCGCAGATCACTTCAAAGCAGCCGCAACTGGTCATGGGATTGTTCATGATCGAATAAGCGGAAAAGCTCTGGATGGTTTTGTGACTGTTGATATAGACGTAATCGTCCACGCCCTGCCAGACGCCGCGTACCGGATCCATGCATTCGCTTTTCTTGATGGGCTGGTTAGGCCCGGTTTCGTCGATTTCGAACGCCGCCTTGCCGTCCAGCCAGTTATAGGCGCCGCACAGACCCAGACGCTCCGGGGTGATGACGCAGACGTGGTTGGGGGCAAAGGATTGGCAGAGCAGACAGGAGTAAAACGTGTCCACTGCATCGTCGGTCATGGATTCCAGACGTCGGTTGCGTTCGTCGTAAACTTTGCGGGCGATCGCCAGCCGCTCCCGCACCAGCGCTTCATCGGTAATCATGGTGACTTGCACTTTGTCGACGATAGCGGGATAGTCGGACAGAAATTTGGCATGAATGATTTCGCCATAGTGACGCAGACGCAGGCCGCGGCTAAAGCCCTGTTTGGAGACGCGCGTCCAGACGATGTCGCGCTGTCCCATATGCCAGATGCCTTCGGCGCCGTTGATGAGGTGATGGATCTGTCGCTCCAGGATAGGCTCGAAATCCGGCTGCATCTTGCGGCCGGCCACTTCCACCCAGATAGCCAGTGGCAGCACATCGCCTTCCTGGATGGCGTCTATGTCCGGGCCGATGATGTTGATCTCGCCGTCGTTGATCTCGTCCAGCTCTTTCGAGGTCACAAACTCAAAGGCCATGGTTTTGTTGCCGCCGAATTCGACGTGGGCGTCGGTGCGGCGGATTCGTTCGCCTTCAAAGGCCGGGCCGTATGAAACCGGAATCGGCACGTGGGTGATTTTTATTTTACAGCCGCGCACCTCCAGCGCCTTGTCCACCATGACCTCGTGCGCCACGTTGGCCACCACGTGTTCGTAGGTGCAGACGCCGGTGGGCAGGATTTCCGGAATATCCGTATCGGCGATGACCGGGAAACCGTAATTGATGGCGCCGGCGGCGGCCGCATATTTTTCCGCCGACACTTGGCCCAACGCGAGCACAAAGGCAAAAATGCGATTCTTGTTGTATTTCAGGTTTTTGGCAAAATCACCAGGCTTGACCCCGCCAAAGGAGAGGGCCGCACGATTGGCAAAACCCAGGGCATACACCAGAGCGGAGACGTCCTTGCCGAACGGAACCAATCGGGTTTCCCAACCCAATTGCACGCCTTCTTCGGCCAACTGTTCGGCAAACTGTTTGCCGTTCAGGCTGCCGCCCATGAACACATAAAGATTTTTCTCCTGCAGTTCGCGCGCTATCTTGACGGCAATGGCGTTGGTCGGCGCGGCGCCGGTGATGGCGGCGAATCCGGGTGCGGTGCCGTCCACGAATTCAATGCCGCGCTCGCGCATGATGAGATCGCTGGCAGCACCCAACCAGATCCCGTCCACCGGATGCGGACCGATCACGTATTTGCACGCTTCAATAATTTCGCAGGCAAACAGCGCGGCCACACCGGCGTCGAGCGTGTTGCCCAGGTAAGGCAGCCAAACGTTTTCCGACGGCCGTTCCGGCAAATAGGATTTGGCTGTTTTCAGAATAGCGGCGAGGTCCCTGAGGGTTTCAGCTTTTTCGCCGGTAAAGGAATAGATGATGGGAAGGTAATAGGCGGTATCCGGAAATCCAACTTTGCAGGATTCACCTTTGGCCTGAATGGCGGCGTGCAGTTTCTCTTCCGCTCTGGCCACCCACTCGACCGCGCCGTCGATGGCGCTGCTGCAGATGATCTTAGACATCCAGTTCTCTCCTGTCTTTCATATCGTACAATTTCCGCTCCGTCTTTTTGTTGATACCTAATTTTTCTCTGGATCGATCCAGCAATTCCATGATTTTGTCGAACGCTTCATGTGGATCCTGGCAAACGTGGAAGGAGCCGCCAAACAAGTTGGTGGCCTCTTCATTAAGAAACCGGGTCACGTTGTCAGAGCCGGAAATATGGAAGGGATGGCCGAGGATGACATCCACGCCGGAGGCGACGAAATAGCAGCCGATGGCTATGGCTTTTTCACTCATCCACTCCGGTGCCACGCCCACGGCGGGAATCTGCGACAGGTCGTCGCCCAGTCCGCCTTCCAGCACCACCTCGGTAGCAGCTTCGAGAATACGCGCATTGTCAACGCAGCTGCCCATGTGCAGAATGGGCGGGATGCCCACCGCTTCACACACCTCGCGCAACCCCTGCCCGGCCTGCTCGAGGGCGGTTTCAGGCAGCAGCATGCCTTCCTTGGCCGAAGCGATGGCGGCGCAGCCGGTTTTTAATACCAGGACATTGTTTTCGATCAGTTTTTTAGTAAGCGTGTTGACATAGTATTCCAGCTGTTCCTTGGGATTGCTGCAGCCGACAATGCCCACCAACCCTTTGATGCGGCCCTGGATGATGGCGTCATTCAACGGCCGGAAGGAGGCCCGAAAGCGGCCGCCCAGCATATACTTGATGGCATCGACGCTAAAGCCGGCCACCAGGGGCTTTACGCCGGCGGGAATGGCTACTTTTTTCGGATCACGATTTTTAAAATTATCTACAGCCCGTTTGACAATGGCTTTGGCGGAGAGCAGCGCGTCATCTTCGTCGAACAGATGCTGTACCGCCCCTGCGGTTTGGGCTATCTCTGAAGTGGAAACGATCTGGGTGTGATAAGCCTTGGCCACGTCGGGCAGACTGGGCATGCAGCACTGCACGTCGATGATCATGACTTCAACGGCACCGGTGATGATAGCCAGTTCCTGCTGCAGGAAATTGCCGGCTACGGGAATGCCGTGGCGCATGAGAATCTCATTGGCCGTGCAGCAGATGCCGGCCAGCGTGATGCCGTCGGCGCCGGCCTGTTTGGCATATAGAACGATTTCCGGAGCCTGCACGGCCACAGCGAGCATTTCCGAGAGTTCGGGCTCGTGACCGTGGACGAGAATATTGACCGTGTTTTCCTTCAAAATGCCGAGGTTGGAATGGCTGCGCACCGGCGATGGGGTACCGAATAGAATATCCGAAGCCAGGACCGCCATGCGTGAACCGCCCCAGCCGTCTGCCAGGGCCGTGCGAAACGCCTGCAGCAGAATATTTTTGTAATCGTGATCCACACCCATGGTGGAGCGATGCATGGATTCGACCACCATGCGGTCAACGCCGAGAGGCTGGATGTGGTGTTTATGCCAGATGCTCTGTTGTTTTCCCGGAGCCAGGGACAGGGTCTTTAGAACGTCTTCCTGCGAGCTCATTTCAGCAAGGAACAGGTTGGCCAGGTCCAGGGCCACTTCGTTCACTGACCGGCCGGCTTCTTCGATCTTGTACAACCGCGCCGCATAGCGCAGCGCCTTCTCATCCTTGATCTGATAGCCGTTGCCGTTTCCTTCCGCTACTTTTTTCAGGCGCAGCATGAGATGACGGCCGTGATCCGAATGGGCCGAGGTGCCGCCGGTCACTTCGCGCAAAAAATTTCGCGCCACAATGGTATCGGCATCAGCGCCGCAGACGCCGCGCGGTGACTTGGCCGTGATCTTGCACGGCCCCATATGGCAAATACGGCAGCACACGCCGTCCCGTCCGAACTTGCACTGGTTTTTTTGTGTATCCATCCGGGTGAAGCAGGTATCGATGCAGTCTGTTTCCGCTTTCTGCAGCACTTGCGCAGAGGCTGAATCCCAAACGCGATTTTTTGTTTCAACGGATTTCATCTAGGTACGGTCTCCTGTGTAGAGTATCCTGAGCATTTCGCAGCCGCCAGTTATAACATCATGTTGGTCAGCAACGCGTCCAATTCCTGAACGACGGCGTTGTCGCCGGAAATTTGCTGTAAAGGCGTGCCGTTTTCAGACAGGGCAAAAATTTCTGCATCGTCTGCCAGAGCGATTACAAAATCTGCTTTGGTAAGAGTGAAAATGTTCTCCATCCGATTGGCCGATAGCTGATGGCGCACCCGGTTGATGATGACAGCGAGTTTTTTGTACTGTATGTTCATTTCAACAGCGAGAGCATGGATGCGGCCGACGGTCTCCAGCCCCTGATGGGAGGGATCGGCGACAATGATCAGCACATCCACCTGCTGGACAATGCGACGGGAAAGATTTTCCAAGCCGGCTTCGTTGTCCAGCACCACATAGGGATACTGGGCGGCGATCTGGGTCAGGACCGATTTGAGCACGTTGTTGGAATAGCAATAGCAGCCGGGACCTTCCGGTCGTCCCATGGCGATGAGATCGAAATCCTGACCTTCCACCAGGCTCTCGGCTATTTTCATTTCCAAAAGCTGTTGCTTGGCCACGCCCACCGTGGTCCCTTTGCCCGCCGCCTCCCGAGCCTCTTCACGAACACCGCCAACGGTTTTTTCGATCGGAACGCCCAGGGCCAGGTTCAATCCCATGTTGGGATCGGCATCCACGGCCAACACAGGTCGACAGTTGCGCTGGATCAGGCGCAGGATCAACAGGCCGGCCAAAGTCGTTTTGCCTACACCGCCTTTGCCGGTGATGGCTATGAGGCAGTTGGTGCAGCTTTTGCCGTTCATGCCGTCAGCCTCTGCAAAATTCCGCTGAACGTAGCATGCAGATGTTCATCCAGTACGTTCAGTACGGATTCACCGCGCCGGTCAGCGCCGGCCAATAGCGCGGAAAAGGGGATGGCGGCCAATAGCTCCCACGCCGGCAAGGCTTCGCGAATAAAGCGCTCGTCCTCTGCCTGCATGATTTTGTTGGCCACCAGTTTTATTTTCGAGAGACCGATTTCCAGCGACAGGCTGATGATGCGTCTGGCGCTTTCGATGGACCGCAAACCCGGCTCGACGACGATGATCATGGTATCCACGCCGCGCACTGTGGCCCGACCCAGGTGCTCGACGCCGGCTTCCATGTCCATGATCAGCGCATCGTCTTTGTGCAGGATCAGGTCTGAGACCAGCGCCCGAATAAACACGCTTTCAGGGCAGGCGCAACCGCCGCCGCCCTTGTCGATGGCGCCGAGCACCAGCAACGCCACATCCTCGTGCCGCAAGGCACAGCGCTCGGCCACATCCGCCACCTCCGGATTGAGTTTGAACATCTGGCCATAGCTTTTGACTTTGGCGCCGGTGCGTTCTTCGATGAGAGCGATGTGCCGGGAAATCGGTACAATCTCTTTCTGCTTTTCGGCCGAAATGCCCAAGGCAGAAGCGAGATTGGCATCCGGATCCGCGTCAACGGCCAGAACTTTTTTGCCCTGTTTGGCCAACAATAAGGCCAGGGCGGCGGCGACCGTGGACTTGCCCACGCCGCCTTTGCCGGATATAGCTAGTTTCATAAGCAATACGTCCTAAACTGAATAACCGGAATCAGATGTCGGACTCCTCAAAGGTGTCTGACATCTCTTCAGCACTTGCCAGTAGTGCATCCATGTGATATTAAAAACCGTATTTTTCGCGCATGGCTTGGCCCAACAGCTCGGTCATTTCGAATACTTTTTCTGCGTCTTCAGGCTCCATGGAGCCGGTGCCGCAGGAGGGCGTGATGAAGGCTTGTTCGGCGATCATGGTTTTATCGATGCCCTGGCTGGCCAGATGGCTCATCACTTTTTCCAACTGGTTCGCCAGGCTGTCGACTGTCTGCTGGCGAATGGCGGTCGAGGTCGGCACTACGCCCCAGGCCAGGCTGCCGCCGCGGGCGAGATGAGCTTTGACGGCCGCCGGATACATGGCGATGGTTTCGCCATAGGCGAAGGCATCGAAATTGACAATGTCGACACCGGCATCGATGAGGATGCTCCATTCCGTATTGCCGCAGCAGTGAATGCCGGCCAGGGCATTGTCCGCATGTACGCCGGCGATCACTTCGGCCAGATGGTCGACCACGTCGGAGCGTTTGACCGAGACATAGGTGGAACTGCCAAAAGCGGAGAGGATCGGTTCATCGATAAAGCAGATCACCTGGTCGGCAAAGGGTTGGAACTTTTGAATCTGCCAGCGGCACTTCATGGCCAGCGACTTGATGATCATATCGCGGAACTCTTCGTTGTAGTATATCGCCCGCTTGTTTTCATCCACAATGGTCAGACTAAAACTGCACGGTCCGGTGGTCTGCACTTTAACGAACGGGAGTTTGCGGCCCAGACTCTGCAGTTTTTTTTCAGTCGCATACAAGCCTTTGGAAAAAGCGGTCGTAATAGCCATGGCAGAGCAGTCGCCGCTGCCGGCGTCAGGATCCATGGCAGCCATGTAGGTTTCATAAAAAGCGGCAAAGGATTCGGAATAATCCGTAGAGGTGTCGAAAAACATGCGGCCCTTCTCTTCGTCGATGACGCAACAGGGCATGCCTTCCGAGTATTGAATTTCCATCTGTTCGTGCAATCCGAATTTGGGCAGTTGCGGCCAGATGGGTGCACCCAGCCGGCGTAAGGAGACCTCAACCGCATGATCGACATCGGCAAACGGCATGCTGCCGATGCCGGTGGTCAGGAATTTTGGTTTTGTGGACATGGTGATTTTCCTTCCGGTTCGAACAATACGTTTCAGATTTACAGGTAATAGTGTTAGAGGGCATCCACGGCCTGGCGGATGGCTTTAATGTGCGCCGGCGTGGTGCCGCAGCAACCGCCCACGATGTTGGCGCCTGCCTTGACGATAGCCGGTACCAGCGAGGCCATCATTTCCGGCGTATCCGGAAAGGTGTCGATGCCGTTGACATTCTTCGGCAAGCCGGCGTTGGCATGAACCAGCAGCGGGGCATTGGGCTCTGCTGTTCGTATGGTTTGCACGATTTCAACCATGCGTTCAAAGCCGTTGCCGCAATTGGCGCCGATGATGTGGGCGCCGGCCGAGATGGCGGCCCGTGTGGCATTTTCCGGCGAGATGCCCATCATGGTCCGATAGGAGCCGTCCATGATTCTTTCAAACGTAAACGTACAGATCACGTCGCAGGAGGTGTTCTCGCGGGCGGCGCGGATGGCGATCGTGGCTTCGTCGATGTCGCTCATGGTTTCGATGCAGATGGCGTCGGCGCCGCCTGCGGCCAGAGCCACGGCCTGTTCTTCAAAGACGGTGTACATGTCATCCGCGGTGACTTCGCCCATGATCAGCATCTTGCCGGTCGGGCCCATGGAGGCGATGACCCATTTATCGTCGCCGGCTGCGCGCCGGGAAATCGCGGCCGCCGCACGATTGATTTCTGCCGCACGCGCGGCCAGCCCATAGTGTTCCAGTTTGTAGCTGGAGCCGCCAAAGCTGTTGGTTTCTACCATGTCGCTGCCGGCGTCAATGTAACTTTTGGCGATGTCCAGCACGTCGTCGGCTCGGTCGACGCACCAGAGCTCCGGGCAATCACCGGGTTTCAATCCCTTTTTTTGCAGAAAGGTGCCCCAGGCACCATCTGATACCAGGATCCTGGACTGCAAGGCGGTAAGAATACTTGTTCTCATGGTCTGCTCCATAATTTATGATGGCCGGCCCGGCTCAGGTGTTGCGTATGACCAGCTCCGGCTGTAACACGTACTGTTGGTTTGTATCTGTCGAATGGTTCTGTCCCTGCCCGATGATGGCGGCCGCAAGGACAGCCATCTGTTCGTAATGCGGATCAATGGCGGTGATGGCCGGCGTAAAATAGCGCGCCAGTTCGGTGTTGCCGTAACTGACCAGGCGAATGTCCTGCGGCACCTGCAAGCCCCAGTCGGCCAGACGACCCATAACGCGAACCGCTTCAGAGTCGTCGCAGCAGAAAAAGCCGCTGATCCGTCGTTCCTCGATGATGGCTCTGGTCAGTTGTGAAATATCGTCAATGATCACCGCCTGGCAAGAGGCTTCATCTCTTTTGATGAAACCGTGAAACGTCGATTCCATCACCTCCTGCAACATGTTGCGGCCCTGGGCGAGGTGGTTCTTGACAAACGCCAGGCACCCTTCACCATGGCTGAGCAGATACTGCATGCCGCGCTTGATGCCGAGATCATAACTCTGAATGGCAGAAGGGAAGGAGGTATAGCGCATGGTGTGATTGAGAAAAACGATCGTGGTGCCGCCGGCGAACAGCGTTTGGTAGAACGGCGACGTTTTGCTCTCATCAAAGGTGGGGATGATGAGCACTGCTTCGTAGCGGGCGTTGATCAGCGTACCCACCAGGCGAACTTCTTCTTCCCAGTTGTTATAATCGATAAAATATTCCAGCTGCCGGCCATGGTGATCGGCTTCGTTTTTCAAAAAGTGGATCAGCTCTTCGGTTTGCGCGGAAAAAAACGGCACGATGACGCCCCAGCTTTTCCTGCACGGTCCAAGGTCGGCGACAAAAGAGCCTTTGCCCGGTTTTTGAACGATGAATCCGGCTTCGGCCAGTTTTTTCAAAACCTGTTTCGCGGTTTCGCGCGAGACCTGAAACTGTTTCTGGATTTCCGTGATGGAATCGATTTTGCTGGAGGGCAGGAATTTTTGCGTCAGGATTCCCTGCTTATAGTGCTCGAACAGAGTACGATAAATAGGAATGAAACCTTTGTCAATTTTATCCCGTTCCGTCATGGTGTAATATAAAGCGAGTTTTTGCCAAAAGCAATAAAATTACATCACATCACATCACATTTAATTTGTAAGAAATAATAGAGGTTGAGCGTATAGTGATGTCGAGAGAGTAGAATGTACACGTACCGAATAGAATATTCACGTTCATTAGCGTCCATTCGCGGTTATTAAACCTCTTTACCTGTGGTTTTCATCAGGGCATTAAGTAAATGTTGGCTTAATTGAAAAATTGAGCTAAATTGATGAAATATCCTGTTCTGATTCTGTTGCTAGAACAAAATATTCAAGAGTACGTTTTATTACGATATTGATTACCTGAAATCACTTGAGGGATAGATGTGTCCAAAAACTAAAGCGGCACCATTCGCTCGAATAGTGCGGACCGGAGCGCGTTGTCTGTTGTATGCTCTGATCAGTTCCAGTTTGAGTTGCGGCAGCAACATTCCGCTTGTGCGCGACCAGCGTGCGACCGCCCCTTCTCCGGGCATGGCCTGGAAAGCGCCGGCTGCCGCTGCAGCGAAATCGTCGGCATCATCGGAACCGCTCGTACCCTGGTCGACCGTGCAAGAAAAAGCAAAGGCGCTCACCCTGGCCGACCTTGTCGATGTGGCCCTGCAAAACAGTCCGGATACGCGCATCGCCTGGCTGAACGCCCGTGCGGCCGCGGCAGGCTATGGCGCCGCCCTTTCGACCTGGTGGCCTTCTCTCGATCTGAATGGATCGACGACGCGTAGCGGTGAAACAAAGTCAGCCGGCGCAAAAAGCGCATCCACTTTGTACGGCGCTACCGCCAATCTCTCCTATCTGCTTTTTGATTTCGGCGGCCGCGCGGCGGCCGTCAGCGAGGCGCATCAGGCGCTGTATGCGGCGAACTGGAGCAACAATGCCGTGATTCAAAATGTGGTTCTCGGCGCGCAGGTCGCCTATTACAATTACGCCGGCGCTGTGGCGATGCTGGAGGCCAATCGCATCTCGCTTTCCGATGCCGAGGCCAATTTGAAAGCAGCGCAAGAAAAACATAACGTCGGACTGGCGACACAAGCGGATGTGTTACAGGCACAAACCGCCCATGCGGAAGGATTGCTGTCACTGCAGAATTCAGAGGGCATGGTTCGCATCGCCCGCGGTGGCTTGATTCTGGCCATGGGTTATCCGGCCACCCGCCATGCCGATTTTGCCACCGAAATAGCCGAGGTGCCCCCGGACACGCTCCTGCAGGGAGTGGATCAGTTGGTTAGCCAGGCGTTGAATTCGCGGCCGGATCTTTTGGCCAGTCGAGCCAGGGCGTTGA
>CAZISM010000003.1:0-28150 GCA_964541895.1 uncultured Cytophagia bacterium
TGGATTCGGGGTTGTCGCCGGAGATTGCTTCGCTGCATATCTGCACCTTCCCTTTCACGATATCTGTGCCTGCGCTCGCAATGACAAGGTGGGGCGAGATTGCTTTGCTCTAACCTTCCCTTTCACAACATCTGTGCCTGCGCTCGCAATGACAAAATGGGACGAGATTGCTTTGCCTTGAAAGCGACAACAGCGCGGGGAGGCTTCTTACGTCGCATCTGCGACGTGGAGGGCTATATCCCGTCGGCATTTATAAATATAAACAACACCGCATCAGAGCCCCGCTTGTCTTTGCCAATTCTATTCAGCCATTCTGCTTGGGCTCGCCCGATGATGTCGCCTGCCGGCTAAGGCGCCAAGGCTATTATCCTTCCTCTCGACATCCTGCAACTTCCAGATCAGCCTGTGTGAAAAAGTTCGAGCTGGAATTTTGCCCGGAGCGATATCATTTGATCGCCGCTATCGACCACCTGTTGCTCGCTTTGATTTTATTGTTTTGGCTTATCTGCTATGAATGCCTCCATTAAAAACACCGGCCTAAATGCCATGACTGGGGAAGGACAAGGTCCAGTAAAACAGACAAAACTCGGCGACGCTCCCTAATGGCTCTATGGGAACGCAGTCCGTTTCAAAAGAAGCACTGAATGGCGTGCTGACAGCATTGTTGCTCTCATTCGCCTCCCAGACCAGGTTTTCGCTATCGACCATGGTGTTTGCCTCAAACGTGCCGTCGTTGAATGCCGGTAGCGTCAAATGACCGTGGAGATTGTAAGCAGCTCCGGGACCCAGGACAATATCTGCCGGCACTTCAATCGTAGTCCCGGTGGTGATATCCGGACCAAAGACCTGCATGATCACACTGTAGTTATCCAGATTAAACTGCGGAAATTGCACAATCACTTTAGCTTTCTGTGCGCCCTCGACCGTAGCCGCTCGCCACGCATCCCGCCCGGCATTTCTGAGCCGGATATCAACATATATATTATAACCACTCTGTATGCCATCTTCAAAGCCCTGATGAGAGTCCCAGGAGAACGATGGCTCAATCTGCAAATCGATGTTAGGCAAAACCTGAATTTGAAGCTGCTGGCTGATCCACTCACCCCGCTGAAATAACTTTATTTCCAGGGTGGTATTAACCTGATGATCGATCGGGTAATCTTTTAGCAGGAGCACGTCGAACTTGCGATTGAGTTTTCCTGACGGGCTGCATTGCATGCTTTGCAGGATAATCTTTTTTCCGTCGGATCGGACTTCGAGTACCATCACAGAATCAGCATAAAACACATCCATATTAAAGTGATATTTGCTATCCCTGATCGCCATGGCTGCGAGTGGTTCGGCTAGGGTAAAATAGGGTGCCGGCGGCCGAACATGGACTGTGACGTTTTTGCGCGCCGTCCCGGCGCTGTTGGCGGCTGTGATGGTATACGTTTGGGTTTCTGCCGGCGTCAGGACCTGATATCCTTGCGGTGGCAGGTCCGGATAGCCAGGTATGCTCACCGAACCGGAACTGCCCAAATTGTCCACTTTCCAAATCAATTTGATAGAGCTGCCGACGATGACGGTATCCGGCACGGCAACAAATTGCACGGCCGGCGTTTGCAGCATCTCTACCACCACGCTCCGATGTGATAAGCCGGACAACGAAGTAACTTTGAGACTGTAGACGGTTGTCGCTTCCGGATCCACATCGAGATGGCCGTTAACCGGTAAATTCTCCCAGCTCTGAACCTCGTTCCCGTCGCGATAGGCGGAAATACGGGCAGAAATGCCGCGCGCCTCCCAGGTAAGGCGGACATTCCTGGCGTCGGCTTTAACGATCTCCGGCGTGGCCGTAAATGTGAATATGGCCGGCGGCGTTTCGAGATCACCTTCGTTTCCCGTCCATAATGTGTCCCGGATGACGATGGAGGATGGATCACCGTATGCGGTCAAGGTATAAAGTCGCGGGGAGTCCATGCCAATAAGCCTCTCGCCTTCAAGAGGGATATCGCCAATATCCGGGGTGATGGTAGCCCGGGTGCCTTTGTTGACACGCCAATACATCGTCCCCTGCACATGCCCATTCACAATATGAGCGTTTTTGGTGCCGAATGAAGCGATAATAGGCGTCGTCCCGGCATCAATCTCCACGCTCTTTTCCCACATATAATCGTCACTGGCGATCACCCTCATCTTTACCTGCGTCCGTTGCTGGGGGTGAACGCAAAGACCAAAATCCATGTTATCGACCGGCTTGATGTTCATGTTGAAGGCGTTGATCTCCGGCATGTGCGGATCGGATGAAAATTGTACGCGTCCGGTTTCACCCAGTCCCAGCACAATGGCATGCAATACGCTTCTTTCACCGACAGATATCTGTTCAGGATCGGCCGTGAACAGGTAAATACCTCTTTTATAATCGGCGATATCGACGGTAATCTCCTTTTGGGTGACGCCAAATTCATTTTGCGCGATCAGGGTAAAGGTGGTCGGTTCCATGAGCCCCAGATCCACTGCGCCCGTTGCCTCAACGGCTCTCCCGTCCGGCATCAGCCGGATTTGATCCGCTCCGACCACACGCCAGCTGATGTGCGTCGTATCTCCTACATGTGCGAGCGGATTGGCATTGGCGCCAAAATGGTGGATCTGCGGTTTGGGTCGATCAACGTAGGCAATGGCGGAATCCACTCCGGCCGCGTTATGAGCGATCAAGACATAGGCGCTGGCTGCCGCGATCGGCACGGTGACCGTTCCCTGGGAAGCAACCTGGCCGACATTCGGCTGGATGACAGCCATCCCGTGGTTACCCAGATTGCGTATATCCCAAGTCAAAGTAGTGGTCGGTTCATCTTCCGCGAAACTGGTCGTAAATTCCACGTCAGCATGGGGACCCTTCATCGGCTGGTGTAATTTGTCTTTGAAACTTTGTTCCTGAATGGCCGGCTGTACGGGCCTGTCCGCATGGCCGGTGCCTTCATCAAAATAAGCAATCAAAGGCGGCGCCGTCACCGTGACCTGGGTGGTTTTTTTTACAGCACCCGCCGCATTGGACGCTGTCAGAGAAAATACCGTTGGACCCAATACATTGCAGGTCGTCTGTCCTGGCTGGCTCGCCAGCGTGGTGCCGAACGCTTCCGGAACCGCGCGGTCGTAAATGGTCTTTTTGGATATTTTGCCGTTTTCGCCCTTCATCCAGGCGACGATATTTATGTGTTCTGCCAAAGCGGTCACCCAACTCAATGTTGTCTGGCCGGTACTGTGCCCTACAAGCAGGTTGGCCGTATCGGGGCCGAATTCGAGAATAATTGGCGCATCGCCTGTGGTTGCTGGTGGCAACTGGGCCTTCGCCTTGTTGCCGCCGGACACCTGGATATTCACCTTGGCACCGACCGGCAGAGGTTCTCCACCCTGCAGCTTTTCCTTTCCCGTTGTAACACCCGTAACGGTGCCGTCTGGAGCCTGGCTCGGGGTTTCATCGATTGAAACATCCAGGCCTTGTTCTTTAAGCTTATGCACCAGGTCGATTACACTGTTCTTTTCTATCTCCGGCAGTTTCAATTGGCCTTGGCGGTCTGGCGGTTTGTACGCTTTGCCCCCGGATAGTTCCAGGGTGACGCCCTGGCCGACAGGCACACGGTCTCCCTCCATCAGCGACTTGCCATTCATCAGAATCGCCACGACCAAACCTTTTGGTTTTTCGCTTTTCACAACCTGATGATCGACTTCATGTCCAGTCTGCTTGAAATATTGCGCGATTTGAACAAAATTGGTTTCAAACATTTTATTACTGATGCACACGTCCTTGGCTGCAGGTCGCGTTGCCTTTTTTTCGGTCACTTCTTGTTTAGGCACTGGGGGCTTTTCCGTTTCGCCGGCACCTCTGGAAACCAACAGCGTCACTGGGGTGTCGGTTGCGTAGGAATTTTCTTCGATCACCTCTTCGCCGTTGGCCAGCACGCCGATTACGGTTTCGCGCGCCTCGCTGCTCTTGACCGGTTGAGGCTGAACTTTGCTGAATCCTGATCGGCGTAGTTGTTGATAGGCTTCACTGAACATCATACCGGTAACATCCGGCAGCTTCCGCCCCGGTGTGCCAGCCGGTGAAGAGCTTTTCAAGTCTGGGGCCTTGGGCAGAGGAGGAGCTGCGCTCCTTTTAGAGACCACCAGAATAACACCGCTGCCTCTGCTCACCTTGGCATCCTGCGCAGGTTGCTGGCGCAAGACTCTGCCGTCCGGGAAACGCGTCTCGCGCTCGATTATGCGCGATACTTTCAAGCCGGATTCCAGCAGAATTTTTTCCGCTTCAGCGCGATCCAGTCCGATGACTTTGGGCACAGTGACCGTAGCAGGTGCTGCCGGCGGCAGGACAATCGTTTCCTGTGACAACAAAGAGGTGAATGGCACGCATAACGCGTACAACAAAATCAAAACAACGTTTATAGTCTTCATTTCAGCCTCCACCCGTTGATTTCAGACTGCGTGTATGAACAGCATACTGGAATTTACGATCAGAAGCGATCTCGGTCGAGTTAATGGTTCTAGCTCTTTTTATAAGCCGGCTGATTGCTTTCTCCTGTTTTTAATACCTCTATGTTTGCCAACAGCGATGCCGGGCGGCCAGGAGCAGTGATCAAGGCGTTGACAGATGATAAAACGACTCTTTGGCCTTTCCCGAACTTCAACTTCACCTTGCTGGTGTCGTCGGTCGCGGCGGGGCGACACTTTTTATGAATTACCTGGTTTAGTAAAAAAAAATATCGCAAAACAGGGCCGTCGATCGGCTGCTATAATAAAAAAAGCACAGCTATCCATCCAACGATGAAAAAGGCTGTGCTTCTGTAACATGGTACCCCACCCTTGCAAAACCGCTCCCAGACCACAAAACAATTTAAACGCAGAAAAAATATGGAATAATATTAAGAGTCTATTTTCTGTCTATAAAGAAATCCTGAAGTCAGAGCCTCTATGCCGTATAAGAGTAAAGGGGCTAATTAACAAAAGGTCAGACATTGGCAGTCCCCGGCCGTCCTACCGTTAAAAGTAATATACCGCAAAAAGCAGCAACTGCGTGCATTTATTTTTCAAAAACAGCAGAGGCCCTTTGCAGCACATGAGAACAAAGCCGCTCTCAATCACGAACACAACGGAGCACTTTGTACCTGATGATGTGGTTGCACCGTATCAAACATAACCTGAGATACCTTTCTTTGCATGTGCATGAATAAAAACAGATGCCGTTTAATAATAAGAGGTTAAAGCGGGGTCGACTAAAAGAAAGTAACCGGATGACCGCCTGAGAAAAGTACAATGCCCGCCAATTCTGTCTGTGCGAGCGCAACAACGGCTCCAGACAATGAGATGGCCGTCGACTGGAGCATGGCAATATCTAAACAGGATATGGGACAATCGCCTGAGATTGCTTCGCTGCATATCTGCACCTTCCCTTTCACAACCTCCGTGCCTGCGCTCGCAATGACAGAGGGACAACTAAAGCGCGGTGAGCGTTTCTCATCCCTCCAGATCCACCTTGTGCCTGGTCTGGCCGTCACCGATGACGATGAATTTTTTCGTGGTCAATGCCTCCAGGCCCATGGGGCCATAGGCGTGCAGTTTGGTGGTGGAGATGCCGATTTCGGCGCCCAGACCCAGTTCACCGCCATCGGCAAAACGAGAGGAAGCGTTGACCATGACGCTGGAGGACTGCACATCGCGCAGAAACCGCTGGCTGGTGCGCAGGTTGTTGGTGACGATGACGTCGGTGTGGTTGGAACTGTGCCGCTCGAGGTGGTCCAGCGCCTCTTCATAGCTCTCTACCACGCGCACGGAAATGATCAAGGCCAGATATTCGGTGTCATAATCCGCTTCGGTGGCGGCCTTGGCGCTGGCCACGATGGAACAGGTGATTGCACAGCCGCGCATCTCAACCCCCTTTTTCGCCAAGGCTGCTTCTGCCAGCGGCAGAAACACCTCCGCAACCTGGCGGTGGACCAGCAGCGTCTCCAGGGCGTTACACACGCCCGGTCGCGAGGTCTTGCCGTCGATCAGCAAGCGCACGGCCATCTCCAGATCGGCGTCCTCGTCCACATAGAGATGACAGACGCCTTTGTAGTGTTTGATGACCGGAATGCGGCTGTTCTCGGCGACAAAGCGAATCAAGCCCTCGCCGCCGCGCGGGATGACCAGGTCAATCTGCTGATCCAGCTTGAGCAGTTCCACCATGGCTTGCCGGTCCACTGTCGGAAACAGCGTAATGGTTGCCGGATCCATGCGGCACTGCTGCAAAGCCAACTGCAGAGCGTGTACAATCGCGCGGTTGGAGTGGAACGATTCCGAGCCGCCGCGCAGAATCACCGCGTTGCCGCTTTTCAGACACAGTCCGGCGGCGTCCGAAGTGACATTGGGCCGCGCTTCGTAAATGATGGCGATGACGCCGAGGGGGATGCGCATCATGCCCACCTGCATGCCGTTGGGACGAACACGAATATCGCTGATCTCTCCCACCGGATCAGGCAGTTGTGCCACTTCCAGCAGTGCTTTGGCCATATGGCTCAGCCGTTCCGACGTCAGCATCAAGCGGTCCTGCATGGCGGTGGACATGCCCCGCTCCTGGGCGGCCTGCAGATCCATGGAATTGGCAGCCAGGATGTCGGTCTCTTGCGCGGTCAATTGCTCTGCCATGGCCAACAGGGCGTGGTTCTTTTCCCGCGTATGCAGGCGAGCCAGATGCCGGCCGGCCAGGCGGCTCCCTTCCGCCAGTTGCCGGATAGTCAACTCCATATTCACCTCACTCCTGAATTAGAACCAGATCGTCCCGATGGATGACCTCTTCGGTGACAAAATGGCCCAACAACGTTTCGATTTGCGAACTCTTTTTGCCTTTGATGCGCAGCACATCGCGCGAACCATACTGGGTGATCCCTTTGGCAATTTCAACAGTCGCGCGCGCTTCCCGCACCATTACCGACACCGCTTCACCCTGCTTGAAATCGCCTTCCACATTGACAATGCCGGAGGGCAACAGCGAAGCGCCTTTCTCCAACAGCGCCCGGGCGGCGCCGGCATCCACATACAATCGTCCCTGGCTGGGCAGCGCGTGCAGCATCCAGTGTTTCTTGGCGGTCATGGGATGGCCGGTGCGCTTGAACAGGGTGCCGTCCAGACGGCCGGAGCTCAAATGATCCAGCGCTTGCCGGCGCGTACCGTTGATGATAACGGTATCGATGCCGCGCACGGTCGCCTTTTGCGCCGCCTGAATTTTGGTGCGCATGCCGCCGGTGGCGATGGGATTGCTGGAATCGCCGGCCCGTTCATACACGGTAGCGTCAATTTTTTCCACCAGCGGAATCAGTTTAGCATTCTTGTGGCGCCGCGGATCGGCGTCATACAAACCGTCAATGTCCGTGCAGATGATCAGCAGGTCCGCTTCCGCCAGCATGGCCACATAGGCGGCCAGGTTGTCGTTATCGCCGACTTTGAGCTCTTCGACCGCTACCGTATCGTTCTCATTGACCACCGGCAGGCAGCCCAGCAGCAGCAGCTGGCGGATAGTATTCTTGGCGTTGACAAACCGCTTGCGGGTATGAATGTCGTCATAGGTCAACAACAACTGGGCGCAGGGAAAATCAAAGAAACGGCTCCAGTTGGCCATCAGCAGCGGCTGGCCGATGGCGGCCAGCGCCTGTTTTTCCGGAATGCTGCGCGACGGCCGTCGCAGCAGGCCGGGTTGTATGGCCAGTCCGGAAGCTACGGCTCCGGAGGAGACCAGAATGATTTCCCGGCCCTGATTGCGGGCGTCGGTGATAAATCCCGCTATGGGCAGCATGTGTTTGGTGCTGGTTTTCTTGCCGCCGGGTGCGATCAGTCCGCTGCCGATCTTGAGAACCGCCCGGCGCCATTTGGGCATAGCCATGTCTGACATAGATTACACTTTCGTATTTTTGACGTAGCGATATATACGAAAATTAATTTTGATTCACAATAAAAAGTACTATAATTCAGGTATAACCGATTCGAGGTTTTATGATTGAAAAAGACTATATCATGCGACTGATCCAGCAGCTGGTCGCCTTTCTGAGTAAAATTCTGTTCAACAAATCCATCAAACAGTACGAACAGGCTTTTTTGCATATTGATGAAGCGCTGCAGCACCTGCTGGGACTCTCGCTGGATGACGCCCTGACCATGGACAGGAGCGAGCTCGAGCGTCGCTTGCAGGGCAGCGAAGGCGAGTTTGCGGAGAAATGCTATGTGCTGGCGGAACTCTTGCGCGAAGACGGCGAGGTGGCGGAACTGAGCGGCCGGCCTGTGTTCATGGTGCTGCAGAGTTTTGAGCGCGCTTTATCGCTCTACCTGACCGCCGCCCGTAGCGATACGCGCTTTAATGATACCGACCAACAGAAAAAAATTCACCGGCTCGCAGGACGGCTGTGTGAGGATGCCCATTTCAACGCTGACAGCAGCGAGGTGTTTTTCGATTTTTATTTCTGGAACGGCGAATACGCCAGGGCAGAAAACGTTCTCTTCCGGCTGATACAGGAGGGCCATAAAGAACTGCTGGAGAAAGGGCGGGCGTTTTACGCCGAGCTGGCGGAAACTTCGCAGGAGCAGTTGCAGGCCGGGGGACTGTCCAGGGAGGAAGTGAACGAGGGCTTGACCTCCCTGCAGCGCTTTGGGCAGGCTGGTACAACATAGAGGGACAGCCGGGGTTGCTGAAATTAGATATCTTTGTGTTGTAATGATTTGATCGACGTAGCCTGAGATTGCTTCACTCCATTCTGCATGACACCCTTTTACAGCAACAGTTACTCCGTTCGCAATGACAGGGAGGTGCGAGATTGCTTCACTCCATTCTGTATGGTACTCTTTCACAGCAACGGCTCCTCCGTTCGCAATGACTGGGAGTCGCACGCGGCTACGGGGTGGGCATGTTCAATGGCCGCTGGAGTACAGATTTGCTATTGGGATTGGGACGCGCACAGATTCTTCAGCCCGCCAAAAAACGGCGGGCTTCAGAATGACAAAACTGGAAGAACCGTTGCTCACGTCGATTCATTCGCACGTGGTTGCGTGCCCACCTGCCTATAGATGGGTCTTGAAAAACCCAAGCAGCGCCGGCAGATCGACTTCGTGGCCGCCGCCGTGCACCTGCAATTGCAGCGCGTCTTTTTTGCCCATGTCGCTATATATCAATTCGATCTCTTGCAGGGCCTGGCGGGCCAGCGTGACGGTAAAATCGTTGGCCGGTTCTTTCAAGCCGTTCTGGCATTGCAGCGCCCGCGGCGCAATAAGGCTGTAGACATCGGGCCAATCCACCGCTTCGCGCAGGCCGTCAAACTTCCAGCACATGCAGTGGTTCTTTTCCATCTGATCCATCATGGTCAGGAAACCGGAGCTGACCGTGGCTTGCATGCGCACCTCCATGGCGCCGAGCCACATCGCCATCTCGCCGCCAAGGGACAGGCCCGCACATCCCATTCGTTTTCTATCCGTCTCCAGCCGGCTGGCCAGGTAATCGACGCAGCGCATGACATCCCATAGTCTCTCGCCCATCAGGGTTCGTCCGTTTTCAGACACCGTATGCTGGCCGACATCGGCCGCGATGGTGATATAGCCGCCGCCGGCCAGTGCGCGGGCAAAGCCTTTATAGATCGACGCGGTGTCATACACCGAGCGCCGGTTGCCGCCGTGGCCATGAATGCACACCACAGCCGGAAACGGTCCCTTGCCATGCGGAATCGTCAGCAGCAGCGGAATTCGGCGCTGCTCGGTGGATTGAATTTCCATTTCGAACAGGGTGTAGCTGCCGCTGTCCTGTTGGGAAATAGTCTTCGGCGCCAACGGCAGAGAGGTTCGCGTCGCCAGCCAATCCTCCATCTTGAGCAATGTGAACAGATGCCGGCGCACCTGTTCCTGCCAGGCCACCGCTGCTTTGGCGGAACACGGACTGTACTTCATGGCGCGCGATGGCATCGCCAGCGTCGTGGCGCAGAAAAGCAGGAATCCGATGCAAAATCCCTTTGTCATATCAACTCCGCTGTTTTATGTAAATTTCACCTAAATATAACAGAGTCAATGATAAAACTCAATCGCTTTTGTTCATTTCAATTGCTTCTTGAAAAAAAATGGCGTATGTTATTTGAACAATTTTGCAGAAAGGATTTGTATGAAAAAAAGCATCCTCCTCGTCGCCCTGGTGTCGGCGACGCTTTTGGCATGCAGCCACTCCGGCCAAACAAGCGGTGAGCCGGCCTGGGTTTCGCTGTTCAACGGCAAAAATCTCGAGGGCTGGTTCAGCCACGGCAAAGCCACCTGGTCGGTTCGCGACGGCATGCTGGTGGGAGATGGCGGCATGGGCCACATCTATGCCAAACCGGTATTGCGCGATCTGGAAGTGAAAGGCCTGTTCCGCGTCAGCGAAAAGGGCAACAGCGGCCTCTATTTTCGCGCCAATCCGCCCAAGGAAAAACCGGACGGCTTTCCTGTCGGTTATGAAGCGCAAATCGACAACCATCAGAACGCCTCCACCGGCTGGTTGTGGAAACCGGGCAAACCCACGGGCAAAGCCAAGGCGCTGCTGGCCAGAGACAACGAATGGTTCAGCATGCGCATTAAAGCCGTCGGCCCGAACATACAGATTTGGGTGAACGACGAACTGGTCACCGAATATACGGACAGCGATTTCCAGCAAGGCCATTTTGCTCTGCAGGGCCACAATCCGGGTATGACCATCGAAGCCAAAGAGCTTTACTATAGAGATTGGGGCAAAAAGTAGCACACAAATGGAAGCAGAACAGTAAACCTTAATAGTAAAATCGCAGAACACTCGAAAACCTTATTACCTTATTTTTTTAAAAGGTAATAAGGTTTCTTTTTTTCGTCTTAAAGGCTACCAAGGTTTGAAAAGAATAGTGAGGACTCTATCAAAGGTATGAGTCCAGCTGTTTATGCCGGCGTTTGTCATTCACCGGTCGACCGTGCTAACGGGGCGGCCATAAAATAAGCATTGAAAAATTGCTGCGATTGTCGTATAGTAAACATTATGAGCACACAGAGCGATTATCTCATCATCGGATCCGGCATCGCCGGCCTGTCCGCGGCCATCAAACTGGCGGCGCACGGCAGCGTGTCGATCATTACCAAAAAACAGCAGAACGAATCCAATACCAATTATGCCCAGGGCGGCATTGCCGCCGTCTTTGACGCGGCCGATACGTTCGAACAGCACGTCAAAGATACGCTGCAGGCCGGCGGCGGTCTCTGTCACGAAGACGCGGTGCGCCTGATCGTCAGCCAGGGGCCGGCACGGGTGCAGGAGCTGTACGATTGGGGCGTGCGCTTTACCCGCAAGGACGACGGCCAGTTTGATCTCGGCCGCGAGGGCGGCCATCGCACCAACCGCATCGTCCATGTCAAGGATCATACCGGCCGGGATGTGGAACAGGCGCTGCTGGAGGCGGCCAAGGCTCATCCCAACATCAGCATTTATGAGCATCATGTGGCGGTCGAGTTGATAACCGAACACCACATTTTCGCACCGCAGACGCAGGCCAGCGTCGAGCTGCACTGCTGGGGCGCCTATGTGCTGGACGTTACGCAGAACCACATCGAACGGTTTCTTGCCCGTGCAACCATCCTCGCCACGGGCGGTTGCGGCCAGGTCTACCTGCACACCACGAATCCCGGCATCGCCACCGGCGACGGCGTGGCCCTGAGCTACCGCGCCGGCGCCAAAATCGCCAACATGGAGTTCATGCAGTTCCACCCGACGTCGCTGTATCATCCGGAAGCCAACTCGTTCCTCATTTCCGAGGCGGTGCGTGGCTTTGGCGGCGTTCTCGTCACCCGGGCCGGGGAATCGTTCATGGAAAAGTATCATTCCATGGCCTCGCTGGCACCCCGCGATGTGGTGGCGCGCGCCATCGACACGGAGATGAAAAAGAGCGGCGAACGTTGCGTCTTTCTTGATATCACCCACAAAGATCCTGAAGAGATCCAGCAGCACTTTCCGCATATTTATGAAAATTGCCTGAAATACAAAATCGATATCACCCACGAGCCCATTCCAGTGGTGCCCGCCGCCCATTATGCCTGCGGCGGTGTCTGGACCGATCTCGCGGCCCGCACCTCCATCGGCGGTCTGTTTGCCGCCGGTGAAGTCACCTGCACCGGTGTTCACGGCGCCAATCGTCTGGCCTCGAATTCACTGCTGGAAGCGGTGGTCTTTGCCCACATCGCTTCCGAATCAGCGGTGACGTATCTCCAGAACCGCCGGCAAATCCCCTATCCCGCCATTCCGCGCTGGGATGACAGCGCCACCTTTAACAGCGAAGAGTGGGTGCTGATTTCCCACGACAAACTGGAGATCAAAAACCTGATGTGGGATTATGTCGGCATCGTACGCTCAACCCTGCGCCTCGAACGAGCCCTGAGCCGGGTGCGGCTGATCCGGCAGGAAATCGAAAATTTCTACCGTAGAACCAAAATCACCGAAGGGTTGATCGAGCTGCGCAACCTTGCCACGGTAGCGCAACTCATCATACAGTCGGCGCTGCTGCGCAAAGAGAGCCGCGGCTTGCACTATACCACCGATTATCCAAAACCAGATGATGAACACTATCTGAACGACACCCTGCTGCAACGCATAGACGTCTAGGACCGGGAATCCACTGTCGCCGTAGCCTTGCGACCTTTAACAGGAGTCTGCTATGGTCATCCATAAAGTCATGGTACGCGCCTTCAAGTCCCTGCACGAGCTGACGCTGACGCTCGATCCCAAAATCAACGTGCTTATCGGCACCAACGAGAGCGGCAAATCCAACATCCTCAAAGCGGTCGAATCTTTTCGCCACGACGTGGTCTTTGACAACAGTCTGACCTGCCAATACTCCAACCACTATTACATGGGCAAACCGCCGGAAGTGATTCTGGAATTCGGCCAGCTCAGCAAAGAGAACCGCCGCCAGTTCATGCAGGTTTCAGAGGTGTTCAAAGATGTGGAAACGTTTCAGATCGGTCGGGAAGGCCTGGAGTACAAGGACTATCGCCTTTTCATCGGCGACAAGCCGGTGGAAAATGTGGATATGCATAAGCTGGTGAAAATGGTACCCAAGGTGCTCTATTTCGACGAGATCCGCCTGTTGAAAAACCGCATCGATTACGACCAGCTCGGCTCGGCCAAATCGGATTTCGAAACCGAACGCAACCTGCTTAAAATCGGCGGCGTCGAAACCTATGACATTATTTTTGAAGACAGCGCCCGCGGCCGCAGAACGCTGGAAGAGGCGGGGCGCATCATTTCGGAACAGATCCGCCGCGTCTGGTCGCAGGAACCGACCATCGAAGTCAAACTGAACGTCAACGGCAAATCGTTATATATCGATTTCAGCGACAGCACCACCGTATTCGACACGCCGGAATCCCGCAGCCTGGGATTCCGCTGGTACCTCTCTTTTTATGTCAACTTTCTCGCCCAGACCTTTGAAGGCCAGGCCAACGAATACATCTTTCTCATCGACGAGCCCGGCATTCACCTCCATCCGGCCGGACAAAAAGACCTGGTCAAGGTGCTGGAAGATTTATCGCTGAAAAATCAGATCATTTACACCACCCATTCGCCCTTTATGATCAACCGCGAATACCCGGAACGCGTCGCCCTGGTCATGAAGGACAAAAACGGCACCAAAATCGATCAGATGTGTTATCGTGAAAACTGGAAGCCGTTGCGCAATGAAATCGGTCTCAAAGTGGGTGACCTCTTCTTTTTCAGCGATTCCAGTCTCATCCTCGAACTGCCCACAGGAAAGAAAGCGGGCCTGATGGACAAGTTGCGCGGCAGCGGTTCCTGATCCGCCGCCGGTTCCTTCATTTCCCCATAAACACGTGCGCCATCACCCGGGCGTCGCTCAAGGTATTGGAGACCAGCGCATATTCATTGGCCTGATGCGCGGTATCGTCAATCGTGGACCACACCGCGGCCGGCAACCCGGCGGCGCGAAACACGGCGGCTACTGTGCCGCCGCCGATACCTATCAACTTGGCTTCCGCACCCTTGACCGCGGCAATGCCGCGCTGCAGGGCCTGCACCACCGGCGAGGCCGCGTCCGTCGGCGGAGCCGCTTCAGCGCGCTGCTGCGCCGACACGGTTATCGACACCCCGAACCGCTCCTGGATCTCCTGACACAAGCTGTTTATTTTTTCCTCCACCACAGCCAGCGGATACTCTGGCAGCACCCGGCAATCAAAATAAAAGGTGTCTTTGCCCGGCACGCTGTTGATGTTGCGCACGTCGATCTCTTTTTTCGTCGGTTCAAAGGTGCTGATGGGCGGATCAAAAAGCGGATTGCTGTGATTGAAATGGTCGTACAGCGAATCCAGCCGCACCGCCAGATGGGCCGCCGCACGATGGGCGTTGATGCCCAGGGCCGGCGTCGAGGCATGGCAGAGCTTGCCGATGATTTCAATTTTAAGCCAGAGGATACTCTTTTCCGCGATCTCGATGGTCAGGCCCTCGGCATCGCCGGCATCCGGAACGATGATAAGGTCGTCGCCGGCAAAGGCGTCGCGGTGGTGCTGCATCAGATAATGCAAACCATAGGCGCTGCCGGTCTCTTCGTCCGCCACAATGGCCAGGCCGATATTGCACGGCGGCTGTTCGCCCGCCTCCTGCATCGCCTTGATCGCCATCAGCGCCGACACCAGTCCCTGATGATTATCCTCGGTGCCGCGGCCGTATAACCGGTCGCCCTCCACCACCAGCTGAAACGGATCGGTGTTCCATTCCGAGGTGTCCCCGGCCGGTACCACATCGAGGTGGGCCATAACCCAGACGGTTTTGCTCCTGTCCTGGCCATACCAGCGCACCAGCAGGTTTGGACGATATCCGCAAGGCACGCGGCTGTCCGGCGCCTTGTGCTCTTTCATCTCGTCCGGACGAAAATCCGCCAGCGCCCTCTTGACCCATTCGGCTTTGCTTCTCTCTCCTTCGCCGTCCGATTCCGGTGCAATGGCCGGAATAGCGACCAGGCTCTGCTGCCAGGCCTTGACCTGTTCGGCCATGGAATCGATACGTGCAAATACCTTTTCAAGATTGTCCATGATGTACTCCTGACCCGGATGGACCGGTGCTAAATTTTTCTAAATTAAGAGATAGCCCGCACGCTGCCTGCTTTTCGCAGGATCTCGCGGCCGGCCGGACCTTCGTTGAGGACAAGATCCAGCACTGACAGGTCGCTGATAAAACCGGCAAAGGCCTGATGATAGACAGGTTCGGTATAGTGCATGGCGAATACGGTAATCCCGGCCGCGCGCAGCCGCGCCACATCGATCAACATGGCCTGATGCGGCCATATCAGGTACTGATCCGCCGCTAACGCCTTCATCCAGGCGATGATCCTCTCGCTGCGATCGCTGACCGCCGGCCAGGTGATGCTCTCGATGGCTTGCGGCAACCCTAATTCGCTCTGCAGAAAACGGAGGGCGCTCTTGAGCACATCATCCAATCGATCATACCGCGTTTGCCAGAGCGGCGCCAGTTTATCGATAACAAAATCGTAATAGGCGCTCAGCCGATAATTGATCTCGATGGTTTTGCCGTGTGTGCGTCCCCACTCGATCTGGTTGTTGATGCACGCGTCGTGAATCGCCTGCTCCTGCAAACCCTTGCCTATGGTGGGAATCGTCAACCATTGCCGGCCGTTTACCGTTTTAATGGCGGCGCGATTGATGGTGCTGTGGCGGCGCATGTGAAACGAATTAGCCCAGATGACACGGTCGGCCTGCAGGGCTTTGGCGCATTCGGCCAGGGAGGGAAAATAGCCGGGTTCAAGAACGGTGATCAACATCAGGGTCTCCGGCGACGAACAGCCCGTTGTAAAAAGCGATCAATTTTTCCCCTTCCCGCGCCCAGTTGTGGGTGGCATAGACATACTGGCGGCCGTTTGCCGCCAGTTGTCCGGCCAGCTCCGGATCGTCCAGCAAACGACGGATAGCTGCGGCATGGTCGGCCGCATCATCGGCTTTGGCCACCAGGCCGGCCTGCGATTGCTCCAGGATATGCTTCAAACTGGGCAGATCGCTCGCCACCAGCGGCAGGCCGCAGGCCATGTATTCGAACACTTTGTTGGGATTGACCATTTTCTGCGTCTGCAGGCTGGGCTGCCACGGAATCAATCCCACGCGGCTGCGAGCCAGGTAATCCGCCACCTCTTCGTGGGGTACATAGGGAATATAGCGGATGTGTTCCGCCATGCCCTTTTGCGCCACATACTCTTTGGTCTCTGTTTCCACGAACGGTTCGTTAAACGGGCCGACACACAACAGCTGGATCTGCGCATGGGTTCTGTTCAACTCCACCATAATGTCCACCATCATGCGGGCGCCGCGCACGCGGCTCAAGCCGCCCAGGTAGATGATCTGGTTATGCTTTTCCGGCTGCCGATCCCAGGCGGCGGCAAACACCTCCAGGCGCGGCAGGTTGCGGATCAACAGAGTGCGGCAGCCGGCCTGCTGCAGGCGCGCCTGTTGGTCCGGCACCACGCAGACCACACCGTCCAAAGAGCGTGCCAGCGCCGGCTCCAGCCAGGCGATGAAACGGGAAAGCAGTGGTCTGATCCAGTCCGGCAGCCAGGCCCGTTCGTAAGCGGTTTCCGGATAATTCTCATGGCAGTCATAGATCACCCTGCGGCCGGTTCGCTTTTTCAGCCACCAGCCGATGGGCAGCAGTTCGAAATCGTGAAAGTGATAGACATCGGCGTTTTCCTTTTTGCACAACGCATAGAACGCCAACAGACCGCTGAGCCTGCGCCAGCGACTTGCGGGACGCGCAATTCCCCTGACCGTTACGCCCCGTTTTTTTTCCACGGCAAAATCGGCGTGCGCCAGCAACACCACCTCATAACCGGCGGCAGCCAGGGACACCGCCTGGCGATGAAACACGCGCACGTCGAACGGTTTATGAACGGAGGTAAAGATACAGACTTTAGACATGCGATCCTTTGCCGGCTAGTCCAACACCATACTCAAACCGATGCGATGCCGCTCTTTATCGATGCTCACAACTTTGACTTCAATGACATCGCCCACGGACACCACCTCGAGAGGATTTTTCACATACTTTTTCGCCATGCGGCTGAGATGCACCAGACCATCCTCTTTCACGCCGATGTCGACAAAGGCGCCGAAATCCACCACGTTGCGCACAGTGCCTTTTAAAATCATGCCCACAGACAGATCGTCGATGGAGAGCACATCGCTGCGCAGCACCGGTTTGGGCATTTCATCGCGGGGATCGCGACCCGGTTTTTCCAGGCAGGCGATAATGTCCTGCAGCGTTTCCTGGCCGCAGCCGCACGATTCGCTCAATTGCATCAGCGTCTTTTTCGTTTTGGCCATGGCCTGCTGCACCTGCCGGCCGTCCTGCTTGACGCTCGCCACTGTCAAACCGAGCTGGCTGATCAACCGGTCGGCCGCTGTATACGATTCGGGATGAACGGCCGTAGAATCAAAAAAAAGATCGGCTTCGGGAATACGCAAAAAGCCGGCCGCCTGAACGAACGAATTGTCACCAATACCCTTAACCTTGCGCAGCTCTTCGCGGCATGTAAACGGGCCATGCTCTTCGCGGAAACGGACGATGTTTTCCGCCGACCGGGCGTTGATGCCGGAAACATACTTTAACAGCGACACCGAAGCGGTGTTGAGATTGACGCCGACGTTGTTCACCACCGATTCGACCACCTGATCCAGGCTGGTGGCCAGCTTGAGTTGATCCACATCATGCTGGTACAATCCCACACCGATGGACTTGGGGTCGATCTTGACCAGCTCGGAGAGAGGATCGAGCAGCCGCCGGGCGATGGAAATGTTGCCGCGCTGCGATGCCTCCAGGTCCGGAAACTCGCTCTTGGCCACCGGCGACGCGCTGTATACCGAAGCGCCCGCTTCGTTGACAATGGCATAAAAGACATCGCGTTTTGTTTCCTGCAGCACCTCAGCCACCAGCTTTTCGGTTTCGCGGCTGGCGGTGCCGTTGCCGATGGCCACGATATCGACCTGATAGTCCTCCAGGAGCTCGCGGACGGTCTCTTTGGCTTCCAGCCATCTCTTTTGCGGCTCATGCGGATAGATGGTGGCGCCTTCCAGGTACTTGCCGGTCTCGTCGATCACCGCCACCTTGCAGCCGGTGCGAAAACCGGGATCGATCCCCATGATGATTTTGTCCCGCAGCGGCGGCGCCATCAGCAACGCGCGCACATTTTGTGCAAACACACGAATGGCATGATCGTCGGCATTCGCGGTGAGGTCGTGCCGGATTTCCCGCTCAATGGCCGGAGCGATGAGGCGATGATAAGCATCGGCAGAGGCCGTCTGCAGCTCGTCGCTGAAAATGCATTTGGGATTCAGGGGGTAGACGGAGAGGATCTCTTGCACCAGTTCCGCTTCCTCAATGTCGATCCAGACCTTGAGCACCTCTTCCCGCTCACCGCGATTGATGGCCAGAACCCGATGCGGCGGAATCGTTTTCACCGGTTCGCCAAACTCTTTATACATCTCATAGTTGCCCGGATTGTCCTGATCTTTGGCCAGAGATTTAAAAATACCGACCGCGAAGGTGCGCTCGCGGATGATTCTTCTCACCGTGGCATCGTCAGAGACCGTTTCCGCCACAATATCGCGGGCGCCGGCCAGAGCATCTTTGGCGCCGGACACCCCCTTTTCCGCATCCACATAGGCCGCGGCTATTTCGCTGATATCGCCCTCCTCCAGAGTCTGGGCGAGGATGAGCGCGGCCAGCGGTTCCAACCCCTTTTCGCGGGCAATCATGGCCCGGGTACGGCGTTTGGGTTTATAGGGCAGATAGAGGTCTTCCACCTCCTGCAATTTGGTCGCAGCGTTGATTTTTTCCGCCAGTTCCGCGGTAAGCTTGCCCTGCTCTTCGATGCTGTTCAACACCACGCGCTTGCGCTCTTCCAGTCCGCGCAGATAGGCAATGCGTTCCTGTATGGCGCGTATCTGCTCTTCGTCGAGACTGCCGGTCATCTCTTTGCGATAGCGGGCGATGAACGGTACGGTGTTATCTGCATCCAGCAGGTCAATGGTCTGTTTGACCTGCGTCCGGCGCAAGCCCAACTCTTCGGCTATGATGGCAATGAGCTGTGTTTCTTCCAATGTTTTACTCCTGTATAGATCCTGTTACCCGTGTGACAATTTTTAACTCATAATTCTTACCCCAGAGCACGCCGGCGATGCAGAAGGCAGCGGAAGGTAGCCCGAAACGGCCATTACCGCGTCTTCACGGCGCCTGCATATGGTTAAGCAGGTTATTGATCCAGCCGTTAATATCATGAAACCAGGCGGCCCGGCCGGCCAAGCCTGGTTCCTTTTCAATAAAAGGCCCTTCAACCAATTCATGGCGGCCGTTGGCGATCATGGCGTGGACGTCATCGGGCCCGACCTCAAGGTGAAATTGCAGACCGACCGCTTGATCTTTAAAACAAAAAGCCTGGTGCCGGCAGGCCTCGCTAAAGGCGAGATGGTCGCAGCCCGGTGGTAATTCAAAGGTGTCGCCATGCCAATGAAAGACCGGCATGGTATCCGCACCGTTGCCGAACAGCCTGCTCCGGCGGCCGGCCTCGGTCAGCGTTATCGGAAACCAGCCGATCTCTTTATGGACGTTGGCATAGACGCGGCCGCCCAGCACCTCTGCCAGCAACTGAGCTCCCAGGCAAATGCCCAACACTTTTTTACCGCCGGCAATGGCCGCCGCCATCGCCAGTTTTTCCGCTTTCAACCACGGATGCACCTGTTCGTCGCCCACCGACATGGGGCCGCCCATGACGATCAGCATGTCATATTCGTGCGCTGCCGGCGGCGACTCACCATCGTACAGCCGAACGCGCTGCAGGTCATGGCCGTTTTCCCGGCACCAGGGTGCGATCCGGCCAGGGCCTTCAAAAGGTACATGCTGCCACAGTGAAACTTTCATATTCGCAAGATCGCCTCACCCTTTAAACTGTCTTAATTTTTCGTACAGCGTTAAAATCTCTTCCATATAGTCCCGGGCATCAGCCGGCAGGATGTCGTTGGCTTTGCCGCTGTTGCTCCACATCGACGCGCGCCATTCTCCCACCCGTCGCGCCGCCAGCGCGCCGTCCACGCCATAGGCATCGATCAGGGCTGCCAGGTAGCGGGTGCCGATGCGGACGTTGTGCAGCGGATTGAGCAGAACTTCGTCCGGCGTCACCCAGTTCAGATTCATGGTGCGGGCGATGTACATGCCGGTGATGGGCATAATCTGCAACAGCCCCATGGCGCCCTCTTTGGAAACCAGCTCCGGATTCCAGGTGCCATTGGTTTCATAGGTGATGATGGCGCAGACCAGATGGATGTCAAGATTGGTATATTGCAGCGAGGCGTCATAGATATCGCGGGCGATATCGTATTTCTGCGGATTCGTAAGGATGCGGTTGTACTGGGAAATGATGGCCGTAATACGGGCGATGTTGAACTGGCGCAGAGTTTCGATGTTCATCGAGGAGCGCTGGCTCTTGATCACCTCTTCCAGCTCGGCGATCTTTTTCAAATAACGGTTGTTGTAGGTGTACTTTATACCCACAGCCACCATGATCATCAAGGCCAGGGCGGCCAGCACCCAGATGGCCTGGCGCAGGTAATGCATGAACTTTTCTTCATTCCATTTCATAGCCTTCTCCATTATGCCATGATTAAAGTACGAAAAACCATGACCTCAGTCAATTGATTTCACTCCTCTTTATGCAGCCATAAATCACTTGCTTGTTAAACGAAATTTGGATACTTTGCACGGTTTAACGGATGTCGCAACCATGGTCTGTGTGCTCGCAATCGCCCTTTTACTCCATATCTCTTTGCTGTCCTGGCTGCTGGCCGGCCTGAACCGGCCAACGACCCAGGCCGCTCCCTTACATTCCGGTGCAACGGTCATCGTGGTGTTTAAAAACGAGCTGGCATCGTTGCCAGCCTGCCTGGAGGCGATCGCCGGCCAGGACTATGCTCTGCCTCTGCAGGTTGTGCTGGCCGACGACGGTTCAACAGACGGCTCCGCCGCCCTGGCAGAACGGTTTATCCGCAACCGGGATAACTGGTCGCTGCTACAGCGGCAGCAGGCCACGCAATGGCAAAGCAGCAAAAAAGAGCTGCTGCACAACGCCGTCCGGCAGGCACAACATGAACTGCTGCTCTTTACCGATGCCGACTGCGTGCCGCCGCCGACGTGGGTGTCCAGCATGACCGCCTGCTTTGCCGTCGATACGGCCCTGGTGGCCGGTTTTTCACCACAGAGCGACAAGCGGTCACCCCTCTGGAACGGTGTTCTTTTGCTGGACAGCCTGTCTGCCGCCCTGGTCGCTGCCGGCACCATCTCACGGCAGATCGGCCTCACCTGCACCGGCCGGAATCTGGCTTTTCGAAAATCGGCCTGGCTGGCTGTCGGCGGCTATGCCGCCTTGCCAGACACTCTGTCCGGCGACGACGATTTTATCCTGGCCGCCCTGCAGCGCTGCGGCAAGATCCACTATAACCAGGCTGCGGCCACCGTGGTGCCGGCCCGTGGACCGGAAACCCTGACAGCCTTCCTGCATCAAAAACAGCGCCACCTTTCCAGCGGCCGCCAGTACCACCGCTCTGCTCAATCAGGCTATGCACTTTTTCATTTCAATCACCTGCTGCTGTGGTTGAGCTTGGTGATGGCTCTGGCGACGCACCCCGGGTTTGGTCTGTTTTTTGCTGGAAAACTGTGGTGGGACTGGCTCTTGTTGACCCGGCTCGGCCGGCGATTCGGCCGCCAGCCTTCGCTGAAAAGCTTTTGGCTCTGGCAAATATTATTTATATTTTATAATCTTAAAGCCGCGGCGCAGAGGCATCGGCCTCCCCGCGCCTGGCGTGAGGAGAAGCGTGGCTGAAACGATCAACAAACGATTGTGGAACAATTACAGCCGGTTCGCCAAACATCGCGGCTGGCTGGTCACACAACTCCTCGCCGACTATATCGCTCTCGAGGGTGCCGCTGTGGCCGATCTGGGCAGCGGCTCCGGCGGCATAGCGCTCGCCCTGGCCGCGGCCGGCGCTTCCGTCACGGCCATCGATTTCAATACCAACCATACCGACACCCTCTCCCGCGTGGCCGAGCGGGAGCGATTGCCGGTCACGGTCCTGCACGCGGATCTGGATCTCTGGCAGCCATTGCGCCGCTATGGCGCCATCGTTCTCTGGGATGTGCTGGAGCATGTCCGGGAGCCGGAAAAATTGCTGCAGAAATGTTATCACTCGCTGTCTGACCACGGCATCGTCTGCCTGGCAACGCCCAACAAATGGTCGCCGCCGCACCTGCTGGCAGATCCCCATTACAGCATACCGCTGCTGGCCTGTGCACGCCGGTCCGTGGTCAAAAAAGTGATCGTCGATGGTCTGCATCTGTTCGACAACGACAAACGCGATGTGGCCCAGCTGTTATCCTATGCACAATTGACCGCCCTGGTGACCGCCGCCGGCTTTAAGGGAACGCTGATCACCCGCCGGATTCTTGAACTGGCGCTGGCAAGACCGGAAAGCGTCTGGAATCGACCCTGGCATCTCAGCGCCGCCCGCTTTTTAGCCAGGCCGTGGGTGACGCGGTCAATGTTTAGAGTGCTGCAGAGCGAGGAGGCACCTCTAATCCGCTCCTGGCTGCCGACGTTATACATGATCCTCAGAAAAGATGAAAGAGTTGTCGCTTAAACAACTGGCCGCCGCGTTGACGGTGCCACGGCTGCTCAATCTGCTGGCGGTGTGGGCCTCCCTGCTGCTGAGCAAAACAATACGCCGGCCGCTGTATTGGGGCATGCCCTATGTGCTCACCGTCGAACCGACCAACGTCTGCAACCTCGCCTGTCCGCAATGCGATACCGGTGCTGGTCTGTTGCGGCGGGCGAAAGGCTTTCTCGATCCGGCGTTGTATGAAAAAATTCTGCTAACGCATCACCGTTCCCTGCTCTATCTGTTATTATACGATCAGGGTGAACCGCTGCTGCATCGCGATTATGCAGGGCTGGTGCAACTGGCCAAGGCGCACCGCGTCTGCGTTACCTGCAGCACCAACGGCATCCTCCTGGCCGACAGCTCGTTGGCCGATCGTCTTGTTGCCAGCGGTCTCGACAATGTGATCGTTTCACTGGACGGCCTGACGCCGGAAAGCTATCGTGCCTATCGCAAAGGCGGTGAATTGGATCTGGTGCGGCAAGGGATTCGCCATCTCGTCGACGCCAGGCGGGCACAAGCCAGTCGCACACCGCGCATCCTGCTCCAGTTTCTGGTCATGAAACATAACGAACACGAACGCGCCGGCCTGATCGACACCGCGCGCGCGTGGGGCGCAGACCAGGTGCTGTTCAAATCGGTACAGGTCAGAAACGAAGAGGATGCGCAGCTGTTTTTACCGCAGGAGGAAAAATACCGGCGCTATCGCCTCTCCGCAAACGGTCTGACCGTCAAAGGAGCTCCCGTCGCTTTTTGTGAAAGACTCTGGTACAGCAGTGTGATTCATTGGGACGGCGCAGTGGTCCCTTGTTGCTTCGACAAGGACAACCACCACCGGCTCGGCTCCCTGCGGGAAACGAATTGGCCCGCGATCTGGCGCGGAGAAAAAAGAAAAGCCTTTATCACACAGGTACATTCGGCAAACAAACCACCAATTTGTAAAAATTGCACACATGGCCTTCGCATTTACTCTTGATAAAAAAACCATTCTGGTCGTGAAAGCGCTGATCGCGATCGTCGTCCTGGCGCTGCTGATTCGCCGCGTCAGTTGGCCGGATATGTACAGCGCTATGCAAAGCGCTGATCTGATCTGGATTTCATTGGCCCTGGCGCTGCTGCCACTGAATTTCTACACCCAGTTCCGCCGCTGGCAGTTGATGGTACGGCATCTTCATCCAAACGTGAAAACAGGCGCCATCCTACGCTCGCTGTTGAGCGGCATCACGCTGGGATTCATCACGCCGGGCCGTTTTGGTGAAATGGGCCGGGCGGTCTTTATTCCGCAGTCGAACTGGCTGGCTCTCATCGGCCTGACGCTGGTGGAAAAATGGTACGCCCTGCTGGTGGTGTACCTCTTTGGCCTGCTCGGTCTGATTCCTTTTCTGCAATCGTTGTTGCGACCGGTGGTGTGGGTGCCTGCCTTGGGCACCGGACTGATTCTGGTCCTGTGCGGTATCGCCCTGGTATTACACCCTTCCTTTCTGGCCTATGTGCTGAAACGGTTTGACCACGCCCGCCGGCGCAAGCGGCTGCATCAGGTGCTGTACGGCATCTCGCAATTGACACCACGACTGTCCCTGTCACTCCTGGTCCTGACTATCGTACAGGTGGTGACCTACCTGTCGCAGTTCTACCTGATTGTCAAGGCCTTTACGGCATTGCCTCTCCTGAGCGGCTTTGCCGCCATCAGCAGCATCATGTGGAGCAAAACCCTGTTGCCGATTTCGCTGGGCGATTTGGGCATCCGGGAGACCGCCTCGGTCTATTTTCTCGGCAAAATCGGCGTTGCCGACGCCATTGCCCTGGACAGCGCGCTGCTGCTGTTTACCATCAATGTGCTGGTGCCGGCGGTGATCGGTTTTGTGGCCCTGCTGCAGAACCGTATGGCGCTGAACGGCAACGGCAGCACGGAGTAATATGGTGACCGGACTGTTCGTCTTTTTCGCAGCGACCACTCTGCTCTATGGCTGTTTTTTGCTGTGGCTGTGGTTCGGTCTGAACCGCAACAAGCGATCCGGATCGTCGACCATCCGTCCTATGGTTTCGGTGATCATACCGGCGCGCAACGAAGAGACCACCATCGCCCGCTGTCTGGCCGATCTGGACGCTCAGAGCTACCCGGCCGGGCGCTATGAGGTGCTGGTCGTGGATGACGGCTCTGATGATAACACGGCGGCTATCGTGCAATCGAATGGCCGCGTCCGCTATCTGGCGTTGGCCCCCTTACCCCCGGGCTGGTCGCCCAAAAAAGCGGCGTTGCGTCACGGCATCCTTCACAGCCAAGGTGAGGTCATTCTCACCACCGACGCCGACAGCCGCATACCCCCGACCTGGATCGAAGAGATGGTCAGCCACCTGCATCCGGATACCGCCGCCGTTGCTTCCTGGGTGGTCCTGCCCCCTTCGGACCGCTTGCTGACACGGCTGGAAATGCTGGATATGCTCTCCCTGCAAACCGTCGGCGCCGCAGCCATGGGCCATGGCGTGCCCTTTCTGGCCAATGGCGCCAATTGGGGCTATCGCCGCTCGACCTTTGAGGCCGTGCAGGGCTTTAGCGGCCACGAAACCATCGCTTCCGGAGACGACGACCTCTTGCTGCAGAAATTCCTGCGTCATGGCCGCTTTAGCTGCGCCTTTGTCAATCACAGCAACAGTGGCGTGACCACCACCCCCTGCCGCGGCTGGCGTGAATTTTTCATGCAACGGCTGCGCTGGGCGTCCAAGACTGCGCTCTATCCCTGGCCGGTTCGCTGGCTCGAGCTCGCTGTTTTTCTCTACTATGTATCCCTGCTGGTCCTGCTGCTCCTCGTCCCCTTTTACCCCTCCTTGCTCGTCATCATCATCGGCAAATACCTCTGCGACCTTGCCCTCATCCGCCACGTCGGACAAAACCTTGCCATGCAGGTGCGCTGGTACGATATCCTGCTCGCCAGCTGGTGGCAGATCCTTTACATGACAGCAATCGCCCTGGTGGCATGGCGCGGCCGCTTTGTCTGGAAAGGCCGCGAATATAAAAGAGGCCGGTTGCTCCGCCAAGAAAAGGATTTGAAAAGAACTCGGTAATACATATATTTATGACACTTGTACCATGAGTGGAAGTCCTGATCTGCTTGCGATAAAACAGAGAAATCTCTCGCTATGAAAAAAAGCGTTTTCTGTCTGCTGCTCGCTGTTGCCTGGCTGTGGGCCCGGCCGGCCTCTGTGCACGTGCCGCTCGATTACTGGGGATATAATTTTCTGGAACGGATGGAAACGCGGGGGCTGATTGAGAGCTCGGCGCTGCGCGCTCGCCCCATTACGCGAGACCAGTTCGCCGAGTTGCTGCGAACCATCCCCGAACGTTCGGCCAAAATGAACAACCCGCTCAGCCGTGTCGAACAACGGCAGCTGGAACAGGTGCAGGGCGATTTTTATAACGAACTGAACCGCAGCTTTTTTGCCTCCTCACCGGAAAGGCATCTGCTCTCCTGGCAGGAAAACAAAAGCGGCCTTTATCTGGATCTGTACGGCAAAGAGTCGATCATATCCAACCGTGGCGGCCAGTATCAACCGGAGCAACTGCTGTCGGAAACCGCCGTCGGCGGTATTTTGCGCGGCACCTTGAATCAGAGCATCGGTTTTTATCTGGATGCGCGCAATGCCCTGACGCGAGGCGGCGAGGTGCCTGAGGAGGAAAATTTTGATCCGTCCAAAGGCTCACCGACCGTCATCTCCGGATCCAATGTGTTTCAGGATCGCGCGCTTGCTTACTGGACCTGGCAGTCGTCTTGGCTGCAGCTGGCGCTGGGCAGAGATGAGTTCCAGTGGGGACCGGGCTGGCATGCAGGCCTCTCCATATCGGGCAATATGCCAGCCACAGAGATGATCCGCCTCTCCAGCACCTTTAAGCGATTTCGATTCACCTACCTGCACGCGTTTCTGCGCAGCGGCCTGGGCGCCAAATATCTGGCCGGCCATCGCATCGATTATACATTAAAACCCGGCTTGTATATCGGCGCCACCGAAACCGTAATATACGGCAAACGCGATGTGGAATTTGCCTATCTCAATCCCATCATGCCGTTTCATGTGGCACAACATCATCTCGGCGACAAGGACAACAAAACCATCAGCGTCGACCTGACCACTACGCTGCTGACCGGCAGCAAATTCTATTTCGAATATTTCATCGACGACATGACCAGCTCGGAAAGTCTGACCCGCTACTATGGCAACAAATTCGCTTTTCTCGCCGGCGTGCAGTGGAGCAACCCGTTGCGGCTGCAAAACGTGGATATCCGGCTGGAACACAGCCATGTCGAGCCGTTCGTGTACAGCCACTGGGATTCGATCAACATCTATAGCAATTACGATCAGCTCATCGGCCACTGGCTGGGGCCGAACGGGGAGTGTACGATCCTGCAAACCGATTGGCAGATCAGTCGCGATCTGCGCCTCGAATGCAGTCTGGAGCAGCAGCGCAAAGGCGACGGCGCCGCCGACACCCGTTCCAAACCGGAATCCGGAACGATCAAACATTTTCTCAGCGGTGTGGTGGAAAAGAAACGCCTGGCCGGCCTGAAAGTCGTCGATCAGATCCGCCGCGATGTCTTTGTATCGCTGCACTATACCTATGCCGATGTGCGCAACACCGGCCATCAGCCCGGCCGGACGACGTTTAATCACCTCGCCCGGTTTGAATTGTATGTGAACTATTGATGTCGCCACGAACGACCTGCAGCCATGTTGACCGCCCTCTTTTATATCTTATTTTTGCTGACGGTTCTGTACGCGCTGAGCATGATGTTTTTTGCGATCGGCCTCACCCGTCTGGGCGAGGCAACGAACAGCGACACCCCTTCGGTGTCGGTCGTGATCGCGGCGCGCAATGAAGAGGACAACATCGCGCCTCTGCTGGCTGCATTGGCCGAACAGGATTATCCTCGGGAAAAATTTGAAATTGTTTTGGTGGATGACGCCTCTACCGACGCCACCGCACGGCGCATCAACGAGGCCGTCGCAACTCATCAGGGCCTGACTGTTCATCACCTCACGGTGCGTAACCGCAGCGAAGCGCTGTCGCCAAAAAAAAATGCATTGGCGCAAGGCATCCGCCACGCCCGCGGCGAGATCCTGCTGCTCACCGATGCCGACTGTCGGCCCGGCAAACGTTGGCTCTCGGCCATGGTGCGCCATTTCGATAAAGAGGTTGGCCTGGTCATCGGTTTTTCACCCTATGAGCTGCCGGCGCTGCGCGGCCTTGGCGCCCGTTTGCTGGCGATCGATGCCCTTGCACTGGCGGCGCTTTCGGCCGGCAGCAGCGGCTGGGGCCGACCGGCCACCTGTTCCGGTCGAAACCTGGCCTATCGAAAAAGTGTCTATGAACAGGTGGGCGGATTCAACGATATTCGCCGCTTTC
>CAZISM010000003.1:28250-36200 GCA_964541895.1 uncultured Cytophagia bacterium
TCAAGGCGGCGGCCGAACTGGTTTTAATGTTCCTCTTTGCGAAAAAAATAAATCGGCTGCACTATTTAGCCGTCTGGCCGGTGGCGGTGCTGTTGCATGTACCCTATGTGGTGACCTTTGGTTTGTTGGGGCCGTTTACGAAATACAGCTGGAAAGGTTCGAAACCGTCATGATCACCATCCTGGCGCATCTCACGCTCTTCCTGGCCATCGCCTATGGCGCCATCATTTTGCTGTTCGTCATCAGCCTGTGCTTTCCGCACCATCCCCGATCGCTGTCGCAACCACCGGTGTCGGTCGTCATCGCCGCCCGCAACGAAGAGGAAAACATCGGCGCCCTGCTGCAGGATCTGGCGGCTCAGGATTACCCGGTCGACCGCTATGAAGTGATCATCGCCAACGACAACTCTACGGATGCCACCGCCGCCATCGTCGCCGGCTATAGCGCTCACTATCCGTTCATCAAATTGATCAATATCACCGCCACGCCCGTTGATTTCAGTCCGAAAAAATATGCGCTGCAGTGTGCGGTCGACCGCGCCAACGGCGACATCATTCTGGCTACAGACGCCGACTGCCGGGTTGGGCCGCGCTGGATCAGCACCATGACCGCCTACATGGACGAGGACACCGGTTTTGTCATCGGTTTTTCCCAGTTCGGCCGGCGCGGGCAAGCGCAGCCATTTGTGCAGCGTTTTCAGGCGTTCGATTTCGTCACCCTCATGGGCGTTGCCGCCGCCGCCACCCATTTGCGCCTGCCCATGGCCGCCTCTGGACAAAACCTGGGCTATCGTAAAGCCGCCTTTGTGGCGGTAAACGGCTATCATCCGGTCAAACGGCGCCTTTCCGGCGACGACGTCTTGCTGATGCAAATGATCCGGAAGCATACCAGGTACCGCATTGTCTACGCTTCGCACCCGGATGCTCATGCCGTTTCGGCGCCGCAGCCCACGTGGGGCAGCTTTATCAACCAGCGCAATCGCTGGGCATCCAACGGCGGCTATCAGGTCCGCTTGAACCTGACGTTTTTCGCCTATCTGATTTTGACTTTTTCGTTCAACGTGCTCTTGTTGCTGGGCCTACCCTGGGCCCTTTACGTTCATCAACATACTTTGCTCTTTGCCTGGTGTCTGGCCGGCAAGGCCTGCAGCGAAGGGGCGATTGCGATCGCCGCAGCACGTTTCTTTCACCGTGAGGATCTGCTTAAATACTTTCCCGGCTGGTTTGCATTGCAGATACCGTATGTCGTACTGGTGGGCGTGCTGGGTTCGATGGGATTGTTCCGCTGGAAGGGCCGCACGGGCGGTACCAGAGTAAAAAAACAGTAAAGCCGGTCGCGAAACCACGGTATACCTGGAAATCAGATTCACCTCCGCTCACGTGTTTCGTGTTTCATTGCTGCTGAGACCGGACTCTTAATAACAGGCTACAGGTCATGCTTCGTTCGATACCCAAATTGGTCCGAAATGCCGCCGTGCGCCGGCCGTTTAATTCCAGCACCGAAATACGCCTGACCTGGCACTGCACGCAGCGATGCCGGCAGTGCCGTGTCTATGAGCGGAACTCGCAACCGGTGATGATGTCGCTGGCACAATTCCGCATCCTGGCGGAACGGCTGCGTTCTTACGGCGCCTATCTTGGCTTTATTTCCGGCGGCGAAGCCCTGTTGGTGCCGCATGTGCAGGACATTCTGCTGGAAGCGAAAAAAACCTTTACCATCGCCACCACCCTGGTCACCGGTCTGTACCATCGCCGCGAAGTGGTTCGCGAAACGGCCGCCGTTTGTCTCGCCAATGACATCAACATACAGACCTCCTTTGACGGCCTGGCGGAAACCGGCGACTTTTTGCGTGGCGTCCACCATTTCAGCGATACCCTGCTCGATCACATGGCCATGATCAGCGAAATGCGCGGCTCCTCGCGGTCGTTGCTGTATGCCAATATCGTCCTCAACAACCATAACCTGGAGCAGGTGCCGGAACTGATCCGGCGCGTGCGCGGACTGGGATGGCGCGCCACCATCGGGCTTTATCACCATTTGACCGAGACCACCCGCAGCGATGACGACCTCGCGATCGTGACCGATGAACGGCTGGACCGCCTGCTGGCGTTTCTGGATCACAACCCGGACATTCTTAACCTCAACTCCTTCATCCGCGGCATCGGTCCCTTTCTAAAATCCGGCACCACCACCGCCTGCCCCTTTGTCGCCAGCCGCGTGGCCATGACCAGAACCACGATTATGGAAAACGGCGACGTCCACCTCTGCTGGGGTGGGCCCATCGGTAATATTTTTGCCCAATCGCTCTCTGATATTTTTTCCAGCCAGGCCTATCACGATCGTTTGCAGGAGTATGCCGCCTGTTCCGGATGCTGGACCACCTGTTATACCCAGCGTTACCTGCTGGTCAGGCCCCGCTCTTTATCCGAGTTCGTGGATAACGGCAAAAAGATGATCCGCTTGCGACGATACACGCAACAGGAGAGCCGATGAGATTTCTGCTGCTCCTGTTTCTCAGTGCGCTCTCCTATGCCGGCGAACCAGCCGGTTATGTTCTGTCCGGCAGCGGCATCGCAGAATTTGCCGGTGAGCAGTTGCGCTTTTCGCTGCACAGCCGCGGCGTGACCGCCGCAGAGGCTCACATGGTCTGTTCGCTGGTTGCGCCCGACCGTCTGCGCATCTCGGCGAACATTGAAACGTCGTTCCTGATCAATCTGTTCTTCCCGATCCACAACAGCTATGATACCTGTCTGGATCGTGACAGCGGCCGCGTGCTGCAGGTCAGCAACATCATTAAGCAAAAGAACATCAGTCACCATCTCACCGTTCGCTATGACCGCAACCTGGAACAGGCCGTTGCCTCCAACGGCGAACAATGGCCGGCGCCGGCCGAGAGCCTGACGATGTTTGCCATGCTCTATCAGCTCAGAGGTCTGCCGGTGGCGGCCGGGGATACGGTCTCTTGTCTGCTGGATGCGGAAAGCCAACTGTGCCGCATCAGCGGCGTATTGAGCGACGGCAGCGCTGTGGACGGGCCGTTCAGCGAATTGCCGGTTCGCGAAGTGCTGCTGCGGTTCGAACCTCAACGAGGCGATATACGCACCTGGAAAACCGACCTGCTGACCAATCGTATCGGCCGTCCCAAAATGCAGATGCTGGTCCGCCTCGGCCCCCGGCCCGAAAGCCTGCCGCTCTTTATTCAAGTGGGCGAAGGCAAAGGCAGCGTTATCATGAAACTGCGCTCACGGAAAAGGAGCTGAGGATGACCGCCGTTGTCACCCTCATCCTGGCCGGATGTTACAGCCTGCTGGCCCTGCTCTGTTTCCGGATTCTGCACCGACCCTGGCCCAAACGCAACGCTGTGAACAAGCCGACGATCTCTATCGTCGTCGCCTGCCGGAACGAAGCGGAAAATTTGCCCGCCTGTCTGGCCTCTTTGGCCGGATTGACCTGGCCGCACGATCGACTGCAAATCATTCTGGTCGATGATGCTTCACGCGACCATTCGGCTGCGCTGCTGCACGAATTTGCCGGCCGCCACAGTCACGCCAGGGTCATCGAACTGGCCCGGGATAAAAAAGCACTGCCCGGCAAAGCCGGCGCGGTTCTGGAAGGGGTGGCCGGCAGCAGCGGAGAATTCATTTTTCTCACAGACGCGGACTGCACTGTGCCGTCAACGTGGATAGAAACGCACCTGGCCTATTTTCATGACAACGTCGGCCTCGTGGGCGGCTTTACCCTGCTCGACGGCCGCGGCTGGCTGGCGCAGGTACAGTCGCTGGATTGGCTTTTTCTGCTCAGCGTGGCTTCAGCCGCAAGCCGTATCGGCCGGCCTCTCAGCTGGATGGGCAACAATCTGGCCTTTCGCAAAAGCCTCTATGACACCCTGGGAGGGTATCGCAGCCTGGGACCCAGCCTGGTGGAAGATTTCAGCCTGATCAACGCCGTGGCAAAGCAAACGCAGTGGCGCATCATCCTGCACAATGACAGCGCGGCTGTGGTGCACAGCCGGCCGGAAAAAAACATGCGCAGCCTCTATGAACAGCGCAAACGGTGGGCGCTGGGCGTTCGGCCGGTTCACCCGCTGGGCAAATGGCTGATTCTCCTCAGCGGCTGCAGCCGTCTCGCCATCCTTGCCGCCGCGTTTTATTCCTGGCCCGTCGCACTGGGCTCTCTGCTGACGATTCTGCTGGCAGACACCTTGATTCTCAGCTACAATATGCAGAGACTGCAACGCCACGAACTGCTGCCGCATATCCCGGGATTTGAAGGGTACTTTTATTTGTTGGTTCTGGTAATGCCCCTGGCTTTTGTGCTGGATCGCACCATTATTTGGAAAGAGGAGCGATACCCCGCCTCATGATCCGGCCGTCTCTCTATATGACGTAACGTTGTCGAGTCTATCATGTCCTGGTTACCGCCGCTGCTGTTACATTACTATATCACCGAACGGTGCAACTGCCGTTGTCGCTTTTGTGACATCTGGCAGACGCCGCACAGCACCGATGCCCAACCGGCAGAGGTGGCGACGAACGTCGCCGCGGCGCGCAAACTGGGCATCCGCTTTGTAGATTTCACCGGCGGCGAACCGCTGTTGCACCCGCAGCTGCCGGAGCTGCTGCACGGTGCGCGTCGTGCTGGACTGCACACCACCCTGACCACGAACGCACTGCTCTACCGGCAACGCGCGCACGAGCTGCGCGGTCGGGTGTCATTTCTCCATTTCTCGCTGGACGGCGCCACGGCATCGGTTCATGACCGCTGGCGCGGCCGCACGGTGTTCGCGGAGGTAATGGCCGCTATAGAGCTGGCCCTTCAGCTCGGTGAAAAGCCGGATATTACCTATACCGTCACAGACGAAAACGTCGATCAACTTGAACCGCTCGCTCGCTTCGCCCGTTCACAAAAAATGATTTTAATCGTCAACCCTGTTTTCGGCCATCAGACAGAGCTGTTGCTGTCGGCAGAGTCCATGACCTATATCGAATCCTTTAAGCGAACGCCCTATGTGTACGTCAACACCGCCGTGCATCGGTTACGGCGTCAGGGCGGCAACCACGTCGCAGCCCCTCGCTGTCGCGTCATGGACAGCGTGATCGTGCTTTCGCCGCAAAATGAATGGGTGGCACCCTGCTACCATTTTGCCAGGGAAAAACGGCCGGTGACCGATCTGATGGCCATGCGGCACAGCGACTGGTTTGAGACAGCGCGCCGCCATCAGGGCCGCTGGCCAGAGTGCGAAGGCTGCACCTTGAACTGCTATTTCGATCCCTCGTTCACCTATGCGTTTGATCGCTTGTTTCTCGCCAGCCTGTCGGCTAAAATCAGATACGGCTGGTATAAATATGTGCGGCCGTCGCAGACAGGCTCTTTCAAAGCAACCGTGCCGGCAAACGTGGAACCGTTATGATCGATTTTTTACTGACAACCGTTCTCCCCATTTTTATGTATGCCGAAACCCATTATCGCTTTCCGGGATGGCCCAGCCGGTTGTTCAGGCGCGTGCCGGAGATTCTCGCTGACGTCCCTCATCGTGTGCGCCGCGGCGAACCCCTGCCCATCGCCATCATCGTCAAGGACAGCCACCGCTTTCCGCTCGAGATCGACTCTGTGGAGGTGCAGATCGACGGCGTTGCCAACACGTTTGCGCTGAACCATGCCATTCAGCAACCGCTATGGCACACGCTATTATACCTGTCCATGCCGGATCATCTGGCCGGGCTGGTGGCCGTCCATGTGATCATTCGGGCCCGCTGCAACGGCAAACTGTTGCTCGTTGCCAACGATAATTTTCCCACGGCCAGTCATCGGCCGTTTTCTCTTTTCATCGATACACAGCCCCTGCCCGGCGCTGATCATTGTTTGTGGGGCGACCTGCATTGCCACAGCGAATACACCGACGACCAGGTCGAGTTCGGACCGCCGCTGCCGGTGCTGACGGCCATGGCCAAAGCGGTCGGGCTGCACGTCGTCGGCATCACCGACCACTCGTACGACCTGGACGATCTCGCTGATGATTATCTGCACAACGACCCGCAGCTGGGTAAATGGCATGATATGCAGACGTCGGTGCAGCGAATCAGAGAGAGCAGCGGCATTCATCTGATTGCCGGAGAGGAGCTGTCGGTCGGCAACAGCCGTGATCAAAACATGCATATGCTCATTTTTAACGACCCAACCTTTTATGAGGGGGCCGGCGACTCGGGTGAACGGGCGTTCAATTGCAGGCCGCGGCACCGGTTGGCGGACCTGCTGCCGCGTTTGGCGCCGCAGGCGGTGGTCTTTGCCGCTCACCCGGAAGCGCGTCCGCCGCTGGCGCAAAGGCTGATTCTGAAACGGGAAAAATGGTCGAGCGAAGAATATGGTCTCAAGGGGCTGCATGGCCTGCAAATCTGGAACGGCGAAGGGGCCAGCGGCTTTGAAGAAGGCATAAGGGTGTGGGTTAGGGAACTGCTGCAGGGGCGGCGGCTGGCCTTGTTAGGGGGAAACGACAGTCACGGCGATTTCAATCGGGTTCGCCACGTAAAGATTCCGTTCTGGTCTGTTCTCGAAAGTCGCCATCACATTTTCGGCCAGGTGCGCACCGGGCTCTACCTCGAGCGAACCGCCGGGATCCGGGAGATCCTCGCCGCGATGAGAATGGGGCAGAGCTGTATCAGCAACGGCCCCTTTGCCCTGCTTCGCGTCGATGGCTTACTTCCTGGAAGCGTGGTGACGACGTGGCCGGCGAAAATCGAGATTTTGCTGGCGACCTCGGTCGCTTTTGGCCCCATCACCCAGGCTCGCCTCCTGATCGGGGATGTGGCGGCGGCACAGGAACAGGCTCACCTCCTGCCGATAGCGGCGCATTCGTATCACATCGAACAGATGGTCGCGGTGGAACGGTTGCCGGTCAAAGGGCATCTGCGGCTGGAGGTGGTCAGCGGAACCGGCAACGAGAAATTCCGCTGCCTTACCAACCCCCTCTATCTGGACACCTAGAACAGCTTGATCTTTTTGATGATCCTCTTCAGACCGCGTCCGAACAGCTCTGGTTCCAGCTCGATATGGCGATCGTCGCCTTCACCGTAACTGTTGGCTTTAACCGCTTCGTTGCTCTTGAGCGCCTCGTGGACCACAAAACGTTCGTAGCTGCTCATGTGCGGTAAAACCACTTTTTGTCCAGACTGAATCGCCTCCTCCACTTTTTTATCGACGTACCGGCGCAAATTGCCGACCGGATAAATGCGCAATTCATGCTGATCTTCGCCGATGCGGTAGGTCTTGGTCGCCACGTTGGGATCTTTATCGAACACGCGATGAACCTGTTTTCGTTCAAACGGAGTCAGCCGGGTCAACGATATCGGCACGATCGAATCCGCCAAATCCTCTTTGATTTTGTCGATCAATCGAACGATCTTGTCGTCCATCGGTTCTGGTCGGCCTCGACGCGGGCCTGGTCGTCTCTTGAAATTCCTTTCCATTCCGGAAACCTCTCTCTAAAGTAAAACCCCGATATTTTTTAACTCATCCGGATTAACCGGAAACAACCGTCGAATCCTTTGCCGGGTCCGACATTTCATCACCACTGTTCTATGCTTCGGCCTGGCGCAGGGCCTGCAGCAGCTTGTCGTGGATGCCGCCGAAAAAGCCATTGCTGAAGGTAATGACCACATCCTCCGGCTTGAGGCGCGCCAGCAGAAACGGCACCATGTCGTTCACTTTTTCTATATAATATGCTTCCTGTCTGTTCTGTTGCAAATCGGCGATCAGCCGGTCACAGGAAAACACCTGTCCGGCCGGCGCCTTGTCCGGCCGATCCACGGCGGAAACCAGCACCACATCGGCATGGCGAAAGGCGTGTGCCATCTCGTTTTGAAAAACCGATCGCCGCGTCGTAGCGGTTCTCGGTTCGAACAGCGCCCAGATACGTTTGGTCGGGTGCAGTCGCCGGAACCCGGCCAGGGTCTC
>CAZISM010000003.1:36300-117596 GCA_964541895.1 uncultured Cytophagia bacterium
TACCCGCATGCGCCGCCACAGCGATCGCAGCCAGAGCGTTGCGGATGTTGTGATCACCGAACATGGGCAGCTGCACCTGCAGCCACGGGTCACCCTGTCGCTGCACGGTAAAGGACTGGCCGGCAGCGGTCTGGCGGATGTCGGTCGCCGTCCAGTACAGATCTGGACTCAAGCCGAACGATTGTACCGGACAAAGCGCTTTGGCACACACCTGGCGCACGGCATCAAAGTCGTAACAGGCCGCCAGCAGGCCGTTTCGGGGTAGCAAATTGACAAAGCGTCTAAAGGCCAGCTTGATCTCGTCGAGAGACGAATAGATGTCGGCATGATCGAACTCGACGTGGTTTATAATCCCGATATCGGGCAGATAGCGCAGAAATTTGGCGGCTTTATCGAAAAAGGCGGAATCGTATTCGTCGCCCTCCAGGATGATATCGCGGTCGCGGCCGATCTGAAAGCCGCGGCCAAAGTTGTTGGGAATGCCGCCGATGAGAAAGCTTGGATTTCTGCCGGCGCATTCAAAGATCCAGGCCAGCAGCGACGTGGTGGTGGTTTTGCCGTGGGTGCCGGTTACCACGATCGAGCGCCGGCCGCGGATACAAAATTCCCGCAGCGCTTCCGGCAGGGAGAGATAGGGAATGTGTCGATCCAGGATCTCTTCGATTTCCGGATTGCCGCGCGATATCACGTTGCCGACCACCACCCAATCCGGCTCCGGCTGCAAGTGCACCGGATCAAAACCGTCAAAGACCGGTATGCCCTGTTCGGCCAGAAAGGTGCTCATGGGCGGATAGACGCCGCTGTCTGATCCGTATACCTCGTAACCCATCTGCTTCAGCATGGCGGCCAACGAAGCCATGGCAGTGCCGCAGATGGCGAGAAAATAGATCCGTTTTGCCTGTGTGATATCCAAAGTAAACTCGATAGTTCCTGTTTATCAGGGCTGTGGCGCGATCTTCATGATCGGCGGAAAATCAGTGTCGCTGATGCGGATCAGCCCGGTCTTGTCGATGCGCAAAGCAGCGGTTCGGCCGCGCGCTCCGGCCATACCCAGATCCTGACCGTTAAGAAACAGGTGCACGCCGCCGGCATTGCCGATTTTCAAATAAAAGCGATCATAGGTTATCCAGGAGCGACCGCCGCCGGGCCCGAACATACCTTCATCCACCAGGCTGTCGCGATAGACGATGCGCACCCAGGCGGTGTCCACGGTCTGTATGGTCAGCGTCAGCTGATCTTCGAGATTCTGTATCTGATCCGACTGATCTTCCAGCGGTATTAAATTGCTGGTATCGGCTTTGGCGGCCGGCATGGATTCCGGCTTTTCCACGATGGTGCCGGTGTCGAACAGCGGCGCCTCCTGTTCCGGTCGATTAAGAATAAAAAACAGGGCGATCATGATCACAGCGATGACGCTGACGGCGCCGATGATGACCATGCGATAATCCCTGGTCTGATCCTTTGCCAGCACAGAGCCGGGCCGCACGGCCTTGCTGTCGTTTTCAAGGGTGTGCACATCGGCCACCGCGGTGTCTCCAGCGGCTGCTTCGGGCACGGCAGGCGGAAGCGGTTTGTCTTCGGGGCTGCCGCTTTCTGTGAGCGACGCCACCTGACGGACCATCACATCCGGATCCAGACCGAGTTCGCCGGCGAGATTGCGCAAAAAGGCGCGCACATACACCGGCGGTAAAAAGGTAAATTCTCCCCTTTCCATGGCTTCGATAAATCGTTCAGAGATTTTGGTCTTGGCCGAAAGCTGCGCCACGGTCAGCCCTTTCAACTCGCGTTGTTGGGCCAGTGTTTCAGCAATGGTATGCGCTAAATCATTCACAAGCGTTGTGATTCTCCTGCAAAAAATGTAAAAGGGTTTGGTAAAACCTGGTCAAAGGAAATCCCACTACGTTATAAAAACAGCCTTCAATGCGGTCGGCAAAGACCGCACTCTGGTCCTGAATACCATAGGCGCCGGCTTTGTCCATCGGGCTCCCGCTCTGCACGTAGCGTTCGATCTCCCAGTCATACAGATGCCGGAAATGGACCGCCGTCACGTCATAGTCGGACAGCTTTTTATCATCCGGTCGACGCCAGAGTGCAAAACCGGTGAACACATGATGCGTGCGACCGCTGAGCCGCTGCAGCATGGCTACCGCGTGTTCTTCGCTGTCCGGTTTGCCCAGTATTTCGCCGTCAAGAACCACAATCGTGTCGGCCCCGATGACCACGCCCTCCTCGATGTCACCGGCCACGCAAGCGGCTTTGGCCATCGCCTGCTGCAGAACATGGTTAATCGGATCCGGCTCAGCCAGCGTGTCTTCGTCGTGATCGCTGGGGACTATGGTGCAGGGCAATCCGATGAGGGACAGGATCTGTTTGCGTCTTGGCGATTGCGAAGCCAATATATATTTTGTCGTGTAGACCTGTTCGAACAACGTCAGCCCTCACCTCTTTTGTCGTCACTGTCCAGCCAAATGGTGAACGGACCGTCGTTATGTATCTCTACCAGCATATGGGCGCCGAATTCGCCTTCTGCCACCGTGATTTGATGTTCCTGGAGAAAATAAACAAAGCGTTGATACAGCGGCAAGGCCAGGTCCGGTCGAGCGGCATTGGTAAAGCCCGGCCGCCGGCCGCGCGTGCAATCGGCATACAAGGTAAATTGGGAAACGGCAAGAACAGAGCCCTGCACCTCCAGCAGCGACAGATTCGTTTTTCCCTCTCTATCTTCAAACAGGCGCAAATGCACAACCCGGTCGGCCAGATAACGCGCCGCCGCTTCGTCATCGCCTTCGCGCACGCCCAAAAAGGCCACCAGGCCGGTGGCAATGGTTCTGATCTCGTGATCGTTAATGGCGACGGATGCTTTTTTCACCCGCTGTAACAAAACTCGCATAGGTCAATACGGATTCATTTTCTTGTGTTATTTAAAGCGGCCGAGATAGATGGCCAGCAAACCGGTCAGCATCGCGACTTTCAGCAGGGTGCTCATCCGGCGCAGGCTTTTGCCATCCTGTCGCCGCCACAGCACCCACAACACATAGATGATGAACGGATTCACCAGCGTCATGACGGCGATGAAATACCACAGACCATAAAAACCGCTCACAAACGCAACCACGGTGACAGCCAGCAGGGCGACCAGAAGCAGCGATGTGATCACATTCGCCGTTCGCAGGCCATGCACCAGCGGCAAAGTCCGAAGACCGCTGGCGCGATCGCCCGGCATATCCTCCATGTCCTTAATGACCTCGCGGGCGCCGTTGCTGAAAAAAGCAAAGGCCGCCGGATAGATCGCCTGCCGCACCGAGCCGGCGGTCACCCCGCCGAAAATAAAGGCCAGAGCCGTGGTGACGCTGACGGTCAAATTACCCCACAACACGGTTCGTTTCAACCGCGCACTGTAGTAATAGAGCAAAACGCAGCTGAAAACAACAATCCCGACAGCCAGGAGATGGATATAAAAAGCCAGGCCGATGGCCAAGGTAAAAAAAACAAAACTCAAAACTCTTGCCGTCGATCGTGCCAGCAATCCCAGGGGTAACGGCCGCGTCGGCCGGTTAATACGATCGATTTCGAGATCATAAAAGTCATTGATGGCGTTGGCGCCGGCCGTAACCAGCGCAGCAGCCAGTGCCGCTGTCAGCACGAGCAGGACTCTTGTTTGGGGATTGCAGATCATTACAGCCAAAACGACGGACAGGAATGAAATGATCACATTGATGGGCCGAACGACCAGTAAAGTTCCTTTGAATCCAGGCATACGTCCTTGTAGGGGTTCAACAGGGTGCAATCCAAGAATAATCAGTAATGTATGTATATATACAGCTAAATGCAATAATAAAATGAGACACAAATTTTACATTCATGAAAAAAGAGGGTTTGTTCCTGTCAGGCTCCTGTCGGACCGGCTCCTGTAAACATAAATAAAGATTGAAAATGAATCGAAAAATTTTTACATTGTAGGGTGATCCGTCCGTCACTTTTCAAGAAAGGACCTCGTGTGTTCAAGAATATACCCCGGCATCATCCCCGACCCGATAGCAAAGAGTTTGTCGACTTGCTTTTACACGCCAGGCCGAAAGGTCGTGTTCCCCTGGTGGAATACATTATTGATGACGTCCTCCTGAAGCCGATCGTCAGCGAATTCCTGGGCCGCACCTGGGTGCCCATGCAGCCGGAACGGTCCGCACAAAAAGCCTACCTGGACAACTTTATCCAGGTCTGGCATCGCCTGGGATATGATTTCGTCCGCTTTGAAACCGGCATGCGCTTTCAGGCCGCGGCCCTGTATGCCACCGATGTCGGACCGGATGCGTCGCGCATCCGCCAGTGGGATGAACAGCATCACGGCGCCATCACCAGCTGGCAGGATTTTGAAACCTTTGCCTGGCCGGAAAGCAAAGACGTAGACTTTTTTATGATGGAATATTTGAACAGCCATTTGCCCGACGGTATGGGTCTTATCAGTTGTCATGCCGCTGGTATCTTTGAACACGTATCGAAACTTTTCTCCTATGAAGGCCTGTGCTATGCCCTCATGGATGCACCGGACCTGGTACAGGCGGTGACCGAGCAGGTCGGATTGCGCCTTGAACAATACTATCGCCAGCTGCTGCAACTGGATCGTCTGCAGGTGATTTTTCAGGGCGACGATATGGGATTTCGCTCCGGGACCCTGATCAGCCCGAACGATCTGCGAAAATATTTTCTACCCTGGCACAAGCGATTCGCCGCTATGGCGCACGAGCATGGTCATCCTTACTTTCTGCACTCCTGCGGCCAGGTACTCCCCATCATGGACACGCTGATCGACGAAGTTAAAATCGACGGCAAGCATTCGTTTGAAGATGCCATTGTGCCCGTAGAAGAGTTCCAATCGCTTTATGGCGACCGCGTCGCCGTGCTGGGTGGACTGGATATCAATATTCTTTCCGCCGGCACTCCCGACCAGGTTCGCCGCAAAACACGGGCCCTGATCGAAACCTGCGGCGCACAAGGACGGTATGCCATCGGCTCAGGCAACTCGGTGCCCAGCTATGTGCCGGTGATCAACTATCTGACCATGATCGACGAAGCTATGGCCTGATGCCGTGATACCGGATTGGCGCCATCACGGCTCTGCTCATCATGCCGGCCGGCATGGTCCCTGGTCCGCTATAACCGCGTTTTCGAGTATCCCGTCCATAGCCTGATGAATTTTTTTGCGTTGGCTGGAAAACCAGAGCGAATCAGGCTCATGGCAGACTTGTTCTCAAGTGTGAGGAATATGCCGAGCGCATCATAAAAAAAGCGCGGCCGTCTGGCCGCGCTTTTTTTTAAACACACGTTCCATCTCACTCGTACGTGGAGGTGCCGGCATCACTGCCAGAGCTGTTGGGATCGATCCAGCGCGGCCATTCCGGATCATAGAGTTCGCCGCGCGCCGTCGAATGCACCAGTTCGTAATCGCCCATCTCCCGCTTGTCCACAAAGATGAAATCCACGCCGCCCTGCACCTGATAAAAATGCCATACCTCATAAGAGCGGTTCTGATTGCTGAACGGAAACCGTTCGATTTCATCCGGCCGACCATAGATCAGCAACACGCGGCCGCGATCCGTGCGCCAGCCCTCGCGAAAATTGCCCTTATACTGCTGGTTGGCATGCTGCACCCGGCCGAGATAGTCCCGTTTGTATTCGTTGTCCGGAGTGCCCGGCGTCTGATCGCGTCTGGCCCAGAATTCCTTGATATAGTTGCGCTTGCCTTCGAGGTTTAACTTTTTAAACGTATCCCGTTCTTCCTTTTGCGCAATGTAGCGGGCGTATTCGAATTCCACTCCGATCTCTTTTTCAGACATCTGGTCGTAGCGGCCGGCATCCATACCGGCGCTGCCCTGGCCCTGCAACTCTTCCCGTTTCTGAAATTTCTCACCGCCTTCGGCATAGTCGCCTTCGCGATAGACGAAAAATTTGTGCATGGATCTGGCGATCTGGCCGGTTTCCATATCCGTTACTTCAACTGCGATGTAATACGCGCCGGAGACCAGGGTCACCACGTTGGCGCCGTTGACCTCGACCGCAGAGGTGCCGGGCTTTTTGCGCTCCTTGACGCCATAGCTCTTGACAAAAGCGCCGTCGGTATTGAGTACCTTGTATTCCACCCGGTAGGTATCACCGTTTTCCTTGCTGGCCGGAGCCAGGTGATAGATTTCCATGTAAGAGTAAAGAATGGGAAGGCCGATGCCGTAGAGAGAGGTCGGATTCGGAATCACGCGAAAGCCGTTTTTATTGAACACGCTCTGCACGGTATCGCGCTCGATGGAAGCGGCCATCTGGATATCGGAAAGGCGCAGCGAATCGGGCGCAAACGATTTGATCCGTACCGGCCACTCCACTTTACCGGCCGCTGCGGCGTCGTTTACATCTTCCACCTTGATGCGGATGCGGCTGTCACGGGGCGGCAGGACAAAATTGTTCACCGCATAGAGCCGCTGGCCCATGTCGATTTCCGCCAGACTGTCGATGGTGTTGACATTTCGCCAGCCCTTGCGAGCCACAACCGAATCCCGGTCGATCACTTCCGCGGTGACGATGAATTCGGCTTTGAATTTTTCACCATCCGGCACATAGCGCAACAGGCTCCGGTCCACGGATGCGGAAAACTCGAGAAAATTGAGGCTGTCGGAATAACGGAACCGGCTGTAGTCGACGGAGAATTTCAGTTTGGGCCCGGTCTTGGCCTGGTCCGCCGTCTCCGTCTCGGTCTGAGCCCAACCGGTCAGCGTGTTCGTCAGCGCCACCAGTACGAGCAAGAAATACACAAAGGATTTATTCATAACAACTCCCTGTGGATGCCTGCCTGCTAGCGGCCTGTATTCTCGACAAGGGGTCGGGCAAGCATCTCGTTTAATTGGCAGGTTGATTATTGACGGCGCCGTGCTGTGAGGCGTCAAATTTCACCGAAACCACTTTGGACACACCCTTCTCTTCCATGGTGATGCCATAGAGCTGATCAGCGGCGCGCATCGTCAGCTTGTTGTGGGTGACGACCAGGAACTGCGTGTTTTTCGAAAACTCTTTCAGCGCACTGGTGAAGCGGCCGACGTTGCGGTCGTCGAGAGGGGCATCCACCTCATCAAAGATGCAGAACGGGCTCGGCTTGTAGAGATAAATGGCAAAGAGCAGGGAAATGGCGGTCAGCGATTTCTCCCCACCTGACAGCAGGGTCAACGCTGTCAGTTTTTTGCCGCCCGGGGTGGCAAGGATATCGATTTCCGCTTCCAGCGGATCGGCGGTCTCCTGCAACACCAGACTGGCGCGCCCGCCTTCGAAAAAAGTGGTGAACACACTGGAAAAGTATTCCTGCACCTTTTCGAACGTTTCCATGAATTTCTGCCGAGCCGTGGAATTGATGATATCGATGGTCTCGGTGAGATTCTTGCGCGCTTTGATCAGATCGTCCCGCTGCGCCTGCAGAAACTCCATACGCTCTTTTTCCTGTTCGAACTCTTTGAGCGCCAGCAGGTTCACCGGACCTACTTCCTTTATCTTCTCGCGCATCTCTTCGATACGCTTATGGTTTTCTTCAGCGTTAAACGCCTCATCGACCGCACCGCGCTGCAGGGGGTACTCGAACTCGGCCAGCATGCGCGTTTTCAGATTTTCCAGGCGCAACTTTAATTCCGACACGCGCAACTCGATCTTGTGCACCGATTCCGACAGCTCGTCGAGCTTGCCGCGTTCGGCTCGAATGGATTTCTCCTGTTCGGCGACGCGTGTGTTGATCTGGTATTGCTGTTCCTCCAGATCGTTCAATTCCGCCTGCAGAGCTTCACGCTTTCCTTTCAGCTCCGCGACCCGGTTATTATACTCCTGATTGACCTCATTTAGTTCCTGAATTTCCCGCATGGCCCGGTCGGTCTCTTCGGTGCGGGCCCGAATCAGCCCCGTGGTCTCATCGACCTGGCGGCCGATGGCTTCCGTCTCCCGTCGCAACGCTTCAAAATCGCTTTGCAGCTTGGCCACATGGACGTTGATTTCCTGGAGATGGGCGGTCGTCGTGTTGAGGTTCTGCTCGATGAGCTTGATGTCTTCGCCCAGTTGATTGGCCTGTTCGCCGAGCTGCTGGCGCCGACTGGTCAGATCGTCTGCGCCCATGGCCTGCAACTCCAGGTTCTGGCCCAACTGGCTGACCTCGCCCAGAAGATACTGCCGTTCCGACAGCTGCTTGCCGTGCGTCTCCTGCAGAGAGCTCTCTTCAAAGGTCAACCGCCCCAACTCGACTTTGAGATTGGCCAGCTCTTCTTCCATCCGCTTGATCTCGGCCGATTGCGCTTCGATATCGATTTTGGTGCGATGGATGTCCGACTCTTTCTGGCCCATGAGAATGTGCCGCGCTTCGATGGCACTCTTTAACTTTTCAATTTCCTGCAACAACGCCTGCAGTTGGTCCTGCCGGCCGACAAAGTCGGATTGATTCCGATGATTGGTGCCGCCGCGAATAAAACCGGCATGACCAAGCACCTCGCCGGCCAGAGTGACAACGTTGATCTTGTGCGGCCGCACCTGGTTATAAATACGGCTGGCCGTTTGCAGATCCTGAACGATCATGTAGGACCCCAGCACCGCGCGGATCATGTCCTGAAACGACGGCTCGCAGCTCACCAGCTCGTCGGCATAGCCGACTACGCCCAGATCGCTCACCACCGGCCGGTTGGCGGCCGCAACACGGATTTCGCTGCGCGGCGCAAACGTGACCACCCCCCGCTTTTCTTCGCGCAACAGGCCGATGCCGTTAAAGGCGGCGTTGACGTCTTCCACCACCAGATAGGTGGCCACTTCGCCCAGGCTGGCGGCAATGGCCGAACGATAATTGGGCTGCACCTGGACCACGTTGGCCAGGGGGCCGTAGCTGTTGAAATTTATCTCTTTGTTGGTAGCCAGATAGCGCACGCCGGCCGGATAGTCTTCATAATTGTCGATCAACCGCTTGACCAGTTCAGCCTGATGGGTGAGCACTTCGACGCGGTTGCGATCCTGAGACTCCAGTTTTTGCATTTGCTCGAAGGAGCGCTTCATCTCCTCTTCGCTGCGAACGAGCTCGATGACCTTGCGCTTCTTTTCTTCCAGGCTTGCAGACAGGCCGCTCTCACGATGCCGGGCTTCCTGCAGGGTTATTTTCAACTCCTGCAAACGATCATGCGTGGCCTTTTCTTCCGTGTTGATTTGTCCGATACGGCGGGTCAGATTCTCTTCTGTGGCCTTGAGACGTTCGCCTTCGTTCTGTTTGCGGCTCAGCTCTTCGGTGATGACGAGCACTTGCGACTCCGCTTCTCGGAAACGGACTCGCTTGTCCTCATAGTCGCGCCGCACCGCTTCATAGGCCTGGTTGGCCTTGATCTGTTCCTGGCTCTGTTCGTTCAACACCCGTTCGGAAAACGCATACCGTTCCTGTGTGATGTGGTGCTGCTCCTGCAGGGCCTGCTGCTTGATCTGCAGCGACTCCCGCTCCTGGCCGTAGCGCAGATTGGATTCCTGCAACGAACGAATACGCTCGCTGTTGACCAGGATACGCTCTTCGAATTTCTGAATCTCGCGCAGCTGTTCGTTCAACGTCCGCTGCTTATCGGACAACAACCGTTCGATCTCCAGCAATCGCGTCCGCGTCGATTCGTAATCCGCATCGCGCCGGGCCAGCGTCGAGGAGGAGGATTCGCGCTCATCCCGCGCCAGATTCAGATGCGTCTCCAGCGGCTCCAGTTCCCGCAGGATGGAATTAAAGTCATGATTAGCAAACAGAATCTCCAGCGACTTGAGCTCCTCGGCCAGTTCCTGATAACGTTGCGCCTTGGCTACCTGGCGACGAAGCGTGCGCACGTTCTTTTCCACCTCAGACATGATGTCTTCGATGCGGATCAGATCCTTTTCCGTGGATTCCAGTTTGCGGAAGGTGGCTTTGCGACGCAGTTTGTATTTGGTGATGCCCGCCGCCTCTTCAAAAATTCGGCGGCGTTCATCCTCCTTGCCGTTGAGAATGCGTTCCACCTGCGACAACTCGATGACCGAATAGGTGTGCGGACCGGCACCGGTATCCAGAAACAGATCCAGAATATCCTTCAACCGGCAGGTGTTGCCGTTGATCAAATACTGACTTTCGCCGGATCGAAACAACCTTCGCGTAATCAGGACTTCAGAATAATCGATGGGCAGAATATTTTTGGTGTTTTCGATCTTGAGCGAAACCTCGGCCATGCCGACCGGCTTTGCCGTGGCTGAACCGTTGAAAATCACATTCTCCATGCGATCCGATCGCAACGCACCTGTGCGCTGCTCGCCCATAACCCAGCGAATCGAGTCGACAATGTTGCTTTTGCCGCAGCCATTGGGGCCGACGATACCGGTTATACCGTCATGGAGAGCGAGATGGGTTTTTTTGGCAAATGATTTAAAACCGACGATTGTAAGTTCAGAGAGGTACACGTGTGGTTCATTTTCCCTTCAAGTACTGACGATACATTAGTGCAGGCGATAAAAATACTATGCCGCAGGCTAAAAAACAAGGATATTTTCCGGCCGCCGGCATTCTTTAGCCGTCTTCACAGCCGATCAATGAATTAATAAGTTTTGAAAATATTGAAGATAAGCTAGAACGGCCTTGCCGGGCTCAAAATAGAGAACCAGAATAAACACCGCAAAAGCCAGCAGCGCCGCCAAATGCAGCATGGCACGCCACGCCGAGGTCTGCAGGATGACTTTGAGACCACGCCAGGTCCGAATCAGGAACCAGAACAGGATCAGCGCCAGCACGCCCAGAATGGGATCCACGAGATAGTTTTGTTCCAGCGCCCGATACAACACAATCGTGACCGGCAGCATAAAAAGAAAACAGGCCGGCACCCAGTGGACGAACGCCAGGATCTGGCTGAAGCGAAGGTAACGTCGTTGCCAGAGCACGGTGATCTTGATCAGCATGGCTTGCAGCAGTGCCAGTGTTTCCAGCGCGACCGTCAGCAGAGCGATCAGGGCGGCCGGGTGCCAAATGTACCAGATGGCGTAATATTTGATTTTGGCGGAAGGAAACAACCAGGTTAACCATTCATCGATATAGGTGTTGAAACGGTAAAAATAGAGAAACGAGGCCAGAACCATGGATAAGGCCAGCAACGAGCCGGCACCCACCAGACCGGTGAGAAACGGCGAGAGCTGACGGTTTTCGCTGAGGTCGGTATAAAATCCGTGCGGATAAATAAAAGCGCGCCGCATGTAATGGCTCATGCGCTTATCCTGCTTGATAAAAAAGAGAACGACAACCAGAAACCCGAGTCCGAGAAACTGGAAAATATAGGGATCAGCGCCCGGCCGCTCGCCGGGCAGCAATTCCGGCAGGGCCTTGCCGGAGTACAGACTCGTCACCACCTGACACGACAACCGCTGTTGCGAACGCACGTCGTACAATCCGGCGGAGAGCACGTTGGCCTCGGTGCGATCTCCCCACATCAAATGGGGGGTGTCGCCGGTGGCATCGCGAAAGGGACTGACCATGACGCCATGCACCGAAGCCTGGTTGAGAAACGCGGACAGCGTGGTCTTTAATTGAAAGGCCTGCAACTGCTCCCGCAACGCTTCGTCATCGAGCTGGGAGGCCAGCGGCACGGTCAATTTATAGATCACGGCGGCATCAACGCTGCTCTTGGGCACTACCAGATCGTCAATCCGCTCCGGCCGCGTCTCCCATATCGCCAGCGGCACGGGGAGTGTGGCAGGCAACGGCCGCTCGCCGCGATAGGCGGCATAGACCGGACGTTGATCCAGAGCGGCGACCACGCCTTTCATCTCATTGAGATAGGCGACAGTCTGGTGGTCGTGAGCGTCAAAGCCGCTGCCCAATCCATAGGCCACGACCGATGGATGACGCTGACCAAACTGCACCAGCTCCCGGAGCGCCGCAGCCGCGCGTTTTTTAAACGTGACGTCGTTGAGGTGCGCGGACGGCACATTGACCACGGGAATTTCAACCAGAGCGGCCAGCCCCAGGCGATCGCACATCGTCAGCACCTGCTCGGCCGGCGCTTTGCCGAATATTCGCACCGCGTTGGCGCCGGTATTATAGATGGCCTGCATATCCTGTTCGATGCGACGGTTCAACTCTTGTTCCGGGAGCGCCTGCATTCGATAGTCTTCAAACCATTCGATGGCTTTCCATTTTTCCGGCATCGCGGTTCTGGGATCGACCACAGCGAAGGTCATGGCGGCGTGATCGACCGCCACATTGCCCTCCAGCAAAGTGATATCCGCCTGATAGAGCGCCGCACTGCGCGGCTGCCAGTAGACCGGCGACGACAACAGAACGGCCGCGCTCCATTTCGCCAAAGCCGTGTCGTCCTCCGTGATCGGCGCGCTGCCTTCAAACAGCGGCGGACCGCCGGCCGGGGAGAGGATGGAGACGCGACAGGTCAAAGCGCGCTGTTGCTGCAGTTTGCGATCCTGCAGCGCCAGGCTGTCCTGCCTGTTTTTCTGCAGCACAACTGCTACATCCAGGCCGGCGGGATGGAGCTGGATGTGTACCTGATGAATATTGGGCCTGCGGCCGAATTCAAGATAGACCGGGCGAATCAGTCCGGCGGATACAGGCGGTAAGCCGCGACTGCGCAAAAAATGCGGCAGCGAAGAGCGATAGTTGATGCGCGTATCCACATCCACCACCAGTTCATTCCGCTCATTGAAGAAAAGATCGGATCGCGCCACGTCGAAACTCAGGGGCGTAGAGGCCCGCAAACGGGTGCCCAACAGTTTTTTGTTCAAATAAACCGAGGTCACGCCTTCAATAGAGGTGAACACCAGACGAAACGTCTCGGCGGTAAAGGTAGAGTCCATGGAAAAATATCTGCGGAACGTGTACGAGCCGCTGCCGTGCAACAGATGCGGCACCTGAATGGTCATCCATTCCTGGTTCAGAGCCGTCCGATATTCCCAGCGGCCGTCGAGGGACATCCGGGTGCTTTTATTGAGACTGTCCGGACGGCTGAAATCGTTCACATGATACACCAGCGTCGAACCGGCAAAAGCGGAACAGGTCAGCAACAAGAAAAACAGCGTCAACCACTTTTTCATTTGTGTAATCCAGCCGAGTTATTACTTGTAACCAGATCCCTGCTCAGGATCAGACTATTTGATGTTTTGCAAAGCCGTCGCCACTGCGCGCAGCAGCGGCTCGGCGGATATCGATGCGCCGACCGCCTGCTGCATCCAGGCCTGTGGCGTGATCGCGCCCAGTACGCACATCCGTTCCATCTCTGCCCCCAATCTCTTGCCTTTCAGATACGTTTCCAGCTGGAACGAAATGATGTGGCCCAGAGAATAGTCCGGCAGATATAAACCAGCATCGATCATATGTGAATAAACCGCCAGTATGGGCGAATCCTTGTGACCGATCAGAGGTGCAAAATAACGATTCCAGACCTGGCCAGCGATATCGATAACAGCCGCTTTCAACTCCGCCGGCGTAGCCTGGGGATGGTCGTACAGCCAATGCCAGATCTTGATGTCCACCAGGCCGACAGCCGCGATTTCACAGGTGGACCAATACACGTCCAGGCTGTTCAGATGCTCCTGTTGTGGATCATGGTGCGACAAGCCGAGCAAGTCAAGATCGCGACTCTGGAACACAAAAGCAAACGCCTCCGTAAAGGCGGTGTTGGGCACACCCGCCAGCAAGGTATGGTCGATAGCGTTCAATGACAACACCTGCTCCACGCAGTGGCCCAGTTCATGAACGGCGATGTTGTATCCTTTGTAGCGCATGCCGTCGGCGGGAATGCGCGTGCGCAGGTGGGCGTTATCGTCGCGGCGGCCGGCACCCAGAGCATGGCCGGCTCCTCGGGACGGATCCACGGTGATTTTTCCCGCCAGGTAACGAGCCCGCTCCGGGGTAAAATCCAGTTTCGTCAGTATGGAAACCAGGTCCGCCTGAAAGCCGGCGGTGTCGGGATATTTCGCCATAACGATTTTATCCAGCTCTGCTTCGTTGTAGCTGCTCTTCGGCTTAAAGCCGTTGTACCAGATATCAAACGGCTCCAGGTTTCGCTTCAGTCGGCGACTGATCAGGTCGGCAACCTGCTTCGCCGCCGGGTCGGTCAACACCGACACCAGCATCTTTTCAAAATCCGCTTCCGGAATTTCGCGGTCCTGCTCAAAGCGGCGGACGATTTTGGTCGGTAATCCGGGATAATAGACGTCGGCGTTTTTTTCGGCCTGAAAGACCGACAGCAACATACGATAACGACGGTCCGGTTCAGGCGCGGCGTCGTCGCGTTTAAAGGGACTCCATTCCACCTGCGCGTTGTCGATAGCCCGCGCCGGTATTTCCTGCCGGATTATTCTTTCCATGACCTGCTGGATCATGCGCTGTTTCGCCAGGCCGTCCGTGAGGGCGTATTGCGCTTTCAGCTCATCGCGCAATCCCCAGTGCGAGATCAGCTTTAATCCTTGCGGAAAAAGGCGCCGTCCCTGCGGGTCGATCAGGTTGTGCATATGGATATTGTAATTGGAAATATAATCGTCCGCCTGCACATAGGCTTTGGTAAGGTTCTGCTGCACCTCCGCCGGTATGCGTTCGCGAAAACGCTGACCGAGCCGGGCTTGTGCCCATTGTGCTCTCGTCCAGCTCTGGCCGAGCAGCAGCCGCTGCTGCAGCGTGGTGGCGGGAAAATTGAGCAGCGTGACGAAAGCGATCTTTGATTTAAAAAAATCCTCGCGCACATGCGCCGCGGGATCGTACTCGGCGAACAGATAATCGATGGCCAGAACCGGTCCCAGGTCCAGCTGCAGCGGGCCGGCCAAATCGCGAGCGACCTGCACATTATGGCCGGTGACAATTTCCAGGTTGTGCTGCAAACGCTGAAATGTCTGCTCCCGCACAACCGGATCGGCGATAAAATAATCCAGGCAAAAAGAGGCCCGATCTGATTCGGATCCGTCCGCTTCTCGCCACAACTCCGCCACCTGCTGCACCCCTTTGACGATACGATCCGGTTCAACCGTCGGATGCTTTTTGCGCAACTCGGCGATGGTGCGCTCGGTGGTTCGACTATCAATAGCGGCCATGGTCAAACTCAACGGATAAAGGATTAGCAGACCGAGTACCGTTCTCAATCTATATTTCATAACGTCTCCAGCCGGATGGTATGTCGGGCAAGTGGGGCGGTGTAGATTCTCCACGGGTAGATCGTATTATATTATTCATTTTTCAGCAAAATTCAAAATGAAATGATCGTCAGCGTCTGCGGCGCCGGCTAAATTGTCCTTGGATTTGTGCGGATTTTCCATATATTGACCTTTTCGTATCAAACGGTGTTTGACTCTATTCAATGGCACGGATGGCTATATGATGGAAACATATTCTCAGCGGGTCTACTCCACAGCCAAGGAGGACCCCACCTGTCCACGATGCGGAGCCACCCCCTGCCGCTGCGGGGAGGCGGCAGCGGTTCCGGCAAAGGCGCAGACCGCCCGCATTCAGCTGGACCGCAAGGGCCGCAAAGGCAAATCCGTAACCCTGATCCAGGGTTTGACCTTGTCAGCCGGCCAATTGGAGCTGCTGGCAAAAACTCTCAAAGGCGCCCTGGGCAGCGGCGGCACCGTCAAGGACGGACAAATAGAAATTCAGGGCGACCATCGCACCAAGGTGGTAGAGCTGCTGCAAAAGCAAGGGTATCGAACCAAACTGGTCGGTGGCTGAACAGCCATCCTCAAACCATGCGAGCACACCATATGAGATGGCTGGTACTGCTGTTGATTAGTTGGCAGATCGTGCAGGGGCAAGATCAGGTGCAGGCGATTCGGGTCGAAAACGGGCCGGAGATCGACGGCTGGATGAACGACAAAGCCTGGCAGCAGGCCTTTGTCGTCAACACCTTTTTCCAAAGAGAACCGCACCTGGCCGAGCCGGTCAGCGAAGCCACAACGGTGCTGATCTGTCACGATCAGGATTACCTTTATTTCGGCTTTCACTGTTATCATCGTGACGTCAACGACATCACCGCGCAAGAGATGGCCCGCGACATCAGCCTGGGCAACGACGATCGCGTTCAGATCATTCTCGATACCTTTCTCAATCATAATACCGCTTACTGGTTTCAGATCGGTCCGCGCGGCTCCATCGGCGATGCCCTGGTCGGTGAAAACGGCGCCGGACTGAACAAGGATTGGGATTGTCTGTTCCAGGGCAAGGCGCGCATCCACGAACGCGGCTGGGATGCCGAAGTGGCGATCCCATTCAAATCCATCACCTTCAAACCCGGCCTGGACCGCTGGGGGCTGAAGCTGATTCGCAACATCATCAAAAATCATGAAGCCTCTTACTGGCCGTCGGCCAACCTGGATTCGTACCGCTTTCAGGTTTCCGACGCCGGCCTTATGACCGGCATGCATGACCTGCAAACCGGCCACGGCCTGGATGTAAATCCTTACGGTCTGTTCGGCCTGGATCAAAAGATCGGCGTCAACCCCGCCGCCAAACGCAATGCCGGCGTCGATCTCTTTTATCAGATCACGCCCGGCGTCAAGAGCGCACTCACGGTCAACACCGATTTTGCCCAGACCGAAGTGGACAGTCGCCAGATCAACTTGACCCGTTTTCCGCTCTTTTTTCCGGAAAAGCGGGATTTTTTCCTCGACGGCGCCAGCTATTTTTCCTTCGCCCTCTCCGGAGACGGTGAAAATAAATACGCTCAGCGCATTCTGCCCTTTTTCTCCCGCCGCATCGGCCTGGATGGCAACGGCAATCCGCTGGCCATCCATTGGGGCGCCAAAGTGACCGGACAGGTCGGCCGTACCAACATCGGCCTCATGCAGGTGCAGGATGAGGGCTTGACGCAACAGCGCCATTTTTCCACCCTGCGCATCCGCCAGGGTTTTGGCAAAATCAGCTCCATCGGCATCATCGTCACCCACGGCAACGCTCTCACCAACGACGACAACACGGTGTATGGGGCGGATCTAAAACTGGCGGCTTCCACCTTTCGCGGCAACAAAAACATAGCCTTTCAGCTCTATGGCCTGCAGTCCCGCAGCCCAGCCGCAAAGGGCGACGATAAGGCGCTGGGGGTGGAATTGGCCTATCCCAACGACCAATTCTCTTTCCGCGCCGGCAGCATGCGCATTGAAAAAAATTTCCAGCCCGGGATGGGCTTTGTGCCGCGCGCGGATATTCAGGAAAGCTATGCGCTCTGCACACTGGGACCGCGCACGCGGCGTCTGGGATTGCTGCAGGTGCTCATCTCCGCCGAGGTCGATTATATCACGGATTTGAATCAGCGCCTGCTGACCAGACAGCTCTCCTTCACCCCGTTCACCCTGCGTTTCAAATCCGGCGATGAAGGTTCCCTCAACGTTTACTCCCAGTACGAGTTTCTCGACAAGCCGTTTAAAATCTACAGTTCACATCTCATCGACAGGGGCCGCTACACCTTTGCGCGCCTGCGCAGCCAGTTTCTCAGCGCCCCCAGGCGGCCGTTCTGGTTCAAAGCCGTGGCAGAGTCCGGCGCCTTTTACAGCGGCAACCGCCGCGATTGGACCGCGGCGTTTGGGTATAAAATAAGCGTACCCCTGTTTGTGGGCATGGAAGTGGAACATCACGATGTGACGCTGGCGGACGGCGACTTCAGCACCCGCATCGCTCGCTTGAATGCCAATATTCTTTTCAGTGCCAACGTGACCCTGTATACCTACATCCAGTACGACGATCTGTCAAACGCCATGGGGTGGCAGTCCCGGTTTCGCTGGATCCTGACGCCGGGAAACGAGGTCTATATCACCTGGAATTCCAAATGGTACGAACCGGCCTGGGACTATTGGCAGGTCAGCGAAAGCGCCAGCCGCATCAAACTACGTTACAATTACCGATTTTAACCGTATATCATACTAAAAAAGGAGACTTACATGCGAAACCGTTCTCTGCTTTTTTCTGTATGGTCAATGCTAACCATGATCCTGGCCGCACAACCGGTCATCGGCCAAACCAATTTCCAGGCCGGATTGCATCTCGCCGCCGGCTTGCTGCAGGGCGATTTTAAACAAAATACCGGCAACGACGGCTTTGGCCTGACCGCTGAATTTCTCTATGCGCCGTCGCAGAGCATCCTGGGCGTCGGTGCGGACGTCGGCTTTCTGATTTACGGCAGCGAGTCGCAGCGACAACCGCTCCTCACCAATATTCCGGACGTCAAAGTCAAGGTGACGACCAACAACAGTATCTTCCTTTCGCATCTGTTCCTGCGCGTGCAAAACAAAGAAGGCAAGCTGCGGCCCTATGTCGAAGGGGCGTTAGGCCTGAATTACCTGTTCACCCAGACAGAAATCAACAGCACCGGTGACTGGGACGATCATGACGACACCATTGCCAGCACCACCAACTTTGACGACACCGCGTTCAGCTACGGCGCCGGCGGCGGCCTGATGTGGCGGGTTTATGAACGAAGCGGCGATTCCTCACAAGGCCACGAAAAACCGCTGGCCGTGCTGCTGGACCTGCGCGGTCGCTACATGATCGGCGGCGAAGCACAATATCTGAAAAAAGGCTCCATACGCAGAGAGAGCGGCCAGGTATTCTATGACGCCAAACAGTCGGCTACGGACATGGTCACGATTCATTTGGGCGCGACGATTTGTTTTTAAATTGATCTATTCATAAGCCGGAACCAAATGTCGGACATCACCTTGAAGGTGTCCGACATTTTTTGACGGATAGTAATCATTAAAATAATTCACTGGCGTACTTTAAGAGGTGCGTGTGGCCAAATATATCAAAGCACCAACGATCATAGCGGCACAAGGGAATCTTCCCAAAGAAATTCAGGAATTTGTCGGCAGGGTTAATACCGGTACCGGCGGGGTGAGCATTGCCCGCATGATCAGCGCTGCCGGCTGGCAGGAGCCGGGACAGACACCGGAATTTGACGAATATACCGTGGTCCTCAAAGGCTCTGTCAAGATAGCGCAGCGCCACGGGGAATTCATTGTGCGCGCCGGCGAAGCGGTGATCATTGAAAAAGGCGAGTGGGTGCAGTACAGCACGCCGGACGGCGCCGAGTACATTTCAGTGTGCCTGCCGGCCTTTTCGCCGGACACGGTGCATCGCGATGAATGATTTAAAATTTTTCCGCAGATGGCCCTTAGCGGCTTATTGCTTTTGGTCTTTGCGCTTTTTCACCCGCGAATAGATAAACCAGCCCACAAATCCGGCCAACAGGATCACCACCCCGATGTCGATCTGGTGCGAATAGGTCTGGACCACTTCCCAGTTCTCGCGCAGTTTCATGCCCAGTATGAGTAGAAAGGTGTTCCAGATCGTGGCGCCAACAAGCGTGGCGACCACAAACGGCGCCAGCGGCATTTTGCCGATGCCGGCCGGGATGGAAACGAAATGGCGGATCACCGGAATGAAGCGGCTGATAAACAGCGTCCAGGTGCCGCTGCGTTTGTGAAAAAAGCGTTCCGTCATCTCCAGATCGTGCTTGTCCAGCAACAGATATTTGCCCACCTTGAGCACCAGCGGTTTGCCGCCGTAGTAACCCATCCCGTAAGAAGCCAGGGATCCGGCTATTGAACCGAGGGAGGTAACCACAATCGACAGCCACAAGTTCCAGTGGCCGTCGGCCACCATAAAACCCACAAACGGCATCACGGCTTCGCTGGGAACCGGCGCGATCATGCTCTCCAGCGCCATGAGCAGACCGGCGCCGAAATAACCCATAATCTCCAGCACCTTGACCGCATAGTGCGAAATCAATTCAGTAATCATCAAACCTCATCATCGTTTAAAGGGTACGGGAATTTAAAACATAATACGGCAAAACCTCGCCGATTGGCGAAAACCGTCTAGTCCGGGCGAACGCGATCGTCCAGGATATGCTTCAAACCGGCGCTGCTGCCGGGTGACCAGCCAAAGGCTTTGTGCCACACCTCATCGCTCTCCATACAAAGATACAACCCCTGCTGAAACCCATGTCCGCTGATCCATTCGTACATCCTGCGAAACATCTCGATACGGATGGACTTGAAGTAACGCATCTTTTTATCAATCCCCGGCAGCAATTCACCCAACACCATGCGCGTGTCCGGATGATTCTCCCGGATAATATCGTCCATAGCAGCCGGGTAGCGCAGAGCACCCAAACTGATCCAGGCGATATCTTCCGGCCTGGCGACGCTGAAAATGCGATCCACGGTTTCCTGGTAGTATGCTTCCCATCCGGGAAAATGGATCATCGGATCGAAATGAAATCCTAAACGATAGCCGGCCTGCCGTATCTCTTTGGCGGCCGCCAGGCGGTCACTGAGAACGGGCGCGTCGGCTTCCTCGCTTTGACAGATCGGCTCGGCGTTGACCGACCAGGAGACCACGGCGCGGCGATTGTGCTGCAATCCGAGCAAATTGTCGATGTGAACATTTTTCGATTTCAGCTCGATGATTGCGTTTTGATGCCGACTGAAATACCGGACCAGATCGACCGAGAGACCGGTAAAATGGTCAAAGGTCATGCTGTCCGACAATTCGCCGGTGCCGATACGATAAAACCGCTGTGGATGCCGTATCAGTGTCTCGTCCAGTTCACAGAACATGTCGCCGGTATTGCAGTATATGGTGGTGGTGGGCGTATTCAGATACCCTTGCAGGATGCAGTAGCGGCAGCCGAGATCGCAGCCGGCCGCCACATCCAGGTTGAAATACATACAGCAGATATGCTTGCTGGTGCCCGGGCAGTAACGCAGAAACGGCCCGCGCTGCCGAGCCAGCAGCAGAGCGCCGGCCGGTTGTTGAGAGGGAGACAGTTTCTGACCGTCGCGGATGAGGTCGCGAGGCACCTCCGCAAATTGCTCAACAATGCGTTGGCAAAACGGTTCGTGCTGCACCCCCTCCTCGATGAACAGGCGCTGCGGCCGATAATTTCTTTCCGTGCGGAATCGGTTCATGGTATCTCCAGCAGCCGCGCGATGGCGCCGCTTTTATAAAGTCGATCCAGCTCATCGATCAGCGACCGGCATTCGTCGGACGAACGGAATGAAAACGAAATCGAGAGGTCGTCGCTGTTGAAGAACGGCGACGGCTGCACATGCAGTGCCGCCGGCCAGCCGGCTTCCGCCAGAACCTGCGCAAAACGCGCCCTCGCTTCGGTATAGACCGGGTAGCGGCGGCCCCACAATTCCGCTTTCAGGCGCTCCGCCTTTTGTGACGGGGTGATCTGGCTGTCGCGCAGGATCGATTGCAACGCCTCCTGCTGCAGCAGTGCGGCCAGCCCGTTTTGTTCCATTCGGCTCACGTCATCGAGGAGCAGGAAAAATTCCTTTTGCCGATTCTTGCCCAATCGGCAGATTTGCACCACATCCAGCAACAGATGCCGCTCTGCCACATTTTTTTTCAGCAGCAGTTGCACAAAATCCAGCGACAGATGGTCCTGCGCCAGCTCGTCGCGGCTGCGTTCGTCCAAATCGTAAAACGGCAGATACACCTCCAGCACGCGAGGATTTTTGCCAAAGCCGAGAAGCGGCAGCCAGCTTTCGATCATCTGCTCCCGGCTGCACTGAAACACATGCAGCAACCGATGCAGAATCACCGCCGTCTCGAGCGGATTCAGCGGGCGGTTTTGTGTCAGCCGATCCAGTACAGCCAGTTCAAACACTTTTTCCGCTGCCGTCTCCTCTGCCACAACCATCACCGCTATCGATTCCCACCCCAACGCCCGGGCCGCCTCCAGGCTTGGCCAGCCGATGACCGGCACATACCGGGACGCGCACAGATGCACCACCGGTGGCTGTAAACAGCCGGCGCGCTCAAAAGCAAGGTGCAGAGAATCAGCCGGCCGGCTCCGGCCATCATCAAGCCGATAGCGGCCATCGTCCTGGCTGATAGCCGCTAAAGGAACTATCTTGTATGAGGTAGCAATCATCCTGATCCATTCTTTAGAAAAAAAGAATACCAAATATCTTTAAATTTACGTAACTTTTAGTTCCGGAGAAATGATTTTCGACAAAGCGGTGTTGATTCGTACGCACCGGCAGCATCACAGGGTGCTGATCAGGTTGTTGTGGCTATTTTTTGTCTTTTTTCGTCAAATTTTGCTTGACAATAATCCCATAATTCTGTAGAATTCACAAGGGGGTCTCGCCCCTGAACTCATAACTAATCAAGGAGGTGGGTTATGGCATACGACAGCAAAGGCACCATCAACAAAGTGATTCTCATCGGCCGACTGGGTCAGGATCCGGAAGTAAAGTATACTCCCTCCGGGGCGGCTGTAGCCACCTTGAGTCTGGCAACCAACACCTCTTACAAGGACCAGGAAGGCAAGATGCAGGAACAGACGGAATGGCACCGCGTTGTGGTCTGGCGCAAACAGGCGGAAGTCATCGGGCAATATACGAAAAAAGGCCATCGTCTCTATGTCGAAGGCAAGCTGGCGACGCGTTCGTGGAATGACAAGGACGGCAACAAACGCTACACCACCGAAGTGACGGCTGACTCGATCCAGCTGCTGGAATCGCGCGGCGACCGGGAAGCGCCGCAGCATGACGCAGCCCCCATGCCCGCAGAAACCGATTTCAGCGGACCGGTCCCGGAAGAAGCGGACGACCTTCCCTTCTAGCCTCTGCCGATCGTTCCGCAAAATACATATTACCATTTACTTTGATGATGGTATTTAGTATTTTAGTCCAAAGTCGACTTGACTTTGGATTTTTTATTTGGAGGTGCGCTCTTGGACTCTCTCATTCGGGTGGCGCAGGCCATGATTCGCCTGGCGCAAGCGCCCTACTCCCACTTTCCTGTAGGCGCCGCTCTGTTGGCGGCTGACGGGCGGATCTTTACCGGCTGCAACGTCGAATCCAGTTCGTACGGGCTCACCATTTGCGCCGAACGCGTAGCCCTGGTCAAGGCGCTTTCAGAGGGCGCCACCGAGTTTGTCGCCATCGCCATCGCTACGCCGCAAAAACCCTTTTGTCCGCCCTGTGGCGCTTGCCGGCAGCTGCTATGGGATTATGCCAAAAACATTACCGTCATCCTCGCTGTCGGCGATGAACAGGAGACGCTCTTGCTGCAAGAGTTGCTGCCACACGCTTTTGACGAAAGATTTCTATCATGACCGAACACCCGACCATCATCGGTATCGCCGGCGGCTCCGGCTCTGGTAAAACCACTCTGGCCAAAGGCGTGGCACGTGCCTGCCAACGCTCTTCGTTGATCCTGTCCCAGGATTTCTATTATCGTGACCGCTCCGATCTCTCCCTGGCGCAGCGCCAGCACATCAATTACGATCATCCGGAGGCCATAGAGTTCGACCTGCTCATGGATCACCTGCAGCGGTTGCGTCAGCGCCAGGCCATTACCCATCCGCTCTACGATTTCAGCCAGCACAACCGCCTGCCGGACCAGGTGCAGGCCGGGCCGGCCGACCTGGTCGTCGTCGACGGCATCCTGCTTTTTGCTGTTACCGAGATCCTGCCCCTGTTCGACATCAAAGTGTTCATCGAAACCTCCATGGATATCTGCTTCATCCGCCGGTTGCACCGCGACACCCAGGAACGCGGCCGCACCATTCCTTCGGTCATTGAACAGTACCTGGCCACGGTTCGCCCCATGTATCTGCAATACGTTCTTCCCAGCCGGGCCCATGCCGACCTCATCGTCTCCGGCGAAGAAGAGATCTCGTTGACTATTGAAAAGATAATGACTAGATTTAACGGAACAACGTGAGGATGTTATGCTCAATGCCATACCCAAAGGCGTCGGCTGGATTGAAGTAATTTGCGGCAGCATGTTCAGCGGCAAGACCGAAGAACTTATACGCCGGCTCAAACGCGCTGAAATCGCCAAACAGAAAACCGCCATTTTCAAGCCCCGCATCGACGATCGCTACTCGGTCGAACACATCGTCTCGCACAACGCCATGAAGCTGCCCTCCATTGCCGTGCAAACCGCGCAAGAGATTCTTGAACAGGTCGGGGATGCCGTCGTCGTCGGTATCGACGAGGCGCAGTTCTTTGGTATGGAGCTGGTGGAAGTCTGCCAGACGCTGGCCAACCAGGGGCGACGGGTCATCGTGGCCGGCCTGGATCAGGATTTCACCGGCAAACCGTTTGAACCCATTCCGCAACTGCTGGCGGTGGCAGAGGATATCCACAAGACGCTGGCCATCTGCGTCAAATGCGGCAATCCGGCCAACCGCACTCAGCGCCTGAGCCACGATGCCGCACGGGTCGTTGTGGGTGCAACCGGCATTTACGAAGCGCGCTGTCGATTCTGCCATGAAGTGTTCAACGATATCCCGGAAACAGGAACCAAATAACCAACGCCTTTTCCACCCTGGCCTATAGAAATGCTGTTAAAAGAAAAAATCGCCGAATCTACGGCCTTTGTGCGGGCGCACGTCTCTTGGCCGCTGCCGAGCATCGCCGTGATCATGGGATCCGGATTGGGTCGTTTTGCTGAATCCATCCACAATCCAGTGATCATCCCTACGGCCGACATTCCGCACTATCCGCGTTCCACCGTGCCGGGCCATCACGGCCGCTGGTTCATCGGCACCATCGATGGCGCCCCCATCATCGGGGTTCAGGGCCGGGTACACTATTATGAAGGCTATTCTCTGCCGCAGGTGAGCTATCCAGTGCATCTGTTGGCCAGTCTGGGCGTGAAAACTCTCATCGTCACCACCGCCAGTGGCGGCCTCAACCCGGCGTTCAAGGCCGGGGACCTCATGATCATCACCGATCAGATCAATTTCGCCTTCGGCAATCCACTGATCGGCCGTCCGGAGAATCTGCTGGGACCCCGTTTTCCCGATATGTATCAATGCTACGATCATGGCCTGATGCAGCTGGCTCTGCAGACCGGCCAGGACCTGGGGTTGAATCTGCATCGGGGTGTGTTCTGCTGGATGACCGGCCCTGCCTATGAAACGGCCGCTGAGGTACGAATGCTGCAGCGGTTTGGCGGCGACGCCGTATCCATGTCCACCGCGCCGGAGGTGATCGTGGCACGGCAACGCCATCTGCGCGTCCTGGGCGTTTCCCTGATCACCAATCCGGCTACCGGTATCGGGGACAGCAAACTGACCCATAAGGAGGTGACGGAAGAAGCAAACCGGGCAGGCGAAAAACTGGGCGAACTGTTACGCGCGGTGATCGCGAAAATCCCTCTGCTGTCCCTGTGACAGCCTTGCCTTAGGGCAGACGCTGCAATAAATCCTGCAGCACGCGAACATGATTTTCCTCTTCGTCTATGGTCACCTGCACCAGCGCCGACTCTTTGGCATCGATGTGCCTGCTCAACTCGCGCAACAGGGTGAGCGTCGCCTCTTCCACTTTCAAGGCGTACTCCAGTGCTTCCCGGTCAGACCAGCGGCCGGCTTTCTGCCTGGCATCCTCCTCGTCGGCAAAGGATTTGTTTTTCAGCAACGCCAGTACATAGGCGTCGTATTCTCCGGGGTAGCTCTCCCGAGGTTCCGGTTTTTCCAGGCCCGCCAGCATGTTCACAAACAGCGCCTCATGATGTTTTTCCGATAACGCGATATCGGCGGCCTGCTTTTTTACCACAGCGTGGCTCGCGGTCTCTGCCAGTTGCTGATAAAAAGCCGCACCGTTGCGCTCTTCGATTACGTTCATCTCGAGTATTTCCGCCGCAAGAAATAAATTGGCCATAGCCGTCTCCCTTTATTCTTTGCCGATGTGACCACAGGGGTTCATCGCCGCTATCCGCGCAGGCCCATCTGAAACAGCATGCCCACCACATCGAATGCCGACAGGGACGTGCTCAGCACCGGGATCTGCTTTTCACTGGCTTTGGCCGCCGCCTCCTGGTCCAGGCAAAGGTTGTTGGGCAGGATCACGCCGGCCAAGCCTTTAAAAAAGGCGATGGCGATGACATTGACATTGATCTGGTTGGTAACCCAGACGCTGCCTTTGCGGCCGTGAACCATGACATCGCTGAGAATGTCTGAAATGATGCCTTGCGACACAGCGGTGTCCATGCGTTCGGCGCCGCTGAGCACCGTCGCGTTTAAAGCGTTTTGCAGGTCATTAAAAAGCATGCTGGTACGTTCAACTCCCGTTCGATCCTTTCCATCAGGCGAGGCGACTCCCCGCGACCGGCAGCAGCACACGAAAGGTGGATCCCTTGTGCCTCTCGCTCGTTACTTCCAGGTAGCCTCGATGGGCCTGGACGATTTTCTTGGCGATGGCGAGACCCAAGCCGGTTCCGGCGATTTTGCATGCTACCGCATCGCGGCCCCGAAAAAATTCATCAAACACTTTTTGCTGTTCATCCGCATCGATGCCGATGCCGGTGTCTTCGACGCTGACGATCAACTGCCCGTCGCGGGGGCCGGCGGCCACGGTCACGCGGCCGTTGGCCGGCGTATATTTGATGGCATTGCTGATCAGGTTGGCAAAAACACGCCCCAACTCTTCGCTGTCGCCGAGCACGCTGGGCAGGTGATCCGGGCACACCAGTTCCAGGCTGATCCCTTTGTTGAGCGCTTCATTCTGATAAAACTGTACAGCCTCGCGCAGCAGCGGCGCCAGGTTCAGCGTCGTCATGGTTTTTGTCTTCAGCTCCCGGTCAGCGCGCGACATATCGAGCAGATCGTTGATGAGATCGAGCAGGCTGTTGGCCTTGTCGCGGGAGCGCAGGATGATCTCTTTCTCCTTTTCCGGTTGCTTGACGGTCAGGCCGTCGACGATCAGATTCAGATAGCCGGCAATAGCGGCCACAGGCGACTTTAGCTCGTGAGAGACCAGGCGGACAAAATCCGATTTTATCTTTTCCAGCTTTTTATCTTGCGTTATATCCATCAGCACGGTGACGGTGCCCAGGCAGTCGCCGCGATCGTCGATGATGGGACTGATATGAGACAGGAGCGTGCGGCCGTCGCTGGTGGGAATTTCCATACGCTTCACGGTCACCGTGCGTGCGACCGTGTCCAGCGTTTCCGCTATCTGACCTTCCAGATTGGGATTGTCCAGCAATCCCGAGACCGTGTGGCCGATCACCGGCGTGATTTTGGGGCGAATGATATTCATCGCCGCCGGATTCATAAGCACGATCTGGCCGGTACGGTTGGTGGCGATCAAACCCTCGCTCAGGCAGTTGAGGATGGTTACGGTACGGGATTTTTCGTTGGCGCATTCCAGCAGGTTGCGATCGCGCTCCAGGCGCAGCTGCTCGGCCTGCTGGGTCAACCACCTTTTTTCCAGGGCGCGATGCACCTTGCTGCGCAAATCTTCAGGCATAAACGGCTTTGGCAAATAGTCGTAAGCGCCCTTGCGCATGGCATCCACGGCGGTTTCGATGGTGGCGTAACCGGTGATGACCATGATCACCACATCGGTGTCGGTCGCGCGAATTTTGTCGATCAGCTCCAGGCCGCTCATTTCCGGCATCATCAAATCCAGCACCACCAGGTCAAAGCCGCCTTGCGAGAAACACTCCCAGCCCTTGCGACCGTTCTCCGCCAGCACCACGTCAGAGTAGGTCTCTTCCAGAATGCGCAAACAACCGATGCGAATGATCTCTTCATCATCGACGATCAGTATTTTCGCATTCTCATGCGTCGTCATCCCTCTTGGCCTTTCCCAATAATCGTTCCACCCGTTCCAGCAATTCAGCCGGCTTGAGCGGCTTGGCTGCCAGATCGTCCACCTTCATCCACTCCTGGTCCTTATCGAGACGGAAGGTAAAGCCGGTGCGTTCCTGGGCCGAAGTCAGCAACAGAATCGGCCATGAACGGGTGCGTTCGTCCTGACGAACCGCATAGGCCAGCGTAAAGCCCGAATCCATCTCTTCCATAATCAGGTCGAGAATCAGCATGTCATACCTCTGGCGGCGGATGCGTTCCAGCGCATCCGGAACCGAGGAGGCCTCATCGACTTCATAGCCGGCTGATTCGAGAATCATCCTGTTGATCTCTAAAAAAGCCTGGTCATCGTCCACCAGCAAAATTTTTTGTGTGGCTTTCATACAAGTCTGTTACCTCTAGTACAACCGTCCACCCACCCCGCTACTTCATTTTCAGGCCAATGCCCTTGTCCGGCTTTTGTCCCTGTTCCTGGTCGCGCCCCTTTTGACCCAGCAGTCGTTCCACCTTTTGCAGCAACTGGTCGGCGCGCACCGGTTTTTCCAGGAATTCATCCACCGGAAGAAAATCACCGTCCTCCGGAGAAAAACGGAAATCGGAATGATCGTGTATAGCGGTGATCATGAGGATAGGGATGGCCGCCGTTTCCGGATCCTGGCGGATTTTATATGCCAAATGAAAACCCTCTGTTCCAGAAGGCATCATGACATCCAGGCAGATCAAGTCCGGCTGCCAGATTTTTATCTTTTCCAGAGCCGTCGCGGCATCCATCGCGGCTTCCACAATGTAGCCGCTGCTTTCGAGAATCGTTCGATTGATCATAATGAAATCCTGATCATCGTCGATCAATAAAATCTTGCTCTGTTTGGCCATAAGCGGCTCCTGTTCATGTCCTGTCACCAACGAAACGCTTTCCTGATGCCTCTGTTGCTAGCGGGCTACGGGCAGCTCGATGGTAAAACAGCTGCCAGCATCCAGCCGGCTTTGCACCAGAATATCGCCGTTATGTTTCTGCACAATACCATACGCAATAGCCAGACCCAGTCCCGTTCCTGTGCCGCGGGGCTTGGTGGTAAAAAAAGGTTCAAAAATTTTATCCATGACCTCTTTGCTCATGCCACAGCCGGTATCGGCGATCCGGACCCGCACCCGGTCGGTCTCACCGGCTTGTTCCGTCTTAACCGTCAAGACACCGCGACCCTGCATGGCGTCGACGGCGTTCAGGATAATGTTCAAAAAAACCTGTTGCATCTGCCCGACGTCGGCGAACACGTTGGGCAGCTGGCTGTCGTAGGACTGCTCCAGTTGTATATTATGAAACAACGCCTGTTGGCTGACCAGCGCCAGCGTAGAAGCAAGAATTTTGTTCAGATTTACGATGGCCGCATCGATGCGCGTTTGCCGGGAAAAATCCAGCAAGCCACGCACAATCTTGCGGCAACGCTCGGTTTCAGCGATGATCCGCTGCATATCCGCCGCATCCCGGCTCTCTTTTTTGGTTTTTTCCAGCAGCAAGCTGGTGTAGATCAGTATACCGCCGAGCGGATTGTTGAGCTCATGGGCGACCCCGGCCGCCAGTTGTCCGACCGAGGCCATCTTTTCCGAGTGCAACAGATGCTGCTGCGTTTTCTGCAGCGTCTCCAGGGACGATTTCAATTCTACGTTGGATTGCAACAGCTCCTGCTGAATCTGTTCCAGCTTTTCCACCATGTACGGCAGGCACATTTCAGCTTCGGCAAATCCCTGAATGACCGCCACCGCCTTGTCGCGACAGCTCGGATAGCCGCAGGCGCCGCAATTGAGTTCATCCTCCTCGGTTCGCTTGCCGGTGATGGCCAGCACCCGGCGAATCTCCTGCTCGTCCGCGGTCAACAGTGGCATCGATTCAAAGGTGTATTCACGGCTGAGGTCGACGTTGCGAAAAATCTCTTCCGTACTCTGCTCGCGGCCAGGACGTTCCTGCACGAAATGGATGATGCGATCGCGGCGAATAAACACCGACAGCGCATTGGCCATCTGCGGCCCGTTTATGCATCCTTCACAAAAGAGCAGATCCAGAAAGCGCGCCTCCATTTTCCCTTCCGCGGTCTTTTGGATGGCTTCGACGACGCGGTCCTGACCTTCGGTGACGGTGACTTCCTGGCGCAACACCCCGTACTGCATGGCCGCGGCCTCCAGCAACCCTCCGGAGAGCGGAAAAGCCCGTCCCAGCTCGGCCGGCGGCCCGTCAAACGGCGTCTCCTCGCATTGGCCGGCGTCGATGCCCTGCTCGTCCCAAAGGGTCAATACTTCGTTGTACGTCAAGACTTCATCGATCACATCGGCGACCTTGGGATCAAACATCTCCTTTTTCTTGGCGATACAGGGGCCGATAAAAACCACCCTGGCATCGTCCGCAACGATGTGGCGCAACAACCGCGCGACCGCGACCATGGGGGAAACGATGGGCGCAAGGACCAGAAGCAATTCAGGGTAAAACTTTTCGATGTAATTCACCACCGCCGGGCAGCTTGAACTGATGACCGTGGGCATCACGTCCCGTTCCACCAGCCGGGTGTAGGCTTTAGCGACGCCGTCGGCCCCGAGCCCGACCTCCCACACCTGGGCGAATCCCGAATGACGCAGAGCCGAAACCACCTGCAAGGGCCGCAGATGCGCAAACGCAGCCGGAAAAGAGGGAGCCAGCACCGCCAACACCGGCTCGCTGCCGGCCAACAGCTCCCGGCATCCTGACAAACCGTCGCGGATCTTTTTAGCCTTTTGCGTGCAAACGCGGACACAATTGCCGCACGCCACGCAACGCTCGGCCATGACTTTGGCCTGGCCCGCTTCCACTCGGATCGCTTTGGCCGGGCAACGACGAATACAAGAGTAGCACCTCTTGCAGCGGGACTCGATTGTCGTCACTATAGGCTGCATGCACTGTGATCTAGTTTCCGAAAATAAAATAGAGCGCAAAAACCAGAACGATGAATCCCACCAGACTGGAAATCGCTATTTGCAGGATATGCCGCCTCTCCTTGCGCAGGAGGATGTTCTCCCGCTTGAGATGCTGATGCTCGATGACATGGCGCAACACATGCGACAATTTTTCCGGCGGGAACGGTTTGGTGATAAAATCGTAGGCGCCTTCTTTCATGGACTGAATGGCGTTTTCGACCGTGGCAAAGGCCGTGATCATGATAATCGGCAGCTCCGGCCGTCGCTCCCGCACCTTGCGCACCAGGGTGATGCCGTCCATCCCCGGCATCTTGATATCGGCAACCAGTACGACCGGCTCGATCTGATCCATCCTCTGCAACGCCTCCATCCCGGATTCAGCCGCGGCGACCCCAAAGCCGTCTTCCTGCAACCACTCCACCAGGGACTCGCGCATCACTTTTTCGTCGTCGACGATCAGAACGATATCGTCTTTGGTCATGGTGTCCGTCCTCCGCAATAAGGTGAGTCGGCGTCGGCAGCAGCACTCCGGGCGACTCTGTTTATGGTTTTCCTATGCCTGGGGGCAGCCGGGCAAGCGGATCAGGAAGGTGGTACCTTTGCCGACCTGGCTGTTCACCAGAATGGTTCCGTGGTGCCGGGCAATAATGCTGTATACCACGGACAAACCCAGTCCGGTTCCCTTTTTCTCCAATTTGGTGGAAAAAAACGGATCAAAAATTTTGCTCACGTTTTCAGCCGGAATGCCGCACCCGGTATCGGAAATGGCGATCTCTATGGTCTGCGACGGTCCGCGGCCGACGCGCACCGTTACGAGACCTCCGTCCGGCATAGCCTGGGCGGAGTTGATCAGCACATTCAACAACACCTGCTGCATCTGTTTGAAATCGGCACGGATGCTCAAATCCGTTTCTGCGATCTCTTCACGGATAGCGATATTCTGCAGCGAAAACTGATGACTCAGTAGAAAAAGCGATTTTTTTATCAAATCTGCAACAACTATTTTGCTAGTGTCCGGGTCCGTAGGCCGGGCGAAATTGAGCAGCTCCTGCACGATCTCGGAAATGCGGCGGGTTTCCGTTTCCATGATCTCCAGATACCGGCTTATATCGTGCAGGGCCGCACCACTCAACACCTGCTCTGTCTTTTTTCGCATCAGACGAATATAGTTGATGACGCCAGCCAGCGGGTTGTTGATTTCATGAGCCACGCCGGCAGCCACCTCTCCCATGGAGGCGAGCCGTGCGGAACGAATAATCCTCTCCTGCGCCTCCAGCAACTCCTGATTCATCGCCTGCAACCGCTCGATCATGTACGGCAGGCACATTTCCACCTCGGCCCGGCCCTGGAACACCGCGATCGCTTTCTCGCGACAACTGGCGTAGCCGCAGGCGCCACAGTTGAGCTCGTCTTCCGGCTCGAGCTTGTTGATCTGCCGAAAGATGTTCATGATCTCCTCTTGCGAGGGGAACGGCAGTGTCGTCGCCATGCGGGTAAATTTTCTCGATAAATCCACCGTCGAGGCTTCGGGCCCGGAGTCCGCCTGCGGCCGGCGCACCAGTTCGCGCACGTAATCGGCGACCAGCGTTTTGCGCAGGTATACCGAGGTGTCGCCGGTCATGGCCGGTCCGTCGATACACCCCTGACAAAAGAGCAGATCGAGAAAACAGGCCTCCACATGCCCTTCCTCGACATGCGAAAGAACGGCCTGCACCCGATCGGCGCCCTCGCAGACGATTATCTCGTTATTCAACAGGTCATTCTGCAAGGCCGCCGTCCGCAACAGGCCTCCGGATACCGGAAAAATGCCGCCAAGGTCAGCCCAGGGTTGATCCGGCGCCACCTCTGCCTCTTCTTCAGGGTGGATGCCCTTTTCTTCCAGCAATCCGCGCAATTCCGCGAACGTCAGCACCTCGTCGATGATGCCGCTAACCCGGAGATCGCTCTTTTCCATTTTTTTGGCGATACACGGACCGATGAACACAATGCGAGCGTCTGCCGAACACCTTTGCCGAATGAGCCGGCCGGTTGCGATCATGGGTGAGACAATGGGAGCGAGAAAAAGCAACAGGGCCGGTTTATGTTTTTCAATATAACTGACAACAGCCGGACAGGGTGAGCTGATCAAGGTAGTAAACGTGCATTGCCGCACCAGCTGGTGATACCCGGCGGCTACCAGATCGGCGCCCGCACCGGCGGAAATAACCTGCGCAAAACCAAGCCGATGCAACGCCGCGATCGTTTGATGGGGTTTCCATTGCGGAAAAGCGGCTGGAAAAGAGGGCGCCAGAATCGCATAACACTCGGCCCTGTCCTGCAAATAGAGCTCGGTAGCCGGTATGCCGCTTTCGATCTGTTTCGCCTTTTGGCTGCACACCCGCACACACCAGCCGCAACCGACACATCGTTCCGGCATGACCATGGCCTGCCCTTTCTCGATGCGGATCGCTTTGGCAGGACAATTTCTGATGCAGGCGTAGCACCGTTTGCATCGGTCTTTAATGGTCTCGACGACGGAAATGGTTTGCTCCTTCCTCTGCATGAGCAAATCCACTCCGGAGGGGCTGTGTTCAGCCTGGCGACTGGGAAAATGGCGTGATCATCGGCGACTCGTCCGGCTCGTATTCCGGAACATCTCTTTTGCGCTTGCGCTGAACCTGTTTGGGTGCCAATCCCAGAGCCACAGCCACGCCATAGAGAATCGCTTCCGGACGTGGAGGACAACCAGGAATATAAAAATTGACGTTGATCACCTTGTCGACCCCGCCATACATATTATAGCTGTCATAAAAGACATCGCCGCCGCAGGCGCAGGAGCCGATGGCGAACACCAGCTTGGGATTCGGCGTGGCCTGATACAATCGCCTCAGGGCCGGCGCCACCTGGCGGCTGACGCCGCCGGTGACCAGCAGCACATCCGCATGCCTCGGCGAACCCACCAGCTTGATCCCGAACCGCTCTGCATCGTAATAGGGCGTCAATACGTTGATGATTTCGATATCACAGCCGTTGCAGGCGGCACAGTTGGTGTGATACACCCAGAGCGCTTTGGGAAAACTCGATTTGATCCATTTTTCAATCATAAGCGGTACGTCCGATTTAGTGCAAAGCCTGTTTTACTGACGAAACTGTCACATGCCGGCCGCCCATATCTGCATCACCGCCCGCGTGGCCTGGTCAAGAACAGGAAAAAGGGTTCCCGGCAACAAGCCGATCATCAGGCACAACAGAGCCAGCACAACCATACTCACATGCATGCTCAACGGCACCGGCTGAATATCCGCAACCGGCGGCAACTCCGGCTTTTTCCAAAACACCAGGTAAGCGGCCCGCATGAGGCAGGCCAACGTCAACAATCCGGTGACGATGGAAATAACCAAAGCCCAATACAAGCGCGCGTCGCCGATGGCCAGAAAGAGACTGAACTTGGAAACAAATCCGTTCAATGGCGGCAAGCCGCTGATGGAAAGAGCGCCGAGGATGAAACAGGCGGCGGTCAGCGGCATTTTCACCGCCAACCCTCCCAACTGCGAGATACGGCGCACACCGCCGCAAGCGTACATGACAGCGCCGACACTGAGAAACAACAGCGCCTTGATCAGGGTGTGGTTCACCAAGTGAAACAGACCGCTGTAAATGCCCAGGTAGGTGCCCAGGGCCAGTCCCTCGAACACATAACTGATCTGGCTGACGCTGCTGAACGCCAGCATGCGCTTGAGATCGTCCTGGACCAGCGCCATAATGATGCCGACGACCATGCTGATGGAACAGAGAATGGCGATAAAAACCACAATGGAGTGATAGGTGGGCGCAAAAATCGTGACCGTTCGCGTCAGCGCATAGGCGCCGATTTTTATGATCAGGCCGGAGAGCAGGGCGCTGATGGGTGAAGGCGCTTCCGAATGAGCATCCGGCAACCAGGCGTGGAACGGCACCAGACCGGCCTTGGTGGCAAATCCGACGGTCATAAAAGCGATGCCCAGCAACGCTATGTTTTTGGGAATAACCCTTGCAATACGTCCGACCTCTGTCAGGTACAATCCCGAAGAACCAAGGATGGGATAGGCTGCGGCAAAAATCAAAATAATACCGAACAACGCAAAGGTCATGCCGACGACAACCAGCAGCACATATTTAAAGCCCGCCTCCAGCGACGCCTTGTTGCGGTAAAACGCCACCAGCAACGCCGTCGCCAGCGTCGATCCTTCCATGGCCACATACAGCATGACAAGATGGTTGGTGGTGACCGTCCAGTTCATGGTGCCGGTGAACAAAAGGATCAGACTGTAATATAGCGTCAGGCGTGCGTCGGTGATGAGCCCGCGTTCCACATCATGGCGCAGATAACGAATCGAATAGAGCACGATCAGGAACACGACCAGGTTCAGCAGCAGCACCATCAATCCGCTCAAGCCATCGATGACCAGACTGCGGCCGGCCGATTCCAGCACCTGACCGTTAAACACTTTCAGGGCGACACGAATCGCACCGTAACACTGCACGGCCAGAATCAGCAGGACGTTGATCTCCCGGCCGTTGCGGATTTTGCTCCAGCCGAACAGCACGGTGAACAGCGTTCCCAACAGCGGCAACAGAATCAGGAACAACGGCAATAACGACGGTTGCGGGACAGGCATGATCGACCCCGTTATCTCTTTAATTCGGACAGTCGGCTAGAATCGGTAGTGCCAAACACACGATAAATATGCATGGACAGATACAATAACAGAAAAACCACCGCGACCACGTTGGTCAAAATACCGATCATGGTGGTCTCTTTTAATTGCGGCGCCAGCGCCAGCAGCACCAGGTGGACGCCGTTTTCCAGCAAAGCCAGGCCGATCACGGTCTTGACCACATCCCGCCGTGTCAGCAGTCCCCACAATCCCAGCGAAAAAATGGTACAGGCACCGGCGAGCAGACTGCGCACTGGCTCCTCCTGGGACGCTGCCGTGGGCGCCATCAGCACAATAACCTTGCGAAAAAGCTGGAAAAACAGCACCATCAACAAACTGACGATGAGGATGGAGAGTGCAAAACCAATGATCGGTTTGTGTTCAACCGGCGGCACCGAACGGATAAAACGGAACAGCATGGCGGGAATGATGACAATCTTGGTCAGAAAACAGGTTCCTGCCCAAAGATAAAGGCTGGGATTCTCCTTTACATACGCATAGGTAATGATAATGGCACATAAAAAAATCGAGTGCACCAGGTAGGCGATGGACGTGGAGCGCATAGTGCGAATTTCGATCGCGGCGATGGAAGCCACCAGCACCGCCAGAGTCAAGGTCACCAGCGTCTGTTCGTTCATGCCACCTCCCCGGCCGGCGGCGCCCCGTGCGGCATGGAGTCGCCCACATAATTACGGCCTTGCCGCCATCGCCGGGTGGGAATGCGGTCCAGGGAATTTTCTGTGCTGAAACAGCGGCCGCAGCGGGCGCAGGTGGCCATATACAGCTCCTGCTCGATATACAGATCTTGTTTGTCGTCGGTGGCGGTTTCGAATTGCAGCGTCATCGTGATGGCCTGCTCCGGACACACCTCTGCACAGCGGCCGCAGTAAGTGCACCGGTCCAGAATAAACGACATGCGGGTGTTCTGTTCGTCGTCATAAAACCGGATCAGCCGCGCAGGACAGACGTTGGCGCAACCGCCGCAGCCGACGCATTTGCTGGCATCGATGTCCAGTTTTCCCCGGAACCCTTCCGGCAACGGAGCTCCCGGCCCCAGAGGATAGGGCAAGGTCACCCTGGGATGGGAAAGGCAAAGCAGCGCTTCTTTAAACTTGGCAGTAAACATCGCACCATCCACTGTTTACACGATCAATGATTCACTCGGTCGCGGCGTGCCGCCGGCTCGGTCACGATCCCACCAGGGCAAACGCCAGTCCAATCAGGGATACAAAAATCAAAACACCAAAATAGCGAACCGCCTGATCGATGCGCAGACGAGGATTCACCACATGCACGAGGCCGACCACCACGATCATGACCATCATCTTGAGCAGCGTCACGACCAGATTTATCCCGTAATAGTCAAAACGGGGCCAGGGTGCAAAGAGGGAGACAAAGAGAGCGGCAAACACCATCTCCTTGGCATAAAAGGTCCATTTGAACAGCGCCAGTTTGGCGCCGCTCTGTTCCACAAACGGCCCCTCCATGATTTCCTGATCCGCTTCCACCATATCGAACGGCAGCCGCGCCAACTGCGCCACAATCGCCATGAACAGGGTGCCGCCCACCAGGATGAGCGAAAGGGCCGGCCCCTGCGTCCACTGATACTGCATCATATCCGCAAACTGCATGGAACCGCTCTTGACGGCGAGGGTGATCAGGGCGATGATCATCACCGGCTCCACGGTCAAAATCATCATCATCTCCCGGCTTGAACCGACGAGACCATAAGGACTTGCGGAGGAAATGCCACTCAGCATGATCATGACCGAGGTCCAGGTGATCAGATAAACAAAGGTAAACGTTTCGCCGCTCGAAAGCAGCGGCGGCGCCCCGCCGATGGGGACCAGCAGGGCCGCTGCCATAATCGTGGCAAAACAGATGATCGGGCTGGCTCGGAACAACCACGATTCTGAACTCGTGATCTCTTCCTTGCCCATCAGCTTCAGCAGGTCGAGATAGGGTTGATACACGGGCGGCCCGATGCGCGAATGAACCAGCGCCACCCATTTGCGCAGTATCCCTTCCAGGAGCGGCGATACCAGCACCACCAGGGTCACATTGACGACACCGTAGAGGAGGATCCTTGCCAGTGATTCGGACATAGTCCTTCCTTTTATCAGGCTAACGTGTCAAACCGTATTTCTTTTTGCACAGCTCGTTCAGCTCCGCTTTGCTGTAAATGCGAATCTGTCCGGAACGAACGTCCACGGTTTCCAGCCGCTCGGTGCAGGAAAAACAGGGATCAATGCTGCCGAGGGCAATGGGTACATCGGCAATGCTTTCACCCTGTACCATGATCGGAATGGCCTGCAGGTTTTGAAAGGTGGGCGCCCGCGCTTTCCACCGCCAGGGGCGGTTATCCTCGCCGGTGATGACAAAGTGATGTGTTTCACCACGCGGCGCTTCGACGGACGATGCGCCCACCAGGCCCGCGGGAATGGGCTGGTCGATCACCGCCATAATCGGGCCTTTGGGCATCCCTTTCATACAATCACGAATGATGCGTACGGATTCGATGGTCTCTTTCAGACGCACCAGCACCCGCGACCAGATATCGGCACCGGTTTCGACCATCACCTCACAGCCCACTTCGCTATAAGCCGCATAAGGATGATCGACACGAATATCGCGGCCGATGCCCGATGCTCTAGCGACTGGCCCCAGCACTGCATAGGCCACGGCATCGGTCATGGAAATTTTGCCGACCTCTTTGCAGCGCATGAACAACGTTGTGTCCGTGGAAATGGCGTCGAGCACCTGGCGGGTCTCCTTGTCGATGCGCGACAGCACCTCGAGGATTTCTGCTTTGCTCGCCTCGGGGATGTCGCGTCGAACGCCGCCCACCAGATTCATCCCCAGCAGTTTTCTGTTACCGGTCATCTTTTCACACAACCACATCACCGGCTCGCGAATGCGCCACGACTGCATCAATACCGTATCAAAACCGATGATATGGCCGGCGATGCCGAGCCAGAGCAGATGGCTCTGGATCCTCTCCAGCTCCAGAAGAATGGTACGAATGTATCTGCCCCGGGCCGGGACTTGAATGCTTGCTGCTTTTTCAACTGCTTGACAGTACGCCGTACTGTGCACCGACCCTCATATGCCGCAGATGCGTTCAGCCAGAAAGGGCACCTGGTTGTAATTGAGCTGGCTGTCGGCGATTTTTTCCACACCGCGGTGATTGTAAAAACCGCGATAGTCGCCTCCGACCACCCGCTCCCCTTCTACAAACAACCTAAACTGTGCCGGTTCTTCAAGAACCGGGAAAAATGGACCGATGGGTACCACGGAGGCTCCGGCCGGCGGTTTCAGGGCCGGCGGTGCGGCCTGTGCCTGTGCCGGGTAGGTCTGCAACGGCATATCCCGGCGATAGGGATACAAACCATCCGGCCAGTCGTCTGCCAGCACTAATCGTCGGGGGTCCGGATGGTTGCGCAGCGGGATACCCAACATATCCTGGATTTCCCGTTCCGCCCAGTTGGCGGCCGGAATGTCAGCCTCCCCGGTGATGGCGTTCAGCCACAGGTCTGCCGGCGGAATGGACTGGCGCACCGCGACAAAAAGATGGTCTGCGGCCAGCGAATAGACATAATCGACCAGGTAATGCCCGTTGGCGTCACGGTAATCGGTGCCGACGGCGATGACAAAACGCCCCTGCAGTTCATGAAACATGTAGCGATTCACAGGAACCGTATCGTCGCGATCGATTTCCACCAGCACCAGATCCGCCACCGGGATCTCTGTTTTCAACAGCTTGTCGCCCCATTGTTCCTGCAAGCGGGCGCACAGTTCTTTTGCTTTCATTCCCTGTCCTGTCTACATAGAGTTCTCTCGTCCTTCGCATGCCCGTCGTTGTGTTGTGGCGGCTGAACGGAAGGACAAGGCTTACGACATCACGAACAATATTATCACCGCTGCTATGGTGCCGATCACCAGCCAGAGCAAATAAACATGCGGGATGCCGCTGTGGGTGACGCTGAACCGCCTGCTCACGGCCTGGAATCCCTGCACCAGCGGTTCGTAAAACCAGCGATCGATGCTCAATATTTTTTTTATGCGATCCGTATCGGCAAAGGTGATCCTGGGATACTTGATGGTCGGATACACGCCTGGACGCTGATAACGTCCGATGCGAATGGAAAACATCTCCTTGAATGGCAGATAATAGGAATGGGCCGGGTACCGCACCTCTTCATCGCTCAACAGCTCACCGCAATACCACGTCGAGTCCTGACGCCGTCCGGCCGGAGCGGTGCGATAGATCAGCCAGGCGATGAACAGGCATGGAATAAAAATCGCCATCACCAACAGAGCGTTCCAGCCGGTAGCGAGCGACGCTGCCGTCGCCGGTACGATGCCGCCGCTCCACGAAGAACCCAACAGCTCCTGGCCCGACCAGGAGGTCGCAGACGGTAAGACGCCTTGCACCGCCGCGATAATTACGGCGAGCGGCCAGCGCGGAAAAAGACCAAAGAGAACGCACAAACACACCAGAACGATTTGACCGATCATCATAGCGGCCGGGATCCTGGTTTTGACGGTCGCTGGATCCGGTGTGATACACTTTCCGTAAAAAAGCGCTGTGGAAAATTTGATAAAAGAGGCCAGGGTGACCGCAGATATGAAAACCGCCACTATCGCCAGGACCACAAACAGGGGTGCGCCCAGCCCCCCTTTAAGGCTCACCTGGTAAATCAGCCATTTGCTGGCAAACCCGTTGAACGGCGGCAAACCGGCGATGGAAAAAGAGGCCAGCATGGTCAGCAACGCAGTGGCCGGCAAAAAGCGCGACAAGCCGCCCAGGCGGCCGATGTTGGCGGTTCCTGTGCTGTATTGCACCACGCCGGCGCTGAAGAACAGGCTGGATTTGTAGCACACGTTGTTGAGCAGATGAAAGAGAGCGGCCGCGAGGGCGATCACGGCCAGGACCGGCTGGGTCGGCAAAAAATAGAGTCCGACCCCGATGCCGAGAAACATGTATCCCATCTGTCCGATGACATGGAACGACAGCAGCTTTTTGGCATCATCCTGTACCAGGGCCGTCATGGTGCCGACGAATATGGAGACGGCCCCGAACAGGGCGATAATAACACCCCAGGTGGCGGTGTGCGCCGATACCGGCAGGCAGGAGACAAAAATGCGCAGGATGCCATAAACGCCCAGCTTGGTCATGCTGCCGGCAAACGCAGCGGTAGCCGGTGTCGGCGCCGCCGAATAGGCCGCCGGCAACCAGTCGCCCATGGGCAGAATGCCGGCTTTGGTGGCGAACCCGAGAAAGTAAAAGCAGAGGACCAGGTGCAGCAGCAGCGGCTTTTGCGAGAGCAGGTGGCTCATGGCCTGGCCCTGCCCCTGAAAGGAAAAGGAGCCGCTGTAACGAAACAGGATCATCGCTGCGATAAAGAGCAGCGCGGTAGCGATGTGGGTGATGAGGAAATACTTGAATCCGGCGCGTATGGCCTGCGCATCGGTTCGATGGTAAATAACCAGGGCGTAAGAGGTGAGCGTCATGATCTCCCAAAAGATGAAAAAGAAAAAGAGATCGTGCACTGCCACCACGCACGAGACGGCGGCAAAAAAGATCAGCAGCAGCGAGTAAAATCGGGCAGGCGAAAACTGGCTGTAGCACGCTATCTGCATATAGTCCTGGGCAAAACAGGCGACAAGAACCGCCATCACGGCGATCATGGCCAGGAAAAAAGCGCTGAGGCGATCGATGTGAAAAAGCAGTTCAGCGTCAATGCCCGGCATCACCACAAGCTGCGGACTCGAAACCGGTCCGGAGACAAACACCGAAATGACCACCAGCCAGACCAGCATACCCGCCACCACAGAGATCGCCAACGCCACCTGTCCGCTGAAACGGGGACGACGCCAGGGTATCGCGGTCACCACCGCACCGCCGAGATAACAGCCAACAGCCACAATAAAAAGAGTTATAATTGACATGTGCGCCTGCTCCTAATCCTCGTGCCTACATGCCGAGATATTGCATGAGACGAAACGCCAGCCAGGGGGCTATTACCGTGAGCGCTATAAGAATGGCCAGAATCACCCGCATGGCAAGCGGCAACGGCGCCGCCTCCCGGGCCGCCGGCGATACGGGACCTAAAAACACTTTATGACCGATATGGAAAAACCAGGCAAAGGCGACGACGATTTCAAGCAAAAACGGTATGACCATAAGATAGCCGGCCCAGCCGCCCAGCTGAATAGCGGCCAGCAGCAGATAAAACTTGCTGAAAAATCCGGAAAACGGCGGCACCCCCAGGATAGCCAACATGCCGACGAAAAACGCGATTGCCGTCCAAGGCGAGGTCTGTGCCAGACCGGAGAGTTCGTCCGTCCGGCGCGTGCCGGTGCTGTAGGCGATGGCACCCACGGTCAGGAACAGCAATCCCTTGCCCACGCTGTGGTTCATAATGTGCATGGCGCCGGCGTACCAGCCGAGATGGGCGCCCATCAATCCGAGGCCGAAACCGAACAGGACATAGGCCAGATGCGCTATGGTCGAATAGGCCAGCAGCCGCTTCAAGTCGATCTGATGAAAAAAGAAATAGAGCGCAACCAGCATGGTTGCGGTGGCCATCAAGGCCATCAAAAGTCCAGGCAGATGCGGGACCGAGCTGTTGGCCAGGCAGAGGCGCGCGACCAGAAAGACGCCGGCCTTGACCATGGCCGCAGCGTGCAAATACATCGAGACCGTGGTCGGCGCCGCCATGGCATCCGGCAACCAGGTATAAAACGGAATCTGCGCCGATTTGGCCCAGGCGGCCATGAGAAAACAGCAGAAAATCCAGTAGCGCATTTTCTCCGGCACCGCGGCCAGGGCATTAAAATCGAAACTTTTGCTGTGAACAAACAGCAACACCAGCCCCAGGGCAAAGAAAAGCCCGCCGCTAAAGGTCATCAGCAACGCTTTAAAGCCCGCGCGCAGCGACTCTTCGTTGCGATAGTGGGAGATCAACGCCCACGAACAGAGCGTGGTCATTTCCCAAAACACATACAGTTGCAGCAGATTGGGCGAAATGGCCACACCGATCATGGCCGCAATGAAGAGCAGCAGCCAGGCATGATGTCTGACTCTACCTTGCGTGGAGGGATGCTCCCTGTTGCCGGTTCCCACATAGGTCGTGCTGTACCAGATTACCAGGCTGCCTAAAATCACCACGATCGCCAGCAAAAGCCCGGCCAGGGGATCGAGAACATAGCCAAAATGGATGTGGCTGCCGAGCGGTTTCAGCCACTCCCAGGAAAAGAGGGTGGCGCTATGATCGGCCGGCCAATGAACAGAAAAACTTGCCAGTATAAAAAGGACCAGGGTGAACGCGGCCGCTGCCATAGCTTTCCAATTCGCTGTTTTGTCCGATCCCAGGGCCACGCTCACACTGCCCAGGACCGGCATCAGAATCAGTAACAGGATCATTGCGTCCATCAGGAGATGTCCTTATGGGGTATGTCCGCTGCCTCGCCAAAAACCGCTTTCAGGACCTGCAACGTTTCAGCTACCTCTGTTGAAAGGGGCCCTGCCTTGGCATCCGGATGAGGCTGAATGCCCAGCAGCACCACTTGCGCACCCGTTTCCTGCGCCAGATAACTCATCAGCGGCCGCAGGGAAGGATGGTGCGCCGAAAACCCTATCCCGTTCAATTCATCAGCCGCCAAAAACAGGACGTCACCCGGCTGCGCCCCGGCATCCACCGCATCCACCAGCAAGATGGTCTGCGGATGAAAGGCGCGGACCGGTCCGGTAAAATTCTCCGGCACCTCCTCACAGACCAGAACGTGGAAATCTTTGCTGTCGACCAGCTGCTGCGCAAGCGCCGTACCAACGCCGTCATCGCCACGCCAGGGATGGCCTATGCCAAGAAGTACGGTGACGTTTCCCGAAACAAGATCATGCACTCTTTCCTGCAAAGTCATGGCGCACACCACGGTAACGACCTGTCAGCGTTCCGGCAGCTTTTTAATCTGTCGCCACGAGAACACCGGACCATCCACGCAGATATATTTGTGGCCGATAGCGCAATGACCGCATTTGCCGACACCACACTTCATGTAGCGCTCCAGGGTGGAAATGATCCGGTCCTCCGGAAATCCCATGGCCAGTAAATCCTGGATGACGAATCGAATCATCACCGGCGGACCGCAGGTAAACGCCACCGTGCGCGCCGGATCTATCTTTACTTTTTCGAACAAAGTGGTGACCACCCCGACATAGCCTGACCAGCCCGAATCCGGCTGATCAACAGTCTGCAGACAGGTGATGTCCTTGCGCTTCGACCAGGTCTCCAGGAGCGGCTTGTAAACGCGATCAGCCGGAGTGCGTGCGCCGTAGAGAATGGTAAATGCACCGAACGCATCGCGGCTGTCGAGCATGGGGTCGATCAAAGATTTCAGCGGCGGCAGGCCGATGCCGCCGGCGATGAACAGGACGTCAAATCCTTTTACCTCTTCAAGGGGAAACTGGTTGCCCAGCGGCGCACGAATGCCCAGCACATCTCCCGACTTCATCCGATGCATGGCCAGGGTCACGTTGCCGATGGCGCGCACGGTGACGGCAAACGTGCCGAGCTCATTTGGATTCGAACAAAAACCAAAAGGTGCTTCGCCGACGCCAAACACCGACGCTTCCACGAATTGGCCCGGACGATAGCGAAATTGACGGTTGTATTCCGGATCCAGGAAATGCATGGTGAACGTTTTGGTGTCAATCGTTTCGTCCTCCATGCGGTCGATAACGGCCAGCGGCGGGATATAGAGATGATCCGTCATGTTAGCTCTCTTTTTCGATAAGGACCTGGCCGTCGCGACGGAGGCGTTTGACCACCGCTGCCATATCCAGCAGGCCAAAGGCTTCACACACCGTGATGCAGCGGCCACAGCCAACACAACCAGGGTGGCCGTCCTGATGAATATACGCGTAGCTGAGCTTGTGATAAAACCGTCGTTTCACCCGCTCTTTGGTTTTGGCGCGCGGATTATGTCCGGACGCTTCCCGGGTAAAGCCCGAATACTGGCAGGAATCCCAACAGCGGAAGCGGACGCCGGCGCCGTCCTGGTATTGGCCGTCGTTGACATCAAAACAGGTGCAAATGGGACAGACGTGGGTGCAGCCGCCGCAGCTGAAACACTCGGCCCCCATCTGCTCCCACAGCGCTTCATCCACCCTGTTGTTGGTGATCGCGATAACGGCTTTGGCGAGATAGGCGGTGGTCTCCATCTTTTCGTCGCAGGCCTGCATCAGCTCCAGCCGTTTGTTCGCGTCCGCGGGCGTCGCGGATTCCGTTCGCACGCCCTGCAAAAAGACCACGCCTTTGTCGGTGCCGATGTCGGCGAGAAAATAGTCCCCCAGATCGGTCAATTGCACGTCGTACCCTGCTGTCAGGGAAGGGCCGCCGTCACAGCAGATACAGAAGCAGGTGTCCAGCGGCACGGTGCACGCCAGGCTGACAATGATAGTGCTGTTGCGCCGTTCCCAGTAAGGGGTGTCTTGATAGACGCCGCCGAAAAAATGATCGCTATGGCGAATGCCTTGCACATCGCACGAACGGATGCCGAAAATAATCTGCGGTTCGATGCGTTCGCGACGGGACAGAACCGGCACAGACTGTTCCCGGGTAAATACAAACAGCTCCTCCCAGGCCGGCGTCAAAAACCGTTTCAGCGGAGTGTAATCGTTCACATACTCAAAGGTGATTTCGTCGACGCTTTGCAGCGGTCTGAACGTCACCTCGCCGTCCGGCATGGCACACGGCCCAATGACCCGACTCTTCTCCAGCCAGCCGGCCAGATGGTTTAACAACGCTTGTTTTTCCAGACGAACGGATTCTCCGACCTTCATCAAACGGCCTCCAATCGCGCGCGACAGCTTTTCATCAGCGGCGTTTTCGATACCGGATCCAGCCCGGGCGACAGCAACGACAGGGTCTGACCGCCTCGCCTGTGCAGCGGCGCATAGAGGGTGCCCGGCAAAACGGCAGAGGTGACCACGACCTGGCGGACGAGTTCGCCGTACCGCGTCATGATGCGCACGTTCCAACCGCTGCGCAGCTTTAAGGCGCGGGCATCCTCGGTGTGGATTTCCACAATGGCGACCGGCTCTTCTTTGGCCAGCGTGTACGAATGTTCCAGCAAGGTGCCGCTATGGCGATGAAGACGGCCGCGACCGACGATGAGCGTAAACGGAAACTCGGTATCCGCGGGCTCGGCGGGAGCGGCGGGCTCGGCCAGAGAAAACAGGCTTTTGGAAAGACGGCCTCGTTGATCGCTCCAGATCGCGCCGCCGGGTGCCCGTAATGATTCGTAATTCATATCCTGATAGAGCGGCAGCGCGGCCGCCAGGTCGGCGAAAAGCGCAGCCGGGGTGCTCATCGGCCAAGCGGCGCCCCACTCGTTGGCAAGCAGGGTGATGATTTCGTAATCCGGCTTGCTTTCACCCAGCGGTGATATCGCGCGCTGCAATCGCTGCACGCGACGTTCCATGCTGGTGAAGGTGCCCTCTTTTTCGGCAAAGCTGCACGCCGGTAACACCACCGCTGCCATCTGCGCGGTCTCGGTCATAAACAGATCCTGCACCACCAGAAAATCGAGTTGCTGCAACCGTTCTGAACGTGCCACCGTGCTGTGCAGGTTTTCTCCGACCACGTACAGGGAACGGATGCTCCCGCCGGCGTGATCTACCATTTCCTGCAGGGTAAGGCCCGGCTCCCGGGGCAGCGCGGTGTTCCATACATGGGCATAGTGGGCAGCGGCCGACTCATCGCTTAAAAAATTATGACCGGGCAGCAATTCGGCCGCCATGCCGACATCGATGCTGCCCTGCATGTTGCCCGGATTGAACAGCGGCAGGATACCGCATCCCGGCTTGTCGATTTTATCCGTCATCATCGCCAGATCGAGAAGAGCGCGCACGGCCTGGTAGCCGTCCGTTTGTTGGGTCAGCCCGTTGCCGTAGACGATCACACCTGATTTGGCTTTGGCCCATATTTCCGCCGCCCGCGCGATCTCTTTAGCCTCCACAGCGCAAACCGCCGCCGCGGCCTCTGCGTTAAAGCGGGAGAGCCGCTCTTTCGTTTTCAACCAACCGCCGGCATTGGCTGAAAGCCAGCCTCGCTCCATAATTTCGTGCATTATGGCGTAGAGAAGGTGCAGGTCGGTCGATGGTTTGGGACGCAGGTGGCAGGCGTAAAAGCCGGAGAACTCCTGTTCGTGCGGGTCGATGAGAATCACGGACCGGCCGTTGCGCGCGGCTTGCAGAACCAGGGCGCCGACGCGGGCTGTTTGCGTTTTTGTATTGGCGCCGATGATCAGGATGACGTCGGCCTGGCTCAGGTCCTGAAACGTCGCCGTGGCCGCCGCGGTTCGCCCCTGGTTTAGCAAGGCGCGTACCGTCGGCCCCTGGTACAGCCGCATGGCGGTATCCAGGTTGGGCGTTGCCAATATCGTGCGGCTGAATCGAGTCAGCAGATACAGCTCTTCGTTGGTACACTTGAGCGAACCGATCACACCGGTCGCCGCCGCGCCGTAACGGTCGCGAACCCGCTCCATGCCTTCGCGGGTGGCCCGAAGCGCACGGGACCAGGAAACCGGTTTGAAAACATTGTTCTCTTTGATTAAGGGCTGTGTGATTCGTTGTGGATGGTGGATGAATTGATAGCCGTTCCACCCTTTGCTGCACAAAGTGCCTTTGCTGGCTGGATGAGCTCGTTGTGGGAATACCGCAACAACTCTCTGGTGTTCGACTTGTACGACAACACCGCAACCACAACCGCAAAACGGGCAAGTGGTCAACACGTTCACCTCGGCATCTCCTCCCATTCGTCAGTAGCCGGTTCAGTCCGCCGTCGAATTCTTGTTGCGCTAGAAGATGTGAATCGTGTACGTCATCGTAAGTGCGCAGGGCCTGTGGTATGTGAGGTGTGCCGTGCCCTTCGGTCAGTTGCGTAAGCGTAGGAATTGTGGAAAGATATACCTGTTGGCATAATATCAACAAAAAAGAGCAAAGACGCAAGGTTTTTCACCACGGCTGATAATTTAAGTTTAATCATCTTGACATAGAAAATAAAATTCGATAAATTGAATGCTATGTAACGTGGGCGGCTGTATGCAGGTTTTGCCATTTCAACAGAGCAACGTTGTCGGTTTTTATCGTTCGTGCTGCCTGGCTCCTTCACCGGAAGGGATCTTGGTGCCGCTGTCGTTTCACCCATCATCTCCTTCTTCGCCCTCCTCCGCATTCCCTATCGTCTCGGATAGCATCACTACTCTTTTCTGTGCACAGACGGCTAACAGAGGAGTTCCGTTATGATCAAAGAATATATTCAAGCAGCCCGCGGCCAGATGAAGGCCACCCTGGTTCTAAAAAATGCCCGCGTGATCAATGTCTTTTCCGGCCACATCGAGGCGGTCGACGTAGCTGTCTACAGGGACACCGTCATCGGGCTGGGCAAATGCTATCACGGCGAAGAAGAGGTTGATCTCAAGGGCCTGTACCTGGCGCCTGGCTTTATGGACGGCCATGTCCATATCGAAAGCTCCATGGTGGAGGTGCCGCAGTTCGCCCGCGCCGTGGTGCCGTTGGGCACGACCTCTGTCATCGCCGATCCTCACGAAATTGCCAACGTATTGGGATACGAAGGCATCCGCTATATGATGGATGCCAGCAAATTCAATCCGCTGAATGTGTTCTTTATGCTTTCTTCCTGCGTGCCGGCGTCGCCGCTGGAGACCGCCGGATCCGAGTTGCGTGCCTTTGATATCTTTCCCTTTCTGCGTGAAAAATGGGTGCTGGGGCTTGCCGAAATGATGAACTATCCCGGCGTATTGAACGCCGAACCGGACGTGCTCGACAAGATAAAAATCGTCCCGGACAAACGCATCGACGGCCATGCCCCGGGATTGTCCGGTCTGGACTTGAACGCCTATATCACCGCCGGCGTGCAATCCGATCACGAATGCACCACTGTTGCCGAAGCAGAGGAAAAACTCAACCGGGGTATGTTTGTCATGATCCGGGAAGGATCAGGCACCAAAAATCTGCTCGATCTGTTGCCGCTGGTGACGGCGGCCAATGAACGGCGCTGCTTTTTTTGCACCGACGATCGCCATCCCAACGACATCCTCGGTGAGGGGCACATCAATTTCATGATCAAAACCAGCATCCGGGCCGGGCTGTCACCGGTGACCGCCATTCGCATGGCGACCCTCAACACCGCGGAATACTTTGGCTTGCACAAATTGGGCGGCATTGGCCCGGGCCGCATGGCCGACCTGGTGGCGTTTGACAATTTTGAGGATTTCAACATCAGGCGGGTTTACAAGAACGGCCAGCTGGTCGCCCGCGATGGCGTTGCCATTTATGATGTGATGGTGCGCCCTCCTGCCGCCTTGCGCAGTTCGGTCAACATTCGCTGGCTCGAAGGCGACGAATTCTCCATTCCAGCCCAACGCTCGCGCTGCCGCGTGATCGGAGTGGTGCCGGATCAGATTGTCACCGAATACCTGGAAGAGGAGCCCACCGTGGTCGACGGGCACATCATATCCGACGTACAACGGGACCTGCTCCGCCTCTATGTGTTGGAACGGCATCGCGCTTCCGGCAATATCGGCCGCGGTTTGGTCAAAGGCTTTGGCCTGCAAAGAGGAGCGATCGCTACCTCGATCGGCCATGACAGTCACAACATCATTGCCGTAGGCGTGCAGGATCGGGATATTCTCAAAGCGGTCACCTCCATCAATAAAATGGGCGGCGGCATCGCCGTTGTCGACGATGGCCAGGTTCTGGAATCCATCGAACTGCCCATAGCCGGACTCATGTCCAACAAACCGCTGGAATTCGTCAGTGCCAAAACCCGCGATCTGGTGGCCGCCTGCCACAGCCTCGGCGTACCGCTGGCCGATCCGCTGATGACGCTTTCGTTCCTGGCGCTGCCGGTCATTCCCAGGCTCAAATTAACCGATCGCGGTCTGGTGGATGTGGAAAAATTCGCTCACGTCGACCTGTTCCTCCAGGATAAAGTTGCAATCGGTCAATAAATCCCTTGACAGGTTATTATTTTTTAAATACATTGAATTGGTTTGTTCATAGACAGGGCCCCTTTGGTTCAGGCGTCGGATATGTCCCCACAGCACTCTTTATTACTCATCGATAACGATCCGAAGAATCTGCGCATTCTAAAGCAGTATTTTGCGGAAGAGCAGTACCACGTCGACGAAGCGTCCTCGGATGAAACGGCACGCGACAAATTGTCGACCACCGACTATGACGCCATCCTGTCAGAGGTCAGTGCCCCGCAGATCGACGGCTTTAAAATTCTCGAACACCTGCACCGCAACAATCAGACGCAGACCGCGGTGCTGTTCATCACACAAAAAAGCGACGTTTGGAACCGTGTTAAAAGCTTCAAGATGGGCGCTAAAGACTATATCGTCAAGCCCGTTCACGTCAAAGAGATCGGCGCCCGCGTCCACATGATTCTCAACCGCCTGCAGCGCCGCCGAACCCTGCAACGCCGTGAACAGCCCTTTTCCGGTCGACTGGAGGATCTGGCGCTGACCGATCTTATCGAGGTGTTGAGTCTGGAAAAACGCAGCGGCATTCTGGAACTGCGTAACGAAAATGCGTTGAGCGGTCGAGTTTATTTTCGCGACGGTCAGGTAACACAAGCGACCACCGCCACCCAGCAGGCAGAAGAGGCGTTGTTCAAAATGATGTCGTGGCAAAAAGGGCGCTTTGCCATGCGTTTCATGCCGGTGGAAGACACCGATCAAATCGGTGTCAGCAACATGGGTCTACTTTTGCAAGGAGCAACCAGGATGGAACAACGCGAAGAACTCTTACGACAACTTCCTTCGCTCGATGCGGTTCTCGTGACCACCGATAATTTCAAGCGAATTGTGGCAAAAAAAAATCTGGCCTCCGACCTCGATTATTTTATCTCCCTGTTTGACGGACAGCGTGCGCTGGGCCGAATTGTCGATGAAAGCATCTATGATGAAATCACCACGCTGAGCCGGATTCTCAAACTTTACCAGCTCGGTTTTTTGAATGCGTTGCGCGACCACACCCCTTCGCCCCAGGACAGCGAAATCGTTCCCCCTGCTGCGGCCGACGCGGATACGGAAGATGCACCGGAAATCGTCTTTCCCGACGAGATGGCGGTCGCAGCATCTCTGGATGAGCAGGCTTTTACACTCCAGGAAGAGGTTATGGACGCGCTGGACGGAGATGGAGACAGCGACACCCCGGAGATGACGACCGCAGAAGCGGAAACGGATGATGACTCCCAGATGGTCGTGCAGCACGATTTTGCCGATGACAGTATCAGCGAATTGCTGACCCGGGATTTCAGCAAGTGGGATTCCGGCTACGATAAAGATCTCTTTTACGAACTGCGCGCCTCAGCAGAAGAAAAATCGGGTTTGCCGACCACCCCCCCGCTGCACAACGGCTCTGAAGACAGTCAGCTGCTTTTCCCGACTCTGGAGATGCTGGAACACGAACATCCGGCCGATGCCCTGTTGACGCTGAAAAGCGGGCCCTCTTTTCCCGAGTTGACTCATGAGGAACCGCCGCCACCGCTGACACCGCCTGCGGCCAGCCGTCCACCAGCGGAACGTCCCGGCCAACTATTTCAAAAAGCCTATGGCCATATCCTGATTCTGGCCGGCGATGATCGCATGCGCCTGCAGATGGTCTCCAGCCTGGTCGGACCACATGTGCAAAACCAACGACTGGGGCACCCCGATTGGTCCGATCTGCTCCTCGGCACCGCCGAATTCAAAGGCGGACACCTGTTGAACATCATCAGCGTTTCCGTCGCTAGGGAATTCACCGGCCTGATGGACTATTTCAGCCGCTCCATGTTCGGCTACATTGTCATGATCGATCGCCTGCCCGTGCCCTGGAGCTACTACCGCTATCTGCTGAAAACGCTGCAGCAATCGTATGGCGTGCCCTCTATCGTGCTGGTACCGGCACCTGTTTCTCTCGAAGCCAATTTATCAGAACTGGATTGGCGGGAACGTCTCGAACTGCGGGATCAGCAGATGCTGGCTACGCATGTCGAGTTTGAATCCATGACCTGCAAACGATTGATCTTTAAGCTTTTTGAGAGCTATTACCGCGACCGGGTGGTTATGCATAAAAAGAACAAAACGCGTCCCATCGGGGTATAGCGACCTATGGCCGGTTCTCTGCATACACATCGCCGCATCCTGATCATCGATCAGCCCTCTCCCGAGATCGAGCGGCTCCAACAGCGGTTGCTGGAATACGAAGTGGAAGCGGACGTTCAACCGGATCCCAGCGAAGCAGCCGCACAATGCCGCAAAGAGCCGTATCAGCTGGTGGTGACGGAATTGGAATTTTCCGAATATCCGGATCTTGATATCGTTCAGGATCTGCGATCACAAGGCTACCACCGTCCGTTGCTGATCATCACACGGGCACCGGAGCTGGAAGAGCGGCTCAAACACCTGGCGCTGGAAATCGATGATTACATCGGCAAACCGTTCCACCCGGAAGAGGTCGCCGCCCGCATCGACGCTCTGCTGCAGGAGACCGACCTGATCGCCGACGCCCATTCCGACAAAAACCACTCTTTCTTCGGCCGACTCGAAGAGATGAATCTGATCGATCTGTTGCATACCCTGGATGCAGGAAAAAAGTCGGGCATCATTACAATGATCCAACATCATAATGAGGCTACGGTGCTGTTCCGAAGCGGCCATGTGATCGATGCTCGTCTCGTCGACCTGGAGGCAGAGACCGCTCTGTTGCGGCTATTGCTGTGGAACCAGGGAGATTTTCACGCCGCCCTGCAGCCGCTCACAAACGAGGAAGCGGTCCTAAACATTTCCAAACAGGACTTGGTGGCTCTGCACAATCAATTGCAGCAACATCGACGCGAACTGTCGAACTGGCTGCCCGACCTCAAATCCCTTGTCGTCGCCACCCCGCAGGCCTTGCAAGCCGCCGATCTCAGCCAAGAGCAACTCGGCTGGGTCCGGCATCTGCAGCAGCCCTTTGCCATCGAAACGCTGCTGGATCATATGGACACCGCGGTGCAATCGCTGCAGACCGTTCAACAGCTGTTTGCGCTCGGCTATCTGCAGCTCGCCGCCTCTGACAGCGAATCCTTGTCCTGGCCGCAAGAGCTCCGCCAGGCTAAAAAGAAAAACAGCGACCGCTACCAGCGGCTGGCGTCGTTTTTTAAACGTAGCTTAAAAAAAAAACTGACTCCGAATCGCGGGAACCTGAAAACAGGGCTGGCTGAAGCGCACGCCTCCGCACCTGTTCAGCGGTCGTTGGGTCGCGCCGAATTGCTTTTGATCCGCCAAAAATTTCAATGATCCCGCTGCCGTCCGGTTTAACCGCAGTACCTTTGCAACCTCGGGCTGATGAAAGAACAATCATTAACTGCCAGCCATCCCCGCGTCGGTGAAATACTCATCATCGGCTCTTCATTGCAGACTCCAGACCGGTTTATTCACAACCTCTGCCCGGAGGTGCTCATCGATTCCAGCGATCTGGTGGCAGGAAAAGTTGAAATCAATCCGGAACTCTGGCTGTACTGCTATGGCGTTTGCAGCCGCGAAGGCAGCGGCCGGCAAAATTGGGATCTCATCGCCCGAAACATGCTGGGATATATCCTGCTGGTGGATTGGCACAACGACGCCTCTTTTCAGAGCGTGACCCGCCTGCTGGATGACATGTCCGGCCGATATCCGGTTCCGGTCGTCCTGGCAGCCGATGTGACGGCAAAAGCCTGGCCGTATTCCGAGCTTTTTAAACATGCGGCCGTAAAACTCACGCCTGATACCAGGCTGGTCTTTTATCAATCCGACCATCTGGAGCATATGCGCAACGTCGTTCATGCCCTCTTTGATCTGCTCGTGGAGCAGAGCGCGGATTGAGCCCATGCGTATGGAATAGTATGATCATGTCTTCTTCCTCCTTGCCCCTTCTCAGCCCTGGCCGGAAAGCAGATCTGGTGCGCCGCCTGTTGGCCGGAGCCTCTCTGCGCGCCGGGCTGGAAAAGGCGTCTGCAGAAGAACTGAGCGCCACGTTTCGCTTTGTTTATGAAAAAACCATTGAACTCGGCCAATTGGTCCATGGCGGCTCGTTTCGGCAAGAAGAACTGCTGCACACCGGCCGGCCGTTTCATCTGCCAGCCGCCGTTGATTGCCGGCAGGCCCATATCTGCCAGCCACTCGAGTGCCTGCATCGCCAGCACGACTGTGCTCGCGATCGTATCCTCCTCCAGATCGACCGTTTGAGCGGACTCGCCCGGACCCTGCTGCAATCCGCGCCCTCCGCAGCCGGTGAGCAGCCATGAGGGCGGCCTTTTACGTCTTTTTTTTCCTGCTTAACGTGCCGACAAACGCGGACACCGACTATGCCTGGCTCGCCAAAAGCCGGCCGCCGTTCGTCATCCATCACACGGCTCAGGATTCCAGCCTGGCCTGCCGTCTTTTCCCCGTTCTGCACTCTGCCTGGGATGCGCTGAGCGTGGACCTGCAGCTGCCCGACACCACCACCTATCACATTCTCATTGCGCCCGATCGTTCCTATTATCAAAACTATCTCAAACAGGGATTGCCGAAATGGGCCGGCGCCTTTGCAGTGCCCAGCCTGCAGACGTTGGTGGTGAAATCTCCCCGCTGGGACCGGCCCGAGAACGATATCAACAAAAACCTGATTCACGAGCTGGTGCATCTCCTGTTGTATGTCCGCTGCGGCCGGCAGCCGATTCCCCGCTGGCTGGATGAAGGTCTTGCCCTCTTTTATGAACGGCCGGAGCAATGGGATTTCCCGCAAACGCTCTCCCGGGCGCTCTTTACCCGCTCCCTCATCCCGTTGCAGGATATTGACCACGTGCTCTCCTTTCAACAGAGCAAAGCGGCGCTGGCCTACCAGGAGAGCTATTCTGTGGTCAGCTACTTTCTCAGCGTCTATGACAGCGATGGTCTGGCCATCCTGCTGGACGGCTTTCGCCGCCGGCAACCGCTGGACGACCTCCTTCAACTGGCCACCGGCAGTCGCTTCCTTCAGTTCGAACGCGAGTGGCAGCAGCACATCGAGATCACCTACCGCTATCATTGGCTGATGGAGTGGGAGCTGCTGCTGTGGCTCTTTATCGTCTTGCTGGCCATGGTCGCGGTCCTGTGGATTCGGCGCCGCAATCGCCGCACCCTGGAAGCGTGGGACCACCTTCCCGAAGAGCCCTCCCCCGCGGCTCCGCAAAACCCGCCCCAACCTCCGCCGGATGAAATGTTTATTGAAAAGAACGATCAGGTTCCGTAAATTGCTCTTGTGAAAAATGTACAGAATCATTTCGAATATTTTCTGGTCCTGGTGCTGGAAAAACTCATCGGCATTTTGCCGTGGCGCTGGGCCCTGGCCTTCGGCCGCGGTCTCGGCCGTTTTACCTATTCCGTTCTGGCCATCCGCAAGCAGGTGGCTCTGGATAATTTGCAAAAGGCCTTTCCGGATAAAGATCCTGCCGAGATCGAACAGATCGCAAGGCGGGCTTATCTTCATTTTGGCCAAAGCATCATAGAATTTGTGCGCCTGACGACTCTTCCGGCCGGCTATTTTAAGGAAAAGATACACTTTGTTCCGGAAGATTTTGTCGCCGGGGTTCAACAGCAACCGTGCGGAGCCATATGCCTGAGCGCCCACTTCGGCAACTGGGAGCTCCTGGCCGCCTCTCTGGCGCAGGCCGGCATCGCCATGATCGGCGTGGCCAGAGAACAGCGCAACCATCTGGTCGATCGCCTCATAGCCAGAAATCGCCACCAGCTCGGCATCGAAACCGTGCCCACCGGCATGGCGGTGCGGGCCATCGTCAAGGCGCTGAAGCAGAACAAATTCATCGCCCTGCTCGGCGATCAGGATGCCCATCGCGAGGGCGTTTTTGTCAACTTTATGGGTCGGCCCTCTTCAACGGCTCCCGGACCGGCGTCGTTGGCCCTTAAAACCGGCGCCCCCATTTTTTTCGGCGCCATCGTCCGCGAAAAGGACGGCGGCCATACGGCCTATCTGGAACGGATTGACTATGCGGATTTGGCCGGCGACACTCCGGAGAACATAAAGACGCTCACGCAGCGGCATGCGGCTGTGCTGGAACGCTATGTCCGCCAATGGCCGGAGCAGTGGTTCTGGATGCACAAACGCTGGAAAACCAAACCAGATGAAAGCTGATGCCAAAATCCTGGTGATCCAGACGGCTTTTATCGGCGATGTCGTCCTGGTTACGCCGGTGTTTCATGCGTTGCGTCGGCATTTGCCCGCGGCCCCAATACATGCGGTAGTGATTCCGAGCGCCTTCCCGATTCTGCAGCACAATCCGAACATCGACCGCATCCTGGTCTATGATAAACGCAAGCAGAACGGCGGTGTGTCCGGATTTTTGCAACTGGCACGGCAGCTTTATCGCGAAGCGTATGATATCGTCCTGGCGCCACACCGCTCCATGCGAACCGCGCTGCTGGTGCGCCTGAGCGGCGCTCCGGTGCGCATCGGTTTTGATCTCAACAACGGCGGCCGCTGTTATTCGCATCGCGTCGCTTATCAAAAAAGTCTGCATGAGGTCGATCGCAACCTGTCGTTGCTGCAGCCGCTGGGGATTGCGGCCAGCCGGATCGCGCCGGAAATATTCACCAGCGAAGAAGAGCGTCAACAGGTGTCGCAGCTGTTGAACGGCTCGCGGGCGCAACACCCCCTGGTCGCGTTGGCTCCCGGCTCTGTATGGCCCACCAAACGATGGCCGGAGACCCATTTTATCGCCCTGGCGCAAGCCCTGGTCGGTGCGGGCTATTCGCTCTGTCTGTTGGGCGGCCCTCAGGATCACGACCTGTGCGCACGCATTGCCGCCGCTTGTCCCGGCAACGCGGTTAATACAGCCGGCCTGCTCTCTTTGCCTGCATCGACAGAACTGATACGGCAGTGCCGGTTGCTGGTCAGCAACGACAGCGCCCCTTTGCATCTGGCGTCGGCGGCCGGCACGCCCACGCTGGCCCTGTTCGGACCCACGGTGCCGAAATTCGGCTTTGCCCCCTATCGCAGCAACAGCGCGGTCCTGGGGCTCGAGTTGTCCTGTCGTCCCTGTTCGATCCACGGCGGGCGCCGCTGCCCCATTCACACACATGCGTGTTTGCGTGATCTGGCCGCAGAGACGGTGTTCGCAAAAGCAATAACGCTTATGAACGGAAACAAAACTGATGGCTGAAGTACTTAGAATAAATTCCCTAGCACCGGAAGAAGATCTGATCGGTCGTGCGGCGCGCGTTCTGCAGAACGGCGGCGTCATCGGCTACCCGACGGAAACGGTTTACGGCATCGGCTGCAACATATTTTCTCCCACGGCGGTCAAGCGCATCTATCAGATGAAAAAACGGGAAACCGATAAAGCGTTCATTCTTATTGCTTCGGATATACTGCAGATCAAGGACATCGTGGCCGAAATTCCGGAAACGGCCGAGCGGTTGATGGAAAATTTTTGGCCCGGCCCGTTGACCATGGTCTTTAAAGCCTCCGCCAATCTGGCCACGACCGAATTTCGCCGGGTTAAAACCATCGCCGTCCGCATTCCGGATTGCGCGGTTTGTCTGGCCTTGCTCAAAGCCTGCGGCTATCCTATCGTTTCGACCAGCGCCAACCTCAGCGGACAGCCGGCGGCTACTAGCGCGCAGGAGGTGATCACCCTGTTCAATGAGACTCTCGATCTAGTCATCGACGGCGGCAAAACGCCCTCTGACCTTCCCTCCACGGTTGTGGATATTACCAAACATCCGGTCAAGATTGTCCGCGAAGGCGCCATTTCTAAACTGGAAATCAACACGGTGTTGGAGACAGCGTAACGGTCAGACCCGCGCGGGTCTGACCAGAGGACTTGCCTTTGAACATGAATCTCAATCACAAAAAAATTCTCATGATCCGTACGGATCGTATTGGCGATGTGGTCCTTTCTTCTCCTGTCTTGACCGCGATGAAATCATCCTGGCCGGAGTGCCACACCACCATGCTGCTGCGCCGTTATACTGCGGACTTGCTGCAGGGCCATCCTGACCTCGATCAGATTATTCTGGATGACGAACCCAGGCTATCCGCTTATCAATTGGCCAAACGTTTGGCGGCCGCCCGTTTCGATGTGGCGCTGCTGCTGCACCCCACCCTGCGCCTGGCGCTGGCCTGCTGGCTGGCCGGAATTCCGCTGCGCATCGGCACCGCGTTTCGTGCCTATTCGTTTCTCTTCAACCTTCGTATCAGGCAGCACAGAAAAAACAGCGGCCGGCATGAACTGGATCTCAATATGGACCTGGCCGCGGCCATCGGCGCTCGTCTGGATTCCATCACCTTCCGGTTGCCCCTGGCGGACACAGACCTGCAGGCGGTCCGGGAACGGTTAGGTCGGCTGGGCCTGGCCGCCTCGCAGCGATTTGTCGTTCTGCACCCGGGCAGCGGCGGCTCAGCCATGGACTGGCCGCCGCATCTGTTCGGTCAATTGGCGCAGGCGCTGAGCTCACAACTTTACCTTCCCGTCGTTCTGACCGGGAACGCATCCGAAAAGACACTGGTGGATACCGTGAGCCGCCACTGTGAGCGTCCCCTGCTTCGTCTGGACGGCCAACTGACCATCAAGGAACTGGCCGCACTCCTGCGTCTGGCCAGCCTGGTGGTCGCCAACAGCACCGGCCCGCTACACATCGCCCGTGCGTTCGAAACGCCGGTCATCGGTCTCTTTTGTCCCATCGCGGCCTGCTCGCCGCAACGCTGGGGACCCTATGGCCAACCGGATTCGGTTCTGCTCCCCTCCGTGCCGGGATGCGCGCGCTGCACGAAAAAGCACTGCAATTTTTATCACTGCATGGAACGGATCACTGTGGATCAGGTTCTGGCTCTGGCGCTATCCCACCTCCGGTCGCCAAATCGGTCGCCGGAACATAGCCCGTTACCAACAGCCGCAACACCGTGAAGAGAGGTAATCATGAACTCGTTCCAGGGTCTTTTGCTCCTGCTGGCCGCATCCACATGGGCCGGGACTACGCCCGACTCTGCGGTCCTTGAACTGCGCACCTTGCCCAACGCCGCCTTTGCCGTGGGCGAAGTGCTGACCTACGATGTCAGCTTTGGCATCATATCTGCCGGTGAAGCCCGGATGTCGATACCGGAACAGGTGCCGTGTGGCGACCGGAAATGCTATCACATCATTTCGGAAGTAAAAACCAGCGACTTTTTTTCTAAAATTTTTCGCGTCCAGGACCGCGTAGAGTCTTTTATGGACGTGCAGGGGCTCTTTCCCTGGCGCTATGAAAAGCATATTCGCGAAGGCAAATACAAAGCGGATCGCAGCGCGGTCTTTGATCATCAGCGCGGCCTGGCGTTTTCAGGCAAGGACACCATTGCAATAACGCCGTATACGCAGGACGTGCTGTCGATCATCTATTTTCTGCGTACACAAAACCTGCAGGTGGATCACGCCATCTCTATCGACAACTATGAAGATAAAAAACTCTTCCCGTTGACCGTACAGGTCAAAGAGCGTGAAAAAATCGGCGTCCCGGCCGGCAAATTCGATTGTCTGCTGGTGGAACCGGGCCTGCGCGCCGGCAGCTTTATCGAACAAAAGGGCAAAATGTGGATCTGGTTTTCCAACGACCAGCGCAAACTTCCGGTCAGGATAAAAAGCAAAGTCTCCTTTGGTTCGATCAACATGGAGCTGAAAAAATTTCAAGGCGCCTTATGAGCAAATATGAAAAAATCGATCTGACCCGCGTTACCACCTATTCCATCGACGAACGCCAGAGCAAGGTGCAGATCAGCCAATTGGCCACAGCGCATACCGCCGGCGCCACCTTTCAAACCTTTCTCTCCGCTTTGCCGGAGGCATTGAAAGCGTCGGACCTGCTGGCACTCGCCCGGCACATCGTCGCCGCTCGCCGCCAGGAGCTGCCGGTCGTTGTCATGATGGGCGCCCATGTCATCAAAGTCGGCTTGAGCCCTGTGCTCATCGATGCCATGCGCAACGGCCACATCACCGCGCTCGCCTTAAACGGCGCCGGCAGCGTGCACGATTCCGAGCTGGCCTATCATGGCGCCACCTCTGAGGATGTGGCCGAAGGCCTGGCTGACGGCTCGTTCGGTATGGCCCGGGAAACCGGTGAACTGTTGAATGAAACGGTACGACAGGGCTTGGGCAGCGGCAAAGGATTTGGCGAACTCCTCGGTGAGCGCTTGCATCAGGATCGACCCCCTTTTGTGCACAACAGCCTGCTCGCAAACGCCTGGCAGTTGAACATTCCAGCTACGGTGCATGTAGCCCTGGGAACCGATATCGTCCACCAGCAGCCGACCGCAAACGGTGCGGCGATCGGTGAGGCCACGCTCAACGATTTTAAAATCCTGGCCCATCAGTTGTCGCGCTTGCGGCCCGGCGCGGTGGTGTTGCTCTTTGGCTCGAGCGTCGTTCTGCCGGAGGTGTTTCTGAAAGCGTTGACCGTGGCGCGCAACCTCGGCTTTCCGGCTCACGGATTTTGCACAGCCAATTTCGATATGATTCCGCATTATCGACCGCGCGTCAACGTCCTGCAGCGCCCGACGCAGACCGGCGGCCGCTACTTTGAATTCATCGGACATCATGAAATCATGCTGCCCCTGCTGTTCGCTGCCGTGAAAGAGATGGCCGCCGACGCTGCCATGGGCCAGGCAGAGGCTGCGCCGGCCGGCAGCAGGAAAGCCTAGGTGGTGTTATGCTGGATACGCTCGCCAAAATGAATACCTGGATGGTCTATCTCATTCTCCTCCTGATCACGCTGTTTGCCGCCTATTTCTTCATCGCCCTGGGTGCGTTTTTCGGCAAAATGAAAACCTGGAAAAAAGGCGGCAAGAAGAAATCCTCCCTGGGACTGATAGCCCTGCTGCTGGCGGTGCCCGGATTTGTTCTTGCCTTTATGGTCATCCGCTTCATGATCCTGTACACCCCCTATACCGGGAACACGCTGATCGCCCGTGTCAACAGCTATAAACCGGATCAACCGATAGCGGATTTTAAACTGGTGGTGGGATTTTTCGAAAAAGGCGAGCAGATCAACGCTGAAACCTATTACATCAAAGGCCAACGCTGGCAGCTAAAGGGGGAATGGGTACAGTGGCGATCGCCCTTTCACTATCTTGGTTTAAAAAAATCGTTCCGCCTCACACATCTCCAGGGTCAATACGTCAACGCCAAAACCAGTGCCCGCGCCAACAGCTATGCTTTGATCCGTGACGATAAAAATGCGTTGTGGCGTTCTCTGGTCTCGTTCTGCAAAACCGTCGGGCTGGTACAGATGCAAACGCTGACCACAGAAACAAACGCACCCAATTATCGTGACACGGCCGCGGTGTGGATATCGGAAAAAGGATTGCTGGTCCGGTATAATAACGATAGCATCGCCGCTGGCCGCGCGGCTGAAAACAAACCGTCCACGCAGCCGGAGCCCGGCCGCGCCAGGCCGAAAAGCAGCAAAAAAGAGTATCCGCGCTCTGAAGAGCAGATCCGGCGCTAGAGTCCCCAGCCGCCGCTTATGGTAATGTCCGTGCCGGTTACGTATTGGGCGGCATCGCTCAAGAGGTATAATACCGCACCGATGATATCCGTAGCCCGTCCCAAACGATGCATGGGGATTTCGCGGACTTGTTGTTGCTTCTCTTCCGCGGTGGCGGAGCTCTGTTCGAGAAAACCCGGTGATATGGAATTCACGGTTATGCCGTAGCAGGCCACCTCCTGGGCCAGAGAGCGGGTCAGAATCTGTACGCCTGTTTTGGCAATGGCATAGGCCGCCGTGGTCCTAAAGGCATGGATTCGATCGGCGTTGGCGACTCCGATATTGATGATCCAGCCATAATGCTGCTTTTTCATGCAGGGCGCGATCGCCCGGCAGCCGTAGAAGGCGCTGTCGAGATTGCTGGCGATCATCTCGTGCCAATCCTCTGCCGTCGTCTCCAGCAACGGGCGCTGGATAAACGCGCCGACGTTATTGATCAGAATATCGATATGGCCCATGGCTTCCAGTCCCCGCGCGACCAGGCCCTGAACGTGCGACCACTGCCGCACATCCGCCTCCAGCGCGATGGCGCGCACCCCCAGCCCCTGTGCCCCATGAACGATCTGTTTGGCTGCTTCATAATCACGTCGGTAATTGATGATGACGTCGGCGCCGCTGTTCGCCAATGCCAGCGCGACCATGCTGCCAAGACCACGTGAGCTGCCTGTGATAAGTGCCACTCGACCACGCAATTGGCCTTCCATCATAACATGATCCGCATTGTTGTGCCTTTCCCCTGGTGACTTTCCTTTATGAATAATTTACCGCCATGATACTCTTCCACAATCCGTTTGGCAAAATTCAACCCCAAGCCCCAGCCTCGTTTTTTGGTGCTGAATCCCGCTTTGAAAATATCGTGTCGCCCTTTGGCCGTGATGCCGCAACCGTTGTCGCGGATGTCGATGAAGATGTGCTTTTCATCCGGCAGCAGGCCGGTGATGATTTCAATCACCCCGCGTTTGCCCTGCACGGCATCGATGGCGTTTTTAATCAGGTTCTCCATCGCCCATTCGAACAGCTCGCGGTTGAGCGCGATCGGCGGCATGGGGACATAATCCTCGACCAGCTTGATTTCGCGGCCGGCTTGCGGCAATCGCTTGCGAAAATAGGCCGCGATGTCGCGCAACACCGCCTGCATATCCTGGGGCTCGAGATTGGCCGTGGAACCGATTTGGGAAAAACGCGCCGCGATTTTTTCCAGCCGCTGAACATCCTGCTCCATATCCAGCGCGAGTTTCTGCACCCGGCCCGGCTCCATGCCGTCCGATTTGAGCAGCTCCAGCCACCCCAACAGGGATGAGATCGGCGTGCCCAGCTGGTGCGCGGTCTCTTTAGCCATGCCGACCCAAATGAATCGTTGTTCACTCTGCTTGATGTTGCTGAATCCGAGAAACGCCGCCAGGATCAGCACGCCGAGGCCGGTGAGGGTGACATAGGGCAGATATTCCAAACGGGTGATCAGCCGTGAATCACCGTAATAAAACGACTGCAACACCATGTCGCCGTACTTGACGTGCACAGGTTCATTTTGGTCGCGCAGCTGGTCCAGAATACTGCGCACCCTGGCTTTGGCCTCCGGCGAACGGTCGTTCTCCGGAACCCCCACAGAACGCCAGGTGGCGATGTCGCCATCCTTGTCGATGGAAATCATGGGAAAATTGATTTTGGCCAGTATGTCGTTGACCAGAAACCAATCCCAAATCTCCATGTTTTCCGTTTGCCATACTTTTTCCATGGTCTGAGCGTAAAACTCGATAATGGCGCGCGACTCTTTGCGCAGTTCGCCCACCAGCTTTTGCGTGTAGAGAATCGTGCCGACGACGTACAACAGCATGATGACGAGGAAGACCCCGCGCAGCGTGCCGGACATCAGATATATGGTTCTGCGTAGTGACATAGGCGTCCGTTTGCGTTCCCCCTGTTCCGTTGGCCCGATCGTATCGGCGGGCAGGGGATTCCCCTAGCGAATGATCTGTTCGGCGTTGTTTCTGCTGAACAGTCGATGCCGCTCCTGCCAGGCGGTATAGCCCAGCCCGGCCAGCAGCAACAGCAACGTCATCGCGCTGATCCAGACACCCCAATGGTAGGATGCCGGATCAAAAACAAAAACCACTTCGTGCCGGCCCGGCGGCACCTGGATCGAGCGCAGGATGTAATTGGTTTTATAGATCTTGGTCTCCTGGCCGTCAATATAGGCGCGCCAGCCGGAGGGATAATAGACTTCGCTCAACACCAGCTGTCCGGTCTGTTGAACGCTGGTTTGAATACGGATTTCATGAATGTCGGTGGCGGTCACCTCCGCCGTGTTGCCGCCGGCCGCGGCAATCGCCGCCGCCGGCCTCTCTTCCAGAATGGCGACGCGGTGCGGATCAAAACGACCGCTCTTCATATAATCAAAGATGGCACGACGGTTGCCCAGGGTGATCGTCGAGTCGACAAAAAACGCGCGCGGCAGCACCGTGGTGTTTTCATACACCCAGGGCTGCTGGGTGTAGACCATTTTGTAGCGCGGATCCGGCAGCGGCAGATGGCTGACGATCAAATATTTGACATTCAACATGTCCAGCATGGCGGCTTCGAACTGCAAACGGGATGGTGAAATCTGCTCGAGCGGAACCTGCTGCGGCGTCAGCTCGCCGTTGCGCGTAACGATGCGCCAATATTTGGAAAGAAATCCGTTCAGGCCAAAACGGTCCTGGCTGTTTAAACCGGTCTCTTCCAGGAATTCCTGGTAAATGCGCAGCTTGGCCGGCGAGTAGCCGTTGATATTGGAGATGAAATGGTAGGCATACCAGTTGCCGCTCTTGTCATCCAACACCGGAAAAATGCGATAGGGTGTGTTATCCTTTTTGATATAGTCTACCGCCGGCGTCGCGGAGAAAAATTCGGTCTTTTCTCCGGACGAGCGCGGTTGCACGATATGCGCGCTCACCATCCACACATCGACTACGACCATGGCCAACAGGATCATGCTCAGCCAAAAGCGCGACAACGCCCCTTTCAGAAACCAGTTGATGAGAAACAGGGTCAGTCCGATCAGAAACACCGACTTGAACGCATCGAACACCGATTTGTTATAAGCCTGCAGCCGCTGCGCTTCGCTCAAAGCCGTCTGACCGCTTCCGGCCAGACCCATATACGTCGATTTGGCAAAAATGAGAAAAAGGAGGGCGATGCCCACAAGGGCGCTGAATATGTACAGATAGCGAAACAGTTGCCGGCGGCCGTCCTGCTGCCGGGCCGTAGATTGCCGCAAATCAAAAATGGCCTGCAAGCCGATGCCCGCCAGGACCACCATGGCAATATCCAGAATGATGTGAATCATGCTGGGAACCCGGAAGCGATTAAAATAGGGCAGCATTTTAAACATCGGGCCATACAGCAGCGGCAGATGATTGCCGAACGAGACCAGCAGCGAGAAAAAAGCCAGCACGCCCATGAACCAGGTCATACGGTTTCGTTGCAGCACAAAAGCGACCCCGGCGAGCAGAAATATAACCACGCCAAAATAGAGCGGATAATCGGTCCACGGCATCTGGCCCCAATACGTTTCTCCGCCATAGCCCATAAAAGAGGGGATCACGAAGGTGATCATCTCCAGCGGATGAAATGACCAGTTGGAAGCATAATCATAGTCAAGGCCCCCACCGCCTTCGAGGCCGGCTCCGCCCCCGCGAATGGAAAAGCGCTGATAATCCAAAACCGAAATATAAAGCTTTGCCGACAACAGCATTCCGGCTGCAACGGCGCCGGCGAGCAGAGCGGCGGAGAACAGTGCGGGCTTGATGGATTTCGTTTCGCGATACTCGGCTATTTCCTTAAAGAGAAAATAGATGAAAATGGCCAGAAACGTATAGTACGTAACCTGTATATGGGCGCGCACGGTCTGTAAGCCGATGGCCAGGGCGGCCAGAGAAAAATAGAGCAGATTCTTCTCCGCCAGCAAACGTCGCACCAGCAGCAGTATCGCCGGGATGAGCACGAGCGAGAGGAATTTGGTGTTATGGCCGAACATGGTGAACGCGATGAACTGCGGCATTAAAATGACCGCCACGCCGCACAACAACGCAATCAGCGGGTGCACTTTTTGATCACGCATCAGAACATACATCAAACCGGCGAACAGAACATAATTCAACAGAATAAAACTGAATGAAGGCAGATGCAACAGGTTCAACATCGACCGCCAGAGGTCGTCCACAGGATTAATACCCGGCGCACTCATCAAACTGCCAAAGGAGGGCATGCCACTGAAAATATAGGGAATCCATAACGGCGTTATGCCGCGCTCTTGCGCCGCCTTGACAAAGGGCGTCAACGCGTTGGAGCTCATGGCATCAGGCGCCAGCAGCGCTTTGCCGCCAAATATTAAAGAGGAGAAGAAAACAAGCAACACTAAAAACGTCACCAACAACAGCGTCCAGACCGGATGCTGCGATACCCAGGTCTCTTTTTCGACCGGCAACGCTTTCACATCCTGTTGCCTGATGCTCTTTTTCTTGCTCACAAAATCCTCGCGCTTTTTTGAAACAAATTATCGGAATTTATGTATATTAAAATAAATTTATTAAAAAATCCAGCGTTTCTTTTCCGGAAATTTCGTAATGTATAGCGGTAATGACCTTTCGAAAGGAGCGGTCTCTTGCGCGAAAAATCATCCGATTTTTTTCTGGGTGCCCTTCTCATCGCTATCGGCGCCTTTCTGCTGTTCTCCTCCCTGGGTATTGGCGACCTTTTCCGCTTCCTGGGGCGGAACTGGCCCCTGATCCTCATCGCCGTTGGTTTTTATCTTCTCTATACAGGTCGCCGCGAATCGGATCGAAACCGCTCCTCGGAATCCGATACAGCCGTCCCTTTTAATCCCAAAGTACAACAGGATGTTATTTTAGGAGATATAGACATTAATTTTGAAAAATTCCTGCCGGTGTCCGGCTCCTACCGCGTCACGATGGGCGGCATTCGCGTCGATGCCGACCGCTTAAGCCTCAGCACCCCGGAACACACTGTGCACCTGCATGTCGTCATCGGCGACATCCGCATCCGCACCCTGCGCGAATTGCCCATCCGCGTACAGGCACACGTATCATTGGGCGATATCAAAATCTTCGGCCACAAGGACAGCGGCTTTAATCGCGATACCGTTTATGAATCACCCTCGTTTGCCGCCGCTGCACAAAAATTAACCCTGATCTGCAGCACAACCATGGGCGATATTAAAATTCTCTAGTTTTTGGCGTGGTTGATAACTATTTATTGACATTATTGCCAAATCCGCCTATATTAATACTCTTATAAGAGTATTAACTGAGTATCGCTATGGCGAAAATCCAGGAAAGCAAAGTCACCATTAAAATCCCTCGGCCATTGTACAACCATCTGGCCGAAATTGTTAAAGATAGTGGTTTTAATTCGGTGACGGATTTTATTGTGTTCGTGTTGCGGGATCTGATTTCCAACACAAGTAATATACCACCAGCATCCTCGTCGAACCCGCCTGCTCTGACGCCGCAAGAAGTTGCGGCCATCCGTTCGCGCTTGAAAACATTAGGATACCTTTAGATTTTCACTCCACTTTTTCGAAAAGGATCAGCAATGAATGAAATTCTCGTTCCTCCCCATGGTGGTACGCTGCGCCCTCTCCTGATCAGCGGCTCGGAACTGCAACAGGAAATCGGCGACGCCGCCTCCCTGCCCGTGCTTCGCCTCAGCTCCAGGGAAACGTCAGACCTCATTATGATGGCTATCGGTGCCTTTAGCCCCCTGAGCGGCTTTGCCCTCCGTGATGACTATCGCCAGATCGTGGAGACCATGCATCTCGGCGACGGCACCTTGTGGCCGGTACCCATCACTCTTTCTGTCACTCGGCAGCAGGCCGATACGCTCACCATCGGCGAATCCGTGGCCCTGGTGGATGACGAAAGTGGAGAGCTGATGGCGACGATGCGCATCGAAGACAAATACTCCTATGACAAGGAAAAAGAGGCCAAACTGGTCTTTCAGACCAGCGATCCGGCCCATCCGGGCGTGGCCAAGGTGCTGGCGCAAAAAGATATGCTGCTGGGCGGCCCGGTAAAGGCGCTAAGTGAAGGGCCTTATCCAGGCTGGTATGGCAGCCATTATGCCAGGCCGGCGGAATGCCGGGCGCTGTTTAAGGACAAAGGCTGGAAAACCATTGCCGCCTTTCAGACCCGCAACCCCATTCATCGCAGCCACGAGTATTGCACGAAAATCGCCCTGGAGCTTTGTGACGGCCTTTTCATTCATCCCCTGGTCGGCAAATTAAAAGACGACGATATTCCGGCCGATGTGCGCATGCAGTGCTACCAGGTGTTGTTGCAGAATTACTATCCGTCTGATCGCACCCTGATGCGGGTGTACCCCATGGAAATGCGCTATGCCGGTCCGCGGGAAGCCCTCCTGCACGCCATCATCCGGCAGAATTTTGGCTGCAGCCATTTGATCGTGGGTCGTGATCATGCCGGGGTCGGTTCCTATTATGGCCCCTTTGATGCACAAGAGATCTTTAACCGGCTGAAACCGGGTGAACTTTACATTCAACCGCTCAAAATAGATTGGACCTTCTGGTGTTATACCTGCGGCGGCATGGCTTCCGGCAAAACCTGTCCGCATCCGAAGGAAAGCCGTCTGCTCATCAGCGGCACCCGCTTGCGGGAGATGCTCACCAACGGCGAACCCATTGCGCCGGAATTCAGCCGGCCTGAAATTCTAGCCATCCTGCACACCTTTTACCAGAATCAGAAAGGAGCCCGCTCTTGACCCAGCAAAAAGCCGACAATATCACCTGGCATCAAGCCCTGATCAGCAAGAGTGATCGGGAAACACTTCTCGGACAGAAAGGTGTCGTGCTCTGGTTCACCGGACTTCCTTCGTCGGGAAAATCGACTCTGGCTCACTGCCTGGAAGAAAAGCTCCATCAGGCCGGCCATCTCACCTATGTGCTGGATGGCGATAATATCCGGCACGGCCTGAACAAAAACCTGGGCTTTTCTCCGCAAGATCGAGAGGAGAACATTCGCCGTATCGGCCATGTGGCACAGCTCTTTGCCGATGCCGGTGTCATCACCATGACCGCCTTTATTTCACCTTATCGTTCTGATCGCGAAAAAGCGCGGGCGCTCCTGCCGGCCGGCTCGTTTATTGAAATTTACGTGCGCGTCTCCCTGGAGGAGGCGGAATCTCGCGATGTCAAGGGGCTGTATAAAAAAGCCCGCCTGGGCGAAATCAAAGAGTTCACCGGCGTATCCGCCCCCTACGAGGAACCGGATCAGGCCGAAGTGGTCGTCGACACCGACCGTCTCTCCGTAGAAGAGAGCGCTGATTTGATCATCGCCTATCTGCATGATCAGGCCATTATTCGCTGAGCAAGGAATAAACCATCCATAATGTTGTTTTCTATAATATGAAATTAACGGTACGACATTGGGTCTGGCTGGGCTTGCTGCTCCTGGTCAGCCTGCCGATTCTAACCCCTTTCCTGCATAACCACGACGCCGATTTTGCAGAGCATGAGGATTGTCCGGCGCATGTGGTTCTACTGGCGTTTCAGGCTCTGGATCTGCCGGATCTTTTTATTGCCCTTCTGGCTGTCCTTGTCTCGTTGTTTTTCTTTACTGTTTCCTATACCCATCCCTTCTCTGACCTCATTACCCATTTTTTGCGCGCACCACCGTTGTCCTTGTAACATATGTGCCGACGGAGGTGAACCGTGTGGTTCCATCCTGATTACGCTAACCTACAAGGAGGACGAAATGAATCGCTCGCTCTTTATGATTCTTTTTGCCCTGGCCGCCGTAGTATGCCATGGGCAGACCAAAAATCCGGATATCAGCGTCATCACCGATTTCCGCACCTTCAGCCAGTCCGAACCGGCCGGCTGGGCGCCGATGACGCTGGACCTCGCAGAAATTGAAGCAGCCATACAGGGCTATCTGAACCCCTATTCCCGCGCCGATATCTTTTTGGCCAAACACGGCGTTGACGGCGACCTGGAAATAGAGGAAGCAGCCATCACCTTTATGCGCGGACTGCCGCTGGGTTTGAACCTCAAAGCAGGAAAATATCTGGTCGATTTTGGCAAACTCAACACGCTGCATCCCCATGCCTACCCTTTTGTGGATCGGCCGCTGCTGCATCAAGTCTATTTTGGCGACGACGGCTGGAACGATATCGGCGTACAGCTCAGTGTGCTTTTGCCGACGGGTTCCCTCTATACCCAGTGGAGCGTGAACGTTCTTAAAAACAGCCCGGCCCATAGCCATGATGAAGAGGCCGAAGCGGAAGAAACGGATCATCACCACGAAGAGGAGCGACCTCTCGCCTGGACCAGCCGGCTCTCCAGCCACGTCGCGCTCACGGAGCGCAGCAATATTGAATGTGGATTCAACGCGGCCCGCGCCACCTACGATCCCGACCGGGATCTCTCCTACAAACGATTCGGTGTGGATGCCAAATACAAATGGAAACCCGATTCCTATCGTTCCCTGACCCTGCAGGCCGAGGCACTGCTGGAGAATCGTCGACGGGCGGCCGCGGACTCCTCCACGGCCACGATAACCAGCACCACCGCCGGCGTCTTTGCGTTCCTCAGCTACCAATTCCGCAAACGCTGGAACATTGGAGCGATGAGCGAATTTCTGCAGCCTCCAGCCGGCGAAACAGAACAGTACCGGTCCTGGAGCGCCTTTATCGGCTTTGCCCCTATGGAAGAGACCAGCGTCATCCGCCTGCTCTATCGGCATACGGAAGAACGGGAAAAAATTGACAAGATACTTCTCCAAATCTCTTTTGCTCTCGGACCGCACAAGGCCCATCTGTTTTAAACCAAAACCTGCATTGTTTGGAGGATTATACCATGTCTAGAATCTGGTTGTTCTGTCTGCTGCTGCTGAGCACGGCGTTCGGCAAAGAACCCCTGCGGGTGGTAACCACCACCAGCGATCTTGCAAGTCTTGTCCTGGCGGTCGGCGGCGATCGCGTGCGCGTGGACGCGCTGGTCAAGGGAACGCAGGATCCACATCAAATTGAAGTGCTGCCCAGCTATATGTTGAAATTGCGCCAGGCCGATCTGTTTTTTATCATCGGCATGGATCTGGATCTGTGGGCCCTGCCGCTGCGTGACGGCTCGCGAAACGCCAGAATCCGGATGGTCGACTGCTCGATATCGATTCAACGTCTGGAAGTTCCCACCTCCGCCGTCAATGCCAGCATGGGCGACATCCACATCTATGGCAACCCGCACTACTGGCTCGATCCGGAGAACGGCAAGCCCTTGTTGCAGATCATCACCGATCAACTGACGGCCCTGTCGCCGGCAGACGGCGGCTTCTTTGAAGCTAACCGGCAGGCCTACACAACCCGGCTTACGGAAAAAATCAAAGAGTGGCAGAACCTGCTGGCGCCGTATCGCGGCCAGGCGATCGTCTTTTATCATAACAGCTGGCCCTATTTTTTAAAACGGTTCGGTTTGCAAGCGGCCAATTTTATCGAACCGAAACCCGGCATCTCGCCATCACCATCGCACACCCAGCAGCTGATCCGTCAGATCAGCGATCAGCGCCTGAAGGTCATTGCCATGGAACCGTTCTTTGATGAGCGGGTGCCGAGGATGATCAGCTCCCAGACCGGCGCCAAACTGATCCTTCTGCCGACCTCGGTGGGCGGTGCAAAAGAGACGGTAGATTATATTGCTCTTTTTGATTATATTGTAGCGAATCTGAGCATGGCACTCAAATGATGTGCGGCTTTCGGCGAAAGGAGCCTGAATGTCTCAACCTTTGATCTCATTCCAAAACGTCGACATCGGCTACCACCACCGTCAGCAACCTGTTTTGTCGGATCTCTGCTTTACCATTTCGGCCGGCGATGTTCTCGGCATCGTCGGCCCCAATGGCTCCGGCAAATCCACGCTGCTGAAGGCGCTGCTCGGTATTGTAGCCATACAAAAAGGGCGCGTGGCCTTTGCCGACGATCGCCAGCCCCGTTTCGGCTACGTTCCGCAAAAAGGTCAGCTGGATGAGATCTATCCTCTCTCTGTAACCGAAATCGTCATGATGGGCCGCTACCGACAGATCGGCTACTTTAGACGCCCCTCCCGCCTCGATCACAGCAAGGTCGAAGAAGCGTTGCTGCACCTTGGTCTGCAGAATCTGGCGCAGGCACCGTTTGCCACACTTTCCGGCGGACAAAAACAGCGGACCCTGATCGCCCGTGCTTTGGCCAGTGATCCGGAAGTACTGGTACTCGATGAACCCACTGAAGGGCTGGATCTGGCCACAGCCGAATCCCTGCGTTCGCTGATTCATCACTTTCATCTGGATCATCATCTTACGGTCATCATGGTCAGCCATCAACTGGACGCCATCGCCGCCGTTTGCGATCCGATCGCCGTTATCCATACGGGCCAGATCCGCGTCGCTCCGAAACAGGCCTGGTTGGCGGAAAAGTCGCTGGCCGATCTGTTCGATATCCCTGTTCACGTTCACACTGTTGATGGCCGTCTTTTCATAGTACCGGGTGATCATCATGATTGATATCTTTTCACTGCCGTTCATGCACGCCGCCCTCTATGCCGGCGTGCTGCTCGGTGTGCTCTGCTCCATCCTGGGGGTTCATGTCGTTCTGCAGCGCCGCGTCTTTCTCAGCGCCGCCGTGTCCCAGGTCGCTGCCATGGGGATCGCCCTGGGGTTCTTTTTCGGCTGGCATCCCACCCTCTCTTCCCTGCTGGCGATTCTTCTCGTCCTCGCCCTGCTGGCCGGTCTCATGCACGCTCGCAACGCCATGACCGACGCTCTGCTCGGCGTGCTCTATGTCGGCGCTTTTGCGGTCAGTATCCTGCTCATGGCGAAATCGGCTCAAGGCTATGAAGAGTTGCAGCACCTGTTGCAGGGCAACCTTTTGACCCTGTCCGACAGTCATCTGGTTCTGCTCACAGCGCTGTTCGTCGCTGCCCTGGCCTTGTTTGTTCTATTTCACAAGGAGCTGCTCTTCACTTCCTTTGATCCCTATATGGCCCAGACCCTGGGCTATAGCGTCCGTTTCTGGAATCTTTTCTTTTATTTTCTCGTAGGCCTGGTTATTTCGATAGGCGTGCAAACGGTTGGCTCCCTGCTTATCTTTGGTCTCCTGGTCTTGCCGGCGTTCACCGCCTTGAGTCTGGCAAGAAAATTCAGGACCATTTATCTTTTGGCAGGTCTGATCGCCATGCTGGCCGTGTTCATCGGCCTCTGGCTCTCCTTTCAGTTCGACCTGCCCGCCAGCCCGTCCATCATCGTGCTGCTGTTGGTAAGCGTCGGCGCTGTCACCGCCGGAAAACGAGTTTTGATTCAATTCTCTCACCGCGACAGCAAAATATCTTGACTTTATACCTGAAATTATGTATTTAAAAGAAGGTGCTATTTTGTGGAACAAAAATTGCAAAGGCGGGGTTAGTAAAATCGTATATGGCTGATTTCAAATCAATTCATCTATTTTTTTGGAGGATTTATGGCAGACAGTGGATTTGATCGAGACAGTTTTCTCAAGGGCTTGCTTATCGGCGGCCTGGTCGGAGCAGTGACCGCGCTGTTATTTGCCCCCAAACCGGGTAAAGAACTTCGTGCAGACATCAAGCGCAAAGGCGAAGAAGCGGTGGAAGGCACCAAACGAATGTACGGCGAAGCCCGTGAACGCGCTCAGCAGATCGTATCGGAAGCTGTAGAAAAAGCGGAAGAGTTGCGGGAAGAAGCCTCCCGGCAACTGACCAAAGCAAAGCTGAAAGCGGAGCAGCTGTTGGCCAATGCGGAAGAAAAAGCTACAACCATTGCCGGCTCGGCCAAAGAGATGCTGGACACCACAAAAGACGACTTGACAAAAAAAAAAGATAAAGTAGCCACAGCCGTCAGCGCAGGGCTCGATGCGGCTAAAAAAGAGCTTGCCCGCTAATCAGCCCTTATCCAGAGGAGATCACCGCTTATGACTCTAACCATCAGCGTGGCTATCATAGCCGCTATCATGGTGATCGTCGGAATTGTAGCCGTCGTGGCACTCTTCTACATCATACGCCTGGCCAAGGCGTTGACCGGCTTGACTGAAAAGGTGCAAACACACCTCACCCCGGTCGCAGAACAGGTTGCCGCCGTTTCAGAAAAAGCCAATGCTATCCTGGATTCCGTAAACCGCCAGGTGCGTTCTGTGGAAGACAGTGTCTACACGGTTAAGGATATGACTGTTCGTGTTCGGCAGTTTGAGGAAGACATCCTGCAAAAGGTGTCTTTCCCGCTGATTGAAGTTGCCGGCTATGTGGCTGCGATCAAGAAAGGTTTTGAGGTGTTTTTTAAAGTGCTGCGCTCGTAACAAGGTAACAGTTGCTGATCAGGCCTCGACGATCGTCGAGGCCTTTTTCAAGGCTGGCAGATCTTGCCCAGCACCGCTGGCCGGCGGGCACCGGTCACACTGGGCAGATTGGCGGGCGCGCCATGCACGGCTTCATTGGCCAACACCGCAAAACAGACCGCCTCTTTGGCGGCGGAGGGCAACCCTGCCGCATCCGTAGTGACCACCTCAACCCCGATAAAACGCGCCTGCAGTCGTTTCATAATCATTGGATTACAGCTCCCGCCGCCGCTGACCAACAGCCGGGATATGGTTCCCCGGGATTGCAGAAAATTCGTGTAGGAGAACCATACGGCGTCGGCTGTCAGCGCCGTCACCGTCGCCACCAGATCATATCGGTTCAACCCATGTTGACGCGTTTCTCGCCTGATCTGCTCGACAAAATCAGCGCCATACCTTTCCCTGCCTGTTGATTTGGGCGGTGGCGTACTGAAATAAGGATCCTGCAGCCATTCTTCCAGCAAGGGCTCGTGAATGCGCCCCTGCGCCGCTGTCTGACCCCGGTCATCGTAGGGCTGCGCAAACTCCTCCAGCATAACCCTGTCGATCAACATATTTCCCGGCCCGGTATCAAAGGCTATCACATCAGCCGGCATCGCGCCGGCCGGTATATGGGTAATATTACCGATGCCCCCCACATTGAGACAGGCCCGATGTTCGTCAGGCGCACGAAAGAGCAGATAGTCCAGAAACGGCACCAGCGGAGCACCCTGTCCGCCCAGGGCCACATCATCCGTCCTAAAGTCACCAACGGTGGTAATACCGGTCAATTTGGCTATTATGGCCGCATCGCCGATTTGCCAGGTCGCGCTGACGGCCTCTCCCATAAAAATCCAAGGGGTGGGCAGATGGCGAACGGTCTGGCCGTGACAGCCAATCAGGTCGATATCCACATTTTTATAACCACTTGCTTCAGTTATCCACAGGGCGGCTTCAGCGAATCGTCGCGACAAAATGACATTCAAGCCACAGAGATCGGTTACGGCAACTTCCTTGGCTGTGGCCACTTGCAGAATTTTTTCTTTCAGGGCTTTCGCATGTGGATATGTGTTGTGGTTGATCAGCGCAATGCCGGTGTGCAGACCGCTGCCGCTTATGTGCAGCAGCGCGGCGTCAATGCCGTCTGCAGAAGTGCCAGACATCAAGCCGATGGCCAGACGCGATCGCTGTTCAGCTGCCCTGTTCCACATGGCTGTAATCAGGCCGTCCTGGTCAGGTTATCCAGGATCGCCGTGGTCATGATTACATTTTCCTTCTGCAGCGCCAGCACAGCGGACCCGATGGCCGGCTCGAACAGGGGATCTATGAAATCGACTTTTGCCACCACTTTCAGCGCCTCCTGTTCCACAAAAGGCAGCAAAATGTGGCGCTGCTTGAAAACGCTGCCGATCAGGGCCACTTGCGCCTGTCCCCCTGCCAACCCCATTCTGCGGCTGACCGCAGCGACAATTTTACCGATCTCGCAGCCAGCAGACTCGATGATCATCTGGCTGGCTTTATCGCCTTTTTCGTATTCAGCAAAGACCGCCGGCGTCAAGCCGGCTATTTCGCTGCGGTCGATTTTGCCGGAATAGATCTGGGAAATGATCAGATCGATGCTGCTGAGGCTGTACTTTTGCTCGATCATAGCGCGCAACGACGTCGCCATGCCGCGACCGTCCAGATCTTTCAAGGCGGCCATGATGGCCTGCTGGCCAATATAGTAGCCGCTGCCCTCATCTCCCAGCAGATAGCCCCAGCCGCCACAGCGATAGACCACATCGCTGCTGCTCTTGCCGAAGCAGATGGCGCCGGTTCCGGAGATGACAATGATCCCGGGTCCGCCGGCAAAGGCGCCCGACAGCGCGGCGGCGGCATCGGTGTCCACGGTCACCGTTCGCGCCAGATTCTGTTGGGTCAGGATCGAGTGAATCGCCTCCCGATCAGCCGGCCGACCAGCACCGGCCAGTCCGGCGTAAAGATGGTCCAGCGGCTGTCCCTTGAGTCTGGTCTGCTGTAAAATCTCTACTGTTAAATCACGGATCACCTGGCCCAGTTTTTCTCCGCCAATCACCTGATAATTGGACGAGTCCCCCTGTGCTCTGGCCAACACCCTGCCCGAATCTTCAACCAAAACGGCCACGGTCTTGGTCCCGCCGCCATCCAAACCGAGTACATATCTGCTCATGCTTTGCTCTCCTTTGCAAGTTTTGCATATTTCTGTGTCAGCCATATCGCCGCTGCGCCCTTGATGGTTTCACCGGGCAGAAAGATAATACAACCGCTCCACATCGCCGTCACCAGGTCCAGGTTCTGTTTTAGAACAAGGTGCATTGTGGCATAGAGCCAGAAAACACCGAGGCCGAATACCACTGTTGTGCCGACCACAAGCGCGTTCACCAGCCTCGGAATCGACTGACGCTCGCCGCGCGTACGCGCGATGGCATAGGCCGCCAGCGGCATAGCCAGGAGATAACCGAAGGTCGGCTGCAACAGATAATGCGGTCCGCCGCCACCGGCAAAAACCGGCACACCCAGCAGTCCCAGACAGAGCACCGCCGCCTGACTGAAAAACGCCATTCGGCTCGGCAACAGACAGCCGGCCAGATAGGTAAACAGCGTCTGCAGGGTGATGGGAACCAGCGGAAACGGAATTTTAATCCAGGCCGCAACGGCCGTCAGTGAGGCTATCAGCGCGGCCATGGCCAGATGTTTTGTTGCAGATAAAGAATCCGGATGCTTCATCATCATCAAATTACGAAAACCGGAAATCGTTCGCAAACCTTTTCGCGCAGATTTTCCTGTTGCATTTCGTACCACCCTTGTCTAAATTACTATCTATTTATGAGGTCGTATGCGCTTTACACTGATATCCATATTTTTTCTTGTTATCCACTTCTCCCTTTTTGCCAATCGTTCTGACCGGGCCGATCAAGCCGTTCCGGTCACCGTTCTGCGACGGCTGCCGCTCGAGCTGGTGCCGAGCCGTCCCTTTCTGTCGCCGCTGCCGCCGCGACGCATAGCCAGGCCGACGGTCGGCCTGGCGTTGAGCGGGGGGGCCTTGCGTGGCGTCCTGCAGATCGGTGTGCTGAAAGCTCTTGAACAGCATCAGATCCCTATCGATGTCATTTGCGCCACCAGCATCGGCTCGGTGGTCGGCGGTTTATACGCCTCCGGGTACGAACCGGATGAGATCCGCACCATCTTTGACTCGGTGAACTGGAAGGAGATACTGGTCGATTCGCCGAATAGGGCTGCACAGTTTTTGGCTGAAAAACAGAAACGCAATCGCGCGATCGTGCAGTTTCGTTTGAATGGCTGGAAGATCGTCATGCCCGAAGCGTACACCCCGGGACAAAAACTGTCAGAATTTCTGATCAATGTTCTGCTCAAAGCCCCGTTGCATGAGAACAATTTCAGCGAACTGGCTGTGCCGTTGTCCATCACGGCCACCGATTTATATAACGGCGACAAGGTGATGATTCGGGAAGGGGAATTGGCGGAAGCGATGCGGGCCTCCAGCGCTGTTCCGCTTTTGTTGAATCCGGTGAATTATCAGAACCGCACGCTGGTGGACGGTGGCTTGCTGGATAATATCCCAGTCACTGAAACCAGGCATGCCGGTGCGGATATCGTTATTGCCGTCAACGCCACAGCCAACTTGCGCAGCAAGCACGAACTCACCGCGCCCTGGCACATGGCGGACCAGGTGACCACTATTATGCAGCGCGAACACAACAGCCATGAACTGCGCGTCGCTGACCTGGTCATCGACTTTCAGGACATCGAATCCACCTCCACGGACCTTGCCGAGCTGGAGCGTCTGTTTCAGGAAGGGATGGCCAGAACCGAGCGCATCATTCCCCATTTGCAGCAAAAGCTCGCCGCCGCGCCGCTGCTGCCGTCGACCAGCTACTTGATCAGCGGTCACTGGTTTGCCTCTCGGCGCGACACCGCCCTGGCAGCTACGGCTATAGATCTCGCGGCACCTCGACGGATGACCGTCGCCGAGGTGTCGGACAACCTCCGGCGTTTGTTTCAAACAGGCCTGCTCGACAGCTGCAGCGCAGACATCGTCGCGGTCGGCCGCGACACCCTGGTCCGTTATGTAATGTTGCCCAATCCGCCTCTGTCAGCCGTGCACTTTCACGGCGCGCAAGCTCTGCCGGATTCCATGCTGCAGCCTTTGTTTGCGTCCATGCTCAACCAGCCGGTTCAACATGTCAAGTTCCGCTCCGCCTGTTTGTCGCTGCTGAAATTATACCGCCAGAAAGGCTATTCGCTTGCTGACATTACCGCCATGGCCTATGACAGCACCTCTGCCACGGCTCACCTGTACATCGCCGAAGGCACCCTCTCCCGGATCGAATGGCAGGGTCTGCAGCGTACCAAACCGTACGTCATCAGCAGAGAATTCACCCTCACCTCCGGAGAACCGTTCCGTTTTGAACAGGCCCAGCAGGGTATCGCCAACCTCTACGGCACCGGTCTATTCTCTTCGGTCAGCATGCGCACGCAGCGCAACGGGCCGCAATGGAATCTCTCTCTGGCCTTTGAGGAAAAAAAATACCATCTCGTACGCTGGGGGGCTCGCTATGACTCGGAACGGTTGGGCCGCACCTTTGTTGAATGGGCGCAGGAAAATCTGTTCGGTACCGGCAACGAATTAACCCTGCACAGCCAGTACGGAAAACGCGACATGCTTTTTGCGCTCGCTTTCAACGCCAATCGCATGTTTCAGACCTATCTTACCAGCCAGGTAAACATCCATCACGACGTGCACAAAAATTTCTATTACGAAAATTTCAGCGGCATCGGCGAGTATGAGCGGCGTTCGAGCGGTGGCACGTTCAGCCTGGGCAGCCAGTTGGGTCGCTTCGGCACGGTTTGGGCCGTGGGCCGGTCGGAGCGTATCAACATTCGCAGCATCTCCGGCTACGGCTATGACAACGGCGATCTGATCATCAATACCATCGGCGTCAACACCGTCGTGGACACCCGCGATCGGATGCCGTTTCCCTCTTCAGGTAAGTATTACACCTTCTTTTACGAGTTGTCCTCAGGCAAATTTCTCGGCGGCGACATATCCTATTTCAAGGTGGAAAACATTCTGCACACGCATTACACCTTTTGGCGGCGTAATACGCTGTCGCAAAAACTGCTTTGGGGAACCTCGGATCTCACCACCCCTTTTTCAGAACAATTTCGACTCGGCGGTGCAGATTCGTTTTATGGGTTGCGGGAAGGCGAGTTGCAGGGACGGCACGTGATCAGTGCCAGCTGGGAATACCGGTACCGATTGCCCTGGAAACCTTTATGGGATATGTTTTTCTCAATGCGTTTTGAAGTGGGCGCGGCCTGGAAAAACGCCGTGCACATCAAGGCTGAGGATTTTGTCAACGGCCGCGGTGCCTCCCTGGCCATGAACACGCCGGCGGGGCCGCTGCAGCTTTCCTGTGGATTTGCCAGCAATAACAGGAAGCGTCTCTATGTTTCGCTCGGCCACACGTTTTAATGACCCACGCTATGGCTGCTGGGCCTGATCCCGCTCTCTGTTCCATTTCACCCAATCCTGGTTTTCATCCGCATCCTGCTCGGAGAACGCGCCGGATTGAATCACCTGGCCCTTTTTATCGATGCGCGCCTTTTGCATGCTGCGTACGATCAGGGTCCACTGTTCCATGGATACCTGCTGCGGTCCCGACACCTGCTGGGGCCCATCGATTTGATAGGGCGCCAGACTTTTCACCGCGCCCTGCGCCGCTGGCGGTTGCCGCCGCAACACCACTTCGCCGGAATACACTTTCAGTTCAGCGGAGGAATCGGGGTCCACATGCAGGCGCAACGTGGTTCCGGTTATGGCCGCCGCCGCCACCGGGGTAGAAATGGCAAATTTAAGACCTCCCGGCTTTTTGGCCACATTCGCCCACAGATCGCCGCCCTGCAGGGCTATTTGCGATTCCAGCACTTTCTCTTTGGTCTCTTCATAGAGTTTCAGGATTTCAATGGTGGTCTTGGGGGCGAGGCGTATGCGGTCCAACTTGGCCAGGTCCAGCTCGGCGCGCGAATCGCTGAAGGTGCGAAGGCGCTCGCCGGTGGAAACTTCCGAATGCAGCTGCACCGAGCTCCAGTCTGTCTCCTGAATTCCCTGCTTTTTGGCCGTTCCTTCAACAAAGGTGACCAATCCCCGCTTGGCCGTGTCCTGGGGCGCCCAGCCCAAAGAAAACAACAAGGCCCATCCGGTTACAATCTTTCGTAACAGCATCGCTCTCCTCCTATCGCCCTGTCCACAGCGATGGAATCAGATATATCGACTATTGTTAAAATATTTTGAAAAAACCAGATCTCCCAATTTGACGGCTTCGCGGCTATATGGATCCAGTTTTCGCTTATTGAGTTCCCAGTCTATCAGTTGCTTCGCTTCCCGCCATTTGTCGATGTGATCCACCTTGTCAATAAACGTCTGGTACGCCTTTTCATCCCGCGCGAATAATTTCTGCACAAACACCTTGCTGTCCTTGGCTTCGATGAGCGTGTGGATGGACGGATAGGGACCTGGCGGCTGATGCTCCCGTTGCGCATGATAGACCGGTCCTTTTTCTTCTTCCGGGAAAATTATTTTTGGCAGAATGAACTCTTCGGAGGCATGGCCAGAAGTCGACGGGACCGGATGTCCCTGGCTGGTGCTGAATTCAAAAATATCTTCAAAATCTTCTCGATGCCACTGCTGCTTGCCCTGACTTACTTTTTTCTTGACGAACGGAACTCTTTCTTCCAGACCACGGGCGGTGAGAAACTCTTCCACCAGCGCCGCCTCGACGCCCGCCGGCCGTAATCCTTCCTCCAGCCGATAGAGCTGTACGAACAGATCAAACTCTTTGATCGCCGCCTGGTTATCCTTGCCGGCATAGAGAGCCGCTTTCAACTCCTGGGTCAGCCTTGCAAAGGAGGTTCTGGTGATAACCGCCTCGTCCATACTCTGGACATGTTCCTGACAGCGCAGCACGAACGGAATATCTTTGCCGATCAGTTCCAGTTTGAACTGGAGATATTTTTTCTCATGCCGGTCCGTCGGATTGAACACCAGACTCTCCACCGCTTGCAGTGGTCGCAGCAGAACATCGTGGCGGGCGAACACAGAGTCGCGCACACATTTTTCCACCTCCTGCCGGCTGAGACGGATGCTCCGCGTCAAAGCGGCCAGCAATTTTTCAAAGCTGGCGCGAACCTCGACATCGTTGACATCAAAATTGGCGTTAAAATTCCATGAAAACGGCTTTTCCTGCTTGAGCCGGTTATGGGCGCACGCCAACACGTTTTCCTTGACAAACTCTGGAAGACTCTCATGCAACAATTGACGACACGTAACCTGTTCACGATTGCTGATCGCCCGTTCAATCAATACGGACGCCAACCGTTTCCGCCCCTCTTCCAATCCCACACCACGCAAAGCACACTTCCTTTCAATCCTGTTGCCTGACTATGCACTCACCAATCGCAGCCTTCGTGGATCCCTACAATTTGGTTTCAGAATCAGTGGTTAAAACAAAAACATCGACGATCTCATCTCCTTGTTTCAATGCCGCCACCGCGGCCCCCTGTGTGGCACGCCCCATCGTTTTAATCTCCCTGGCCTTGAGACGTTTTTGTTTGCCTTTTTTCGACAACCAGACGATCAGGTCGCTCTCCTTAACCTCCAGAACGCGGGTGACACGGCCCACCTTGGGAGACGTTTTATAATTAACGATGCCCTTGCCGCCGCGATGCGTGCTGCCGTATTCATCCAACTCGCTGCGTTTGCCGAAACCCAAATTGGTCAGCGTAGCGATGGTGGTTTTGGCCTTGCCGGATTGCAGCGCGACCACCGCTACCACTACGTCTTTGCGTTCCAACTCTATGCCGCGAATCCCGCCGGCCGACAGGCCCATTTCCCGCACCTCTTCTTCGGCAAAACGGATGCAGCGGCCTTCTGCCGTAGCCATGACCACTTCCTGGTTGCCGCCCGTCTGGTTGGCGGACACCAGCGAATCGTCATCCCGCAACGCGATGACGACTGAGCCGCCCGGCTTGACCTTGCTGAAATCGGCCAGCCGTATTCTCTTGACGAATCCAT
>CAZISM010000003.1:117696-143017 GCA_964541895.1 uncultured Cytophagia bacterium
CCGCCCGGCTTGACCTTGCTGAAATCGGCCAGCCGTATTCTCTTGACGAATCCATTGCGGGTGCTAAGAAATATATAACGATTTTCTATGAATTTGTCAACCTCATAACAATCGACAAAGGTTTCCTCCCGGTCCAGTTGCAGCAGCCGAGTTACCGGCGTAAACGATTCCAGGGAGGTGGAGAGAGGAATAAAACTGGTGCGCAGCACATAGGCGGTGCCGCTGCTGCCGAACAGCAAAACGAAATGGCTGTTGACCGAGCGGAACAGGTAGCGCACACCATCGCGGCCCAGTTCGTTTTTGATTTTGTCCCTGAGATTGTCGAATTCGGAAAGCGGAAACCGCATAATGTTGCCCATGGAGGTGATGGCAACCAGAACCTCTTCTTCCGAAACCATCTCTTTCAGCGTCTCACCGCCGCCCACCTTGGTGATGATCTGCGTGCGACGGTTGTCACCGTACTTTTCTTTCAAGGCCAGCAATTCCTGCTTGACCAGTTGCATGCGCAACGGTTTGCTGTTTAGCAGCGATTTCAGCTTTTGAATGAGCTTTATCAGCTCCAGATATTCATCCTCGATTTTTTTTCGCTCCAGACCCGTGAGCCGCTGCAGCCGCATATCGAGTATGGCCTGCGCCTGTATCTCTGACAGGCGAAAACGCTTCATCAGCCCGGTGCGCGCGGTATCGACGTCTTTGGACTTTTTGATCAAGGCGATGATCTCATCAATGTTATCGATGGCGATCTTGAGTCCTTCGAGGATGTGCGCCCGCTTTTCCGCCTTGTCGAGATCGTATTTGATCCGGCGCAGAACAATGTCGTGACGAAATTTTATAAACTCGGCGAGAATCTGTTTGATATTCAGCACTTGCGGTTGGCCGTCCACCAGCGCCAGCATGATCACGCCAAACGTCGTTTGCAATTGCGAGTGTTTAAACAGCTCCTTCAGGATGAATTCGGCATCCGCTTCCTTGCGCAGCTCGAACACGATGCGCATGCCTTCGCGGTCAGACTCGTCGCGGATGTCGTAAATACCCTCAATTTTTTTATCGCGGACCAAATCCGCCACGCGTTCGATCAGCGACGTCTTGTTGACCTGATAGGGGATCTCGTTCACGACAATACGGGGGCGGCCGTTCACGTCTTCCGTATGAACCTTGGCACGAACGGTGAGTTTGCCGCGCCCGGTTTTGAAATAGCTATCGATCTCTTCATCGCCGACAATGAGCGCACCGGTGGGAAAGTCCGGCCCTTTGATGTATTTTTTAAAATCGATCGGCTTGAGCTCCGGCTTTTCAATCAACGCTACCAGGGCATCGATGACCTCGTTAAGATTGTGCGGCGGCATGTTGGTGGCCATGCCGACCGCGATGCCGGAAGAGCCGTTGACCAACAACGCCGGCAGCAGGGAGGGGAGAATCGCCGGTTCCTTCAGCGTATCGTCAAAATTTGCCACAAAGGGGACCGTGTCCTTTTCCAGATCGCGCAGAATCTCCTCAGCTATGGCCGCGAGACGAGCTTCCGTATAACGCATCGCCGCCGGCGCGTCGCCGTCGACAGAGCCAAAATTACCCTGTCCGTCCACCAGCGGATAGCGCAGGGAAAAATCCTGCACCATTCGCACCATAGCGTCGTACACGGCCGCATCGCCGTGCGGGTGATATTTTCCTAGCACCTCGCCGACGATACGGGCGCTTTTCTTATAGGAGGACGATGGCCGCAGCCCCAAGTCCAGCATGGCATAGAGCACACGGCGGTGGACCGGTTTCAACCCGTCACGTACATCCGGCAAGGCACGCGAGACAATAACCGACATCGAATAATCGATGTAGGAACTTCGCATCTCTTCTTCAATGAATATGGGAACTATTTTTTCTTTCTGCTCCGCCATACAACCCTATCTCTGCTTATATATCCAGATTGCGCACGTATTTGGCATTTTCTTCGATAAACTTTCTGCGATGCTCCACTTCATCACCCATGAGCATCGAAAAGATGTGATCCGCTTCAAAGGCTTCTTCGATGGTGACTTGCAGCAGCGTGCGGCCCTGCGGATCCATGGTGGTTTTCCACAATTGGTCCGGATTCATCTCGCCGAGACCTTTGTAGCGCTGTATGTTCAGCGATTTGCCGCTGTCCTTGTTCATTTTTTTCACCGTCTCATCCAGTTCTTCCTGGTCATAGACGTAATACTCTTCATTGCCGCGATGAACCCGAAAGAGAGGGGGCAGCGCGATGTAAAGATGCCCGTTTTCGATGACCGCTTTCATGTGGCGAAAGAAAAATGTCAACAGCAGCGTGCGGATATGGGAACCGTCCACATCCGCGTCGGTCATGATGATGACGCGATTATAGCGCAATTTATCCACGGCAAAATCGTCACGACCGATGCCGGTACCCAGCGCGGAGACAATGGTGCGAATCTCTTCGTTGGAGAGCATCTTGTCGAGCCGGGCCCGTTCCACATTGAGAATCTTGCCGCGCAACGGCAGGATCGCCTGAAAGCGGCGATCGCGTCCCTGCTTGGCGCTGCCACCGGCCGAATCGCCTTCGACGATAAAGAGTTCTGTTTTCTCCGCTTCGTTCCAGGAGCAGTCGGCCAGCTTGCCGGGCAGGCTTTCGTTCTCGAGGGCCGATTTGCGGCGGGTCAGTTCGCGCGCTTTTCTGGCCGCTTCCCGCGAACGTGCTGCCACCATGCACTTTTCAATGATGCGCTTGCCGATCGCCGTGTTAGCATCGAGGAAACGGGAGAGCTGTTCGTTGACCAGCGCCTCAATGATGCCCTTGACCTCGCTGTTACCCAGTTTGGTTTTCGTCTGACCTTCGAACTGCGGATCGGTGATCTTGATGCTGACAATGGCCGTCAAACCCTCGCGCACATCCTCACCGCTCAAGGTCACATCGTTATTCTTCAACAGTTTGTTTTTGGCGGCAAACGTGTTGAGCGTGCGCGTCAGCGCCGCCTTGAAGCCGATTTCGTGTGTGCCGCCTTCAATGGTGTGGATGTTGTTGACGTAGGAATAAATATTTTCGGTATAGGAATCGGTGTAGGACAAGGCCACTTCAACAGGAATATTTTCCCGCTCGCCGCTGAAGGAAATGATCTTTTTCGTGATCGACGTGCGATTCTGATCCAGATAGTCTACAAAGGCGGCCAGACCACCTTTATATTTGAACTTTTCCGATTTGTTGCTGGCTTTGTCGGTCAGGGTGATCTTGATATCCTTATTGAGAAAGGCCAGTTCGCGCAAACGTTCGGCAATGATTTCAAAACTGAATTTTCTTTTTTTGAAAATGGTGCCATCCGGAAGAAACGTCACCTTGGTGCCGGTGGATTTGCGCTGGCCGACCACTTTGACGGGTGTAACCGGCACCCCTTTTTCATAGCGCTGGCGATGGACCTTGCCGTCGCGCGCCACCTCGGTGACCATCCATTCCGAAAGAGCGTTCACCACTGAAACGCCTACGCCGTGCAAGCCGCCGGATACCTTGTAGGCTTTTTTATCGAATTTGCCGCCGGCATGCAAAACGGTCATGACCACTTCCAGGGCCGAACGCTTTTCTTCCGGATGCATATCCACGGGAATGCCGCGCCCGTTGTCTTCGACGCTGACACTGCCATCCTTGTTGATGCTGACATCAATATCGGTACAGATGCCGGCCAGGGCTTCATCGATACTGTTGTCCACCACCTCGTTGACGAGATGGTGCAAACCGCGCAACGACACATCACCAATATACATGGCCGGGCGAAGTCGAACCGCCTCCAGGCCTTTCAAAACCTGGATTTGACTGGCGTCGTAGACCGGCTCTTTTTTCTTTTTCTCCATGCACCTTGTTCCGTCATTAAATGAATCGAAAATCGTTAATCACGTTCTTGCCGTACCGCTGTTCAATCTGTTTTAATATGGAATGCTTCTGAAACATCAACTCCGTCCGCCAGCTCGAACTTGCCACGCGAACGTACAACACCCCTTCCACAACCTTATCTGCTTTGCTGATTTTGCTGATCTGCGGTCCCACGATGGCGGCCCAATCCTGAACGATCTGCTGTTCTTTCATTTTTTTTCTGAATCCCAGCTTGTCGATCAGCAACTCGACAGATTCGGCAAGCGATTTGGTATGCGAAGCCATTCTACACCTGCGTCAATTGTCCCTGTTGCATCCGGTAGATCACGCCGTCCTGCGGCAATCGGGCGGACACCATCCGCTGATCAAAGGAGGTGCCGGTGATAAAACGCTGTGCTTCGGTCAGCGCCATGTTCAGAGCCGATTGAACCCGCTGCCAGTCCAGTTCGGCAAAAAGATCGTCCAGCAGCACCACAGGCGTTTTATCCAGTTTTTTCCTGATCAGAGCGACTTCCGCTGCTTTGAGGCTGATCAGCACGCTTTTATGTTCACCGCGGGAAGCGTAGCGCCGGACGTCTCGATCGTTGATCAAAAATTGAAAATCGTCTCGATGAGGCCCCACCAGGGTCTGGCACCGGCCCCGTTCGCGCGCGTATGCTCTTTTCAATTGGGCCTGAAACCCGTCCGCATAGCTGGCTGGACTGTGCAGCGGTACATGCGGTTTATAGACTATGTGCAAGCCGGCGCTGCCGCCGGCGAGCTGGCGATACAAGATCTGCAGATCCGCGTTCAACTCCTCCACCAGACTTTGCCGCGCCAGTGAGATGGCCTCGGCTTTGCGCACGAGCTGGTCGTTCCAGGCGTCTAGATCGTGACGGTGATCCGGCCGGCCCTGCGCGGCCATCTCCAAGATGCGATTGCGCTGTTTGATGATGCGATCATACTCTTTGAGATCCGCCAGGTAGCGCGGCGAGGCCTGGGACAAGAGAATATTGAAAAAACGGCGACGCTGTTGCGGCGGTCCGGCGGTGATCTCATGGTCCTCGCTGGAGAGTTTGATCACCGGAAATTGTCCCACCAGCGTCGAATAGGCCTGCACCGGCTTGCCGTCCAGTTGCATCTGTTTGCCCTGGCTCGAGGCGTAGGTCATATGAAGGTGGTGGTCCACGTGCGACTCGTCGGTGATCACCGCGGCCAGGTGCAGGCTGATGCGGTTGTCGGCCACCAGCTCGGACTCGTCATGCGTACGAAAACTTTTTGTCAAACAGAGAAGATAGATGCATTCGAGCAGGTTTGTTTTGCCCTGCGCGTTATCACCAAAAATATAATTCAGCGCTTTGGGAAAACGACATACCTGCGGCTGTAAATTTCGAAATCCGTCGATATCAAGTTTCTGCACATGCATGGGGCGGCGACGGATCAGACTTCGGCAGGTGTCTCTTCACTGATGCGAATCGGCATAAGCAGGTAAAGAACGCTTTCGCCTTCCTCGGTCTCTGCGGGCGTAATGATGGCCGAATTGTTAGAATCTTTTAATTCAAACACCACCTCGTCCGTCTCCACATGGCGCAGCACGTCCATCAGGTAATTGGAATTGTAGCCGATCTGCAGCCATTCCGCGCTGAACTGGGAGGGGATCGTCTCCTTGGCTTCGGCGCCGAATTCAATGTCCTCGGAACGAATGGTCGTTTCGGTGCTGGAGAGGATCAGACGAACCTGGTGTGTGAGCGAACTGGAAAAGATGGAAACGCGGCGCAGGGCGGCGATGAGAAGATCGCGGTTGACGCGCAGTTCCTTGTCGTTGTCCTTGGGCAGCACGCGGTCATAATTCGGAAACGTGCCGTTAATCAGTTTGGAATACACCACGGCGTTCTCCATATGGAAAACGACATGATCTTCACCAATCTGAATTTTAACCGGTTTGTCCTGCTGATTCTTCAACAGCAGGTTCATGGTCTTTGTGGGTACAATCAGATTTTTCCGTATATCCTTCTTGATGGGAAAATTCGATTTGGCCACCTTGGCCAGACGATGGCCGTCGGTGCTGACCAGACGTATTTCATTGGGATAGAGTTCGATGTTGATGCCGGTAAGCGCCGGCCGCAACTCATCCATGGATACGGCAAAGATGGTTTTTTCCACCATACGATTCAACAGCGCCGAATCGATGGCAAAGGATAATTCCCCCTCTTCCACATTAATTTTGGGAAAATCTTCCTTGGGCTGGGTGGCAATTTTGTATTCACCTTTTTCCGTTTTCAGGATGAGCTTGTTGCCGCTATCGGTAGAGATGCTTAATGGAACATCCGGCAGTTCACGAACAATCTCCAAAAGTATTTTAGCCGGTATGGCGACCGAGCCGTTTTCCTGACCGGAAACCTGCAGCGAGGTGGTGATGGAGATTTCCAGATCCGTACCGGTCAGTTGCAGTTTGTCTCCATCCAGGTCCATAAGCACGCATGTCAATATGGAAATCGTCGTTTTTTGAGGGACCACCCCAATCACCTTTTGCAAGGTTTCAAAAAATTCCCTTTTCGACGTAGTAAAATTCATGACCACCTCCTAATCAGTTCATCGATAACAAGCAAATCCATATAAATTAATTAAATAAATTATATATTTCAAGTATTTTGTAGTAGTAGGGCCTGTGGAAAAGTGGATAACACGAACCCTTTATTATATTACGGAACAACCTGTTTAAAAACAACAGACAAAAATGAAGCAACGTAAACAATTACCCACATCGGCCTGTGGATGCAGAGTGCATAGGATGACATTAGTCACCAATGTGCAAAAAAGAAGCGACGAGATGTGGGTGAAACTTTTTTTTGCACAGAGGATCCACCGTATACGGCGCAAAAGACTCTGTTTTCCACACGCAGATGTGGACATCATAGTTGAGAAATTTCTATTTTGTTTTTAATGGCTTTGACCTTGTCTTTGATGCGGGCATCCTCGAGGAGAGCCTTTTCCGTGCTGGTGATGGCATGAATAACCGTCGAGTGATCGCGGCCGCCGAAATGGAGGCCGATGGTTTTCAAAGAACTATCGGTCATGGATTTGCATAAATACATGGCGATTTGGCGAGCCTGTGCAATTTCTTTTTTGCGCGTTTTGGCGCGCAGCAAGTCGTCCGCAAAGCCAAAATGGTCCGCCGTCATTTTTTGAATGAATTCTATGCTGATGGTGCGGCTTTTTGTGATAATGACATCGCGCAAAACCTTTTTTGCCAGATCCAGAGTGACATCGACGCCGTTAAGGGAAGCATAGGCCAGCAAGCGGATCAAAGCACCTTCCAGTTCGCGGATGTTGGAGGTGATATGGGTTGCAATGAAATGAAAAATTTCCATCGGCAGATCAATATCGTTTTCTTCCGCTTTTTTCTGCAAAATGGCTTGCCGGGTTTCCATGTCCGGCGGCTGTATGTCAACGACCAGTCCCCATTGAAAGCGGGAGATCAGCCGTTCTTCCATACCCTGCAGCTCTTTCGGCGGCCGGTCGGACGAAAGGATGAGCTGTTTGCCTTTCTGATGGAGGGTGTTGAAGGTGTGGAAGAACTCGTCCTGGGTGCGCTCTTTATTGGCAAAAAATTGAATATCATCGACAATCAGAATGTCTACATTACGATAGATGCCGCTGAATTCGGTGGTTTTATTTTTTTGAATAGAGTTGATAAAATCCATGGTAAAGCGTTCGCTGTCGACATAGAGCACGCGCGTCTGTGGGTATTCCGCCTTGGCATAATTGCCTACGGCTTCGATGAGATGGGTCTTGCCCAGGCCGACGCCGCCATACACCACCAGGGGGTTAAAGGTAGTTTTGCCCGGTGATTTGGCTACGGCCAGGGAAGCGGCTTTGGCAAATTTATTGCATTCCCCTTCGATAAAGCTGTCAAAGGTATAACGGACGTTGAGATTATCCAGATTTTGCATCGGACGGGAGACGCTGCGTACAGTGGACAGCGGTTCTACTTTGGCGCTCTGTTCTGCAACCAGAATCGAATAGAGCAACTTGGCGCCAGGGCCGAGAACGCGCGCCAGAGCCTGATGCAAGATATGGCTGTAATGCTGTTCCAGCCATTCATAATAAAACTGGCTCGGTACTTGAATGGTAAGATTTTTATCTTCCAGCTTTAAGGGCAAAATGGGTTTGAACCAGGTTACAAACGCATTGGCATTGACCGCTTCCTGTGCCAGTGCCAGAATTTTTTCCCATACGTCCGCTACAGGTCTCTGCATAATTGTACCATTATTCCTTTATCAACATATCGCGAAGAGCAGTAAAGCATACCAAGAAAAGGCTCTGTGGTATGATAATTAACATTTATAAAAAGGTTATCAACATCCGGTTCTATGATTTTTAAAATATAAATTATTATAAAAAATGATGTTGTAAAAAAGACCTTCAAATTTATCCACAATGCATGATCTGTCGGCCCTAAAGCATCAGTTTTCTGATAAAAGGAAAAGAATAATTATCCACATCTTGTTATAAAGCCATATCCATGCCTTACAATTTAATAAACGAATAGGTAAAGTCAAGGCGTTATTTATCACGGAGAAAGAAAATTTCAGCCAGGATTACAGTTTGTCAAGACAAACAGGTCGGTTGGCAAAAGTACTTGAGAAATTACTTGATTTTTAATAGAAAAATTATTAAATATATAGGCTATATTTATACCCATTTTACAGGAGAGAACGATGAAACGAACATTTCAACCCAGCAAGAGAAAGCGTACCAACAAGCACGGCTTTCGCGCCAGAATGAGCAGCAAAAACGGCCGTCTGGTCCTGAAAAGCAGAAGAGCCAAAGGCCGCAAAAAACTAACGGTCAGTGATGAATAAGACCTGCAACGGTGAAGACATACAGTTTGCCTAAATACATGATCATCAGGAAGAACTCTGACTTTTCAGAGATCTTTCAACATGGTAAACATATCTCAAACCGGTATTTTTCAATCGCCTTTCTCAACGGAGCGACCGTCCAGATAGGCTTTACCTGTCGTAGATGCAAAAACGTGTGTCAGAGAAACCGGCTGAAAAGGCTTGGACGGGAGCTGGCGCGCAGCTCTGCCCTGTTTCGCTCCCTATCGGTCAAAATGATTCTCGTCATGAAAGAGACCGCGGATACGATCCCTTATCAGCTCCTCAAAGATGCCTTTGAGGAGCTGATAAGCAACATTGCCCAAAAAAGCCAGTCATGAAAACTGCCTTAATCTACATCCATCGCTTTTTCAAAGTGACGGTTATTTCCTTTATCCGCTTCTACAAGACCTTTTTGTCCCCGTGGTTGCCTTCGTCCTGCAGATACTATCCCACCTGCTCGGAATATGCCGCTCAGGCTATCGAAAAATACGGCATACTGAAAGGTGGATACAAATCAACCATACGCATACTTAAATGTAATCCGCTATTTCCTGGCGGATATGACCCTGTTTAATCAAAGATCGAAGAACATCATGAATTTCGACAAAAAAGCCATATATGCCTTTTTACTAATCGGTTTGGTCTTTTTGCTGGTGCAGACGCCATGGTATAAAAAGGCCTTTTTCCCGCAACTCTATCAACAGGAGCTGCTCCGCAAGGCGCAAAAGGACAGCCTCACCACCATTCCGGCGGCAGAAAGCCCCGCGCAGAAAATTTCTGCTTCTGACCATACAACACCCGAGAAAAAGGCTGTGGTCGTAGAACCGGCGCAGCGAGAAACCCTCTACACCGTGCATACCGAACTCTATAGCGCCACCTTCAGCAGCAAAGGCGCTCGTTTGATCAGCTGGACCCTGAACAAATATGTTGATGGCTATGGTAAACCGGTGCAGATGATCAATGAAGAGATGGAAGGCAATCTCAATCTCACCTTCCATACCAAAGAGGGTGACTCAACCAGCACCGCCCTGTGGCCCTTCACCTGCAGCGACGATACCGTTCAGCAGATCAGCAACAATGGCAGCACCTTACGATTCGTCTATGCCATGGCTCCTGAGCGGCAGATCATCAAAGAGTACCGATTTTACCGCAATCAATACCATTTTGATCTGAATCTCTCCATGCAAAACATGGATCAGGTTATAGCCAACAAAGCGTTTACCCTGGCTGCTCCCTCCGGACTCCATTCCACGGAAAAGCGTGTTGAAGAGGATATGAGCTACGCCAAAGCCATTGTGGCGGCTGGCGGCGAAATAAATAAAAGCTACAAGACCAACGGCCAGCTCTATAAAGAAACCGGCAGCATCGATTGGGTTGCCGTACGCACCAAATATTTTGCCCTGGCCATCATGCCGACGCAGAGCAAAGGCATGTATGCCCACGTTTCCGGCACAGAATTCATCGCCAAACAGGATCCAGGTGAAAAATGGAAAAAAATCGCCATCAGCCTGACCATGCCCTTTACCAAAAGCGATTATCAGGAGACCTTTAAGGTTTTCCTTGGTCCCATGGATGACGAAATTCTTAAATCCTATATGGTTGGTCTGGAAAACACCATGGATATGGGACCCAAATATATTATGCCGATCAGCTCGGCCATCCTTTGGACCTTCAAGCTCATCCACAAATTCGTGCCCAATTATGGCGTTGTCCTGATCCTTTTCTCCCTGTTAATTAAAATCATCACCACGCCGTTAACCAACAAAAGCTACTCTTCCATGAAAAAGATGCAGACCCTGCAGCCCAAACTTGCGGAACTCAAGGAAAAGTACGGCAATGACGCGCAACGGCTCAACAAGGAGACCATGCGTCTGTACAAGGAAGAGGGTATCAACCCCATGAGCGGATGTTTTCCCATTTTGCTGCAGATTCCCATTTTTATCGCCCTGTTCAACGTCTTTCGCGCCACCATCGAATTGCGTCAGGAAGGTTTTTTTGCCTGGATTACCGATTTGTCCAATCCGGACACCATTGCCACCATCGGGACTATTCCGATTAATATCCTGCCCATTTTGATGGGTCTGACCATGATTTGGCAGCAAAAGCTAACGGTCACAGATCCTAAACAAAAAGCCATGGTTTACCTGATGCCGGCGATGATGATCTTTCTTTTCTATTCGTTTCCGTCTGGATTAAACTTATATTATACAATATTTAACGTTTTAGCCATGTTGCAGCAAAAGTATCTGCAACCCGCCTGAGCAAAGTATGTATCTAATTGTTTTTTAAATATATGCCCCGCCTCAAAGTGGGGCTTTCTTTTTCTATGAACTCGATCGTATGCTAAGCCATTCCAGTGACACCATTGTCGCGCAATCCACTGCCCGCGGCATCGGAGCGATAGCTGTCATCCGGGTCAGCGGCAGCCAGGCCATTGCCAGCGTGGATGCCATTTTTTCCCGTCCTGCTGCCCTCTGCACGGCCCAGGCGAAAACCGTTCTCCACGGTTATATGATGGAGGACGGCAGGCCGGTTGATGAGGTTTTGCTGTGCAAGTTCGAGCAGCCCAATTCATATACCGGTGAAGATCTGGTTGAGATATCCTGTCACGGCAGCCCTTTCATTTGCGAAAAAATCATTCAGCTCATCGTGGCCCAGGGTTGTCGGATCGCAGAGCCAGGGGAGTTCAGTCGGCGCGCTTTCATCAACGGCAAAATTGATTTGCTGCAAGCAGAAGCAATCGCCGACTTGATCCAGTCACAAACTGCCCGGAGCTTGTCGCAAGCCCTGGAACACCTGCAAGGTCAATTATCCAAACGGCTGCAGACCATTCGCCGGCAACTGCTGCAGCAGTGCAGCCTGCTGGAGATCGAACTGGATTTCAGCGAAGAGGAGATTTTTGTCAATCGCACGCAACTGCTGGCGGATCTGCACCAGGTTCACTCAGAACTGTCCGCCATGCTGGATTCTTTTTCCTATGGCAGAATTTTACGGGAAGGGGCGCACATTGTCGTTATTGGTAAACCAAACGTCGGCAAATCGAGCCTCATGAATGCATTATTAAGGATGGACAGAGCCATTGTCTCTGACATGGCCGGGACCACCCGGGACAGCCTGGAAGAGAGCCTCAATATAGATGGTTTTCTTTTTCGTATAAGTGACACCGCTGGTCTTCGCAACTCAGCCGATCCTGTTGAACGGCTCGGTATCGACCGCGCCAAACAGATCATGGCCAAGGCAGATATTATCCTGTTGGTAGTCGACGGCAGCGCCGCTTTGAGCGAGGAGGACGAGCAGATTTTGCGAAGCTGCGGCGATGTCGACAAATCGTATCTGATTGTGCTCAACAAACAGGATCTGGGTTTGCAGCCCTTTTTCGCTGCCAACGCGTTCGGCTATCCTGTTGTAGCCGTTTCCTGCCACAGCGGTTTCGGCCTGCATGAACTGGAACAGAGGTTAAAGGAGTGTGTGTTATTACGAAAGCATGAGCAGCAGGAGGTGGTGATCGACAAAGTCCGTCACTGGCACATCCTGTCCGCCGCCAACAAGGATTTGGAACATGCGCTGGAATCATTGCAAAACAACCGCTCACCTGAATTTGTCGCCCTGGACCTGAAATCCGCCCTCTATCATATCGGCGAATTGACAGGGGAGGTGACCAGTCAGGAGATTTTAAATACCATTTTTGCCCACTATTGTATTGGTAAATAGTGATGAACCTGGACTCTTTTGACATCGTTGTGATCGGTGCCGGCCATGCCGGTTGTGAGGCGGCGCTGGTCTGCGCCCGTATGGGCGCCAGGACGCTGCTGGCTACCATGAATCTGTTTACCATGGCCCAGATGTCGTGCAATCCGGCTATTGGCGGTTTGGCCAAAGGACATCTGGTGAAAGAGATCGATGCGCTCGGAGGCGAAATGGGGGTCACCGCAGACAACACCGGCATCCAGTTCCGTATGCTCAACACCTCCAAAGGACCGGCGGTCTGGTCACCGCGTTCGCAAAACGACCGCATTGCTTATAATTTGGCCATGAAGGAAACAGTGGAAAAACAGGTGAACCTGTTTGTCCGCCAAGTCAACATAACCGGTCTGCAGCTGCAAGAGGACAAAGTAGTAGGCGTTGTCACAGACATCGGCACCACCATACCAGCGCAGGCTGTGATCATCTGCTCCGGCACTTTTTTAAATGGTCTTATCCACATCGGCTTGCGGCAAATGGCGGGCGGTCGCTCCGGAGAGTTGGCTTCAGTGGGACTGTCCAATGTTTTAGCAGAGCGCGGCATCAAGGTGGGCAGACTGAAAACCGGCACTCCGCCGCGCGTCGATGCCAGCACGATTGACTTTAGCGCCATGACCCTGCAGCCGGGCGATGAACACCCCATTCCTTTTTCACACAAACATGCCGCCATTGCTGTCGAGCAGATGCCGTGCTATTTAACAAGGACCACGGCAAAAACCCATGCCATTTTAAAAAGCGGCTTTGATCGCTCGCCGCTCTTTACAGGTGTCATCAAAGGGGTCGGGCCGAGGTACTGTCCATCCATAGAAGATAAAATCAACCGTTTTGGCGAAAGGGACGGCCATCAGATTTTTTTAGAGCCGGAGGGACGCCAAACCAGAGAATACTATGTCAACGGTTTTTCTTCCAGCCTGCCTGAGGAGATACAGACGGCGGCCCTGCGCTCCATTCCCGGGCTGGAAAAGTGCCAGGTCACCAGGCTGGCTTATGCCATAGAATACGACTATTTTCCGCCCACGCAACTGCTGCCTACCCTGGAGAGTAAAAACATCGCCGGCCTCTATTTTGCCGGCCAGGTCAACGGCACCTCCGGGTATGAAGAGGCCGCCGCGCAAGGGCTCATGGCTGGCATCAATGCGGTCAAAAAAATCCGCCAGGAAGAACCTTTCATACTGGGTCGTTCCGAGGCCTATATCGGCGTTCTCATCGACGACCTGGTCAGCAAAGAGATCGAAGAGCCTTACCGTATGTTTACTTCGCTGGCAGAATACCGCCTGCTCCTCAGGCAGGACAACGCCGATTTGCGTTTAATGCCGTACGGATACAACCTGGGCCTTATCAGTGATGACGCCCATAATGATATGATGCAGCGCCGGGACATGATCAGGGCGATGCTGATAGAACTGCATAAAATCAAGCCCTCTCTTCAGGAGGTCAATTTTGTGTTAACGAAAATTGGCTCCTCGCCTTTGCAGCACATCGACAGCCTCTATAACCTGCTCAAACGTCCTGAGGTGCGCATCACCGATTTCTCCGGCATCCTGCAGCATCCGCTTTTTGCCAATACGAAGGATCGGTTCTGGCAAAGGGTTGGCGAACAGGTGGAGATCGAGGTCAAATATGAAGGCTTTTTGCAGCGCCAGCAGGAGCAGGTGCAAAAGATGCAGGATCTGGAAGAGGCCATCATTCCCGGCCAGTTTGACTATGATCGTTTGACCTCCTTGTCCAGAGAGGGGCGCGACAAGTTGAAACGAATCCGGCCGCGGACCCTGGCCCAGGCCGGCCGTATCCTCGGGGTGTCGCCTTCGGATATCGCCATCATGATGGTCTATTTGCATCGCGACAAAAAGAGCGCCCATGTTCCACGTGGAACAGAGGAGTAGCAGGGTCGGGAATGTTCCACGTGGAACACAGCCGCTTTGAACAGATAATGCAGGACAAGCATGTTCGCAGAGAACCAGAGGGACCTAGTACATTTTTGCCAAATAAACGGCCTTGCCGACGCGGAGGCCTTAGCCTTGGCCCGGTATGTAGAGATGCTGGAAACGTGGAGTCAGAGAACGAACCTGATTTCACAACAGGACCAGCGGCGTCTGGTACGTCGTCATATTGCAGACTCTTTTTCATTTGCCTCGCTGTCGGTTATCCCGGCAGGCGCTTCTGTATTGGATCTGGGCAGCGGCGCCGGTTTTCCCGGTGTTCCTCTCGCGCTATGGCGAAGCGATCTGCAGATCACTTTGCTGGATTCAAAGCGGATGCGTACCCTGTTTCTGCGCGAAGTGGTGGAACAGCTTGGCCTGGGCCATGCCGCCGTCGTCTGTGGCCGCGTCGAGGCGCTGGCAAAACAGAACCATTCCTTCGCAGTGGTGACGGCTCGGGCGGTGGCGAGCGTGGCACAACTTTGGGAATGGTCGCGACCGCTGTTGCAGCGCGGAGGCCGGCTGGTGACGCAAAAGGGCAGGGGAGAGGCCATGGGCATCGATCCGGCCCTGCAGGTCAGAGAGGTAGAAATGGTCGAATCGGAATCGAATAGTGTCATCCTGATTGTGCAGGAAGGAGGCTGAGGTGAAAAACGCGGTGTTTGATGAAATCAAGGATCTGAAAACCGAACAACGTAATCCAAACAGCATGGATATCGATCAAAAATCGGTGGAGGAGATTCTCTACCTCATCAACGATGAGGACGACCGCATCGCCGCGGTCGTGCGGCAGGAGATCCCCTACATCGCCCAGGGGGTGGAGATGATACTCGCGGCTTTTCAGTGCGGCGGTCGGCTTTTTTATGTTGGTGCCGGCACCAGCGGCCGCCTTGGCGTTCTTGATGCCTCTGAATGCCCGCCCACCTTTGGCACAGATCCTGACATGGTGCAGGGTGTGATCGCCGGCGGAGCCAAGGCCCTGACACGCGCCCAGGAGGGTTCTGAAGACAAGTACGACCAGGGCGCAAAAGACATTGCTGAAAAAATGGTGGGTCCGCAAGATGTGGTCTGCGGCATCGCAGCCAGCCGCAGAACGCCCTATGTTATCGGCGCTATTGAAAAAGCGCGCAGCCTGGGGTGCCGCACGATCTATATTACCTGCAACCCGCGTCAGGAGATGAACATTCCCGTTGATGTGGCTATCTGTCCGGTCGTCGGTCCGGAGGTGATTATGGGATCGACCCGCATGAAAGCCGGTACCGCTACCAAGCTGGTGCTGAATATGCTGACCACAACCGCCATGATTCGCCAGGGCAAGGTATGGGGCAATATGATGGTGGATTTGCAGATGACCAGCAAAAAGCTGGAAGAGCGTTCAAAACGCATTGTCATGCTCGCCACTGGCATCAGTTATGACGAAGCTGCAGCGGTTCTGGAGCAGGCCGGCGGCCACGTCAAAACCGCCCTGGTGATGATATTGGCCGGAGTGAGCCTGGAGGAAGCGCGCCGGCGACTGCAGCGTGCTAACGGATTTGTCCATCAGGCGTTGTCCAAATCGTAGAGAAATCGTGTGATCGTTGACCAACTCTATACTCTTTTTGCCAACAGCCGTCCGGTCAGGGAGCTGCAGAGACGCCTCGATGAGGAGAGGGAAATCACCCTCGCCGGCACCACCGTCGCCAGCAGGGCGTTAATTGTTCCCCAGCTCTCCAACAGATCGTCTGCCATTCTCTGTGTCACGGAAACAGCAGATGCGGCGATGCAGCTTTACCAGGATCTGCTGGAAATAACCACGCCCAGCACTGTATTTCTTTTTCCAGCCCACGGCAAACAGACCTGGGCTGAGTTGGGACCTTTGGCCGAGAGCGTGGGGCGGCGGCTGCTGACATTGAAAGCTCTTCTCAACAGTGAAGCAAACGTGGTGGTCACGGACCTGGCTGCCTTGCTGGAAAAGGTGGCTGATCCGGTAACCATGCGCAGAGCCCAGCTCTATCTTCGCCAGGGCGACGAACTGCCCTTTGAAGATCTGATCGAAAATCTGGTTCTCATGGGCTATGTGCGCGAGCTCCGCGTCGAACAACCGGGCGAGATGAGCGTGCGCGGCGGCCTGATTGATATCTTTTTGTTCGAAGAAGCCAATCCCTGCCGAATCGAGTTCTTTGGCGACACGATAGAGTCCATCCGCGAATTCGACGTTGAAACCCAGCGATCCACGCATCACCGAGAGGCGCTCGCCATTTTGCCGCCCCATGGCAATGGTCTCTATGGCCCGGTGATCGATCATCCGCTGGATAACATCGTTCTCAACAGCACCCTGTTGAACTATCTGCCGGAGGACGCCATCGTGATGCTGCAGGAACCGGCGTTGGCTCCGACCATCCTTGCCGATGTGGAAGAGGATCTGCAGGTGCGCTGCCACTCCTTTATCGAAGACCTTCATCTGCACGACCTTATTTCCTATGACCAGCTCTACGAGCCGGCAGAGCGCATCCTTGACAAAACGAAAGCGTTCCGCCGACTGCTGCTCTCCTCTTTTTCCCAGAGCGAAGAGGTGATTGATTTTCAGATACAGTCCTGCAGCCATTTCGCCGGCAATTTAAAAATATTGAAAAATGAACTGGAGCACTATGCCATTACGGCAAAACGGAACGGCGAGACGCCTCTGCTCTATGTTCTCTGCGACTCGGACGGCCAAACCCAGCGCATGGCCGATCTGTTCAGTCAGGAAAGCTTTCCTGAGGAGACCAGAACAGTAACGCTCAACCTTTCCGAAGGATTTGTCTGGCCCGAATATTATGCCAGCTTTTATACCAGCCGGGAGGTGTACAGTCGCCTGCGCTCAGCCAAAGGCGACCGGATCAGCAAGCGCAAGGTGTCGCTGAACGAATTGATCGCTCTTAAAGATGGCGATGTTATTGTTCATGTGGATTACGGTGTGGGTATTTTCCGAGGTCTCCATACTATCGAGGCTTACGGCAAAAAGCGCGAGTGCATAAAAATTGAATACCAGGAAGGGGATAATCTCTATGTGCCGCTGGAAAAAATGGATCGTGTACAAAAGTACTCCTCTGGCGAAGGGTATGCGCCTTCTTTAAGCAAACTGGGTGGCAAGGAGTGGGAAAAGCTCAAGAGCAAGACCAAATCACGTGTGAAGGAAGTGGCCGGCCAGCTGATCAAGTTGTATGCGTTGCGCAAATTAAAATCCGGCTTTGCCTATGCTGCTGACACCATGTGGCAGAGGGAGCTGGAAGCTTCATTTCTTTATGAGGAGACCGACGATCAACTGGCAGCGGTGAAAGAGATCAAGCTGGACATGGAAAAATCTACACCCATGGATCGGTTGATTTGCGGCGATGTCGGTTTTGGCAAAACCGAACTGGCCGTCCGTGCTGCGTTCAAGGCCATTGCCGCCAATAAGCAAGTAGCGGTGCTGGTGCCCACAACGGTGCTGGCCCAACAGCATTTTATGACCTTTAGTGAGCGGCTGCAATCCTACCCGGTTCGCATCGAACTACTGAACCGTTTTCGTAAGCCGACCATACAGAAAGAGATCGTCAAACGGTTGGCGGCCGGCCAGGTCGATCTGGTGATCGGCACCCACCGTCTTTTGTCAGGAGATGTTCAGTTTCACGATCTGGGTCTCCTGGTGGTGGACGAGGAGCATAAATTTGGCGTCCTGCATAAAGAAAAATTGAAACTGCTGAAAGCCAACGTGGACACCTTGACCCTCTCCGCCACACCGATTCCCCGCACCATGCATATGGCGCTCATGGGTGCCCGCGATATGTCGGTTATCAACACCCCGCCGGCCAATCGCCGGCCGATTAAAACTGAGGTGTGCCGCTTTGACAAAGAGCATATCCGCGAAGTGATCCTCAAAGAGGTGGAGCGGAAGGGACAGGTCTTTTTCGTCCATAATCGCGTTCAGACCATTTACGGCATGACCGCGATGTTGCGCGAACTGGTGCCGGAGGTTACCTTTACGACCGCGCATGGACAAATGGAAGGAGAAGAGCTGGAAAAGATCATGATGGAGTTCAGCCTGGGCAAGATCCAATGCCTGGTCAGTACCATGATCATCGAAAGCGGGATCGACGTTCCCAATGCCAACACCTTGATTGTGAACCGCGCCGACCGCCTAGGCCTGGCGCAACTCTATCAGCTGCGTGGACGGGTGGGCAGATCCGATCAACAGGCCTATGCCTATTTTCTGATACCCTCCTTGCGCAAGCTGAATCGGAATGCCATCAAGCGGCTGCAAACCATCCAGGAATATACTCACCTCGGCTCAGGCTATAAAATCGCTATGCGCGATATGGAGATTCGAGGCATGGGTAATATCTTTGGCGCCGAACAGAGCGGCTATATCAATGCCCTGGGCTATGAATTATATGCCAAAATTATCGAGGAAGCCATCAGAGAGCTGCGCCAGGAGATGAACCTGGAGCCCAGAACCGCTGTGATGGATATGGGAGAGAAATTCGACAGCCGCGTTGAAATGCCAGTGGATGCATTTTTACCGGCGACGTTCGTCCCCGCGGCATCCGATCGTGTGGATATTTATAAACGGCTCATTGACGCTACCGACGACAAACAGGTGGAGGAGCTGCGCAACGAGGTCATCGATCGCTTCGGCCCCATGCCGGTGCCGGCCAACGACCTTTTCGATTTTATCCTGATAAAACTGTTTGCCCACGCCGCACTGGTGGAAGAGCTGCAGTTCAGAAATGGCCGGTTTACCGGCAAGTTTCATTCCGGATCGCTGCCGAAAAAGGAACAATTCCCTTCCTGGGTGCATAAAATGATAGAGAAAGCCAGTTGCGAATTTGACTTAAAGCAGGAAAAAGACTCGCTATACTTTACCATCAACACCAGTAAAAAGCACAATCCGATAGAAACCGTAAAAAAGTTCTTGCAAAGTATTGCGTAAGTTTTTATTTTTAGATAAAATAGGTCAAATAATAACCTGATAACCAACCAGAGGATGGCGGAGCCTGTTCATGACTATGCGAAACGCAGCGCTGTATAGCCTTTGTTTCGTTTTCTTGCTCTCCTGCGGCAAAAATCGAGACAGCAAGATCGTTGCCCGTGTCGGCAAAGTGCAACTGACGACAGAGGCGCTGGCTGCAGCTATGCCGTCGATTCAGGATCACCAGTTGAGCAGACTGCAGGTAGAAAAATATGTGCAACGTTGGATCGAAGCAGAGCTGGTTTATCAGAAAGCCATGAAGGAAAAGATCGAGGCGCTGCCGGAAGTGAAAGAGCAGCTGCACCGGCTGCAAAAAGATTTTTTGGTATCGGTCTATGTACAACAGAAAGTCGATCGCGAAATACAGGTAACAGATCAGGATCTGGCATCCTATTATCAAGACAACCGCGAAGAGTTCGATTGCGACGAGGATCTCTACCAGGTGGAAATGATCCTGACAGAAACGATCGCACAGGCCCGGGAAGCGCGTACGCGCATCGCCGCCGGCGAAGAGTTTGCGCTGGTGGCGAAAAGTGCGTCGCTGGACCCCGGTCGTTATTTGGCTGCCTCGGCAGAATATCTGCCGTTGCGTAAATTTTCCCCGCAGCTGGCCGCGGCGATACAGAAGCTCAAGCCGCAGGAGCTGTCGCAGCCGCTTAAATCGGAAGTGGGCTACCACATCGTACGAATCCAGGAACTGCGTCGAAAAGGTACCAGCCTGCCCTTTGCAGAGGTCAAGGAGTTGATCGTACCGAGAGTACGTGCCCAAAAACGGGAAGAGGGCTATCGCAGGCTGATCGGTTCGCTGAGTGAAGGAACGCAGATCTCGACCGATTTCAGCTTTTTTCAATAACAGAAGGGAGTTGCGAGTGAAAAACGGATGGTGGCGAGCGTTGCTGCTTTTGCTGCTTATGGGGCACGCGGTACGAGGCCAGCAGGTGCTGGACCGCATTGTCGCGATCGTGGATGACGGCGTTATACTAGAGTCCGAAATTGTGCAGGGCGCCTACCTGATGGCCATGCAGATGCAGATAGATGTTAATAAAAACCCCAAAGATTTTGTCAACCTGAAACGGAGCACGTTGACCAACCTGGTGACGCAGAAGCTGCTGTTGATCCAGGCTGAAAAGGACACCATCAAGGCGGAAGAGCGCCAGGTGGAGGCCTATCTGCAGCAGCAAATGCAGGGGATCATCCAGCAGCTGGGCAGCGAACAAAAAGTGGAAGAGTATTTCGGTTCTTCATTGAGCAAGATCCGGCGCAACTATCGCGAGGAGATTGAGAAAAATCTGCGCGCGACCCAGGTTCGTAAACTAAAGCTGGACAATATCAAGATCGGCCGGCGGGAAGCGGAAGAATTTTTCAAGGCCCACAAGGATTCCATCGGCAAGATTCAGGAGACGGTGGATCTCAGCCACATTTTGATTACCCCCAAAGCCGGCGAAGCGGCTAAAAATGTCGCCCGGGAAAAAATCAACGGCATTTTACAGCGGGTGCAAAAGGGCGACGATTTTGCCGAGCTGGCCAAGGAATTCTCGCAGGATCCGGGTTCGGGAAGCGCCGGCGGTGATCTGGGTTTTATGGCCCGCGGTGAACTGGAACGACCGTTTGAAGAAGCGGCCTTTGCACTGCAACCAGGCCAGATCAGCGATGTGGTGGAGACCCGATACGGCTTTCATGTCATCAAAATGGAGGAACGGCGCGGCGAGAAAATACGCGTACGCCATATTTTGATAACACCCAAAGCGACCCGCGAAGACGAGGTGGCAGCAGCAGACAGCATCAAATCCGTCGCTAAACAGCTAAAAGCCGGCGTGCCGTTTGAAGACCTGGTTCGCCTCTTTTCTGAGGATGCGTCGACGAATCAGCTGAAAGGCCATCTGGGCACCTTTGAAATCGACCAGCTTAAAGAACGGGCGAAAGAGTTTGTTTATGCCATCAAGGATATCAAAGAGGGCAATTATAGCGAGCCGGTGCGCACCCAATATGGCTTTCACATCCTCCGCGTCAATCGGCGTGAGCCGGCCCGCGAGCTGTCCATGGAAAAGGATTTCGAGCGCATTCAACGCATGGCTCTGGAGTTCAAAAAGCAAAAGACCTTTGAATCGTGGGTCGCTGAAATCAAGGAAAACGTGTTTGTGGAAATCAAAGATCCTGCCTATTTATAGGTGAGGAAGCGCACATCATGGGTGAGCGGGTGTTTACTTTTAATCAGATCGGCAGAGTCTTTCTGCCGATCAACGTTTTATTTGGATATGAAGCGCATAATACTTTGGTGTAGTGCGGTGCTGGTGCTGCTGAACGTCGGCGGCGCGGAAGCGCAAGCCGCTGACAAGACGGGCGCCTTTACCATCGCCAGGATGAAATATCGCGGTGGCGGCGATTGGTACAATGACCCGTCGATTCTCCCCAACATGCTGCAATATCTGCAACAACAGACGGGCATCCTGTGTGCCAGCGAAGAGATCCAGGTCACGCCCGAGGATGAACTCTTTTTTTCTTCGCCGGTCCTGTTTATGACCGGACATGGTCGAATCTCCTTCTCGGAAAAAGAGGCGGCTCGCCTGCGCACGTTTTTGAGCAACGGCGGATTTTTATTTGCGGACGACGATTACGGCATGAACGATCATTTCCGTCGAGAGATGAAAAAAGTGTTTCCGGATAAAGCGCTTGTGCCAATCCCGTTTTCTCACGAGATTTTTCACTGCTTTTTTTCCTTTCCAAACGGACTGCCCAAAATACACGAGCACGACGGCGGCCCGCCGGAGGCATGGGGCTATTTCCAGGATGGCCGGCTGGTGGTCTTTTACGCATTTAATACCAATATTTCCGACGGCTGGGCCGACCCGGAGGTTCACAAGGATCCGGCGCCCGTCCGGGAGCAGGCGCTCAGGATAGGGACCAATATATTTTTCTATGCATTGACACATTGATATGGCAAACGAGCAGAACACCACATATCAGGGCCTTGTGCGCCGATTGGCCGCTTTTCGCCGCCGGCAAAAACTGCTGCTGGCCGGGACGGCACTGTTACGAGGGCTCGTTTTGATCATTCCGGCGTGGATAGCCCTCCTTCTTCTCAACGGCTTTTCGCTGTGGCCGCCGTTCCTGCGCACACTCGCCCTGGCAATGTTGACCGTTCTGACTCTTGGCGCGTTTCTGCGCCTGGTTTTGGTGCCACGATACCGTCTGCTGTTTCAACCTCAGCAGCCGAGCTTGAATCAAATCGCCCTTCAGGTCGGCGAACGCTATGCCGGGGTGCATGACCGTCTCGCCAATGCCCTGCAGCTCATTCGCAAAGCAGAAAGAAATTCGGAAGCGTACTCTGCATCCCTGATCGAGCTGGCCTTTAAGGAGATGGCGGAGCCGCTGAGCGGTCACGATTTCAACGAACAACTGGATCGGCACTCTTTTTCAGCTTCCGCCAGACACCTGCTGATCGTCGTCCTTCTGGCAGCGGGGCTGCTGGCGACGTTGAGCACTGCCTTTTTACGCGGCAGCGATAGGCTGTTGCACCCGTTGCGTGATTATACCATTCCCGCAGCGAGTTTGTTTACGGTTTCGCCCGGAGAAGCCCGGGTGCTCAAGGGCGAGGACTTTATGGTGCGCGTCGTGACCAAGGCAAAGCTGGATGGTGATGTCCGCCTCATGGTGCGCAAGGGTGCTGTGTCCGACCTGTTTTCAGCGCAGAGTGTTAATAAAGACACCCTGTGTTTTCCGTTTAAAGCCGTGCGAGACTCTTTTCAATACCACGCCTTTGTCGACAAATCAAGGACGCAGTGGTACCGCGTTACTGTTCTCGACCGCCCGCTGGTTCAGCGGTTGCAGATACGGTTGACACCACCGGCTTACAGCCGGCTGGCGCCATACCTGTTGCCGGATAACATCGGCGATATCACGGCGCTAAAGGGCACGGTGGTGCAGCTCGCCGCAGAGACCAACAAACCGCTGGCTAAAGCAGAGCTGCTGTTTGACAGCGGCAGGCGGTGCATATTGCAGGTGCAGAATCGTAGTGCGAATGTTTCTTTCCTCGTGCAGAATCAGGACCGCTACAGCGTAACGCTGACCGATCAGGACGGACTGATCTCCGATTCGCAGGTGGGCTATCACATCCGCTTGACCGCCGACCAGCCGCCGTTTGTGCGCATCAGCCAACCCGGGCGGGATGTGGATTTGACGGAAGAGATGCAGCTGCCGCTTCTGATAGAGGCGCAGGATGATTATGGGCTCACCGCCATAACGTTGCAGTATCAGGTACAGCCGGCCGGGCAACAGGAAATCGACAGCAGCCGCTTTATCGCGCAGCCGCTGGTCGGGCCGTTTTCCGCACAAATGCGTATGCTGTTTCCATGGGACCTCTCCTCGTCACCCCTGCTGCCCGATGAAAGCGTGCTCTATTTTATCGGCGTGCAGGATAACGATATCATCAGCGGTCCCAAGTCAGCAAAAACGCCTGTTTATCGTGCCCGCTTTCCTTCTCTGTACGAAATGTATGAAAATCTGGCGCAGCAGCACGACAGCGCCATAGACCAGGCCCAGGCGCTCTACGAACAGAGCCTGGAGATGAACAAACATCTGAATCAGCTGAATCAGGATCTGGCGCGCGATCAGGAATTGGACTGGCAGAAGAAGCAGCGGGTCGAAGAGAGCGTCAAAGAGCAGCAGACAGCGAATGAGCAACTGGAAAAGCTGAACCAGACGCTGGAGGAAATGGTTCAAAGAATGGAGCGCAACAATCTCGTCTCCTTCGAAACGCTGAAAAAATATCAGGAGCTGCAAAAGCTCTACCAGGAGATCATGACGCCTGAATTGCAAAAGACGATGCAGAAACTGGCAGAGTCGATGCAAAAACTCGATCAGGAGTTGCTGAAAAAAGCACTGCAGGAGTTCAAAATGCAGGCGGAGGAGATCGAAAAGAATCTTGATCGCACGATCTCGTTGCTGAAAAAGCTCAAGCTGGAACAGGAGCTGGATCGGGCGATCAAGATGGCTGAACATCTCAGCCGCGAACAGAAGCGGGTGGCAGAGCAAGAGGACCCCGCCGCAGCGGACAAACAGCTGGCGGCGCAGGAGCAGATCGAGGAAAACACCAGGGCGCTCAAAGAGCAGCTCAAGCAGCTCGAACAGGAGATGGCCAATCAGCCGACCATGCCGCAGCAGGAAGTGCAGAATGCGAGATCCGATCTGGACGAACAGGAGTTTAATGATCGCTTGCGGGAGATGAAACAACAGCTGCAATCCGGGGACCGCCAGCAGATGCAGAAGCAGGCCTCTGCCCTGCAGCAGCAGTTCGACCGCGTACAAAAGGAGTTGCAGCAGGCCAAAAACAAGATGAGCGGACAGCAGCAGCGCAAGGCCATGCAGGCGTTGCAGCGCGGCATGCATGACCTGCTGCAGCTTTCGCAAAAACAGGAAGAGCTGCTCAATAAAACGGAACGGGTGCCGCCGACCAGCGCAGAGATGCGAACCATGGCGGAGGAGCAAATGAACATAACATCAGGCTTGCAGCGTGTCACCGAGCAGATGTTCTCGGCAGCAAAGGAGAGTTTTCAGATCGATCCGCGCATCGGCAGCGCACTCGGTCAGGCGGCCAAAGGCATGCAGCACTCCCTGTCCGCGCTGGAGGAGCGCAACAACAGCGCGGCCGTTGGCCAGCAAGGACAGGCCATGGCCTCCCTGAATCGTGCCGCCTTGCAGATGCATCAGGCGCTGCAGTCCATGATGCAGCCCGGCGCCGGCGGCGGCATGAGCATGGAAGAGTTTATGCAACAGATGCAGGTCATGGCCGGGACGCAGCAGGGCATCAATCAGCAGACCGCCGGCATGGGTATGGGCGGTCAGATGAGCATGGCACAGCAGGCGGCGATGGCACGGCTGGCGGCCGAGCAGGAGGCTGTGCGCAAATCCATGGAACAATTGGCCTCTGAAGCCGGCCAGATGGGCGAGATTCTGGGCAGCATGGATAAAATCGTCGAGGACA
>CAZISM010000004.1:0-55607 GCA_964541895.1 uncultured Cytophagia bacterium
CAGGCTCCGGACAACGAACCCGCGTAAATCCCTCCGCAGGTGGATGACGTTATTTGCTTCGGCCTGGTGCAGGGTTTTGAGGTCCTGCGAAGTTATGTAGGCCGCGTCCTCCTCAAATGGCAGGTCACTTAATTGGTCTAAATAGCATGAGAAAATGTTGCGCAAATAAGGTGAGAGGCTACAGGAGTGGTCCGGTTAGTCATTTCAGAAATCAGGGCAGAGCTTGTTTCTGTTGCTGAAGGTAAAAAAGGACAGCATATTTCCGTTCCTGTAAATATTAAAATCCGCAGGAATGATAAATTATACAAACTCCTGCCATCAGAGGCTCTGGCCGGTCAGATTTTATGATCGAATTCCAGTTTTATTACCAATACAGTATTACACATTTCATTCACCGGCAAATTCTTAAGCCGGAGGTATGCGTTCTGTTCGGTATGATCAGAAGGCAGCAGGCTGACATCGAATTCAACTTTGTTGCCATTATTCAGCAAAGTAGCCTTAACCGGCAACCTGTCAATTGGTTTTAGTTTAATACCATTGCCAAACGGATCCTTGTTCAGGTGTACATAAATTACATTTTCCCTTCGGGTAAGCATTACATTCCGGTTGCCTGTGAGCAAGGAAGAAGGTTCAGTGTTCTCAAACGATTCTTTTACAAACGAATACCATTTGCCGATCCTTTTAAGAATGGCAGTACTTTCTGCAGGGATCAGCCCTTCGGGAGTGGGACCTACATTCAGCAGATAATTGGCATCACGTGATAAATACCTGTCAATGCTGCGGATCAGGTGCCTGTCCGAGTAATAATCCTCGTCCTTCCTGTAACCCCAGCTCTCCACTCCAACTGACTGGCAGGCTTCTGTTGGTCTGGTAAATCCGATTGTGTCATCTTTTTCAAAGTCACGTTCAGGAGTGCCAAAATCACCCTCATCAAAACCCCTGTTGTTAATGACTGCATTGGGTTGTAATTTCCGTATGATCTCATTTATGGACGGATCTTTATGCTGAGGTACGTTCATATCCCACCAGAAACCATGGATTTCTCCATAGTTGGAACAAAGTTCTGATACCTGAGCCTTAAGGAATTCAAGGTATTTCTCCCAGTCAGGGGAATCCTGGGGTTGTGGAGGCAGTTCATGGTGCCTCCCCTGGTTGGGATAATTCGGATGGTTCCAGTCGGCAACGGAATAATATAGGCAGAGCGGCACCTTACGCCGGTGGCAGGAGTCGGCCAGCATGCCAATGATGTCTTTTTTATAGGGAGTTTGCAGGGTATTGAATTTCGTTTGCCTGGTATCCCAAAGGCAGAATCCATCGTGGTGTTTGGTGGTGATGCAGATGTATTTCATCCCTGCTTCCTCCAACAGGTCAAGCCACTGGTCGGGATTGAATTTTACCGGGTTCCACTTTTCAGCAAGCTTTACATATTCATCCCTGCTAACACGGTACCTCCACTGGTGTTGTTCATGCCAGCCAGGTATCGCATATAATCCCCAGTGAACGAACATGCCAAACCTCTTCCTGAAGAACCAGTCGCGGCCATCTCCAAATCGTTTAACAGATTCATTTTCAAACCTTAAAGAACCAAGTAATTCCGGGCTAACCGCCATTCCCGAAACGAGTGAACTGCCTGCAAGTATTTTTACAAAACTCCTTCTTTCCATATTTCAGCCTTTTGTTTATTTTACTCGATCAATTGAAGAATAGAGGATATTGCAGCAAAAAATGGAGTTGTGGTGTTACCAAGAAAATCCATAAGGGAGATCGAGCTTTCTTAAATAGATTGGGAAAGGAACCACCAACTTGAAAAAGCCGGGCTGACGCTCGCGCTCCCGCTCGAGGAGCCTTATGGAGAGGGCTCCTGTAAAATAATTTATTATTTTTTTCTTGACAAACACACAAAAAAAATGTATACTGTATATGTAACATATATACAGTATATTCGTATAAAACAGTAGAAACAGACAGTACAAGGATTGAATTCGTGAAGATCATCCTCTCAAACGCATCGCCCGATCCCATTTATGAACAGATCGCGCGGCAGATTAAAAACCAGATCATCAGCGGCGAACTGGAAGAGGGCGTACCCCTGCCTTCCATCCGCATGCTGGCGCTGGAGCTGCAGATATCAGTCATCACCACCAAACGCGCCTACGAGGAACTGGAAAAAGAGGGATTCATCGACACTGTCGGCGGCAAGGGCTCTTTTGTGGCCGTGCAGAACAAGGAACTCCTGCGCGAGAAAAAGATGAAGATCGTGGAAGACAAACTCAACCAGGCCGTGTCCGAAGCCCGGCTGCTCGGCATCTCCTATCAAGAGCTGCAGAAGATGCTGGATTTGCTGTATCAGGAATGAGCCTTTGCCGCAATAGTTCACCAAGTCCGGCTCGTTGAGAGTAAAGGCAGTGCATAACGATTTCCGGAGTCATCGCATGTATCAAGCCTTGGAAATACAGGGTTTGCGCAAACAATACCAGCGCTTCGCCCTGCAGAACATCTCATTCGTCCTGCCCGCGGGCCACAGCATGGGACTCATCGGACCCAACGGCGCGGGCAAGACCACCATCATCAAGCTTATCATGAACCTGATCCGCCGCGATGGCGGCGAAATCCGCGTCTTTGGCCAGGATGTGATCCAGGACGAGCTGGCGGTGAAACGCCGCATCGGTTTCGTCTATGACGTGCCGCCTTTTTTCCAGGACGTCAAATTGAGGGATATCGCCGCCGCGGTGGCCCCGTTTTATCCCGGCTGGAATCAGGTTGCCTTTGAGTCGCTCATGAGCGAGTTCGAACTACCCCGGAACAATACGGTAAAAAAGCTCTCCCAGGGCATGCAGACCAAATTCGCTCTGGTCCTGGCACTGTCACACAACGCCGATCTCATCCTAATGGACGAGCCTACTTCAGGCCTGGATCCAGTCTTTCGCCGCGATCTCATGCAGCGGCTCAACGGCTATCTGCGCAACAACAACAAGGCGATCCTCTACTCGACCCATATCACCACTGATCTGGAGCGCACCGCCGATTATATCACCCTCATTCGCGAAGGCCGGCTGATTTTTTCCACCACCCGCGACGAGCTGCTCGATTCTTATGCCATTGTCAAGGGTGGCCACGAGCTGCTCAAAGAATCCTGTCGTCCCCTGTTTGTGGGCTGCCACGAAAGCTCGATGGGCGTGACCGCATTGACCGCCGACCGCAAGCAGGCCGAAAGGATTTTGCACGACCAGGCGGTGATCGAGCGCGCCTCACTGGAGGATATCATGATATTTCTGAACCGCGGAGAATAATATGACTCGAATGTTATGGAATTATGAATGGCGGCACAATCGCAGGATATTTATCATATTGCTCGCGCTGATGCCGTTCTACTTTATCTGGATGAGCAACTCGATCCCGGAGACCAAACTGTTCCTCTTAATCACGGCGTTGATGAGCAGTTTTCTGCCCTTCTCCCTGATGCTGCGCGAGGACAAATTCAAGGCGCAGGCGCTGATCTGCAGCCTGCCCGTGAAGCGAGCGCAGATCATCCGGATGCGTTACGGCATCCTGTGGCTGGCCGCCCTGGCTTTTCTGCTGATGATTCTGGCCGTCGTTTTTATTTCGCCTTTTTCAAAGGTGGACGGCGGTGCCATGCTGACGACGGGCGGTCTTTTTTACTTTTTCGCCGTGACGACGCTGATCATTGCTGTGCTCTACCCTTTCAGCGTCTATTTCGGCGCCATGGGATTCATCATCGTGCTGGTGGCCTTTCAGTTTCTCGGTATCGGTTTGCAGGCATTGATCGTGGCCCTGGGTGGGGGGCGCGATCTCATGAGCTTTCCCCGGGCCATCGCTGCTTCTTTGCATGCAAGCCGGATCGCCCTCGGTGAGCCGCTCTTTTATGGCGCATTGCTGATTCTGATCGTTTCGTTGAATGCGATTTCTCTAATTGTTTCGATTCGCCTGTTTCAAAACAAGGAAATATGATTATGGAAAATATGCTGGAAATTACCAGGCTCGCCAAGAGCTATGAGGGCTTTGCTCTCAAAGAGATCTCCTTTGCGCTGCCGAAGGGCTACATCATGGGATTCATAGGTCCCAACGGCGCCGGCAAGACGACGACCATTAAGCTGATTCTGAATCTGATTCGCAAGGAAAGCGGACACATCCAGATTTTCGGGATGGATAACATCCGCGATGAGGTGGCGGTCAAGTCGCGCATCGGCTTTGTTCACGACGCGCCGCTGTTCTACGATTTTCTCGGACTGCATCAGATCAAGAATATCATTGCCCCGTTCTACAAGCGCTGGGATGATGCGGTGTACAAACGCCTGTTCGCGGAATTTGAGCTGCCCGAGGGCAAGAAATTCAAGGAACTTTCCCGCGGCACCAAGATGAAATTCGCCCTGGCCCTGGCGCTTTCGCATCACGCCGATCTCATCATTATGGATGAGCCGACCTCAGGACTGGATCCGGTCTTCCGCCGCGAGCTGCTTGAAAAATTGGGGCAGTTGCTGCAGGATGAGGAAAAATCGATCCTGTTCTCGACCCATATCACCTCCGATCTGGAGCGCATCGCGGATTACATCACCTTCATCAATGGCGGCGAGATCGTTTTTTCAGCAGCCAAGGATGCGGTGCTGGAGCAGTGGGGCATTGTCAAGGGCGGCAAGGAGCTGCTCAATGAATCGAGCAAATCCCTGTTCCGCGGCATACGGCTGCATGAATTCGGATTTGAGGCGCTCACCTCGGATTGCGAGCGCGTACGCCGTACCTTTAATGATCAGGTGGTGATCGAACGCGCCACCCTGGAGGATATCATGTTTTACATTGTCAAGGGGCAATAATATGTTACAGCTCCTCTGGAAAGACCTCTATCTGATCGCCATCAATCGCAATGTGCGAACCGCATTGATGATGTTCTGGGTGATCCTGCTCTATTTCAAGAATCGCTGGCAGGCTGACGCGGTGGTGGCGATTGGCAATGTGGTTTTCGCCTTTTTGGTCACCGTGGTGCTGGTGGCGCACTCGGAGAGTGATGAATCGGCCAGGTACCAGCCGCTGCTCTTCTGCAGTCTGCCGGTGAAGCGCGCCTGGATGGTCTATGCTTCCTATATTCTGACGGTACTGACGACCTGCTTTGCGCTCGGGTACGTGCTGCTGGTGACCTGGCTGTTCGACCTGATTGTACCGGCCTCCTTTTTAAAGGAGCACCATCTTTTGACCGCGGGGGAAGCGGGCATGGTGATGTCTATCATGCTATTCAATGCTGTGGTGCAGAATCCGCTGCAGTTTCGTTTCGGCACCATGGGGCATCGAAAGTTATTGTATGGGTTGCTGATTGTCACAACGGTGATCGCCAGTCTGTTCCTGCTGCCGCTGTTCATGGCGCTGCTGGGTGACGGCCATCTCAATCAGCCGGTGTTTGACCGTTTTGGCCCCATTGCGCCGCTGGTGTATGTGGCGGAACGGTTGAGCGAGCCCGGCTTTGCATTGGGGACGCTGGCGGTGTTTGCGGTGCTGTGTCTGGTCTCGATCCGGCTGTCGGTCTATTATTTTGAAAACAGGGATTTATGATATGTGGAAATATCTGCACAAGGATTGGGCTACTTGCCGGCTGTTCGTGCTGGTGGTTTTTCCCTTTTATCTGCTCTATGGCGTGATCGCCCACATGGCGGATGGCGTTTTGTTTTTGTTTCATATCCTCATGGCCGCGGGATTGAGCATTTTACCGCTGATCCTGGAGGACCGTTTTCAGAGTGATACCTGGTTGTGCAGTTTACCGGTGACCCGCTGGGAAGTGGTTGCGACGCGTTATGTCAATGTGCTGGTTGTGATCACGGTGATGATGTTGTTTTACGTCGTTTTGGGCAGCCTGTTTGGCTGGCTGATGCCGCGCGAAAGCGCGCTGCCCTTGCTGCACCCGGGCATGGCGATCGTATTCTATCTGCTGCCGATATTGATGGTGTCGTTGTTTCTGCCGTTTTATTTTCGCTATGGCTTGAGCGGGGGATTTTTCCGCATGAACATAAGCGTGTTGGGATTATTGCTGATCGTGATGATCGTATTGGAATTGCGTTCGTCACTCGGGGGATTGTGGCGCTACCTGAGTTCACCCAGTTTTCTCGGCGCCCCGGTGCGTACCCTGGTGGAGGGATTTGTGGGTTGGCTGAAGGCCGGCGGGATTGGATTGGTGGTGTTGTTGGGGTTGTTGTCCGTGCCGGTCATTTCCCTGGCATTGTCGGTGCGGTTTTATGGGAGGCGGGAATTTTAATCTTGCGAAGCTGTTACGCCATTTCAGGGGAGATTGAATCAGGTGCCAATCGTGGACTGTGCAAAAAGTTGCTGACATCAGTATTTATTGTGATTAACTGGAAAAGTGAATACTCTCTCTGGATATGGCGTATGCTGCAAATTTACGCCAAACGTGTCCATGGCCAACATCGCCGCTGCGTTTACAAATGACTTGATCTCGAATCCGCATAAAGGTATATTTATGCAAAGTAGTGAAATCGCCCAACCAACCGGCTGGTACGGGCAGCCGCTGGTTCGGATCGTTCTGGGCAAAATGCCGGCAAGCATCAAGTTGTTCGCCATAACAAAATCCACGAGTTTTCCGCGGCCACTGAACAGACGCGCATGAGCTCTTGTATATCAAAAAGAGAGGGTGACATTTTTTAAACACAATGAGGAAGGAGCAAAAATGAGAAAAATTGCGTATCTCTATGTATGTGATACCATGGCAGATTGGGAACCAAGCTATATCATATCAGAACTCCATTCAGGACGGTATTTTAAGGATAAAACCGTGAAATATGAAGTAAAGACAGTGAGTGTAACACAGGAGCCGATTACCACAATGGGTGGCGTGAACATACTCCCGGATGTAACAGTTCACCAAGTGATGACGCATGAGGCTGGGGTCTTGATCTTGCCAGGAGGCGATACCTGGTTAGAACCGCTCCATACACCTATTTTTACCACCGTGAGCGAATTTTTACACGCTCACATACCTGTTGCGGCGATTTGTGGGGCAACGTTCGGGTTAGCAGCCCATGATTTTCTGAACAATCGTCAACATACCAGTAATGATCGTGAGTATCTCAAAGCGATCTGCCCAACCTATAGAGGAGAATCGTTCTATCTCCAACAACCTGCGGTCATTGATGGAGACCTGATTACCGCGTCAGGGATTGCGCCGCTCGACTTTGCCTATGCCATCTTGAACAAGCTTGAGGTGTTTCTCCCCGCAACCCTTGACGCGTGGTATAAATTATACCAGACGCACGACGCCACCTGCTTTTTTGCCCTGATGGCGTCGTTACCCCAGGTCGCCTGAGGGATACAGCGATGGACGTGGTGTCTCTGGCAATACACCCTGATCATGACATCGTTCAGATATACAGAAAGATGTACTGCTCAAGCTTTTAAGAAAAGGGCATACGCGCGCATGTGAAGGATCAATACTCGTCGTACGAGAGTGTGCAGTCCGGGACATGGGTAACACGTTGAGCAGGAGAATGGCGCAAACGATCTTTTTGCACAGGACGTCACAGGGTCGCGGGAACATTGGGTGCTGAACCCAACGTTTGGTGGCCGCGCCCCTGTGTCGCCGGTGAGGAAGGATGCGGATATTGGCGATTCTTTTGATGGCGCTGCCAGCTTTACCAATATTAGCTTTCAGCGGAGTCCGGGAATTCTGGGGCCGGATATATTCCTAGTGGGGCGCAACATTCGCGATCCTGAGCTGCGTGGGGACAGCCTTCACCGTGCGCCGCGTAAGGCGGCACGGGCAGCTCCCCTCGGTCGGGCAGTTATTCGTGGTCGCCATGGTGGCATGGTGTACCTCACTTCTGGCGCTCGCGGTGATCGATTTCATACCTCTCTGTCTGGGGCAAGACAATGGCGACGGAAGAAACGATATAGCGATGTGCGCTTTCCTGACAGGCGTCTGGGCGGCATTCATGTCCACACCGGTCGTCCCCCTCGTGTATTTGGCGTCCCGAATTGCCCGAAGAAGGTTACTTACACTTGAGAAGGGCTAACCACTCGATGAGCCAAACACCCTCACCACTGTCGGCTATCCTGAACGTCAGAGACGCGCGACGAGTGCGCACGGTGGTACGTACATGAGACAGCAGAGGAGAACTATCATCTCGGTGGTCTTCTTGGGCCTCGTTGCCGCGGGCTGGACTGGCTGCGGCGATGCTCCTCGCTCGTTGGTATCCGAACTCCCCATGCTCGCGATCGACTGCCCGAGTCGATTGTCGCGGTCGTGGAGGATGGCAAGATCCTCCACGCTGCGGCGTACGGCATGGCGGATCTGGAGAACGACGCGCGATCACACTATCGACTCCAGTCAACATCTGCTCCATCGGCGAGCAGCTCACGGCGTATGCGATTGCGCTCCTGGCAGACCGCGGCCAGCTTGGACTCGACGACGATGTGCGGCACTATCTGCCGTGGGTTCCCGATCTCGGCCATCCCATCACGATCGGGGACCTGGTTCACGTGGCCGACACCTGGAACGAGCCACTGCCCCGAGTTGAGTGTTCGGTACCACATCTCTGCGGATGGCGACCGCGTCCGCCTGGTTCATCCCCGAGGCGACACGATCGACTGTAGGGGGGTAAGAGCCGATCGGTTCCATCACGCCAGCGGCTCGAGGGCAATCTTTTCATCCATCAGCGCAGCAGAACCAGCTGGATCTCTCCCGACCAGTTGTCAGACACCAGCTGGCAGAAATAGGTGCCACTGGGCTTTCCCAGGGCATTCCACTGAACGGAGTGTGAGCCGGCTCCCAGGTGGCGCGCCAGCAGCACCGTGACTTCACGTCCCCGCGCATCATAGATTTTCAACACGACTCGGCCCGGCCGCGGCAGCCTGAAATCGATCCGGGTGGCCGCATTGAAGGGATTGGGATAGTTCTGCACCAGGCTGAAATCCTCCGGCGCAGAGAGCGGCTGCCCGGTGACGGAGGTCGAGCTGACCACTCTGGCGATTTCGGCGGCCGCAGCCAGCATGATCTGCGCTCCTTTATGGATCAGACCCGGTGATAATTTATCAATCAAATCCATCGTTTTATGATAGTACGGATCCAACCCGCCCCAAATTTCTTCTGCGCTGCCTTCGGCAAAATTGAGAGCGTCATAGCCGGCCGAGGCAAAGGGCCCGTAATCGCTGGCGCCCGAAGAATCAACCACTGCATCCAGGGTTGCGCCGATGCCATAGCGGGTATTGTAGACCATCACCGAATCGATCAAGGGGCTGCGGGTGAGATAACTTCCGACAGTCAACCGCGCAGGATTGCCGGTCAGCGGGTAGCCGATCATATCGGCATTGACGGCTGCCCGAATTCCGCGTTTTTCCGCGCGGGCTTGTTGGACATAATGGGTGCTGCCCAGCATGCCCAGCTCTTCACCTGAAACAAGGAGAAACTTGAGGGTGGCGCCGAATTCAAAATCCCGGCAAAGTCTTGCGGCCTCGAGCACAGCGCTGGTTCCGGAGGCGTTGTCATTGGCGCCCGGGGCGGAGGTATTGAGTTCATCGCTGTACGAATCATAATGCGCCATCATCACCACTTCCTGTTCCGGGGCCATAACCCCTTTCCGGGCAGCCCAGATATTGCGCAAGACGTGGATCAGATTGTCCGGCAGCCGTTCCGTGCAGGAAGTCCAGTTTGCTCCGTCGGTCTTTATAAGCAAAACGCCGCGGGAACCACAGGCTACCCACGATCCGTCCTGCGTCCTGTCGATCCGGTACAGGAAGGGCCCCCAGCCCAGGTTGATAAGCGAGAACTCTTCCTCCCACCTCCTGCCGCCATCGCTGGTTGTCAGAATCTGCCCACTGAGCGTCACGAGATACCCGTGCAGGCGATCGGACATCTTGAGGTCGCGGGGCAGGGTACTCGCCGGCAGGTTCGTATCAAGCACTTTCCACACAGCTCCGCCATCAATGGTGTGGATGATCAAGCCTGTTTCACCCGCTGCCCACCCCTCTGCGGGAGAGACAAAAGAAACGGCATTTAAGCGGTACGATGAATTCCTCAGGCGGGAGACCCAGCTCTTGCCGCGATCATTCGAGAAATAGAGAGCGCCGTAGTAGCTGCAGAGCCAGAGATGATCGTCATCATAGACATGCAGGTGCCAGAAGGCATCGGTGGTATTCAGCGTGATTTTTTGCCAATCCTCACTGTTATTTCCCTTGCGATAGAGCGCACCTTTTTCACCGCAGACGAGCACGACTCCGCTCGATAAAAAGGCGATATCCCAGAATTTGGGCTTGCCTTCCATTTCTGTTTTTTGCCAGGAATTGCCGCCGTCCCTTGTTCTGTACAGGTTGCCCCAGTAGCTGCAGGCCCAGCCCTCGGTGCTCGTCAGAAAATCCAGTCCATAAAGCGGTTCTTTATCCGGAAGCGTGAGAAGTAACTGCCAAGTGGCGCCGCGGTCCGTGCTGCGAATGACGTGGCCTTTCAAGGAGACCGCCCAGATCGAGTCGGATCCTGCATGCGCAAGCTCATACAGGTCCGTCAATCCAACTGCATACCAGTCTGATCCGGCTTCGTACCCCAGGGTTCGCAGCCGATCGAGCAGGTACTCTGCAGCCTGGTCCCGCTGGGGGGTAAATTCATAGCGGGTGCCAAAATCCTGCAAATCCTGAATGGTCCGCAGCATCGAGTCGCTCGACACGTTGTTTACAATATTCCGGATAAAAGGCGACGAATCAAATGCAGGCGGTAACACCGCCCGGAGGTTTGGCCGGGCCGCAACCGGCACAGCTTGCCAGGTTCCAGAAGGACGCGGCGGCTGGGCGAAGACGGACAGGCTGACCAGGAAATCGAGGAGAATGAGAATGAAACGTTTCGGCGTGCAGTGCATAATGCCCCCATCTTTTAGCTGCAATTTAAACCAACGGCCGAACTGACCCGGATGCTGACATGGCTGATTGGAAGCCGATAGCTGACAGGAAATTTAATTTTGCCGGGATTCTAAAATAAGGAGGATATCTTCATCTGGTAAGCGCCTGATACCCCTTTTTACCCATTTAAAGAGCGACAAGCCATATACGGTATCCTCATCGCTTCTTACTTGCAGCTAAATTAGCCAATCAGAATCTGGAAATCAAGCAAAATTGCCAAAATGCCTGCAACCAGGCGATATCGCTAAAGGGTCAACTTACTCAGAAATCAAGAGTTGTGAAAGCCAAGATCGCCCAACCAACGACTGGTGCAGAGGGCCGCTGGTTCGGAGCGTTCTGGACAATCGGGAAGAAGGCATCAGGCTGTAAGCCGCGCCAAAATCCTCGAGTTTTCCGCGGCCACTGCCATGCCGCGCGTTAGGCGTAATCATCCCAAAAACAGGAACACGACCATGAGAATGCTGCCAGTAATTGGAAATTTTTTTATCCTCGAGTTATGCATTGCCCAGAATGATCAATATAATTCTTTGTTTCAATGCAGCGATGCTGAATTGCAAACTATTGCTGAGAAAGGGATGCCCGCCCAATATGGGCCGGACGCTGAGCAACTTGAGCCTTTATACAGAGGGTGCTCAGCACATCACAGGGCATGTCCGAGGATAGGTCGCAGTCCATCGCCACAGCGCTCTGGGAGTACCATGCAAGAAATGCCGGACAAATAGCTTTCGGCCGAACATGGCTTGTAGGTCGAAAAGAATCTGGGACATGGTACATTAAGTTACACAGGACCGTTGTCTGATTTGTTGAACGCCTGCGCCTGGCCCTGCGCTCAACTCGAACGCTGCCGCCACGACTGACCGTCACCTTTGATCTTTATGATTTCACTTCTGCAATAAAATATTTTGCAGCGAAAATTTGATACAGGATTGTAAAATTAGCTGCTGAGGTAAGGTACGTGAATATCCCTAACTTTAAAGATTTCCGCCGAATCGTCGAGGATATAAATCATATAGCTGCCCCCACCCGGATTGACCCGAATAACGATATGGCCTTGTCGGATTTTTTATCGCTCAGGCGCACATTTCCCATATGGTCGTCATGAAAATGCGTCAGGAGCATGTAATCCAGTTTTTCTCTGAAAACGGGTGCATCATGCAACGTATAGAACGGGATATCCATTCCCCGGAACTTTTACTGCCATCAGGCTTGAAATTGCGTTTATCTGTGCCCGTTTCGCCGGCGTCGATCATCATCGTGGTCCCATCGGGCAGGATGGCACATACACACTCCCCCCTGCCTGTGCTGATGTGGTGGATGTCCAGACAGCCAGCTGTCCAATCCGGATACATGCCGCCTGCTTCCCCCTGTGCGCTTGCTACGGCTGCAAAACAGGCCCATAGCGTAACTGTCAAAAACGAAAGCTTTCCTGATTTCATATACTACAATGTGTTTATTGCGGCCGTATGGAACTCACGATGAATTTCCATTTCCTTTTGTGATTTTTAAAGAAATACTCGTTTCATATCCGACGCCATTTAATATCTGAGACTTACCTTCCACCCTCTGCTCTCCGCGATGCTTCGATCGCACTCTTTTTCCCCGGGGTTGCCCCCTATGAATATTTTTCCCGCAGCGCCCCTGCAAAAGGTGGCAAACAACGCATTCAATTCCCCGGCGGCCATTCGATTGTCGGAGCAAACCGCATAGTTCAGTTCCATATTTTTGCTAAAGTCCAAGGTGGTCAATCGATTTTCGTAGCAATCCATCCGTTTCAGTTCGGTATTCATACCAAGATCCAAATGGGTCAGTTGGTTTTGGGAGCAATTCAACCTTACCAGAGCGGTATTTTTGCCGAGATCCAATCTCGTCAAACTGTTGTAGTAACAATACAGCTCCGTCAGTTGGGTGTTTTGCTCAAGGTTCAAATGGGTCAATTGGTTGCCGTTGCACCACAACACCTGCAGCGCGCAATTTTTGCTTACATCCAGATGGCTTTGCTGATTATCGCTGCAATCCAGACAGGTCAATTCAGGGTTTTTGCTTACATCCAGATAGGTCAAGGTACTGCCCTTACAGTCCAGCGCTGTTATGTTTTCACCATATACGGCGATGGCATGGGAAGAGGTACCTGGGTACGCATGATTAACTTTGACACCATCGTCTTTGCTCAATGTCACGACCTCTCTCTCTGATCCATCTCCCCAATCTATCGTTGCCATGCCACTTCCGGATAAACTAAAAGCAATGCGGCCACCGGTCTGCGTGGTCATATTGATCTTGCCGGGAATCTCCCTTTTTTCTACAAACGAATTGGGATAGGTTACAAAAAACATCCGTTCTTTGCTGCGAGCAGGAGCCCATATATCCAGATCGCGACTGTTGTCGTATAGTTTCAAAATCCACGAATCGAATTTGCGCTGTCCTTCATACAATTCAATAATCCGTGCTCCGGCTCCGCGCTCTCCATAAACCTGGCGCCCGCTCGTCTGTCCGAATGCCAGACAGATATCATGTAAGCAACCGATGCAATTATTGTTGTGAGAATGTCCTACAAATACGCCCATGACGTCTTTACAATCCTGCATCGCGGCATACAAGTTTGAACGACTATGGGGTGAAGAATGGTAAACCTCGGATTGAAATCCAAAAGTGGTACTTTTCCCGGCCACTTTGTTATACTCTGGAAACGGGATATGGAAGAACGCCAGCGCCGGAAGCGGTGTTCCGCCGTTTTGCCTGGTAAAGGCCGCGCTCTGATTTGTGTACCATTGTATCTGACTGTCATCAATCCACTCGTATACTCCGGAATGATTTTCGGGTGGACGATTTGTCTGCGAAACATCTACAACATAACATAAAGCTGCCGTTTCATCCGAACCGGAGGATTGTATAGCAAGCACGTAATTCCCTGTTCCGGCTATTTCTTTAGGCCCGCTCACGGTCAGGTTATAAGGCAGCCCTTCAATGGCATCCATGGTCTGCTGCTTGCTAAGCTCGTACTCTGCATCATGATTTCCAAACATGGCCGCCCATGGGGTTTTTGCGTCAATCATAACCTGAGCAACTTTCAACCAGGCCTTTTTTCGATTATCTGAACCGACAATGTCGCCGGTAAGCATCACCAAATCCGGTTTTTCCCGTCCAATAACGGCTTTCATCATAACCAGTACGCTATCCGAACGATAAGAGTCGTACTGCAAATGAATATCCGTAAACTGGACAATTTTAAACCTGGACTGCGAATTGAATTTCAACAGGGGCTTTTCTTGTCCGTTGACAACGAAAAACCAAAAGACGATGAGACTGAATGCAGCAAATAGCTTTTTCATTTTGCTCGTTTTTCCCAAGTTTAGCGGATAATAATATTCAAGTGTGAGGGCCCGAATTCAAAAAATCGATCATTTCAGTTTTCACATTCTCTGACAGGTTAATATGAAATTCGGGAACGGTTGTTTAGTAGCCCTCTGTTGTAATTTTTTATCTCCGGATTTTTCTCAATCGCATCCAGGGTGGCTTTGACAACAATGTCAAGCACGTCCGGGTTGGTCATACGCAACTGTGGCCCACCGCCCTCGAGATCTAATACTCGCCGCCCATTTACCAAAGCATAATATTCCGGATGCTCTTTACCGTACATAGCCGGCGGAACAAGATAAGCGACATTATGGCCCACCAGTTTATAACCGGTAATTCCACCGAATTTTTCCGGACCGCTAACCGTATTGGTGCGCAATTGGGCCGCAAAAGCCGGATGGCGATTGGTTTCACCATAATAGGACCAGCGGAATGAGAAGGGAGGATTATAGCGATGGCTCCGCCGTTTTATTCTAAAGTCCTTATCCTTTCCGGTCACTGGATAAAAAGTATGATCGGCGGTCAGGTAACGCACACCGCAATATTTCTCAAAAAACTCATAAACGCCATAGAGGGTACCGCGCGGAGGTCCGCCATAAATTGCGATCTTGTCCATCGCAATTTCAATTTTAAATTCTTCATCATTCATTGTAGCAGTATCCACGGCGGTAGCGGCCGCATCAGGGCCGATAAAAATGATATTGCCGGTTTGCGTCCCGACACGATCGAGCGCGAGTTCTTTTCCGGTTAACTCCTGGAAAAGTCTGATACATTCCATCGCCGCATACAATTCGGATTCGGTTGCCCCGGTACTGCAAAAAACTCGCTCAAAAGTTGACAAGGTCGGACCATCTGTTGGTAAAGCATCCCATTCTTTTTCTGAAATTTGAGACTTTTTTGGTGAACATTGTATAAATAAGCTGCCTGATAGAACAAGGAACAAACCTGTCAGGATTATATTCGACAATAATTTTTTCATCTCAGGCTCCGTTTAAAAATAAGGAACGTCAGCTAATCCATAAAAAAAGGAATTCTGATTTTGCTGGGGGTTATAAAACTAGAGGAAAGCAACCTCTGGCAAGCTTTGAGTGCCCTGTTTTCAGAGCGCTAACCATTATCTGGCCCCCTCACCGCTTCTTCCCTGTCGGAAAATTAGCCAATCAGAAAACTGACTGATTATTGATTCATGCAACGCCTTTATTTCACTGCGCTTTGGTTCAGGCTGGCTTTCCAAATATGAATCGATCTGTTCTTGTACGTTCACCTTGTCCTCCTGAAAGAATTCTTATTTGGTTCCGGTCAGCATGGTGTGGGTAGCGGTAATGTTCGAGCCACCAGGAATATAGTAACGCGTAAATATTCAAAAGTTTTCATTCCATAGGCTCTGCGCATTGCGGTTTTGATCTTATTACTCCGGCCTTCCAGAATCGACGGATGCGCATTTTTCTACCTTGGCCCGTTCCTTTCTGGTTTTCGTATATTATTCGAGATACAGCAGCCAAGCATGATCGATTTGGGCTTGGGATCTATTACACACCAAAGAACAGGCGAGAGTTCGGAAAACCAGTCTTTGAAAAGTAACACTTATCTTTGTCGGAAAGCCGCAGATAGTATAGAAAAAAGGCGGGCATCCTTAATCGGCTGTCCGCCTTGTTGAAACAATATTATTTCAACTAGTTAGTTTTGGCTGGATGACATTTTGTGCAAGATACCGGCGCTTTATTGGTATTGTTCGCTTTGTTGGAGGCCTGATGACAGCCGCGGCAATTGCTATGCATAGCTTCGGCATGATATTTCAGCGCTTCCTTCAGCTCAAGCTTTGGCGCATCTTTGCCTTTGGGTTTTTCGCCCGGCTTGTTGTGGCATTCAATGCAGCCTTGGACTTCATCGCCGTCTTTCAGAGTAGTCCTTGGATTGCCTTTATTATCATGATGGCAGTCTCCGCACGTGGCTTTGTATTCCGTAACATGCTTCTTGTGTGCGAATGTGGGAATGCCTTTGGTGTGGGGATATTTCGATTCCATTTTTATAACATCAGGAGCCTTTTGTCCGGCATATATACTCGCAACGATAAACAAAACAGCAATGCTTAACACGGATGCGACTAGCGTCATTTTTTTCATACGCATCATAATTGCCTCGCTTCATTCTAGTTACTAGTTGATAGAAATTTTGATTTGCCGGGGTCAAAAAATTCGAGAAAATCATCCTCCGTCTAACGGCGGATACCCAGCCATTTCCCTTTTTTCAGAGCGCCAAGCCATATCCGGCATACGCATCGCTCCTAACCCGCCAGAAAATTAGCCCATCAGCCTCTGAAAATCAGCAAAATATTTAAAAAATATGACAAACGCGTCAAGGGTCAAAATTGCCGGTGCGTTTACAAATGATTTGCTCTCGAATCCGCAAAAAGCTATATTTAAGCAAAGTGGTGAGATTGCTCAACCACCGGTTGGTACAGATGGCCGCTGGTTGGGAGCGTTCTGGGCATAAAGGTGGAAGGATTCAAGCCGTATGCCGTGCCAAAATCCTCGAGTTTTCCGCGGCCACCGTACAGCCGCACGCTTGGGAGGATTGGTGTGACAAATGCTTTCTAATGAATGTCGGGAGTGGATTTCGTGCAACATGGCTTCATGGTAGGTCGCGAAAGGCGACCACACAAAGCCGTACTTATTAGCGTGTACTATTCCCAACATTTTGTAAAGGAAAATAAATCGTATAACGTTCATTAACTATTTCGTATAGCGGAACAAAATGAATATTAGTCTGTTGGTTTATGGTACGATAATGACTCTGCTTCCAGGGAAATATTTTATACTCATGTTCATATTCTCGAGCAAGTATTGATTCCGGATAATTAACATTTCCTTTGAGACAGGCATCATGATCTGCGATTCCGGCTAATACAATAGGCCCTTCCATAAAGGCATAGATATTTTTAGAGTAGGGCAAAGGAACACAATAAACTTTAGCAGGAAATTCCACCAATATTTCATCCTTATTCCATTCATGGCTAATAGGGAAATAGCCGTTTATTGCATTCACCGTTTCAGGAACGCCATTGACTTTTATGATGGCCTTTTCAGTCAGCCACCAGGGTAAGCGCAATTGTAATGCAAATTTAATCGGCTTATCCGTTTTGATATTGAATTTCATTCTCCAGCGGTTCGCCATGGACTCCCTGTTATATTCATGAGTAATTAAATCCTGCTTTATACTGACGTTGATATCTCCCTTTTTCCATTTTAGTTCCGATGGAATATACTGACTGATCAAAAGACCGTCATTATGTTCAAAGTAGATATATTCCAGATAACGAACCTGAGCCTGTACAAGCGTACCATGACAACACCAAAAATCCATAGTTGGTGTTCCCCAGCCTAAAGTACCACCTTTAGTATGGCCGGAAGCCATGGGAAGAAAATAAGCTACCATACCAGTATTCGGATTTTGTTGGGCCAGCCAACCATTGTAAATATTTCGTTCAATGTAATCGGCATATTTTACATCACCCGTCCAACGATACAAATAATCGGCTGTGCGAATCATGTTGTACACGGTACAGTGTTCCTGGTTGTTCTGGCATAAAAAATCACCTAACTGGTGTGGTGGAATCCAATACTCACCAGCATTTTGACCACCCGTACAGAATGATTCCCGATCGCTTACCGCATTTTTCCAGAAGGCAAACGTGATATCACGCCAATGATCATTGCCTATGACCTCGTATGCTTTGGCGGAACCATGTGACCAGGGGATACTGGCATTGGCGTGCTCGTTAGAAAGGGCATCTTCTCCTTTAAGTAAAGCCTGAAATAGTCCGGGATTGCCGTATCGTTGCATCAGGTCCAAATACTTTTGCTTCTTGGTGAGCCCATACAAATTGGCCCAGATTTCAAGCATACCGCCTGTTTCTCCTCTATATATCGCTTCTTCATTCTTGTTGGCAATTTGTTTATCTGTCCAACGGTGAAACCAGTCCGCAAACTTTTCGAGTACTTCAATGGCCTGTTTCGAGCCTGTCATAGTGTACATATCCCACAAGCCCATCAGGGTTTTATGAATGGTATATTGTGGGGACCATATTTGCTGCCCGCGAGCCATAAGGTCAAAATATTTCTCAGGAATAGAACCGGCCCATTCCCCGCCATTTATCCTTTGGCATTCTGCCAGTTCACTTACAATTTTGTCTGCTTTGGCTAGTACCTCCATATCATTGGTTTCTGCATACAGATAAGCTGCCGCCGAAAGCCAGTGGCCTAAAAAATGCCCTCTCACCTGATTGCTTGGCGATTCCATGCCCCAGTAAAAATCCTTGTAGTTTACCTCTTTATTTAGCATGATGTAGCCCGTTTTTGAGATTCCGGCTTCGTAATAAAAGTTTTGCAGCAATTTGTCATTTTCGAGGCTCATCAAATATTTTTTGTTGAGCTCGTACCTTTGCAGAAACAGGCTTGGTAATAGCTTAATGTTTTGCACGGGTATTGATCCAAGCTGTATTCTGGGCTTTTGCCCGGATTGGAACAACATACTGTCGTACGGGGTCTGTTTCCCGGCATCATTAATATATATAACCTGAGCTGTTGCAGGTACAAATAAAACAACCAAGCAACTGATGACAAGTAAGACTTGTTTCATTTTTCATTCCAATATTATTTTCCGTTATCCAAGAATCTGATTTTGATAAATGTATTTTGCAGACCGAGATAAACGCACTCTGTTTTTGGACACGCTTGGCGCTATCCCATCGTTTCAAACCTGTCGTTAAATTAGTCAACCTAGACCCAAAAGACAAATAAAATGTTAACTCATCTCTGCCATCTTAAATAATAAAATGAACTGTTTTTGACAGCACAAGAAAGATAATCGTTGTTTTTATTGATCGCGTCAAGGGGCATAATCGCCGGTGTGTTTACAAATGACTTGCTCTCGACTCAGCAAAAAGCAATATCAGGCAACGTGGTGGGTTCGCTCAATTACCTCCTGGTACGAATAGCCGCTGGTTTGGAGCGGTTCCGGCCGAACTATGGATTTCTTGTTGCAAATTTGCTTGCTTTTCAGGTCTATGTTGGCTAAAATACCGGCAGGTAAGAAGCGATGAGGATACCGGTCTTGGTTTGGCGCTCCGAGAATGGGGAAATGGCCGGGCATCAGGCGCCAGCTAAAGGATGATGTTCGCGATTTGTTTGAATCCCGGCAAAAATAAATCTCTATCTCAATAACTTTGGTGCTGGTCGTATCAAAAACCGAAAGCGCAGCGCAAGCCCGCAGATGTTAGCAATAATTGATTTGCTTCATTGAAGTATTCTTAACTGAGTAGCGCACTGCGAGTCAAATCACCGGCGGCTCGCGACAAAGGACAAGAATGCCGGAGCAGCAAAATCATGCACCAGGCGAAGGCTATTGAAAGATAAGTAAAGTATGAAACGCACCGTATTTGCGCTGATGTTGATTTTAGTAATAAACCTCACAGCTGCAGATCCCATAGCTGTTAAAAGCAGGCTGGAGCTTTTCGTCGACGACTACCTTCTGGCTGAATTGTTTCAGGCATCTCGAGAATTGCAGACGCCGCAACCGCGGGAGATGTCGCTCAACTTTATGGAAAAGCAGTGGGAAGGGTCCTGGAGCGGGCAGACGCCGACCGTCATAAAAGATGGTGAGCTCTATCGCATGTACTATTTTGCCTGTCCTATACGGAAGGGACCTGAGGAGGCGGGCGTCTTTTGTTATGCGGAAAGTCGGGATGGGATTACCTGGTCACGGCCTGCCCTGAACCAGGTGACGTATAACGGAATTACCGACAACAACATCATCTTCCTGCCCGATCCACCGGCAGCCAGCCTGGCTAGTTCTCCTGTTCAATTTCATTATGCCGCTCCCTTTATCGATACTCGCCCAGGAATTCCTGCTTCATCGAAATTCAAAGCCATGACGATGGCTTATTCTTACACCGACGCGGCAGGCGACAAATGGCTGTCCGGCAATTATCTGCTTGTGTCGGCCGACGGACTGCGTTGGACACTGTCTTCGCCAGATCCCATGATTCCGGCCGAGAAATGGCATACCAATAACAATTATCCCCATCCGGTCGATCGGGATGGCAATCAGACTATCTTCTGGTCTGATGCTGAGCAGGCGTATGTGTGCCTTTACCGGGGATGGAAACAGATAACGCCGCTCCATTCCCCGGATGACAGTTATGGAAATCTGGGTTGGTATCGCTGGGTGAAAAAGATAACCTCTACGGATCTGTGCTCCTGGAGCGAGCCGGTCTACATGGACACGGGCGGCATGGCTATTGAACACTGGTACAACCATGGCACGACGCCGTATTTCAGGGCACCTCACATCAACATTGGGATGCCTTCCCACTATTTCATTTTCCACCTGGCCGGGTATGATGATGGATTCAACAATTTGCCCGGCGATGGTCACAGTGCGCGCTGTGAATCGCGCCTGGTCTGCAACCGGGCTGGGACAAATCACTATGATCGCTCGTTCGGCCATCAACGCCTGATAATAAGCGGGCCGCCGAACCAGGCATTCCAGTTCGGTCCGGATCAGGACGACTGGCCGCTATTTGCGGGCCGCCCCTGCTTAAACGCCGTGCCCACAGGCGCAAAGGAAATGTCCATATATCTTGAACAGCCTGGGAGAATAATCAGATATTCTCTCCGAACGGATGGTTATGTGGCGCTAAAGAGCGATACCACCGGTTATGCGGTCACAAAACCGCTGACGTTTGATGGAGATTATCTGCACATCAACCTGCTGACCAACAGCGAAGGTAGTGTCAAGGTGGAACTGCAGGATGCTTCTGGCCGGCCAATTTCGGGATATACGCTTGCAGAAGCTACGGCTATGAAAGGAGACGAGATTTCAAAGGTCGTTTCCTGGGGTGCGAGGTCGGATGTCGGGAAGCTTAGAGGAAAGACCATGCGAATCAAATTCCAGTTGTATAAAGCCAAGGTCTTTTCTTTCCGCTTTGCAAATCCGAGCTGAACACAAGATCGCTGGGAATAGTTTAATCCCTTTTGATAAGCTGCAGGATCAACACGCGCAGGAATTCCTAACGGCCTCTTGCCGCCTGAGCGCTTTCGTGTTTCAACGCGCGTCTGACCGACGTGGGACGGTAGCTTCCATCCAGTTCTGGTCGTTTAATATTCTGCCAATGCTCCCGGATATACATGAAACTCTTCAATCGTTATCACATCTATTCAAGGCGATCTTTGGTTTGCCCGACCTGTTACCAGGCCGCCTCCAGGTTTTCCCGTTCAAGGATTGGTTCGAGCATCTTGCCTCATGGTTATTTACGAAGCAGCGGTTATCCCCGCATCATTCTACAGCTCACCCGCGGGCTCGGCTTTCTATGTCGTTCTAGGGAATTTATCCGCCGTGGGTGGATCGGCTCATCGCTTCGCTCCAGGTATCCTTCGAACATTATCTTGCGACTTTCCCTTGCCTTTCACCAACAGTTGTTGTATTATTTATGAAATAGCACAATGTGATCCTCCTGAAAGGAACTTGCCCTCTTTCAGTTCATGATCATGCCGGGCGTTCACCCTGTCTCTGCGAGCCGAGGGACAGATCATGCCCGACAATCCTTGCTCCGGTCCGCCCTGCAACGCGCCGGGCAACAACTCGTAGCGGCCTGGATGATTTGCGGATATAGCGTTAACACCAGTGTTTTGCGTTGACGGTTGTGGATAACCCCAAATAAAGGAGTGTTAACAGAACATGACCAGAGTTACGATTTTTGGCGATCATTTCGTCAGAGCCGCCTTGCTGCAGTCAGCGGCTGAAAACCATATCCGGCCCGTTCTGGGCGATCTGGAGTATGTGGCTTGCGAGCTGGATTATCCCTATGAATCGGCCAAACACAATGATGAAATCGCCGAGTTTGTTGGCCGGACGGATAACGTTACTGCGATGCTGGCTGATGCCCGGATCGTCATCAACCACATGGCGCCGATGACGCGGGCTGTGATCAAACAACTGCGAACCGTAGAGATTATCGGCAGCTGCCGGACAGAGCCGGTCAACATCAATATGGAGGCGGTGACCGCAGCAGGCATTCCGGTCGTCTATGCGCCGGGTCGCAACGCCCGCGCAGTGGCAGAGTTTACCGTTGGATTGATCATCGCCGAGACGCGCAACATCGCACGCTCCCATGCCGCTCTGTCACAGGGGGAGTGGCGCGCCGATCTATATCTGTATGACCGTGCGCCGCGCGAGTTGGCCGGACAAACCGTCGGATTAATCGGATTCGGCAATATCGGCAAGCTCATGCCTGGTCTGCTGAAACCGTTCGGCGTCCGCGTGCTGGCGTATGATCCTTATGTGCCCCTGGAGGCGTTCGTCGAACGGGATGTCGAGCGCATCTCGGATATGGCGAAATTGCTGGCCGAATCCGACATTGTTAGCCTGCATGCACGCGTAACGGCCGAAACACGAGGCTTTATCGGCGAAGAACAACTGCGGCAGATGAAGGGCGGCGCGTACTTTATCAACACGGCGCGGGGTCCGATGGTCGATTATGATGCGCTTTACCGTGTTCTTCAGGACGGCCATTTGGCCGGAGCAGGTTTGGAGACCTTTGCCGTAGAGCCGGTTCCCGCCGACTCGCCGCTGCTCAAATTGCCGACTGTAACTCTTTCGCCTCATATCGCCGGATGCTCGGTGCAATCGGCGCTGAACGCGGGGGAGATGGTCAGCCGCGATATCGCCAATTATTATGCCGGAAGACCGCTGCAGCACTGCGCCAACCCGCAGGTGCTGCATTAAAATAATGGGAGAATTCGCATGCCAGAGGAATTGCTGTTGGGCATCGATGTGGGCACGACCAGCACAAAAGCGGCGCTGTTTGATCGCAGCGGGCGGCGGCATGCAATGGGTCAGGCTGAATATCCCACGCATCATATCCGTCCTGGCTGGGTTGAACAATCGCCGGATGATTGGTGGTCTGCAGTCTGCACCGCGATCCGCTCCGCCCTCACTGATGTTCCGGATGCATCCGCGCGCGTTGCCGGCGTCGCCGTCAGTTCACAAGCGCCTGCTTTAATTCCTTTGGATCGTGCGGGTCGACCCGTACGCCCCGCCCTGATCTGGATGGACCGTCGCGCGGACGCTGAAGCAAAAACGCTGGCGGACCGATTCGGATCGGAAACAATTGAGCAGATCACTGGCAACCGACCTGATCCTCTGTACGTTGCCGCAAAAGCACTCTGGTTTTGCAACCATGAGCCGGCCTCATTCGCCAAAACCGTTCTGTTTGTGCAGGTCAATGGCTATCTCAACTGGCGACTTACCGGAGAGTACAGCATGGACCGCGCTCACGCCGGATTGCTGCAACTCTGCGACCGGCGTTCAGGCAAATGGTCGACAGAGTTATGCGATGCTTGCGGCGTCGCTCCCTCCTTGTTCCCGCCAGTTTACTTCAGTCATCAAATCATCGGCCAGGTGACCGCTGAAGCGGCTCAGGCCACCGGATTACGCCATGGCACACCGGTCATGGCCGGCACGGTGGATGGCGCCGCTGCGGCCGTTGAAGCAGGCGCAGTAGCACCGGGCATCGCTGCGGAAATGACCGGAACGTCAACCGTACTTTTGATGCCGCATGATGGCGCTGCCGTGGAACCCGCCTTCATCGCCATGCCGCACGCCCTGCCCGGCATCGAGTTGCTGCTGGGCGCAATGGTTTCATCGGGCGCCGCCTTGCGCTGGTATCGCGACCATCTTGGCCTGGCCGAGGTGCAGGCGGCCGGACAATTGGGAGTAGATGCTTACGAATTGCTGACACTGGAAGCGAATCAAGCATTGCCCGGACGCGTCATCTTTCTCCCTTATATGATGGGTGAGCGAGCGCCGATCTGGCACACCCAGGCGCGTGGAGTTTTTTTCGGGCTCTCACTCGCCACGTCGCGCGGCGATCTGATCCGAGCCATTCTCGAAGGAACGGCTTTTGCGCTCCGCCATAATGTAGAGGTAGCGCAACAAGCTGGGCTAAAGATCAGTCAAGTACGCTCCGTCGGCGGCGGGACGCGCAGCGAGATATGGAACCAGATCAAAGCCGATGTGCTCGGCCTACCGGTGATCCTTCCGGCCACTTCGGTGGGCGCCCCTTTTGGCGATGCGATCATAGCAGGGATGGGGCTGGGCTGGTATCCTGACCCGCAACAGGCGCTGACTGAGTTGGTGAAACTGCAGAAACGATATGAACCGGATCCCGAGCATAACGCCCGCTACACTCAACTATTCCATATCTATCGGCGTATCTATGAACATTTAAAGAATGACTTTGACGCTTTGGCAAATGTCGCATAACAATTGCGAACAATCATTACCTTTGCATTCTGGAACCTAACCGTGAAAAATAGTGCAAATCCATCTTGTCAGCGCGTCGCAATGGTGACGGGCGGGTCTCGTGGCATCGGCAGGGCGACCTGTCTGGCGCTGGCGCGGCATGGCGCCGCCGTTGCGATACACTATCGCAACCACCAGCAGGAGGCGGAAGCAGTGGCCGCATCGATCCTGGATAGACAGGGGAAAGCTTGCGTTATTCAGGCAGATCTGGCAGAAGCCGGCGCAGAGGTTCTGTTGGTTGAGGCAGCTGTGACGGCGCTGGGTTCCATTGACATTTTGATCAACAACGCCGGCGAGCAAACGACAGCAGCGGTTGTAGAGATGAGCGATGAAATCTGGTCGCGCAGCCTGGAGATCAATCTGTCCGCAGCTTTTCGTCTCAGCCGCGCATGCATACCGGCCATGCAAGCCCATAGCTGGGGAAGGATCATCCATGTTACATCGCAAGCAGCCTATACCGGCTCTGTCCGCCATGCCCATTATGCGGCGGCCAAAGCCGGATTGTTGGGCCTGACATTCTCTCTGGCCAAAGAGTTAGGCCCAGCAGGCATTACGGTCAACGCGGTCGTCCCCGGCCGGATAGAGACCGAAATGCTCGCTGATCAATTGCCTTCGCGTAGTGAAGAGTGGCTGCGCCAAACTCCTCTGCGCCGCTTTGGCCGGCCTGAGGAGGTTGCCGCGGCGATCGCCTTCCTGGCATCCGAAGACGCAAGCTATATCACCGGCGCTGCGCTGCAGGTGGGCGGCGGTTTGGTAATGGGGTAGAGCGTCGTTGTGTATCCAATCCGGGCAAGGAATTTATTCCAAAGCCCGAGACACACTGGAATGTTAAGTGGGCCGCGAAAAGTATTTAAAGCCTGACAACACACCGGCGACGCAGCATGACACACTACATACTAAACCGAATTTCAATAGGGCGCGCGAACTGATCTGCGACAGCCTTCCGGGCGAGCTGTCGGCCGTTTAGGCCATGGGCAATCGGCAAATAGGCGGATCCGGCTGGACGCGGAACGGATGAATCAATTGATCTATGGCAGCTGCACAAATACCTTCGATAGCAGACATCGCGATGAACCGCCGACTGACTAGTGCGCAACGGCCGGCAAAGATCTCGACGCGCTGGACGAATTCGCGGCCGGACTTGCCGCTGATCGCATAAAGCATCCGCGCATCATTGACTTCCTTATGGTTAATGTATCATTTTTCTTGATGCTGGACAACGCCGGGGGTTGCGAAAATAAAATAATCAATGAAGGGAAAAAACATGAAAGTCAAATTCAAATTGGTCGTCATCACGCTTTTGCTGTGCACCATGCTTTGGGTGGGCTCAAATTGCAAAACCGGCAGACAGGACGCCGCGGATGCCCGTTTGTCCCGAGGGGAGGAAATCTGGCTGAAGCAGCATGAATTCGACGCCAAACTGTTCAAAGAGCCGCCGCGTGAATTCGGACCGTATACGCGCTGGTGGTGGCCGGGCAATGATGTGACCAGGGAAGAGCTGATGCGGGAGATTGATATTTTCGCTGACCACGGCTTTGCCGGCGTTGAAATCCAGCCTTTCACCCGGGGGTTGAATCCAAAGGCGGCCCAAGAAGAGTTGGACCGTGTCTATAGTTGGGATACGCCCGGATTCTATGAAAACCTGAGAACCGTTCTGGCACAGGCTAAAGCCCGAGGCCTGATCGTGGATTTAAATGGGGGCAGCGGCTGGCCGTCCGGCGGACCACATGTCCCGCCGCAAGACAATATACTTAATCTGAATTTCTCAGCCGTGAATGTTACCGGCGGCGGGAAGGTTCTAATCGATGTGCCCAAGGTGAACATGGCGCACCGCTCCGTTGCCATGGCGGGGATGTCCATCCTCTATGCGAAAATCGATCCGGCTTTGGCAAAACTTCAGGCCGTAATCGCTGCCAAAATCATCAGCGAAGAGCCGAATAAACCGGTTCATCTGGACCCGAGTTCCACCGTCGATCTTGAGCACCAGATGAATAACGGGAAAATCGAATGGCAGGCGCCGCCGGGGCAATGGAAAATCATTGCCTTTTATGCCTATCCATCAGGCGAAATCCCCGTATTGATCGCCAAAAAGGATCCGGGACTTGTGGTCGACCATTTTGACGCGGCCAAAGTGGCCGCCAACTATGAATATCTGCTTGGCAAGCGTACGGGTTTGGAACCGTACTATGGCGACCCGTTGCGGGCTGTTTTCAACGACAGCTATGAGTTCAAGGCCGATCGCCATTATTCGTTGGATTTCCGGTCCGTGTTCAGGCAGAACCGGGGATACGACATCACACCCTGGTTGCCGGCGAACATGCAACTGGGGTATAACAATCATGCCGAAAGCGCTTACTTTCCCAATCAAAAACCGAGCTTTTACTTTTCCGACGAAGATTGGCGGCTGCAATACGATTACGATACGACCTTGGGGGAATTGCTGCAAAGCCATTTTTTTGACGTCAGCCGGCAGTGGCTGGAAAGCAGGGGCATGCTGCACCGTACCCAGGCTTATGGATTGCACATGGACATCCTATCCGCCAGCGGTAATGCCTCCATTCCGGAGACCGAGCAGCTCTATTCCGAAGGCTCGGAAGGATTCATAAAACTGACTACGTCCGGCGCCCACCTGTATAACCGTCCGATCATCTCCGCAGAATCGTTTGTGTATCGCTATCGCGCGGAAATGACCACGCCGCAGAAATTAAGAATATCCATCGACAAGGCGATGGCGGCCGGCGTCAACCAGATCATTTATCACGGAACGCCCTATCGCTACATGACCCGGGATTTCAGTGCAGCCGGCTGGAATACCTGGGATTCTCCTTTTACCCCCTATGTGACTTACTCTTCCAATATCCTGGAGACGGATAACTTTTGGCAGGATATAAAGGGAATCAACCAATACATACGTCGGGTCCAGTATGCGATGCGAGCCGGTAAACCGGTAACGGATGTGCTGGTCTACTTTCCCTATCTTGGCGTCGAGTCCCGCGAATTGATGTCCAACCCGGAGGAGCTATTGCCGCTGGGATATTTTAAGGGCGTGGAGCCGGATTCTGTTATCCCTGCCCTTGGCGCACCCAGCCGCAGGCCGGCGGAGTCTACCCTATGGTATCATAAAATCTGGCCGATAGTGAATCAACTGGAAGCCGCCGGCATCACCTGGGAGTTCACCAATGATCAATCCATTCAGAATGCGAAAATAGTTGACAGCAAAATCGATATTCGCGGAAACAAATACCAGGCGTTGATACTCGCGCATGTTCCCTATATTCAAAAAGCCAGCGCCCAGCATATCCAGGAGCTGTGCCGTCAAGGTGCGAAACTTTTGGTGGTAGGACCACTGCCGGACAAGCAGCCAAGTTTTCTGAACTATAAAGAGAACGACCGGCAAACCAGGCAATGGCTTGAAACGGCAGTAAAAGAGAAAAACAGCCGCTTGATTGATCAACAGGCAGATGTTGCCGGATGGACGGCGGGCATTGCCAGCAAGCTAAAGTTCGCAACTACATACGACTTTACCCGACAGATACAGCGTGAATTAGGCGACGGCAGCCGGCTGCACTTTATCTGGAACAAATCGGATCGATGGCAGAACCTCTCGCTCACCGCGGATGCAAGCCATCCGAATCTTTATATGCTGTACGCCGAGACGGGCAAAATAGTCAGGAGCGAAGGCGGGAAATTATCCTGTCTTCTTCCGCCATACAACGCCGTTATACTATATGCAGCAGTCCAGCCGGTGACAGAGAGCTTGCTGTCTGAGCCCCTTCGCTATGGTCATTTCGGGCAACAGGTCGCCGACATTTCCAGGTGGACTATTAAAGTGCATAACGCCGTCGCCATGAACAGCCCTCTGTTTGACTGGCGGACCAATGAGCGATTAAAGTTCGAATCGGTCGATGGCGTTTACGCGTCCTCCTTCCAACTGGAAAATAAACACAGCCGCTCGAGTTACTTTTTGGACATGGGAACGGTCTATTTTACCGCTGACGTGTACATCAATGGAAAACACGCCGGCAAAAGAATTTTCGCTCCGTATGAATTGGACATCACCTCTTTTGTCCATGAGGGAACAAATCAAATCGAGATCCGGGTCACTCCCGCCCCGAGAAATCATTCGGTCGGAGAAGCTTTGAAGGGCAATCCGAAATTTGCGCAATATCAAAAACTCGGTAAAACACTCATGCCGGCCGGACTCCTGGGTCCGGTGGTCATCAGATCGGTAGATCACCCCTGATCTCGATACATCAAAGCCAACCGACCGGCGCCGCGAAGGCGTCGGTCGGTTCCTGATCAATAGGTGCAAAAGCAGGCGATTCATTTTTATCCTGCGATACATAGTGCGGTGAAAGATATTTTGCTTTCGCGGGGAGCAGACCCCGGTCTTTTGGAAAAAAGACTGTGGTCTGGTGCGGCGAATGTGGCTGCCGGGCTTTGGCACTAAACATAGACTAATCTTCAGACCGATACATATAGTTAAAGCGGCCGCCCGGCGCAACATCTCCGTTTACATACCAGTCCATCGGATCATCATCGTTCTGCATGTTGTCTGACCATTTAAATTCAAAATTCAACGGTTCGGTCATGCCGACAAGCTTTCGCGGAACAGTCAACATCAACCGCTTTCCTTCCACCTCATGTTTGATCTCCGCCGCGTTCATCCAAGAATTGCCGGTATAGTGCATCAGCACCCGGCCCCCATCGATGCGAAAATCATAGCCCTTCCATCCGGTACGGAACGACCGGTCGACGTCAATATAAAGACGCATCCAGTTGCGACCGGAGGCAGGTGAAATCTTGTCTTGGGTTTCAGCATAGAAATAGAGCTGATTAGGCGTATGCGCCGTCTTTAGCACATGGAAATCGTTTCGGCCGGTGTAATTGGTATACACGGTTTCCGGCAGTGATTGAGCGCCCGGATGGTTGCGCGGCTGGATATCACCTGTATAATCGAAAAAAGCCTGTGAAACTTGTTCCCAGTCATTCAAATGAACAAGAGGTTTGACTGAGTGATAAACAGGACTCGCGTCTATTCCTTTATAGCGGCGGATGTTGGCCGCCATTTGCAGGTAATAGTTATCCTTGAGGTTCGCGGTCACGGTTGGCTCGACATCGCGGCTGTATTCAGCACTGGCCTGATCGCAGAACCATGAATGCTCCGGATTCCCGTCCCGGCTGGGCCATTTGCCGGCTACCCATTCGTTCCAACCGGTGACGAAAATGAACGGCGTATCCTGCTGAAGCGCATAATCCCACTGTTCCTGAAAATTGTAACCAAAGGGCAGGTCCACCTCCGGATGGCCGTGGGAGCCGTTGCGATAGCTTCTTCCCCAGTTGTCCTTGTTGCCGTAAAAAGCCGATCCCCCCATGCCGGCCGTAACGTTCGGATGCTGACAAACCGAAACATTGATGATTTCCTTTTCACCGCGATCGTTGAAATGGACTTTTTGCGGACGGTTAAAATCGATCCACGGCCAGCCGTTGATCTTTTGCGCTTCATTCGGCCACTGCGATTCCCGAAAGGTAAAGAGCGGTTGATATACCTTGCCCACGGCTTCGTTTGAAATTCCGATGATCAGCGGCTTCTCCTTCAGATAGAACCAGCACTCCGGATGGCGGTAGGGAGCGTCCGGCTTGTAGAAATTATCGTATACCTCCTGCATGGTCTCCCCGGATCTGGTGTTGGTATAGAAAACGATCTTGGGCGGATTCTTGCCCTGTGCACGCACCGCATCCATCGCGGCCATGAGCGCTTGCGCCTGTTTGGGGTAGGTGAGCCGGTTGGTGGCATCGACCGCCAGCAGGTCGACGCCGATATCGGTGAGCAGCTGCATGCTGCGCAAGTGCACCCAATAATCGTCGCCGCGGTAGTAACCGTAGATGGGCTGACCCCAGAAATACATCACCCCCTTCATGGACCGGTTGGCGTAGTAAATCGGCGAACCCCAATTTTCATTGTCGTAATCCTCCAGCACTTCAGGATGGCGGGCGATGATGTCGCTCAGGTCCCATCGGTTCTGGGCAGTTCCGTCGCCCTGCCATAAAAAGTAAAAAAGCACAATCCGCCGGTCAGGTTTTAGATCACCGACCGAATCATTCTGCGGCAATATGCGTCCTAGATCATCGGTCCCGGCCAGCGGCTGGCTGAATGCCGTTGATGCAACAGCTGCAATAGTGGCCGTGACAAGTGCTACGATACTTAGCTTGTTCATCAGGCGTTGCTCCCCTTAGAATGCATTTTAAGGCCTGTTTTCACTGGTTTTTAGAGGTTATCTGATAGGAACTGACAGGAAATCTATTGATAGACAGATAGGAAATTTGATTTTGCTGGGGTCAATAAAATCGAGGAAATCATCCTCTGGCAAACGTCGGCTGCCCAGCCATTTGCCATTTTCACAGTGTCGAGCCATCTCCGGCCCCATCACAGCTTCTTACCTGCCGGTAAATTAGCCAATCAGTCTCTGAAAATCAAGCGTAATTTCTAGCAAGTATGTAACCAGGCGATATCGCAACAGGATCAACTTGCGCAGAAATAATGGAAGGACTCTTTAGATGCAGACGCTGCATACCCTCTTCATCCTCTGACCCAATCTGTACCGAGTTGTCGATGCGGAGTCCCGAGTGCGGCCAATCCCGCATTAATCGTACGATATTCTCATCGATCTTTTCCTCACGCAGGAGCACACACGGAATACCTTGACCGTTTAAAAAACTGACGAATTATGAGTATGGCGCATGCTACAAAATTACTGCGAACGCGTCAAGGGCCCAAGTCGCCGGTACGTATACAAATGACTTGATCTCGAATCCGCAAAAAGCTATTTTAAAACAAAGGTGTGAAATCGCCAAATCGGCAATGATAACGCCTTCGCCGGCAGGCTTTGCACATTTGATCGAACGTGGATCAATATCCTGTAAAATCAACATCAACTGTTCATGGCTCAGATCAATGCCGGCCTGACCGGATGTACAATTGGGACTCTGAAAGGTTCCGCGTTCTAGCCGTTTGTAGAAAAGCCGGAATCCATCGCGACTCCAGACAAGACGTTGTTCGCGCACCGTAAGTTATCGCCGGCGCGCGAAGCGGCCGGGCGTTGGCAAAAGACATTTTTTTGCATGAGATAACGAATTAAATATGGAAGCATTCAAATGAATAAAATAGCGTTATCGAAGACATCCTTTTTTCCGTTTAATATGGAGAAATCCCAATGTATCGCTGTTTTATTACTGCTTGTTTTCTTTTTTCTTATCAGCTTTATGAGCATTCAAGGAAAGTCATTGACAACCGATGAATATAATCATTATGAATATGGTATGTTGATTCTTGGTGGAGATGCGACGCATCGGTCGGATCCGCTGATGACCAAAATGCCAATGTCTGCCTGGAATGCCTTGCCGGGCAAAGCGGCTGCCCTTTTGCCCGATGGTCTGCTCAAGAAGAATCTCGAACGATTTATAACTGCAAGACTGATGACGACATTGTTTTCCATGTTTGTGGGGTTTCTTGTTTTTCTATGGTCCAGAGAATTGTACGGCTTTGTCCCTGCGCTTGCTTCACTGGTTTTATATGTTTTTGATCCCAATATCATCGCTCATTCGCAACTTACGACTACAGATATCTATGCAGCTGGAACGGTGTTATTTGCTGTATATCGGTTATGGAAGTTTTCAAGTACGCGCACATGGCAGGATGGTTTATGGCTGGCATTTGCTTTGGGTTTGGCTCAACTTGCAAAATACACGTCTGTATCCTTGTACCCCCTGTTTGCAATTGCCCTGTTGATAAACGATGTGTTGAGTAAAAGAGAAGGAGATAAATCTGGAATCGCTCGGTATATCAGTCTATTGGCAAGATATGTGAGGTATTTTGTTGTGGTGTTTGTCGTTGGTGTTCTTGTTGTGAATATGGGCTATTTGTTTCAAAACACGTTTCAGACGTTAAGCGCGTATACGTTCAGGTCGGAATTGCTTAGATCGATGCAATCAAAGATTGATTTTATTGTTCCTACCCCTTATCCGTATTTGGAAGGACTGGACTTTGTATTCCATGCAGAGCGAACTAGCGCTGATTATGGCAACATCTATTTGCTTGGAAAGGTCAGTGAGGTTGACGGATTCAAAGGATATTATTTTATTGCCACGCTGTTAAAGACACCCATTGCGACTCAAATCGTCCTGTGGATTGCGTTCGTTACCTATATTATAAAACGGGGAAACAGGGAAAAATTCATCAATAATGAGTGGTTCCCAGTGTGGCTAATTGTGTTCTATGGCATATATTTTAATTTTTTTTATAATGCCCAAATAGGAATCCGGTATTACCTTGTTGAATTTCCGATGCTATATGTCCTTGCAGGGAGCTTGTTTAGAAATTGGGGCAGGTTTAATGCCCGGCTAAAAACCTTAACAGGATTGCTGGGTCTGTACTTGTTTGGTTCTGTTCTATCTTATTATCCTGATTATCTTGCATATTTTAATGAGATCGTCTGGGATCGGAAGATGGCATACAAGTATTTGGCAGATTCAAATCTGGATTGGGGGCAGGATAGGAATATATTTGAACAGTACTTGAAAGCACATCCGGAAATTCAAAAGATGCCGGATTATCCACACCCAATTGATGGAACGAGAACCTTTTATTTAAGAGTAAACGAATTAGTTGGCGTTTCCACTGCCCCGTCTGATGCCTACGCTTGGGTAATGCAAAACTTTGAGCCGACGGGTATGATTGCTCCCAGTTATTTATTATGGGAGATTACGCCTGAGCAAATGCAAGAGGTGTGCGATAGAGCAGGCTATTCTGATGGTGTTCTTCCAAATGGCAAAAAGCCGTAGCCAAGACCGCTGGACTCCGCGTCTGCGGCGACGAGATTCAATTGCCAGAACATTACTTGCTGGCTCATTTCCTGTTCAGGCACGCCGCCCTCTACCACAAGCTACAAGCCTGATGCTAGAGATCAAATTAGAGAGGTAGCCGATAATAGAATACTGCGCATCAAATCATCTTATGTTTTGAAAAGTTTCCTTGCAGATGAGATCCGAGATTTTATTCAACTCAAGCAATCACTAGGCCGAGATTACGGCAGCGAAACCAGGGTATTTCATTCTTTGGATGCTTTTTTGGCAGATCCGTACCCGATAGCCCAAAGATTCGTTGCACAAATGTTCGATCAGTGGTGCACATCTCTGCAGCATCTTTCCCCATCGGTGCGGTGCATGCGCATGCGTCATGTGAGAAAACTTTGCATATATCTCAAACGATCACATTCACAACAATTTGTTCCCGATCCTCTGACATTTCCATCTCACCAGCAGCGGTTTACACCTCACGTTATTTCAGATTCAGAAATCGCCAACATCTTGAGTGCTACACAACACCTTTTCTCTGATCGACGCTTTCTCTTGCGGCCTCAAACTTTGCGTATTGCTATTCTTCTTCTATATGCAACCGGAATTCGCCGTAGTGAACTCCTGCGCCTAAAGTTAGGAGATTTTAACTCAGCTGAGGCAACTTTGCATATTCAGAACACTAAATTTCATAAATCCAGGCTCATTCCTCTCTCTCCCTGTGTAGCCGCTGAAGTTGAGGAATATCTGACATTGCGTCACAAAAATAGGTTGCCTATGGAGATTATATCGCCATTTATCTGGAACAGATTTGGTGGTCCTGGGGGGAAAGCTTATACGGGTACCGGATTTGCATCTAACTGGGCTGCCCTTTGTATTGCACTCGGGATATTTACCAAGAAGGGCAGACCACCGCGCCTTCATGATCTACGCCATTCTTTTGCAATCAATGTCCTACAGCGATGGTACAAAGCGGGTGAAGATGTTCAGACCAAGCTTCCCTTGTTGTCCACCTACATGGGTCACGTTTCCATTGATTTAGAAATGAAACGTCAAGCTATTGCGAAGGCAAAACCATTAAGCGACGAAAAACATCCTCAGCTTTCATGGAGAAAAAACTCCGATATTTTGGCATGGTTGGAATCCTTATGAGTCACTGTCGAAATATCGATATCAAATATTATGTGGAGTGATTTATCACGAGATCTCGATCAGCATGATTGAATAAAGGCAATTTCTCAACATTAATAATCGCTCAACATAAATCCAGAAACAACGTACCGCCGTTTGCCAGTTCAAACCGTCCGACCTTGCGTCCAACAGCACCGGTGAAAGCACCCTTTTCATGTCCAAACAGCTCGCTTTCGATCAGAGTCACCGGCAGCGCGGCACAATTGACCTTTACCAGAGGGCGATCCCGACGGGGGCTCAAGTTATGGACGGCGCGTGCCAGCAATTCTTTTCCTGTTCCCGATTCTCCCAAGATCAGCACGGTCGCATCTGTGGCTGCCACTTGCTCTACTTTGGCAAGGATCTTTTGCAAGGCCGGGCTGCGGCTGATAATATCGGTGAAATTATGTTCCAGTTTGATCTCTGTCTGGAGATACACGTTTTCTGCATGCAGGCGGTTCTTGAGCTGCTCCACTTCCGAAAGTGCATTCTGAAGCGCCGCGGCCGCTAGGGTCCGCTCCTTAACCTGCAACTCGAGCTCTGTCCTTTTTTCTTCCAGCCTCCTCATTTTTCTGCACAGCAAGCTCCAGGCGAGTGCAAGGATGAATAAAACAGCCGGACTGCGAAACCACCATCTTTGCCAGAACGGCGGCCGGATAACAATTGAAAGCGATGTGCCTTGCTCATTCCATACGCCCTCGTTGTTTGAAGCTTTCACGTGAAAGATATATTCACCCGGATCGACACGCGTATAGCTGGCATAGCGCCTGGTGCCGCAATAATTCCAATCCTCGTCAAATCCTTCCAATACATACGCGTACTGATTTTTGTCCGGATCATTGAAATCCAGGGCGACGAACTCCATGGAGAAAAAATTATCGCGACAGGAGAGAACGATGGAGCGCGAGCCGTCGCTCAGCCGGGGCGGCAGAAGCAGTCGATCAAAAACTTTGAAACGGGTGATAACCACAGGGAAAAGATGGATATTCTCACGAAGACTATCCGGATGAAAGGTGATAAAGCCGCCTTCGCTGCCGAACATCATGCTTCCGTTCGCATTTTTATGATAGGCGCCGCAAAGAAGAACATTGCTGATCAAGCCGTCCCTGGCCGTATAGTTTTTGAAAGAAGCTGTTTTCGGATTAAATCTGGAAATTCCCTTATCCGTGCTCAACCAGAGACGACCATGGGTATCCTCCAATACGCCCTTTACGAAATTGTCTGATAACCCATCCTTATCCGCGTAAGGCGTAAATCGATGGGAGGCGATATCCAGCCGGTTCAGACCGCTGCCGAACGTGCCTATCCAGACGGTACCGCTCGCATCGGCGTGGGCTGAATAGATATTGTTCGTGCTCAGGCTGTTGGGATTTTGTGGATCATGCATGAAACGAGTGAATGTTTCAGTTTTTCTGTTCAAGCGATTCAGTCCGCCGCCGAATGTGCTGATCCAGAGATAGTCTTGGGAAGCCGGATCTTGAGAAATAGCCCAGACATTATTGTGACTCAAGCTGTGCGGATTTCCAGGATCATGATGATAATAGACGATTGTATTTTTCAGTGGATTCAAACGACAGAGGCCGTTGCCCATGGTGCCGAACCAGATCTCTCCGTCGCTATCCTCTAAAATCGCTTTTACGATTAGCTGTCCGGATTGGGTCGGGTCCAGCACCTCATATCCGTATCGCAGAAACGCATTGTGTTTGGGATCGAACCGATACAGGCCCCTTTCCGTACCGATCCAGAGATCGCCTCAGCGGTCCTGGCAGATCGCCAATACCGCATTGCTGATGTGGTTTTTCAAAATTTGGGGATCGGGGTAATAATGTCCGATCAGCTCGCCTTCGCGGCCGTACTTTTGCAGGCCGAAATGCTCAGTTCCAACCCAGAGGTTACCAGTAAGATCCTGGCAAATAGCAAAGACGGCATCGTCCAATTTATTTCGCCAGAATTGATCCTGCTGCAGAACGTACCGACTGATGCCGGAACGATAGTGGCCGATCCACATAACGCCCGAGCGATCTTTATAAATCGTTTGTACGCGGTCATTGAGAAGAGAGTATGGATTATGCACATCCTGGCGATAAGCCACAAAGCGATTGGCTTCCGGCTCAATCCGCAACAGTCCATTATGAAAAGTTCCTACCCATAGTGCACCCCTGCTGTCCTCCGTTATATCAAAGATAACGTCATATTCCACTGCACGAAATTCCTGTGAAGCCCCACGCCAGCGGACGACCTGATCGGTGTGACGATCATAGTAATTCAAGCCGTTGTTCGTCCCGATCCAAAGGACACCTGAACGATCCTCTCGCAGAGTTGTGATGTGATCACCGCTCAAGCCGTATCCGGTATCCGGATGGCGTCGATAGCAAGAGACTGAATTTTTTTTTCGATCATAACGATTGAGGCCGCTGCCAAACGTCCCGATCCACAACATGCCGGTGCGATCTTTATTTTGCCGGTGAACTGGACGACGGCCCAAGATCTTCTCCCTCAAAACCGGGTAATCAAAAATCCGGTCCGCGGTCTCTGCAAATTCTCAAAGCGGAAATGACGCATCACCTCGGCTATGAAAAGTAGGCTCCTGAAGGCCAGAACAGCGGCAATATCCGTCTGGCACAGGAGACCGGCAAAACGGTAATGGTACATTAAAATCATATAACACGTTCAGATTCGTCTGAGGCGTTAAAAGTGCGGAGCTATTGTTCAGTGCAGATTTACGGAGGCATGGCAATCCCCACCACCCTGGCGGACTGGCCAGTCCGCCCTCATAAAAAAAAGGGGGGACTGGCCCCCCTTTGCAAAAAGTGTGGTTCCTACCAGCGGCTGGCTAAAACCGTATGAACCTGATTATAGAACACTGTGCCGTCGTCTTCGTCCACTGGACGAACAAGCTTGGCCAGCTCTTCGTCGGTGATGTACCTGATGGTCAATTCAGCCTGCACCCGCAACAGCGGGTTGGTATCCTTTTTACTGATCTTGCAGATCTGCTCGCACATGGCTTTCATGTCAATCGTGGGATCCAGCGCATGGAGTTTGGCCAGCTGATAGAGCGCACTTTTTCGAACACCGTAATTGTCCGATTTCAGACACTCCATATATCGTCCGGCCGTTTTGATCAGCAATTGCCGATCGTACTTTTGGGGAGGTTCAGCCGCCTGGCTGTTGAGCGCCAACACCAGGATCAGCCCTCCTCCCAGCAGCGCGCGTTTCATAATATCCTCCTGCAAACCACGCTCGTTTGCAATTGACCTGCTCTATCTGTTAGTACGTCGCAGCCACCGGATTGTTACACATCCTGCCATCATTCTTTAAAAAACACCCCGCATACCTGTGCAGGATCAAGGCCGGGTTCGAACGGGCAAAAAAAAATCCCCAGAGTGACATCATCCTGGGGATGCAAAAATCTGCTCAGCCGTTACGGCTGTTTGGGGCCGGCCACAGCTACGTGGACCTGGTTGTAAAAATTCACCGGATCAGCGGGCGAATCGGGTTTTATCGTTTGCAACAGTTCGCGATCCTGCAGATAAACCAGGATCAGGCTGGCCTGCACCCGCACCACCGGTTCATCGTCTTTTTTGCTCAGCTGCGCAACCTGATCGAGGGTATTCGCCAGATCCACTTCAGGAAACCGTGATTTGATGCGCGCCAGCTGATACAACGCACTCTGACGAACACCCATGTTGTCGGATTGCAGGGCGCGCGCGTATCCCAGAATGATCCGCTTCGCTTTGGCGCGGTCCGTCAGTTCCGGATGGCTGGTGGTTTGCGCGTTCGAGAGCACCGCCGCCAGCAGAATCATCATCGTAACATAAACTCGTTTCATGGGACTCTCCTCTCCTGTTTGTTCCGAACTCGTTGCTTCCAGTTATATGTACGGAACCGTCATCCCGCCGGTTTCACATAATTGAAAAACCGGAAGCGGATTACAGATCTTTTACAAATCAGGCAAAAAAAAATCGGTCCGCCGGACGCTCTACTATCCGGCGGACCAACTGGAGCAAGGAGGAGAGTGGAGCCGTCTAGCGTTCCAACGACTCCGGCGTGTTGATCATATCAGGCGCGATTATTCCGCCACCTGCTCTGCAGCACCGAACAGTTCGGACTGTACTTTATTGTAAAAACCGGCATACTCATCGGGCACCAGCGGCTGCACTTTTTGGCTCAGCCCCTCCTCGGTGAGATAGGCCAGAGTCAAATTGGCCTGAATGCGGACCGTCGCGCTCGCATCTTTTTGGCTGACGCGCTCGACATCTTTGGCGATGCCGCTCAAATCCGCCCAGGGATAATCCACTTTGATGCGGGCCAGCTGGTACAACGTGCTTTGACGTACGCCTTCGTTATCCACTTTCAGCGATTCTTTATAAAGCTTGATGATTTTTTCGATCTTGTCAGTCGTCACCGGCGCTTCTTTCGCCTGCACAGAGACGGACAGGACCGCCACAGCCACAATAGCTAACACCAGGATGCGTTTCATGAAACCTCCTTACATAAATATATATTACATTGAGCGATTGGTTTTCCACAACCAAGGCTCAATTCAGGTAAACGTGCCCGCTTGATACCATCGCATCGCTGCGACCAAAATTCCGGAATAGCGGTTATTGCGGAATTGTTAATTAGGATAACAGGCGCACATCCCCGGCTATTCCTGAACCGTATGCCGTTACACAACTTTTACACTGACCATGAAATCGAACCGACTTGCACGCGAACGCAAAACCATCATCGCCATGATCGACCTCTACTGTCGGGCCCATCACTCAGCGCAAAACCGTTTGTGCGATGACTGTAACGAATTGCAGGCCTATGCACTGGCGCGCTTACAACACTGTCGCTATGGCGCCGACAAACCAACCTGCCAAAAGTGCCCGGCCCATTGCTACAAACCGGACCGGCGCGAACAGATTCGCACGGTGATGCGCTTTGCCGGCCCGCGCATGCTCCGCCATCACCCCCTGCTCAGCCTGGCCCACCTCTTCGACGCGTGGTGGTAAGCGGCGGGTTATGAACCGGCTTTTTTTTCGTTGCTAGCCGCACTGGTTTTTCGTACATTTCTTCATGTCTGAACATACTGAATTTCTGAAAATTTCCGCCACGGGCAACGATTTTATTCTCATCGACAATCGCAACGGCCGCTTTGCGGCGGACCGCGACGCCCGTTATTTCAGCCGGCTGTGCCGGCACCGCGTGGCGGTGGGCGCCGACGGCGTCATCCTGCTGGAAAAAAGCGATCAGGCCGATTTTCGCTATGTGCACATCAATTCCGACGGCAGCATCGCCGAAATGTGCGGCAACGGCTCCCGCGCCATCGCCTGGTTTGCGCATCACCTCGGCCTCTATAAAACCCAGGCCGCCTTTGAAATCAATGACAAAATTTACCACGTGGTCATCAACGGCCCGGAGGTGACCACCGAATTCGTGCCGCCGGGCAAACCGATCCTGGATCTGAGCATCGTGGCCGAAGCGGAGCTGCAGGCCGGCGGCTTTATCGATACCGGCGTGCCGCATCTGGTGCTGTATGTGCAAAACCTGGAAACCGTGGATGTGGACCGCCTTGGCCGCGCCTATCGCTCCCACCCCTATTTCCCGGCCGGCACCAACGTCGATTTCGCCCAGATCGAGACCATGGATCAGGCCCGTGTCCGCACCTTTGAACGCGGCGTCGAAGCGGAAACGCTGGCCTGCGGCACCGGCGCCGTGGCCGTGGCGGTCATCAGCCGAATGAAAAACCGGCTGCGCTCGCCCAGCCGGCTCTGCTTCCCAGGCGGCGAACTCACAGTCAGCTGCAACGACGATTTCAGTCAGGTGAAACTGACCGGGCTGGTCACGCCGGTCTATCGCGGTGTTCTCGAGGAGAGCTTTAATGCATAAAAGTCTCAGCCAGCGGTTGTTGATCGGCGCGGCGATCGGTTTCATCGCTGCTGTTCTTATCCTGTCCTTCACCTATGGCTTTCAACGCGATCTCTTTGACGCCTTTGAAGCCAAGTCCCTGGACTGGCGCTACCTCAAACGCATCAAACTGCTGTGGGAACGCCGTCAGGGTGCGGAAATCGAAGATATCATCATCGTCGACATCGACAACCGCAGCCTGGAAAAACTGGGGCGGTTCAGCCAGTGGCCGCGCACCTACCACAGCCAGATCATCGATTACATCACCGAAGGCGGCGCCCAAGCCATCGGCTTTGACGTTCTGTTTATGGAGCCGGATCAAATCGCCGAAAACGACAGCGCCTTTATCCGTTCCACGGCGCAATCGGGCATCGTCTATCATGCCATGGCCTTTTCCATGGCCAATCCGGACGCGTTTTTGTATCCCATGCAGGGGCCGCCCGATGGTTTGAACGCCGACCATCTCTCGCTGGTGCTGCCGGACAAAACAGCGCGGATATTCAAAACAGCAGATCGGATGGACGGCAAACTGATCCCGCTTTACAATGCCGCCCACGGCATCGGCTTTGCCAATTTCTCGCCGGACAATGACAGCGTCATCCGCACCATGCCGCTGTTTCTCAATTTCGCCGGCCGGCAATACCTGGCCCTCTCTATCGCCATGGTCATGGGCGCCATGGGCGCGACGCCGGATGACATTCAAGTCATCCCCCGCCGGGAAGTGGTGGTCCAACCCAAAAACAGACCGGCGCTCCACATCCCCATCAACGAAAAAGGGCGGGTTCTGCTCAACTATCAGGGGACCTTTCAAACCTTCCGCTATCTTTCCTACTATGACGTGCTCATGCAGCGCATCCCGCAGGAAATGTTTAAGGGCAAGTATGTGCTCGTCGGCACCTCGGCCGCCGGCCTCTCCGACATCCGGCCGGTGCCGTTCCAGGACGATTTCCCCGGTGTGGAAATTCACGCCACTCTGATTTACAACATGTTGACCGGCAAGTATATCAATATTCAAAAGCCTCTGTTTGGCGCACTCTTGGTGGCTCTGCTCGCCATCTCCATCGCCATGCTGGCCATGGCGTTCCGGCCCTGGTTGAGCGGTCTGCTGGGCGTGCTGCTCGTCGGCGGTCTGGCTTTTCTGGCCCTGGCCTGGTTCGCACGGCATGCGTTCTGGCTGGAGTTGATCCGGCCGACACTGGCGATTCTGTTTTCCTTCATGTTCGTTTTTATTTATCGCTATATCGACGAAGAGCGCAACAAGCGTTATATCAAAAACATGTTTCAGCACTATCTCACCGCCAACGTGGTTGAGGAGCTGCTCAAGCGGCCGGAACTGCTCAAGCTGGGCGGCGAACGGCGCACAGCCACCGCCTTTTTCTCCGACATCAAGGATTTCACCAGCACCTCGGAAAAGCTGGAGCCGGAAGAGCTGGTGGCGCAGCTGAACGAATATCTTTCCGCCATGACCGAAGTAGTGCTAAAGTACAAAGGCTACCTGGACAAATATGAAGGCGACGCCATCATGGCTGTTTTTGGCGTGCCGGTGGACCAGGCCGATCACGCCGAGCGCGGCTGCCTGGCGGCGCTGGATATGCAGGAGCGGCTGGTGTCGCTGCGGCAAAAGTGGCAAAAGGAAGGCAAGCCGCAGTTTCATGCCCGCATGGGACTCAATTCCGGACCGATGATCGCCGGCAACATCGGCGGCGAAGACCGCTACGATTACACGGTCATCGGTGACGCCGTGAACCTGGCATCGCGCCTGGAAGGCGCCAACAAGCAGTACGGCACCAGCATCATGGTCAGCGAATTCACGCGCGAGCTGCTGCCGGTTTCGTACATCACCCGCGAACTGGATCTTATCCGCGTCAAGGGGAAACAGAAACCGGTGCGCGTGTACGAGCTGGTGGCGCGCGATCGCAGCGGCTTGAGCAATGCTCAATTGCTTGCACTGCCAGAGTACGAACAGGGCCTGGCCGCTTACCGCCAACGGCGATGGGATGACGCCATCGCCGCGTTTCAGCGGGCGCTGGCTGCCGACGTCCACGAAGGGCCCAGCAAAACCTATATAGAGCGTTGCGAATTTTATAAACACAATCCCATTCCGTTCGATTGGGACGGCGTCTTTGAAATGAAAACGAAATAGAGATCCATGACACCACCACGAACCACCTATCTGTACGGCCGCAATCCGGTGCTGGAATGGCTGTTGGCGGACCTGCCGGTGCAGCAGCTGCTGCTGGCCCGCGAGACCGAAAGCCATCTTGATCCGCAACTCCGCAAACAGATCGAAAAATGCCGCGCCCAGGTACAGCGGCTGGCCAAACAGGAGCTGCAACTCAAGGTCGGCACCTCCGACCACCAGGGCATCGCCGCGCTGGTGCAACTGCCGGCTTATGTCTCTCTGGAAGAGATGCTGGAGCGAGCGAAACGGAAAGAAGAGCCCCTGTTCATCGTCATCCTGGACCAGGTGCAGGATCCGCACAATCTGGGGGCCATCCTCCGCTCCGCCGAAGGGGCCGGCGTGCACGGCATCATCATCCCCAAAGACAACGCCGCCGAATTGACGCCGGCAGCATTCAAGGCGTCGGCCGGCGCCGCTGCGCTGATACCGATCGCGCGTGTCACCAACCTGGTGCGAGCCATGGAAACGCTCAAAGAGCAGGGAGTATGGCTGGTCGGCACCGACGATCAGGCGGCCGAGATCTATTACAAGCGGGATCTGTGCGGGCCTATCGGCGTTGTCATGGGCAGCGAAGGCAAAGGCCTGCGCCGACTGGTGGCCGAGACCTGCGATTTTATGGTGAACATACCCATGCACGGCCGGATCAATTCACTGAACGTGTCAGTGGCTTCGGCCCTGCTGTTTTTTGAAGTAAGAAGACAAAGAGCTTGCCGGAGCAATAACGCTGCGGCCCAATGAGGTACACGGACGCTTACTACAACCCGCGGAGGGAATCCATGCTCGATCGTCTCACGTCCAAAGATTATCGCTTGATAGGGATCGCTGTTGTTGTTTCCCTGCTGTCGCTGTTTGTCATCGTCAACTATTTTTACAAGGCGTTTCCCGAAGCCTCCATCGAATTCAAGGTTAACCAGAAAGAGTCCAGGATCATTGCCGAGTCCTGGCTGCAGAGGCTTTCTTTGCAGGCCGAGGGCTTTCGTCATGCCGCCATATTCGATCATGACGATGAGGCGAAAACGTTCCTGGAAAAACAGCTGGGCGCGGAGCAGGCCAATAATCTCATGGGTTCGCAGGTCCGCCTCTGGCGCTACAGCCACCGCTGGTACAAACCGCTGCAAAAGGAAGAGTATACCCTGCGCATCAGCCCCAAGGGCGAATTCCTGGGATTTTTTCATGAGGTGGCAGAGGAGCAGGAAGGCGCGCACCTGACGGCCGATTCTGCCAGAGTCGCGGCGCAACTCTTTTTGAGCCAGATCGCCCGAATCGACACCACCGGCCTCGAGTTTGTTGAACACTCGCAGAACGAACGTCCCAAACGCATGGATCACACCTTTGTCTGGAAACGCAAAGGCTTTGACGTTCAGGACGCCACTTATCGCTATCGGGTGCAGGTGCAGGGTGCGGAGATCGGCGCCTATTCCGAATTTTTGCACGTGCCGGAAAAGTGGTCGCGCGAGTATGCAAAGCTGCGCGCGAAAAACGAAACCACCGGCATGGCCGCCGGCCTGCTGCTATTGCTCACCATCATCGCCATGCTGGTCATGTTCATCGTGCACATCCGTCACCGGGACATCCGCTGGAAAACCGCCATTGTGTTCGGCGTCGTGGCTGTGGTGCTCACTCTGCTCAGTTCGCTGAACACTCTGCCCATCGACGAATACAACTTTGCCACCACCGACCCCTATTCCAGTTTGCTCACCCGCACGCTGATCATGGATGTGCTGCAGGCGCTGGGCACCGGCCTGTTTATCTTTTTCCTCACCGCCGCGGCCGAGCCGCTGTATCGCGAACGCTATCCGCACATGCCGTCCCTGACCAACATATTCCGCTGGCGCGGCCTGCGGACCCGACACGCCTTTATGGCCATGGTCATGGGCCTGGGTATGATGTTTTTCTTCGGCGCCTACCAGATCATTTTTTACCTGGTATCGAAAAAATTCGGCGGCTGGGCGCCGCAGGATATCCCGTACGACAACATGCTCAACACCGCCTTTCCCTGGGTGTTTGTCGTCTTTATGGGATTTTTGCCCTCGGTGTCGGAAGAGTTCATCTCGCGCATGTTCTCCATTCCCTTCATGGAAAAATTTGTCAAAATCCGCTGGCTGGCCATCGTCATACCGGCGTTCATCTGGGGTTTCGGCCACGCCAATTACCCGCAGCAGCCGTTCTACATCCGCGGACTGGAAGTGGGTCTGGCCGGCGTGCTCATCGGAATCTTTATGCTGCGCTTTGGCATTCTCGCCACCTTGATCTGGCACTATCTGGTGGATGCGTTGTACACGGCGGTGCTGCTGTTCCGTTCAGGCAATCTCTATTTCATCCTCACCGCCGCAGTCGGTTGCGGCGTGTTGCTGGTGCCGCTCATCGTGGCCATCGTCGCCTATATCCGCAAAGGCGGCTTTGAACCCTCTGATCAGCTCACCAACGCCAACGAAGGCGTGCAGCGGGTGGAGGAAACTCTTGCGCCGGCCACACCGGAGCCGGCGAGCCCGGATTATACGCCGGTGCCCCTCAATCGGTTCGCCTGGGGATTGCTGGCGGCGCTGGCGCTCTGCCTGCTCTATTTCCTGCCGGTGCAAAAAGCGGGCGACTTTGTCCAGTTCCCCACCGGACCGCAGGAAGCGGAACAGAAAGCGGTGCGATTCCTTCAGGAGAGAGGCTTCAGCAGCGAGGGCTTTGAACGGGTCACCTTCAGCAGCGAGCGCTTTGATGCCATCACCAGCCGCTATGTGCTGGAAAAAGCCGATATCTCCCGCTTGAATCAGTTGTATGATAAAGAGAGCAAAGGCAGCCGCTGGGCGGTACGCCTGTTCAAGCCGTTGCAGAAGGAAGAGTACCGGGTGTACCTCGATCCCCGCGATCTGTCGCTGGTCTCGTTCAGTCGCAGCATCGACGAAGAAGCCGCCGGCGCCACCATTCCCCAGGATTCCGCCCGCGCGCTGGCCGCCGCGTTCGCTCTGCAACAGGGCGTCGACGTCGCCGTCATGGACCTGAAAGAGGCCCAGGAAGAAAAACGCAAGAACCGGACCGATCACTCTTTCACCTGGGAAGCCCCGGAAGGGGATCCGCGCAACATCGCCGAGCTGAAATACCGTTGCAGCATGGAGGTGCAGGGAGATCAGCTGTCGCTGTTCACCACCTTTCCCAAAGTGCCCGAGACCTATCTCCGCGACCGGGAAAAGAAAACGCTGGCCAATATTGTTTTGATCGTGCTGCGCATCCTCGTGATCGGCGGGGTGATCGGCCTGATGATCATGCAAATCGTGCAGCGGGTCCGCCAGGGCGAGATACCCTGGAAAAAGGCGTTGCTGTGGGCGCTTCCCTTTGCGGTGGTGATGCTGGCGGATCGAATGCAGCAATGGCATCAGTTGCTGGCGAATTATCCCACCTCCATCGCCATGTCGCTGTATCAAACCACGTCGGTGATCGCTCTGGTGATCGCGACCATCGGTTTCTATATCGTGGCCGTTTTTATTCTGGCGCTCGTTTTCTCCCTCTATCCGCAGGCGAGCGGCTTGCTGCGCGCTACGCACCGCCGCACCTGGGCGTTCGATGCGGTGCTGGCCGGCGTGATCGCGTTTCTGTTCCAGTTCGGTTTTCGCCGGTTGCGCGATCTGCTCCTCTTCTGGTTCAGCCCGCACGCTGTCATCAGCGGACTGGGGCTGCCGGAGAATATCGATGTGCCCATGCCCTGGCTATCGGCATTGACCGGCGGCAGCAGCAGCATGGTGATCGCCGCCGGACTGGCCGGCATTGTCGTCTTTCTCCTGCAGCACTATCTGCCTAAAAAAGCGTGGTGGGGGCCGCTGGCGCTGCTGGTGGTGGTGGCCTTTGTGCCGACCTCGGTGCGCACGCCGGGGGAGTTTTTCCTCCATGCGCTATTGTGGGCGGTGTCGATGCTCTGGCTGGTGATCATGGTCCTGGCCTTTGGCCGCCGCAATCTCTGGTTCTATCCGCTGGTGTTTTTTATGACGCTGGTGCTGGGAGATGCCATCACCTTTATAAAGCAGGATCGCATGGCTCTGGTCACAGACGGCGTTGTTTTGATCGCGGTGACGATGGCGTTGACGCTGTGGTTATTGTGGCCGGTGTTGAAGAAACGGGGGCAGGAAGTACGGTCTTGATTTCATAGCTTGAATAAACAGGTTCTAAATGTCGGACATCTTCTCAAAGGTGTCCGACATTTTTTTTAATCGCTCACCCCTTTGATTGTATCGGCTGCGCGGTCAGCGCGTCCGCCACGCGCTGATCGCGCAGATAGATATCGCGGGCAAAGCGCAGTTGGCCGTCGCCATTGATCCAGGCGGTCCAATATTGCAGATGGATATTGTAAGGCTGCGGCAGCGCAATAGTGACTTCGCGATTCGACTGCAGGACCCGATGAATCGCCTCCGCAGTCCATGACGGCTGGCGGGCCAACAGATGTTGCGCCAGTCGCAGCGGTTCCTGCACGCGAATGCATCCGGAGCTGAACGCCCGCTCCGAGCGGGCAAAGAGACCACGTGCCGGCGTATCGTGCAGATAGACATCATAATCGTTGTGCAGGACAAATTTCACCCGGCCGAGCGCGTTCTCCTGGCCCGGATCCTGACGAAACAGGTATGGCAGATTGTTCCTGTTCAGCTTGTGCCAGTCCACGCTCTGCGGATCCACCGGCGCGCGCGTAATGTCCCAGCTGGGATAGATACGAATACCGCGATCGCTCAAATAACGCGGATTGCGACGGATTTCAGGAATCATATCCTGAAGAATAATGCTGACCGGCACGTTCCAGTAGGGATTGAACACCACATGGGTCATAACGTCGCTCAACACCGGTGTGCGCCGCGCCGGCTTGCCCACCACCACGTTCATGGTCATGACGATGCTGTCGTGCTCCACCACTTCCAGTTCAAAGGTCGGTATGTTGACCAGAATATAATACTCTCCCAGATCCCGATAGAGCCATCGCCACCGTTCCAGGTTCACGGTAATCTGCCGGCACCGCTCTTCGGCCGTCACGTTCATTTCCTGAACCGTGCTCCAGCCGATAACGCCATCCTCTTCCAGTCCGTGCCGCCTTTGAAACTGTTTGACCGATTGGACCAGCTGGTCATCGTAAAGCAGCGTGTCGCCGGCGGCCTGCTCTGCCGGCCACTCACCGGTCACGGCCAGCCGTCGCCGCACCTGGCTGATGCGCGGGCTGTAGGCTCCGGGTTCCAGCTTGGCCACATACTCCACCTGCGGCCAACCGCCGTTGTGCGCATAGCGGCGATAGGTCTCCAGGGCGGAACACAAACGCCGGTAGGACGGATGCTGAGGCCGCAGATCCAGCAGGCGCTGGCATACCAAACCACGATCAAAGACTTCGGCCAGCAGGTGCACGACGTCGGCGCTGTCGCGGTGCACATGCCACTCGGCGTCAAAGGTGGCGGGATTGACCCGGCCCGATTGCAGGTGGCTGGCAAACAGCAACAGGGCGTCGCTGAGCAGAATATCCAGATCCGCCAATTCATCCGCCGACCACAGCGGTTCGTTGCGCTGCCGCTGCCGCGGCTGGCGCAGTTGCCGCAATTGCTCGAGATGATAGACGTTGCCGGACAATCCTTCTTCCTCCGCCTCGGAGAGATGGTGGATCATCGAATCCACGCACGGTTTCAGGCGGCCGTTCACACTCCAGCCCGGCTCAAACTGACGCTCGCGATACAACGTCCGCAGGGCGCTAAAGGTGAAAATTTGTTCGCCGCGTATCCGGTGCATGCTGCTGTCCGCTCGCTGCAATCTTGTCTGCAGGCTCGCCTGCACGGGCACGGTGACCATCGGACGGCTGCAGGCAAGAAACCCGACAACCACAACGACGGGCCATAGCCACGGCCGGTCCACGCGTATCTGTGATGCTGAGGTGGACATGATCTCCCTGGGTTATGAATAGACCTACCGGAATAGGATGCCGTTAAGAAGGATCTGCGTCACCACCGGATTTTCAAAATCGTTGTTCTTGTGACCGAACATGAAAAAGAACACCGAGCCGTTGCCGCATTGTTTCAGCCAGGCGGCGCGGTCCTGGATAAACCAGCGACCGGTCTCCACATCGAAATAGCGAAAGCCGCAAAGAATCGTCCGGTCGCGATCATCCAGCAGAATATGGTTGAGGTAGACCTCGGTATGGGTCAACGTGACCGCAGGCAGGGTCCGGCTGTTATAGGCCGCAGTCTCTGGCCAGCGCACCTGCTGCGAGGTGATGGGGTGTTTGGGCTGCAGATTCACCAGCTGCAGATCGACCGGTTCGCGGTAGGCATACCCTCCCTGCAGCAGCGGTTTGGCTTCCAGTCGGATCTTGAGAAAATCGAACCAGTTCGCATTGGCGCGTTTGCCGCTGCTGATCGAGTGGTGCAGCACCACGAGTCGACCGCCTGTATTGGCATAGTCCATCACCGCCTGTTCGGTCTTTTCGTAGAGACGGAAATGGAGATAGAGAACCACGGCGGCATAGGCGGACAGATCGGCGGGCAGCTGTTCCTGATTGACCATCGTCACCTTATGGCCGCCCTGATGGGTCAGCACGTCGGCCAGCACCTGCATTTGCGGCAGCTCGTCTTTGATGATGAGAACGTCGACGGCCTGCAGAGGGCCGCTGATCAGCGACAGCAGCAGCAACAGCCCGAACCAATTACCTCGGTTATTCATGATAACGCTCCAGGTTGATATATGGAAGGCTTTGTTTGTTTCGGCTTGTCCGCGTCAAGCCTCTGTGACGCACTTATCTGCGGTTGTGCATGGAAAAAGGCGCCGCTTCCGGACCCACGCCCCAGGCGGTGTTGGGCGTGTCCGACATGTTAAATGAGAGGGTGCCGCCCTCCATGATGGTCTGATGGGTAATATAGGTTTTGTCAAACGTGCGGCCGTTGAGTCCTGCATTATCGATGTATACATTTTCAGGGCTGTTGTTATTCCCCAGGATGACAAATTGTTTGCCGTTGGGAAGATGCAGAGTCACTTTGCTAAACAGCGGACTGCCGATCACATAGGACGGTTCACCGGGACACACCGGATAAAATCCCATGGCTGAGAAGAGATACCATGCCGACATCTGGCCGTTGTCCTCATCGCCGCACAATCCGTCCGGGCCGGGGCCATAGAGCGTGGACACGGCATGGCGCACCCACTTTTGGCTTTTCCAGGGCTGGCCGGCATAATTGTACAGATAGAGCACGTGATGCACCGGTTGATTGCCGTGCGCATACTGGCCCATGTTGCAGGCCACCATCTCGGTCATTTCATGGATCTCGCGTTTATAGTGTCCAACGGAAAATTTAGGCGGCAGCGTGAACATGCTGTCCAGTTTGGTGCAAAAGGCGTCGCGGCCGCCCATGAGGTTGATCAATCCCTGCACGTTGTGCAGGACCGACCAGGTGTAATGCCAGGCGCTGCCTTCGGTAAAGGGACTGCCCCATTCAAAGGGATCGAAATTGGGCTTCCAGGAGCCGTCGGCCAGGCGACCGCGCATAAAGCCGACCTGCGGATCCCAGACCTTTATGTAGTTGAGCGCCCTGGAGCTGAAATATCTGGCGTCCTCCGATTTGCCCAGTTCCCTGGCCATCTGGGCGATGCAAAAATCGTCATAGGCGAACTCGAGCGTGCGCGCGGTTGCTTCTTTGGTTTTGTCGCACGCCACATAACCCAATTCCATATACTCCGGCAAACCAACGCGGCCGCGGCCGCCCCAATCGGTGGGCACGGTCGCGTCCTTGATCATCGCCTGCCAGGCCGCTTCCACGTCAAAATCGCGGATGCCCTTCAGATAAGCGTCGGCCACCAGCGACTCCACATGGGTGCCGATCATGCAATCGCGATAGCCCGGGCTGGTCCATTTGGGAAACCAGCCGCCCTCTTTGTAGGCATTGATCCAGCCGCGGATGATCTCGGCATCGCGATCCGGATGGAGCAGAGTAAAGAACGGATACACGGCGCGAAAGGTATCCCAAAAGCCGTTATCGGCATACATTTCGCCGGCATGCACCTTGCCGTCATAGGGGCTGAAATGGACCATGTTGTTGCCGGCATCAAACTCGTACCAGATGCGGGGAAAGAGCAAGGCCCGGTAGAGCGCGGTGTAAAAGGTGACACGCTGCGCCGGCGTAGCGCCTTCGATCTCGATTCGGCGCATCTCTTTTTCCCAGATCTCTTTGGCTTCCTGGCGGGTCTGCTCAAACGTGCGCTTGCCGATTTCCGTCGCCAGGTTGCGCTCTGCCTGTTCCTGCGAAATAAACGAAGTGGCGATGCGCATGGTGACCGTCACCGGTCCCTGGAACTGCAGATAGGCGCCGGCCTCTTCTGCAGACAGCTCCTTGACCTCAGGCTGGGTTTGAGTTCCCTGCCAGACGCCACAGGTTTTGAACGGTTGATCCAGGTAGACGACAAAGTAGCAGGCAAAATTTTCCGGCACCCCGCCTTCGTTGGCGCGGGTAAAGCCGACAATCTTTTTTTCTTCCGGAATTATTTTTACATAGGCGCCTTTGGGATGGGCGTGCAGCAGCAGCCAGGCGTTGCCGGGCTGTGAAAACGTAATCCGGCTTTGCATGGCGCGGATCGTGGGCGTCATCTCGACGCGGATGTTGTGCTTGTCCAGCTTGACCGAATAATAGTATGGCCGGGCCTCTTCGTTACGATGATCAAAGGTGGAGGCGCGCTGCTGCCAATCGGTCTTTAGCTCACCGGCTATGGGCATAAAGGAAAAATCGCCGTAATCGCCGATCCAGGGACTGGGCTGATGGGTGGCGCGAAAGGCGTGAATGGCTTCCGCCTTGTAGGTGTAGAGCCAGCTGTTGCCGGGTTGGCCGGTTTGCGGGGTCCAGAAATTCATCGCGAACGGCAACGCCAGGGCCGGGTAATTGTTGCCGTGCGAAAAGGCCGGCGACGAATCGGATCCGATAAGCGGATTGACGTAATCGACCAGCGCCGCCGGTTGCGACCACGCCGATGTTAAAGCCAAAAGAACGATCAGGTATTTCATGCGCTGCTCCCAAAAAATCCGTTTGTAGAATATGGCGAATTGTCCTATTTTTAAAAAAAGCGGAGGTCTCATGCATATCGTACATGTGTTCATCAAAGTAAAGCAGGATATGGTGGAAGCGTTTATACAGGCCACCATCGACAATGCCGACCACAGTCGCAAAGAAGCGGGCATCGCCCGATTCGATGTCATTCAACAGAGCGACGACCCCACCCGGTTTTGCCTGGTGGAGGTATATCGCACACCGCAAGCGCCGGCTCTTCACAAAGAAACAGCGCACTATAAAAGATGGGCGGAGACGGTCACCGACATGATGGCCGAGCCGCGCAGTCGAATTGTTTTCACCAATGTCTTCCCCACCGACACGGAGTGGTGAGGCGGGCGCCTGCTAGTCGCGCAGGTGGCCCTGGCCGTAGGCCACCCACTTGTAGCTGGTGAGTTCGTTGATGCCGACCGGGCCGCGGGCGTGCAGCTTGTCCGTGCTGATGCCGACTACGGCGCCCATGCCATAGTCGCCGCCGCCGGACAACCGCGTAGAGGCGTTCACCATGATCGAGCCGGAATCGACGGCAGCGACAAAGCGCTGCACCAGCGCCATGTTTTGCGAAACGATGCCATCGGTGTGGCCTGAGCCGTACGTATTGATATGCGCAATAGCCTCTTCAGCGTCCTTGACCACGCGAATAGAAAGCACCGGCGCCAGATATTCCGTGTGCCAGTCCTCTTCCGTGGCCGGTGTAATATCGGGAAAGAAGGCGCGTGTTTTGTCGCAACCACGCAACTCTACATGGCGCTCGCGTAACGCGCGCACGAGCGGCGGCAGCAGTCGCGCCGCGGCGTTGGCATCCACCAAAAGGGTTTCGAGCGCGTTGCACACCTCCACCCGCTGCAGCTTGGAATTCACACTCAGGGCGATGGCGCTCTCTTCCGGCGCATCCTCTGCCAGATAGAGGTGACAGATCCCTTCGTAATGTTTGATCACCGGAATGCGGGTGCCCTCTGCTACGGCTTTGATCAGGTTCTTGCCGCCCCGCGGAATCAGCACGTCGATATAGTCATCCATTTTCAGCATCGCCTCCACCGCCTCGTGGCCGGGAATGCGGATGATCTGCAGCGCATGTGGCGGGATGCCGTTTTCCTGCAGCGCCGCGGACATGGCATCGGCCAGCACCAGATTGCTGGCCAGCGATTCGGAACCGCCACGCAGGATCACGGCGTTGCCGCTTTTCAGGCACACCGCCGCGGCGTCGGTGGTGACATTGGGTCGGGCTTCGTAGATAATACCGATCACGCCGATGGGCACGCTGATCTTTTGCACCACCAGACCGTTGGGGCGAGTATGGCCTTCGAGGATGCGTCCCAGCGGATCGGGCAGTTCGGCCACCTCCTGCAACCGCTCCAGCATATAGTTGAAAATTTTTTCCGTGATCAGCAGCCGTTTCACCATCGCCTCCGTTTGCCCGGCACGGCGGGCTGCCGCCACGTCAGCGGCATTGGCTTCCAGCAATGCGTCTTTGACCGAAAGCAGTTTGTTCGGCATGGCGGCCAGGGCGTTCTGGCGCTGCGCTCCCGACAGGGTGGCGAGGATGCGGGCGGCGTTTTTTGCCGCCTGGCCCATAATGGTCAAGGTATTGGTTTCACGGGTCATCGTTTATCACTCTTTCGTCATGTTTCGTGCCAGGGTTCAGAAGGAAAATATAGTGAATATTTCAAAATAAAAAAAGCCCTGTATCTGTAGAACTGATACAGGGCTTTTTGCATAACCCGGCTAAACCGAAAACGATGTCGGACCTTTGAAGGTCCGACATTTTATCTGCTTTGCACCAATATGAATATATTCTAGTTGATCGAAATCTCTCGCGGTTTGGCTTCTTCGGCTTTCGGCAGCGTCACCGTCAGAACGCCGTTGCGATAATCCGCCTTGATGTTTTCGGCTTTGACCCGTTCGGAGAGCGTAAAGGTGCGCTGAAAGGTGCCGAAGGCGCGTTCGCTGCGGTAATAGTTTTTACCTTTCTCCTCATGCTCCGCTTTGCGTTCGCCGCGGATGGTCAAGAGGTTGTTTTCCAGGTTGACTTTAAGATCCTTCTTGTCGATTCCGGGCAGATCGGCATGGACCACGATCGCCTCAGGGGTCTCTTCAATGTCGACGCGCGGGGACCATACCACCGAGTCTTCTTCAAATACCCGGGACGGGGCCGGCACAAAAGAATTCCAGAAATTGGCCGTCTCTTCTGCATTACGTCTGGTTAACCACATGGTGTTGCTCCTTTCTTGATATTTTGATTGATATTGTTTTCGTGGTTCTACCAATACTTATACAAACAGCGTGCCAATTTTTATATTTATTATTATATATTGTTATTATAGAATTTATATCAATTGCGCCAATTTTGTCAATATGGCAGACAAAATAAAAATGTCTGCCAATAAGAGAATAACTGGCAGACATTGGTCATTTTGACAAGTCAGCAGGTTGTGCTGGCAGCGTCAGCGCACATTGCGCAAAGCGTTATATTTTTCATACCGTTTCATTACTTCGCGCCAGTTGGTAAAAATAATGCCCTGGTCTTTTAAAAACTGTTTTACTTCCGTATCCGAGAACATTTGGCCCTCCCAGACCCGTTGCTGCCACGAGTTGGTGATCTGTTTCAGCGCCTCACTATACTCGGCGGGATGGAAAATGATTTCCGTCAGTCCGGGTTTCAGGCTTTGCACCTGTTTGTAGAAATCGCTCTTTTTCTGCGCATAGGTCGGCGCCGAAGCGATGGATTGGAAATCGTCCAGTCGCGGCTGAGGGTACTGCGACAGTTGGCCGATCAATTCATCGGTAATGGGATATCCCTGTTGACGAAAACGGATCATGAGTGAATCAGTGGGATTGGGCACCATGGCGGGTATTTTGTAATCCAGAGCGATCTGCAAATAGGCTTTGGCAAAATCGAGTTTGCCATAGACTGTGCCCATGTGGGTGTCCAGGTGGGTCGGTTGCCACCCCTGCTTGATGGCGGCATCGATCTGGCTGCGGATTTCGCGATCGACCTCGGCGGTGTTGGCGCGCAGCACCACACCGATCACTTCCTTCCATAAAAAGCCATCGGGATCAAGCAGACCCGGTACGATGCTGCGATCGCTGACCGGGCCCCAGCGCCAGGTTTTCCATTCACTGGTCAAGGTGCTGTGAATGCCGACATCGAATTGGGGATGGCTGATCGCCCAGGCGATCATTTCGGCAGCAGCGGCACACGGCATCATCACGGCGGTGGATTGGATCTCGCCGGCCAGCAAATAGTTCTGCACCGCGGCGTTGGCCTCCACGCTCATGCCGGCATCGTCGGCATGCAGGATCAGGATCTTTTTTCCCTGCGGAAAGCCCAGCAGCTCGGCTTGTGTTTGCCCGCTCGGCGCCGCCGGCGCAGCGAGACGGCCGACGGATTTGCATTCGGCATTAAAGAAGGCGAACAGAATCAGCAACAGCACATAACCAGTCTTCATAACGATCCTTTCTGATCCGGGTAAACGGGCATTGGGTATCAGCATAAAATCCTGCACAATATATAAAGTTTTTAAACGATATGCATGTAAAAAACCTGACCAATCCATGCTTCGGCTGCTTTAAAAAAGAACTAACCTGAAGTATCCATCGCCGAGAACGCCGAGTTACACAGAGAAACAAAAAAGCATCGCGTCGAGATTTAATATCATCGTAAAGGTAACAATCGGCTGTTTTTGATTAGATCAGGCTGAATGGGCGAACATGAAAAGAATGCCTCCTGGAGGCAGAGACAACAAAGGGAGCATTTGCTTGCATGGAAATAAAAAGTGATGTATATTCACAACACGATTGTCAAACCAAGAGGAGAGTCATGAAAAAACATCTCGCGCTGTACACGCTGATCCTGG
>CAZISM010000004.1:55707-59913 GCA_964541895.1 uncultured Cytophagia bacterium
CAAACCAAGAGGAGAGTCATGAAAAAACATCTCGCGCTGTACACGCTGATCCTGGGTCTTTTCCTGTCATCCTGCTCGTTGTTCACGAGCAAAGCGGGAAAACCACAACAACTGCTCTGTGAATACCGCGTCAATCCCATGGGCATTGTCCCGGCCAAACCCAGACTGGGCTGGATGCTGAATGATACGCGCCGTGGGGCGCGCCAAACGGCCTACCAGATTCAGGTCGCCACCACCAGAGAACGGCTGGAGAAAAATCAGCCGGACATGTGGGACACCGGCAAAGAAGAGTCTGACCAGAGTGTGCAGGTCGAATACGACGGATCCCTGACCGAAACCGGTCATCGCTACTATTGGCGCGTACGGACCTGGGATCAGAATGGCGAGGTGTCGCGTTTCAGTGAAATTGCCTGGTGGGAAACGGCTCTGCTCTATCCCATCGACTGGCAGGACGCCAAATGGATCGGCAAACATGAAAAGCGCAGCGATTCCACCAGCCTGATCCAGGGCATGTGGATCTGGCACCCCAGGGAGAACGGCATCGGCAAGCCGATCTACTTCCGCCATCCGTTTTCCGTCGCCGGCAAGCCGGTCAAGGCCGCGCGCATCTATATCACGGCCGACAACGCCTTTCACCTCTATGTAAATGGTCAGGAAGTCGGCGAAGGCACCGTCTGGCAGCGTCTGAACGAATATCCGGTGGAAAAACTGTTGCAGGCCGGCGACAACCTCATCGCCGTCCGCGCCACCAACAACGCCGGCACGGTCTGCGGCCTGTTCGCGCAACTCTTCATCACCTACCAGGACGGCAGCAACCAGATTTTGAGCACCAGCCGCGACTGGCGCTGCACGACGCAGGAGCAATCCGGCTGGAACAAACTCTCCGCTCCTGCGGCCGGTTGGCAGGTCAGCGCAGAAATCGAGCCCATGGGCGGACAGCAATGGGGCCGGCCGGGAGACAGCTATACGCCGCCGCGTTCGCTGCAGGCGCGAAAAGGTTTCACCATCGAGCGCCGCTTTGAACAGGCGCGGCTTTACATCACCGGTCTGGGCGCCTACGATGCCTTTATCAACGGCGAACGGGTGGGCGACGTTCTAGCACCGGGCTGGACCAGCTATGAAAAAAAGGTGTTCTATCAGACCTATGACGTAACCCCCCTTTTAAAACAGGGTGACAACGCCATCGCCGTCATGCTGGGCAACGCCTGGTGGAGCGGCGGCATGGGCGCATCACCGCGCCGCACCTATAGCGAAGGTCCCCTGCGTCTGATGTGCCAATTGGTCATCACCTTCCCGGATGGCAGAAAACATGTGATCTATAGCGACGAGACCTGGAAAATCAAAGAATCGCCCCTCCTGTTCAACAACATCTATGACGGCGAGATCTATGATGCGCGCCTGGAAACCGAACACTGGGCTGACACGGAATGCGATGAATCCGGCTGGGAACCGGTCGAACTCTGCAGCCACGACGGCAGCATCATAACTGCGCAGATCGGTCCGCCTATCCGTAAAACCCAGGAGATCAAACCGGTTGCGGTCACCGAGCCCAAACCCAACGTCTATGTGTTTGATATGGGACAGAACCTGGCCGGCTGGGCCAGGTTATCGGTGCAGGGACCGGCCGGACAAAAAGTGCAGCTGCGCTTTGCCGAAGTGCTCAACGCGGACGGCACCATCTATGTCGATAACTATCGCGGCGCCAAGGCCACAGATGTCTATATTCTCAGCGGCAAAGGCCGGGAGAGCTGGGAACCCCGCTTTACCTACCGCGGCTATCGTTATGTCGAAGTGACCGGCTTTCCGGGCAAACCTGAGCTGGACGCATTGACCGGCTGTGTCGTTCATTCGGACGTGGCGCAAACCGGAAGCTTTGCCTGCTCGGAGCCGCTGCTGAACAAACTCTATGCCAACATCGACTGGGGTCTGCGCGGTAACCTGCACAGCGTGCCCACCGACTGTCCGCAGCGTGATGAACGGCTGGGCTGGATGGGCGATGGCCAGATCATTGCGCCCACCGCCTGCTTCAATCGTAACATGGCCGACTTTTTCACCAAATGGCAGATGGACATCATCGAAGATCAGGACCCGACCGGTGCCGTTCACGACGTCACCCCCTCCTTCGGATTTAAAGGGACGGCCTCGCCGGCCTGGGGCGATGCGGTGATCGTCGTCCCCTGGTCCCTCTATCTCTACTATGGCGACCGTCGTATTCTTGAAACCAGCTATAACGGTATGGCCGCCTGGGTCGAGTTGATGAAGCGGGAGAGCAAAGAGTATCTGTACGAACGCGAAGGCTATGGCGACTGGATCGCAGTGGTGCCGTCGCCGAAAAAGCCGATCGGCGCGGCCTATTTCTATTATGGCGCCGCCACCATGAGCCGGGTCGCGCGCGTGCTGGGCAAAGAAAAAGATGCGCTCCAGTATGCCGAGCTGGCGCAAAAAATAGCCGCCGCGTTTCAAAAAGCGTATTACGACCGGAGCAGCGGCTGGTATACCGGCGCCACGCAGACGGCCAACCTGTTGCCCCTGGAATTCGGCATCACCCCGCAAGAGGAGGTCCCGGCCGCTGTCAACGCCCTGGTTGAGGATATCAAGGCGCGCAACGTTCATCTCTCCACCGGATTTGTCGGCACCCCGTTCATTCTGCCGGTGTTGAGCAAATACGGTCACCACGATCTCGCCTTTCGGCTGGCGGTGCAGAAAACCTATCCTTCGTGGGGCTATATGATCGAAAAGGGCGCCACTACCATCTGGGAACTATGGAACAGCGACACCGAGGGCCCGGGCATGAATTCGCGCAACCATTACGCCCTGGGCGCGGTCGGCCGCTGGATGTACGACCAGCTGCTGGGCCTGCAGCCCGATGAACAGCAGCCGGGATACAAAAAAGCGTTGATCGCTCCAGCTCCGGTCGGCGATTTGACCTGGGTTGAAGGTGAAATCAAAACCTTGTACGGACCGCTGCGCTGCCGCTGGCAGAAAGAAAAACGAACGTTGCGTCTCGCCGTATCGATCCCGGCCAACACCACGGCTGAAATACGCATTCCCTGTGAAGGTCAGACCGAACCCAGCATCGTGGAGGATGGACAGCATCTGGTGCACAAGGGCAAAGCGGCTGCGGCCATTGAAGGGTTGAAATTCCTGCGCCTGGAAAAGGAGGTCGTGGTGGTGGAAGCCCAGGCCGGCCAGTACGAGTTTTTGCGCGTGGATGAATGAGCATCCCCCCTGCCGTTGCGAGCGCAGGCACGGGGGGCGTGCCTATTATTGTCATTGCGAGCGCAGGCGCGGGAGGTGTGTAAGGGAAGGTGCTGGTATGCAGCGAAGCAATCTCCGGCATTCGTCCCGGATCACTCTTTGAGATTGCCACGCTTCATTGGAGGGCCGGCGCCATGGTGAGAGCAGTTCCTCCGCTCGCAATGACAGACGCCGCTGCCAGAAAAATCTTGATTATCCTCTGAATAAACGCTAGATTGCACACTAAACAGTAACCAATTCCGGAGGACGAATGTTCAAAGCACATCCGCGTGGTCTGATTGTGGCTTTTTTTGCCAACATGGGTGAGCGGTTCGGCTTTTACACCATGATGGCCATCCTCGTGCTCTTTCTGCAGGCCAAATACGGCCTGAACGAAGAAAAGGCCGGTAATATTTACAGCTGGTTTTATTTCGGCATTTATGCTCTGGCTCTGCTGGGCGGTTTTCTCGCCGATGCCACGAAAAACTACAAAGGCACCATTCTGGTGGGTATTTTTATCATGCTGGCCGGCTATAGCATCATCGCCGTGCCCGGCATGACCCTGACCGTTACGGTCATCGGCCTGTTTGTCATTGCGCTGGGCAACGGGCTTTTCAAGGGCAACCTGCAGGCCCTGGTGGGACAAATGTACGATAATCCCGAATATTCAAAACTGCGGGATTCGGCTTATATGATTTTCTACATGGGCATCAACATCGGCGCCTTTTTTGCGCCCAACGCCGCCACCGGCATCCGTAACTGGTATCTGACCAGCAACGGTTTCCGGCACGACGCCAATCTGCCGGCTCTCTGCCACCAGTTCATCGGCGGCCACCTCAAAGATCTGCAGGCATTCAAAACCCTGGCGGACGGCGCCAGTCTGTCCGGACCGGTGATGGATCTGAGCCAGTTCGCCCACACCTACCTGGATGTGTTTGCCCGGGGCTATAACTATGCGTTCGCCATCGC
>CAZISM010000004.1:60013-106933 GCA_964541895.1 uncultured Cytophagia bacterium
GATTATACCGCCAAGGCGGTCGGGCCGATCACCAACATCTTTTTCGATCTCAAAGCTCTGCTCTCGGCCATCGCGGTCATCATTGGCCTGGTCTTCGCCCTGAAAAAAGAAGATTCGGGCCAGAAGCGTCTCCTCGGCGTCGGACTCATCATCGCCGGTGTGATCCTGACGCGCTATTTCCTTTCCAGCTACCAGGAGAGCAACGCCATCGAACCCGAGACCTTTCAGCACTTTAATCCCCTGTTCATCGTATTTCTCACGCCGGTGTTTCTGGCGCTGTTCGCCTATTTGAATAAAAAATCCATAGAACCCTCGACGCCGAAAAAAATCGGCATCGGCATGATCATCGCTGCCATCGGTTTTTTCCTGATCCTCTTTGCTTCGTTTAAACTGCCGTCGCCGCTCTCCCTGGCCGGCGTGACCTCGCCCGACCGCGTGTCGCCCTACTGGTTGATCAACAGCTATCTGGTGTTGACCATCGCAGAGCTCTTTCTCAGCCCCATGGGACTTTCCTTTGTCTCCAAAGTTTCGCCGCCGCGGTTTCAGGGGTTGATGCAGGGCGGCTGGTTGGGAGCCACGGCCATCGGCAACAAGCTGTTATTTGTCGGCAGCTATTTCTGGGGCCGGCTGGAACTCTGGCAACTGTGGGCCATTTTCACCGTCTGCTGCCTGGTATCCGCCAGCCTGATATTCATTATGATGAAACGGCTGGAAGCTGCCACCAAAACCACCTGATCCATCGAATTCGAAAGAACCGGCCGGCGAACAGCGTAGAGCTGCTCGTCGGCCGGCTTGAATAACCTGAACCGCCGCGAATCGCCCCGCTGATCATCTGCAGCGACGGCGACAGCAGCGCAACCTTCCGACTCTATGACGTTCCTAAACGAAATCAATGAGCAGCCGCAGGCGCTGCAGGCGTGGGCTCTATGGAGCAGCCGGCCTGATGTGACAATGCCGATCCGGGAGTTCCTGTCACAGCACGCGCACCGGCGGATTATTTTTTCCGGCATGGGCAGTTCGCTTTTCAGCGCCATGACCGCCGCGCATCTGCTGCACCAGAACGGCCGGCTCTGTCAGGTCTGTGATGCACAGGAGCTGCTGTCCCATTACAGCGCTCTGCTCAACGACCAGGCGCTGTTCGTGCTCATCTCCCAGTCCGGCAGCAGCGCCGAGCCGCTGCAGCTGGCGCAACAGGTGCCGGGCCGTTATCTCGCCATCACCAATCAGCCGGGCAGCCCTCTGGCGCGCCTGGCGGCCAGCACCATCCCGCTCTGCGCCGGTGCGGAGCATCACACCACCAGCAAGACCTATACCAATTCCATCGCCGCCCTTTTGACCGTGGCGCGCTGGCTGATGGACGATCCGTCATCCGCTGAGAAGCTGTGGCGCCAGGCCGCCGCAGAGATGGCCCGACTTATCCACAGCGCCCGGGAGTACCTTCCGGCCGCCCTGGCAACATTGCAGGACTGCACATCGGTGGCCATCATCGGCTCCGGCGCCTCTTTGGCCAACGCCTGCCAGGCGCAACTGGTTTTGACCGAAGTGGCCCATCTGCCGGCCATCGCCTATACGCCCGGACAATTTCTCCACGGTCCCATCGAGGCAATTGATCGTCGCTTCTGCGCCATTATTCTGGATGCCACGGCCGGCGCAGGCCAAACCGAAACCATCATCGACGAAATCATGCGCTACGATGGCCGGGTGATTTGCATCAGCACGAAAACCGAAACAGCAGCGAGAAAGGGCATCGCCTCGATTCCGCTGCGATGGCCATTGCCCATGCTGGCAGAGGTGCTGGAAATCGTTCCTATAGAATTGCTGGCCAACAGCCTGGCCCTGGCAAAAGGGCTGGAGCCCGGCCGCCTGCTGCGAACACAAAAATAACTGGCCGGCGCCCCTTTTATGTCCAGCGAATCATATGCCATCGTACGTCCGGTCAGCCGCAGCATTGCCCGTTGCGAATTAACCCATCTGCACAGAGAAGCCATTGACCTGGAACGCGCGCGAGCGCAGCACCAGGCCTACACACGGTGCCTGCAGGAGGCCGGCTATGTGCTCATTGAATTGGCGGAACAGGCCGATTTGCCCGACGCTGTTTTTGTGGAAGACACAGCCATCGTTCTCGACGAGCTCGCCATCATCACGCGTCCTGGTGCGGTCAGCCGTCGGCCCGAACTCCCGTCTGTTGCACAGGCGCTCCTCCCCTTTCGCACCCCAAAGAGTCTTCTTGCACCTGCTACACTCGATGGCGGCGACGTTCTGATTATGGGGCGAACGCTGTTTGTCGGCCTCTCTTTGCGCACCAATGAAGAGGGGACGCGCCAGCTCGCTGATCAGGTCAGGCCGTTTGGCTACAACGTCGTGCCGGTCCCGATCCACGGCTGTCTGCATCTGAAATCCGCTGTGAGCCGAATCGCGCCGGACCGGCTGCTGTTGAATCCGGATTGGCTCGATGTGACCTGCTTTAAAGATTATTACAGCATAGCGGTCGCTTCTGACGAACCCCACGCCGCCAACGCGCTGCCGCTGGAAGATACCATCCTCTTTCCGGACGCCTTTCCCCGCACAGCTGAATCCCTGCTCCGGCACGGCCTGCCGCTGCGTCTACTGGATATGAGCGAACTGGCCAAGGCCGAGGGCGCTGTGACCTGCTGCAGTATTATTTTCAGGAGGTGAACATGGCGATGTTTCAGATAATCCGCCGTACGGACATTGCGGCGCCGCTGGATCAGGTCTGGGATTTTTTTGCCAGGCCGGAAAACCTCGACCGGCTCACACCGCCGGACCTCTCCTTTCGCATCGTCACCGCTGATGTCGGCCGCATGTACAGCGGCCAAATCATCGAATACAGAATCAGAATATTCCCTCTCCTGTGGGTGCGCTGGCTTACCGAGATCAAACATGTCGCAGAGGGCCGATACTTTGTCGACGAGCAGCGCATCGGTCCTTATAAATTCTGGCACCATGAACACCGTTTTGAATCGTTGCCGAACGGCCAGGTGCGCATGCAGGATCTGGTCAACTATGATGTGGGTTGGGGATGGATCGGCGTTCTGCTGAACACCCTGGTCATCAGGCGGCGTCTGAATTATATCTTTGATTATCGCCAGCGGGTTATTACAGGATTGTTCGGCGGCTAGCCGCTAGGGGCGGGCCAATCGATAGAGCGCAAGAAATTTACGGTACATCTCGGGATAGGTGGAAGCGGTGCAGGTCAGCGTGCGGCTATCGAGACGATCGGATTCCGGCAGCAGCGCACCGAGATCCGCCGATTCGGCCCTCTGATAAGTAACGGTCAGCTGCAGCGGTTGCTCAAAGTAAACCGGTGTGATGTCCGCTGCCTGGCGAACGGCGAGTTCAGCGGAACTGCGAATGTCAGCTAATGAGGTGTGAAAAGGCCGGCACAACGCCGAATAGCGTCCCCGGCCCTCCTTGACGATCACCGCATGAATGTGCGGAATCAGCTCTTTGGCTTCCGCTGCCATGGTCTGATCGCCGCTGACCAGAACCGCCGGCACACGATAAAATCCCGCCAGTCCCGCGTTGAGGCCGAATTCTCCTACCGGCCGACCATTGATCAGCACCTGTTCGAACATGGAGTAGGCAAAAATGTGATCATGGATGGCGTTGGCGGTGCCATATTTGGCATGATAGCCGATAAAAAAGGCTGCGCGATACGAGTCGTCCAGCTCCTGCACCATGGAATAGGGCTTCATGGTGCCGGTGCCTAATCGGGCCTGCGGGTGCAGTCGATCCACCGGCAGATTGGTCATGGTATTGTGCGAATCGTTGACCACGACCTCGGTGGCGCCGGCGGCCACAGCGCCCTCCACAGCGGCGTTGACCTCCTGTATCATCCATTCACGCGCCATCGCGTACTCTCTCGCCTGCGGATCCACGTGCTCTTTGAGGACAACCCCGTTCACCCCTTCCATATCGGCGGAAATATAAATCTTCATCTCTGTCTACTCCAGTACCAATCGGCCGTTTTCAAGTATTTTTCTGCCGTCTATCGTGACGCTCGCTTTATAGACCACACCGTCCAGATGCACCGCTACGGCATTGTTGCCACCAAAGGAGATGTTGTTGCCGAGGGCGATATGAATGGTACCGAGCACCTTTTCATCCTCAAGCGCATAGCCGCTGATGCGGGCGAACTCGTTGGTGCCGATGCCGAATTCGGCGATGCGCCGGCTGTCCGGCCCGTGCGGCGCCAGCAGGCGACGCAGCCGTTCTGCACTGCTGTCACCTGAAATGCGCGTCAACTTGCCTTCCCGGAAGGTCAGGCGAAGAGGATCGTGATCCTCAGGGACGACGCCCATGCCGCTGTCTACAACCAGTTCGCCCTCGCAGAGCTCTTCTTCCGGCGCCAGGCTGGCTTCACCGGCCGGCAGATTGGTGAACGCACCGGGCACATTGACGATGCCGATATCCGCATAGCCCTTGCGGGACGCCATGCCCAACGTCATCTCCGTACCGTTCGGTGCCGTGATTTTTGCCTGCTTGGCGATGCTGAGAATATCTTTCATCTTGCGGCTTAACCGGCTAACCCGCTCCAGATCCGTGTTGGCGATTCGGCAAAACGTATCGTTGGTAATGCCAGGCATGGTGATAAAGCGCACCCCCTTGCGGCAGGCTTCGCGCCGGCACTCCAGGTGAGAAATGGAAACGGCGGTGGCGGCGATTACGGCGTGCTGTTCCTGCATAAAGCGGCCGAGCGGATCGCAGATAGACTGTCTGTTGAGATAGTCGTCGTGCACGCGTAAAAGGTGCACATGAGTACACTTTTTAGCTGCAGCGCGAAACAGACTATCGGCGATGTCCAGGTGCGGTTCATCGCTGATAATCAGCAGAGATTCCTGGCGTTTGAGCTCCAGGGATTTCTGAATTATAACGGCCGACGCCTTGTCCAGTTTGTTCATAGCGAAAATCCCCCGTAACTCTCAATTTTATTTATAGTTGTCAATTATCAAAACAGCAGCAGGTATGGCGTCAACATAACAAAAAAATGTCTATTTAACAAGAAAAAAGTCGTTGGCGATGTTTTCCGGGGATAAAATAGGAGGATTTGACCATCTTTTCAATTGATTTTTCTATATAGTTTCTGTATATTTATAAGATTATATACTTAAACCAATGCCTTTCTTTACCGACATAACTCTCGGGCAATATTACCCGGCCGATTCCATCATACACCGACTGGACCCACGGACAAAATTGTTGGGTTGCTCCCTGTTGATGTCAGGATTGTTTATATCCCTGCACGGCGTCGTGCTGATTGCCTTTGCAGGTTTGCTCGCCGTTATCGTGGCGTTGAGCCGATTGCCGGTCAACCTGGTGATGCGAAATATCAGGCCTTTTATCTGGCTGTTTGCCATAACCATCTTTATACACATGCTCTGGACATCCGGCCGGATCCTCTATCATATTCCGATTCTGAACCTGGATATCACCTATGAGGGCCTCACACTCGGTTTGCGCTATACGGCGCGGCTGGTGCTCTTTATACTTTTAGCAACGATTTTAACTTTGACTACATCGCCGATCGAGATGATGGACGCGCTGGAGCGGCTGGGACGGCCGTTGCAGCGTTGGCGTGTGCCGGTGCACGAGCTGACTCTCATGTTGGCGCTTTCCCTGCGATTTGTGCCCACGCTCATGGAGGAGGCGCTGCGCATCCGCAACGCCCAGCTTTCGCGCGGTGCGCATTTCGAAGGACCGTTGCTGAAACGAATTCGCAATCTTGTGCCCATGCTGTTGCCGCTCTTTATATCTGCGTTTCGGCGCGCCGACGAACTGGCCTTTGCCATGGATGCGCGCGGCTACACCGGCGGGGACGGCCGCAGCTGTTATACGATTTTGAGATTTCGTGTCGCCGACGGCCTGGCGATGGGGTTTGTGGCCGGCTTTTTCAGTTTATGCGTCTGGATGTGAGCGTTCATGCGCAACATAAAACTTGTTCTGGAATACGACGGCACGGATTTTAACGGCTGGCAGTATCAGCCGGATCAGCGTACGGTGCAGGCGGAGGTGGAAGCTGCTCTCAGTCGACTGACGCAGCAAACCGTTAAAACGCACTGCGCCGGCCGCACGGATACCGGCGTGCATGCGCTGGGTCAGGTCGTTCATTTTCATTACCAGGGCCGTTTGCCGGCCGCTACTTTTGTGGTGGGTGGCAACGCCCTGCTGCCGCGCGATGTGCGCATTCTGACCGCCGATGAGGTGGCGCTGGAGTTTCACAGCCGGTACAGCGCCCGCCGGCGCCGCTACCGCTATCACATCGGCACCCGTCCCTGCGCGGTGGGCCGTCAATACCGCTGGTACATCGCGCAGGAGTTGCAGGTCGAAGAGATGGATCTCGCGGTGCAACAGCTGCTGGGCGAACACGATTTCGTCTCTTTCTGTCAGGCCGGCAGCGGCCTGGAGCACCATCGCTGTCTGGTGCAGGCGGCGACTTGGCAGCGGCAGGGAGAACAGATAGTTCTGGACATCACCGCCAACCGCTTTGTCCACAACATGGTGCGCATCATCGTCGGCACCAGCATCGAAATAGGCCGCGGCCGCATGACGATCGCAGATATGCAGCGTATTCTCGACGCCCGCGATCGCACGCTGGCCGGACCGACGGTTCCGGCGCATGGTCTGTTTCTCGTCGAGGTCGGATATTGACCGCGCCGATCACACCCGTTACCAATGAAATGGAGTCCTTGTGAAATTTTTTATCGACACCGCCAATCTGGAAGAAATTAAAAAAGCCGCCGCCATGGGCATGGTGGACGGCGTAACCACCAATCCGACGCTGCTGGCCAAAGAGACGGGCAAAGCGGAAGAGATCTATCGTTCTATCTGCGCGCTGGTCGACGGCCCGGTCAATGTGGAGGCCAACAGTCTCGACACGGCCGGCCTCCTCAAGGAGGCGCGTCAGCTGGCGGCCATCCATCCCAACATCGTCATCAAAATTCCCATCACCCGCGAAGGTTTGATGGCGGTGCGGCAACTGGAACAGGAAGGCATCCGCACCAACGTCACCCTCATTTTCAGCCCGCTGCAGGCTCTGGCCGCGGCCAAAGCCGGCGCCTCGTTCATTTGCCCCTTTGTCGGCCGTCTGGATGACACGACCCAGAACGGCATGGAGCTGATCGAAGAGATCGTGCATATCTACGAACACTATCACATCGAGACAGAGATCGTGGTGGCCAGCATCCGCTCGCCGCTGCACGTCCGCGACGCGGCGCTGCTGGGCGCCGACATCGCTACAATTCCATATAAAGTCATCGAGGGAATGCTCAAACATCCGCTGACCGATCTGGGCATTCAATCGTTTCTCAAGGACTGGGAGAGCGTGAGCAAACGCACCTAGCCGGGCCCAGGCTAAACGCCGACACAACCATACAACGTATGATCAGACCCATTCAAAAAATAGTATATCTTCTGCTGGGGTGCAGCACCACCCTGTTTATGCTGCTGGTGTGTTCCAGCACAGACCGCAACGCCGGCACGGCACAATTGTCCGCCAGCGCCGCCGACTCGCTGCGGCTGGGACTCGGCCAGGGACGATCGCTGGGCGATGAAATTTCCCACTCCCGCCACAACGCCATCACCCGCGCCGTGGCCGAGGTCAGTCCGGCGGTGGTCGGCATCAACGTCATCTCGTTGCAACGCTATCAGACCAACCCCTTCTTTGACGATCCTTTCTTTCGCCACTTTTTTCAGGAACAGCCGCAGGAACAGAGGGTGAAAAGCCTGGGATCCGGATTTCTGATTTCCAGCGACGGCTATATCCTTACCAATCAGCACGTCGTGGAAGGGGCCAGCGAAATCATCGTCACCCGCGTCGGCGGCAAACAATATATTGCAAAAAAAATCGGCGAAGATTATACCTCGGATGTCGCCGTTTTAAAGATAAAGGGCGATGCCTTCCCCTATGCGCGTCTGGGCGATTCGGATGATACCATCATCGGCGAATGGGTAATTGCGCTGGGCAATCCGTTCGGCCTGTTTGACATCACCTCGCAGCCGACGGTGACCGTAGGCGTCATCAGCGGCAAAGATCAGAACTTTGGCCGGCAGACCGACAACCGCATCTTTGAGGGCATGTTGCAGACCGATGCCTCCATCAACGGCGGCAACAGCGGCGGCCCGCTGGTCAATGCCAACGGCGAGGTCATCGGCGTCAACTCCTGGATTATCTCCGGGTCCGACACCAAATCGGCCAGCATCGGGCTGGGCTTCGCCCTGCCGATCAACCGGGTCAAACGTATCTTTGAAGACATTATCAATTATGGCCGCGTCAATCGCAGTTTCTGGACCGGCATTCATTACGATCAGATGAACAACAGCATCGCCCGCTATCTGGGTATGACCAGTGCCCGCGGTGTTATCATCACGGACATTGCCAAAGGCAGCCCGGCTGAAAAAGCGGAACTGGAAGTGGGTGATGTCATCGTAGAGATCAACGGCAAAGAGGTGAACGCCTTTGAAGACGTGCAGGCCATTACCGACAATCTCGACCTCAAAGAGGGCGACATCCTCATATTCCGGGTGTATCGCAACAAACGTTATATCAATCTCAAGGTCGAACTGGCAGCGCACCCCAAAACCCTGCAGAGAAGGCGACAATGATAGCGCGTTATACCAAGCCGCACATGGGCGCGGTGTGGAGCGATGAGCACAAGTATCGCACCTGGCTGGCGGTTGAACTGGCCGCGTGCCAGGCGCACAGCCAGCTCGGCAACATCCCCCCGCCTGTGGTAGAGATCATTCGGCAAAAGGCCGATTTCAGCATCCGCCGCATCGACGAGATCGAAGAGCAGGTGCGGCACGACGTCATCGCATTCCTCACCAATGTGGCCGAATATGTGGGGCCGGAAGCCCGCTACATCCACCTCGGCATGACCTCGTCGGATCTGCTGGACACCGCCCTGGCGCTGCTCATCCGTGAAGCCGGCCAGATCCTGCTGCAGGATATCGATCGTCTGCTGGCCGTTCTGAAAAAACAGGCGCTGGCGTACCGCTTGACGCCCTGCATCGGCCGCAGCCACGGCGTCCATGCCGAACCCACCAGTTTCGGGCTTAAATTCGCGCTCTGGTACGACGAGATGGGACGCAACCGGCTGCGGCTCGAGCGAGCCATCGAAGCCAACAGCGTCGGCATGATCTCCGGCGCGGTCGGCAATTATACCCAGGTGGATCCGGAACTGGAGGTTCTGACCTGTCACCTGCTGAAGCTGCGTCCGGCCGCCATCAGCACGCAGATTATTCAAAGAGACCTTCACGCCGAATATCTGACCACGCTGGCGCTGATCGGCGGCACCCTGGAAAAGATAAGCGTTGAAATTCGTCATTTGCAGCGCACCGAGGTGCTGGAGGCAGAGGAGCCGTTCCATAAAGGCCAGAAAGGCTCTTCGGCGATGCCGCACAAACGCAACCCCATCGGCTGCGAGAACATATCCGGACTGGCGCGTCTGTTGCGCAGCAACGCCCACGCGGCCATGGAAAACATGGCCCTGTGGCATGAACGGGATATCAGCCACTCTTCGGTGGAGCGGGTGATCATCCCGGACAGCAGCATTTTGACCGATTATATGCTGCAGCGGTTAAACAGCATTCTCGATGGCCTGGTGGTCTATCCGGAGCACATGCAGAAAAACCTGGACCTGACCAAAGGGTTGATTTTCAGCCAGCCGGTGCTGCTGGCGTTGACCGGCAAAGGCATGAGCCGCGAGGAGGCCTATCGCATCGTCCAGTCGCACGCCATGGCCTGCTGGGAAAACGGCGCCGATTTCCGTCAGGTGCTGGCCGCCGACGCGCAGGTCAGCTCGCTGCTGACCGCAGCGGAGCTGACAGCCTGTTTTGATGTTTCCGCCGGTCTCGTTCAGGTGGATTACATTTACCGGCGGCTGGGCTTGCTGGCCGAATAGAAAGGCGCAGCCGGCGGTGTGCTGAATCTGATCATGCACATCGTTGCCCGTGTACCCATTTGAGCCCAGAGCGCTCAATTCAGATATAGTCTATCGTATGACCCGACCTATGATCCAAGCAGCGTCTTTTTCGATGTTCAAATCGAGAGGAGAGAGCCTTGAAAAGAAAAAAACTCTTTGAGGGCAAGTCGAAAAAAGTCTACGAAACCGAAGTCGAGAACGAAATCGTCCTCGAGTTCAAGGATGATGCTCGCGATGCCAAAGGATATAAAAAGGGCACCATAAAGGGCAAAGGCATCGCCAACAACCACATTTCCTCTTTCTTGCTGAAATTTCTCGACAGCTACCACATTCCGACCCATTTCATCAAAGAACTGTCGGACAAAGAGATGATGGTGCGGAAAATGGAGATGATCCCGGTCGTGGTGGTGGTGCGCAATTATGCCGCCGGCGCGCTGGCCAAGCGCTTCGGAGTGCCGGAAGGCAAAGAGCTGGAGTGCCCGCTTGTCGAATATTATCTCAAGGACGGCGACCGCGACGACCCGATGATCAACGAGAGCCACCTGATCTCGTTCGGTCATGCGACTTCGGAGGAGATGAGGGAAATCCACCGCCTGGCCTCTAAAACCAATGCAGTGCTGAAAGCATTTTTCCGCCGCCGCCAGCTCAACCTGGTGGATCTAAAGCTGGAGTTCGGCCGCTGGCGTGGCCGCATTCTCATCGGCGACGAGATCAGTCTCGACACCTGTTCCTTTATCCGCCTCGACGTGCCGAGCTCCGCCAAGTCACAGCTGATCCCGGTGACGGAAAATTCGCTGCCTGATCTGGTCAAACGGATCATGCCATCGTGACGGTTCATTGAAACGACAGGTGCTTGCTTAACCGGGCCGGACGGCCGCTGTTCGAGCAAGCCACCGTAAATCCGGTTCACCGGCAGAGGCCACTGGTCAACACCGGAAACAAAGTTCGGCTCCCGGCTACAGGGGTTCAGGCCCGCTCAGGGCAGGTACCCTGATCAAACGGGAGAAAGCACACGCCGGGGTGAGCGTGATTTGGAGAGACCATGCGACCTAGAAAAAAAGTAAAAACCGCCAAAAAACGGACCTACATCACCGTTCCCAATCTGTTTACCGCATTGAACATTTTTTGCGGCTTCCTCGCCACCATACAGGTGATTGTGGAAAACTATCAGTACGCCTGCTGGCTGATCTTTATCGCCACGGTGTTCGATGCGCTTGACGGCCGTATCGCCAGAGCCTATGAAGGCGGCAGCAGCGAATTCGGCCTGCAGATGGATTCGCTGAGCGACCTGATCTCCTCCGGTCTGGCGCCGGCGATCCTCGTCTATCAGGTGCATCTCAAAGATCTCGGCTATGTCGGCCTGATCCTGGCCTTCTTGCCGCTGCTGTTCGCCGCGTTCCGCCTGGCCCGCTTTAACGTGTTCACGATGGCGCAGGGGAAAAGCAAAGACTATACGGGATTGCCGGCACCGGCGGCCGCCGTGACGCTGGCGGGCGTGGTGATGCTCTATGTAGAGACCGGGCGGCCGGAACTGCTGCGCGTGCTCGTCGCCATGGTCCCTGTCGTCAGCCTGCTGATGGCCAGCACCATCCGGTACGACGGCTTCCCCAAACTGAGCTTGCGGGAAAAAGGCGCCAACCGCATCAAACTGTTGATCCTCATCGTCACCCTGGTGCTGTTCGCCATCATGCCGCAATACATCATTTTCCCGTTTATGGTTTTATTTATCCTGCATGGCCTGTTGCGCGCCGCCGGAACCCATTTTTCCCGCCGCGGCGTTGCTTTGGAAGAATCAACGCATTCGGATCATCAACCCACCGTATAGGATACATCATGCAGCCCACCCAATTATCGAGGAACAGATGAAAAGACGGCTTTCCATGGCCTGGATCCTGCTGGCCATTGTGCTCGGCGCCATTATGGGCTCGGCTTTGGGGGAAGTCATCGGCTTAGCCATGCCGGAAGGTGTGGTGAAGCAGTTTTTTGTCAATACCGCCAACATCGGCTTTGATCCGGTCCGCCTCAATCTGGGCCTGATCGATTTTACGTTCGGCTTTTATTTCCGTCTGAACGTGATCGGCGTCATCGGCATCCTGGCAGCGGCCTATATATTTCGCTGGTATGCCTAGCGGCCACAGCCGCCGCTCTCACCTGACGAAGAGTCTTCCACACGGGATGTACAGATAACAAAGTGCTTGCATATTTGCAGCCTGCAGGGTATATTATGCCCTGCAGTTTTCAGCCATTTCGGTGGCAGATCGTTTAAAAACAAGTGGAGGCCATTATGCTGCCCGGCGTTGGCATGGATGAGATGGTCGTCATCCTGGTGCTGGTCCTGATCCTGTTCGGATCCAAGCGTTTGCCGGAACTGGCTCGCGGCCTTGGCAAAGGGATGCGCGAGTTCAGAAAAGCGGCGGAAGACGTGAAACGTGAAATGGACCTGACCGACGACTTTAGGAATTAATCAAATTATTTTTGGAGGTAACTGGTTATGGGTATCGGACCCACTGAATGGTTTATAATTATCCTGGTGCTTGTGGTCTTGTTCGGCGCTAAAAAGATTCCAGAATTGGCCAAGGGCCTTGGCCAGGGCATTCGCGAATTCAAAAAAGCCGCCAGTGCCGCCAGCGAAGACGACGAAAAGCCTAACAAGTCAAATTCCGCTTCAGGAAATTAAACCGATTAGCTGATTTGGACGACGTGACAGACTTTACGCATTTGCGCAAACAGATCGCCGCCGGCGAACTCGGCTGTAAAGACATCACCCAAACATATCTGGATTCGATCAATAAAGGCGCTCATCTGAACGCCTTTATTGCTGTACGGGCGGATGAGGCCCTGCAACAGGCCGAAGGCGTGGACCAACGGTTGCGCCGCGGCCAGGCCGGAAAACTGGCAGGCATGATCCTTGCCGTGAAGGACAACATGGCCCTGGCCGGCTGGCCCATGACCTGCGGATCCGGTATTCTGGCCGGCTTTACGCCGCCGTATACCGCCACCGTGCTGCAACGGCTGCTGGCAGAGGATGCGGTGATTATCGGCAAGACCAACATGGACGAATTCGCCATGGGCTCTTCCACGGAAAATTCGGCGTTCGGTCCGGTGCGAAATCCGTTGGACACCCATCGCGTGGCCGGCGGCTCTTCAGGAGGCTCTGCCGCCGCCGTGGCCGCTGATCTGTGCAGCGCCGCTCTTGGCAGCGATACGGGCGGCTCCATCCGTCAGCCGGCCGCCTTTTGCGGCGTCGTCGGCCTGAAACCGACCTACGGCCGCGTTTCCCGTTATGGCCTGGTTGCCTACGCCTCGTCGCTGGATCAAATCGGGCCTATCACCCGTTCTGTCGCCGACAGCGCCTTGTTGCTGGAGGTCATGGCCGGTCACGACCGCCGTGATGCCACCAGCTCCTCTACAGCGGTGGATGGCTATTCCGACAGCATCGGCCGCTCCCTGGCCGGCCTGCAGATCGGTATACCCGTCGAATACAGCCAGGATGGCGTGCAGGCGGAAATCAGACTGGCGCTGCAACAAGCGCAACAGCGGCTCAAGGATGCCGGCGCCAAGGTTAAGATGGTGCGGCTCGCACACACCGCCTATGCGGTCGCCGCCTATTACGTCATTGCCACGGCAGAGGCATCATCCAACCTGGCCCGCTATGACGGCGCCCATTACGGATATCGCAGTCCAGATCGCCATGGCCTCGAAGAGCAGTATGTCTACACCCGGCATGAAGGATTCGGCGCCGAGGTAAAACGCCGCATCATGCTGGGCACCTTTGTGCTCTCGTCCGGCTATTACGATGCCTATTACCGCAAAGCCCAACAGGCCCGGCATCTGATAAAAAAAGATTTCACCGATGCGCTGCAGGAAGTCGATTGTCTGCTGACGCCGACGACGCCCACCACCGCCTTCGCCCTTGGTGAAAAAATCGACGATCCCCTGACCATGTATCTGTCGGACATTTTTACCGTATCAGCCAATCTGGCCGGGCTGCCGGCGCTGTCCGTGCCCTTCGGCACAGACGCCAGCGGTCTCGCCATCGGCTTGCAGCTCATCGGCAGACCGTTCGACGAAAAAACGTTGTTTCCGGTTGCGGATTACCTACACCATGCCTGATGGACCGAGAACCTATGCCGAATTATGAAACCGTGATCGGACTCGAAGTCCACATCCACCTGCTGACTCGAACCAAGATATTTTGCGGCTGCAGCACCCGCTTTGGTGCTGAGGCCAACACCCAGGTCTGTCCGGTATGCCTCGGTCTGCCCGGCAGTCTGCCGGTACTGAATCGCCAGGCTGTGGAGTTTGCCATTCGGCTCGCCCTGGCGACGCAGAGCTTCATCCGGCCGCGGTCGACCTTTGCGCGCAAGAATTATTTTTATCCCGATCTGCCCAAGGGGTATCAGATATCACAATTCGAAGAGCCTTTTTGCGAACAGGGATTCCTGGAGGTTCGAACCGGCGACAGCGCCGCAAAGCGGATCCGTCTGAACCGTATCCAGCTGGAAGAAGATGCGGGAAAATCGGTGCATGCCGAAGCCTATGTGGCAGGCGATGAAACGCTCATCGATATCAATCGCTGCGGCGTGCCGCTGCTGGAGATCGTCACCGAACCGGATTTGCGCTCGCCGGAAGAGGCGCATGCCTATCTGGTGCAGCTGCGTCGACTCGTCCGTTACCTCGGCGTCTGCGACGGCAACATGGAAGAGGGCAGCCTGCGCTGCGATGCCAACGTTTCCATCCGGCCGCAAGGCTCGACGACCCTGGGCGTCAAAACCGAAGTTAAAAACATGAATTCGTTTGCCAGCGTGCAGGCGGCCATTGCCTTTGAAGTGCAGCGGCAGATACAACTGGTCAACAGCGGCAAGGCGGTGGAGCAGGTGACGCTGTTATGGGATGCGAATCGGGGCGTGGCGGAACCGATGCGCAGCAAGGAATATTCCCATGACTATCGCTACTTTCCGGAACCGGACCTGCCTGCCATTCAAGTGCCCGAATCCTGGATCGACGAGGTGCGGCGGAACATGCCGCAGCTGGCCGAAGCACGCCAGGAACGGTATACGCAAGAGTGGGGATTGCCGGCCTACGATGCGGCCGTGCTGACCGACGATCGTGACATTGCCGACTATTTCGAACGCGTCGCCGGCCGGGTGGCGGATAAAAAGCTGGTCAGCAACTGGGTGATGGGCGAGGTCCTGCGCAGTCTCAAGGAAGATAAAGTGGCCATCAACGATTTCAGAGTCACCTCCGACGCCCTGGCGGAACTGTTGCATCTCATCAGCAGGAACATTCTCAATCAAACGGCGGCGAAAAAGGTGTTTGAAGGGGTGCGGCAGACCGGCGCCACGCCGGCACAGATCATGAAGGAACGCGGGCTGGAACAGATCAGCGATGAAACCGCCCTGGCCGGCGTCATCGACCAGGTTCTGGCGCAACACCCGCAGGAGGCGGCAGCGTACCGGCAGGGCCAGCAAAAAGTATTCGGCTTTCTGGTCGGCGAGGTCATGAAAGCCAGCTCAGGAAAAGCCAATCCGAAAATGACCCAGGAGATCCTGCGGCGAAAACTGGATACAGGCAAAGAGTAGAGTCCCCCATAGAGAGGAGAATCCATGCGACCAAAAGAGATTCGTGAGCTCGTAAAAATTCTGGAGGAGAGCAATGTGGGTGAGTTGGAAATCACCTACTGGTGGGGACGGAAAATCCGCATCAGCAAAACACCGGCCGCTGCGACCGTCATGGCCTCTGCCGCGCCCTCGTCCGGTCACCTGGACATTTTGACGCAAGCCAAACCGGCTGCCGTTGCGGCAGCGCCGGCCGCCGCACCGGCGGCCAAAGCGCCGGTCGCAGAGAGCAAAACCTACATCGAGATCAAAGCGCCCATGGTGGGCACGCTCTATCGCGCGCCGTCCCCGGATGCCGCACCCTATATTCGCGAAGGCGATACGATCTCGCCCGGCAAGGTGCTGTGCATCATCGAAGCGATGAAATTAATGAATGAAATCGAAGCCGAAGTCAGCGGCAAAATTCACAAAATACTGGTGGAGAACGGTCGACCGGTGGAATACAACCAGACGCTGTTTCTGGTGGAGCCTCAGTAAGAGGCCGTGCCGCAGAGCAAACCATAGGAAAAGCCCTTGTTCAATAAAATACTCATTGCCAATCGCGGCGAAATCGCCCTGCGCATCATTCGCGCCTGCAAAGAGCTGGGCATCGCCACGGTAGCGGTCTATAGCGAAGCGGACGTGGACAGCCTGCATGTGCGCTTTGCCGATCAAGCGGTGTGTATCGGCCCGCCGCAGGGCCACGGCAGCTATCTCAACATTCCGCACATCATCAGCGCAGCCGAGATCACCAACGCTGAAGCCATTCACCCCGGCTACGGCTTTTTGGCCGAAAACGCCCATTTCGCCGAGATCTGCCGCTCCTGCGGTTTGCACTTTATCGGGCCGACTCCGGAGGTCATCACCAAAATGGGCGACAAGGCGGTTGCCAAGGAGACCATGCGCCAGGCCGGAGTGCCGATCATTCCCGGCTCCGACGGCGTCCTCGAATCGGTTCAGGAAGCCTTGCCGATCGCCGATAAAATCGGCTACCCCATCATCATCAAGGCCGTTGCCGGCGGCGGCGGCCGCGGCATGCGCGTGGTTCGTGAACCGGCCGAACTGGCCAACGCCTTCAACACCGCCCAGGCTGAAGCTCAGGCGGCGTTCAAAAATCCCAGCCTGTACATGGAACGCTTTTTTGAAAATCCGCGCCACATCGAAGTCCAGATTCTGGGCGACAATCACGGCAACGTGGTTTCCCTGGGCGAGCGGGAATGCTCCATTCAACGCAAACATCAGAAGCTCATCGAAGAATCACCGTCCCCGGTGGTACATGAAAAGCTGCGCAAGGCGCTCAGCAATGCCGCCATCAAAGGCGCCAAACGGGTCAAGTACAACAGCGCCGGCACCATGGAATTTCTGCTCAACGACAACGGCGAGTTCTTTTTTATGGAAATGAACACCCGCATCCAGGTCGAACACCCGGTCACCGAAGCGGTCTTTGGGCTCGACCTCATCGAAGAACAGATCCGTGTAGCCGCCGGCGGTGTCATTCCCAGCAATATAAAATATTACAAGCTGCGCGGCCACGCCATCGAATGCCGCATCAACGCCGAAGATCCGGATCGCGACTTTCGTCCTTCGCCGGGCCAGATCACCAGCTTTCACGTCCCCGGCGGACTCGGCGTGCGCGTCGATACCCATGCCTATGCCCAGTACGTAATCCCGCCCTACTATGACTCTCTGATCGCCAAAGTCATCACCCACGGCAGTACGCGCGAGGAGGCGATTGTCCGCATGGAACGGGCGCTGGATGAATTTGTCGTCGAGGGCATCGCCACAACCATTCCGTTGCACAAGCGCATCTTGCGTCATCCCAATTTCCGCAAAGGAGACTTTAATACCAAGTTCCTGGAAACGGCCAAACTAAATTGATGGAGGCGTTGTATGAAGGTTCCCAAAGATCTGCTTTACACTGAAGAACATGAATGGGTGGCCATGGAGGACGGGATCGCCACCATCGGCATCACCGATTACGCTCAGGGCGAACTGGGCGATGTCGTGTTCGTCGAACTGCCGGCGGCCGGCACGGTCGTCAAACAAATGGAATCCTTTGGCACTATTGAAGCGGTAAAAGCGGTCTCTGATCTGTTCGCTCCGCTCTCCGGCGAAGTGACCGAGGTCAATGAACTGCTCGGCGATCAGCCGGAACTGGTCAACAAGGATCCCTATGGCGACGGCTGGATGATCAAAATCAAGATCAGCGAAGCCAGTGAGCTCGACTCGTTGCTCAAATCCGATGTCTATAAAAATAAAATCAGCTAGCCATCCGGCAGGAACTATTTTCCCGATTGCCGGGTTTAGTACTCTGGATGTACGCTTTTGACACACCCCCTGTGGCAAAAATAGACCAGTTTTGCAGAAACCGGCAGAGAGGCTGTTTTTTAAATGCAACAATATTATAAACTTACAAAATCAAGCCACTTGCCGCAGATTATGGTATGATCTTTGTTGCTGTATTAAAAAATATCTTGCTTTGCAGCTAATTTATTTGTACCTTTTTTTTACCGATAACATATTGAAATAGTTCAGGAGAAAGAGCCTATAACCGTTCGTTAACGATTTTCAAATTCTATTACATAGCGGTAACTGAACAATCGTTCTACGAACTTGTATACGGCTCGTCTATCCTTTTTGGACCAAATTCCATGCGTCGAGCCTGCAAGTTGACGCCGGTATTTGGTCTTTTTTTTTGTGGTCGAATATCACATATTTAATCATATCCCTTTTCAGGAGGTTGCATCATGAAAGCTGTCAAATTCCTGGTTCTTGTGGCCCTGCTGCTGGCCGTCACGGCACCGAGCTTTGCCGTCAGTGAATCAGCCGTACTGTTCCTGCTCATTTCTCCGGGCGCCCGCGCTTCCGGCATGGGTGAAGCCTTTGTCGGTTTGGCCGATGACGCTACCGCGGTCTATTGGAACCCGGCCGGCCTGGCCTTTCAAACCGGTCGTGAATTGACCCTGATGCACGCCAACTGGCTGCCACAGTTCGGCGCAGACCTGTTTTACGAATTCGCAGCCTACCGGCAATCTTTTGAAGGTTTAGGAACCATCGGACTTAACATCACCTATCTGAATCTGGGCAAGCAGTATCATACCCTGGAAGACAGTCCGGAACCAGTGGGCGAATTCTCCAGCAACGAGTTTGCCGTGTCGGCGACCTACGGTACGCAGCTGAGCGAAAACTGGGGTGTTGGTCTCGGTCTTCGCTATATCCGCTCCAACCTCGCCCCCATGGGCGCCGGTTCCGAGCGCGGTGAAGGCAAGGCCGACGCCTTCGCGTTCGATCTCGCCACCCTGTATCGTTTCCCCTTCATGCCCAAGCTCTCTCTCGGCGTGAACCTGTCCAACATGGGCCCCAAGATCACCTATATCGATGCCGCCCAGGCTGATCCGTTGCCCACGAACCTCAAAGTTGGTTTCGCCTATAAACTGGTCAACAACAAATACAACAAACTGACCTTTGTTGCCGATATGAATAAATTGATGGTGACCCGTCATGCCGACGGCACCTCGGATCCGTTCTACAAAGCCATCCTGACCTCGCCCTGGACGGTCGTAGACAAAGAGAAAGAAAACATCGGCGGTGAAGACGAAAAAGTGGTCAAGGAAACCAAAATTTTCAACGGCACCCTGAGCGGCGGTGTCGAATACTGGTACAGCGATCTGATCGCGTTGCGCGCCGGCTACTACTGGGACAAGCCGGGCAAGGTGGAATTCATGAGTTTCGGTGCCGGTATCCAGTATTCGCTCTATCGCTTTGACTTTGGTTATGTGTCTGCCGCTGAAGGACATCCTCTGGCCAACACCATGCGATTTTCGCTGACCATCGGATTCTAGGGATCCGGGCCGCCGCATTCGCAGGGCCGACCGATTTCACGGATCCGCCGCCGATCCTGGCGGCGGATCACACCTTCCCGGAGAGCCATATCCAGCAGCGGATATTTTACTGTCACGAACAGGACTCTTGAACAGGTTTATAAAGCAATGGACTAGTGCATGCGCAACCGCATCAATCTCGTGCAATGGATCACGCAACGGGCAGGTAAAAAGTTTTCAATTTTTCTGCCCGTTCTTTTATTTTCGATGAGCCTGCCTGGCCTTGTGCGGGCCGGCGCTGATGCCGACACCGTTCGCGTTCTCGCCTTGCGCGTGGAATTTGTGGCTGATAATCTCGCCACCACAACCGGTGATGGTACGTTCGATCTTGCCGGCACCACCCAGTATACCATCGATCGCCCTCCGCACAATCGCACCTATTTCCAGCATCAGCTGCTGGCGTTGCACAACTATTTCCAGCGGGTGTCCGGCGGCAAACTGTTCTTCAACAGCACGGTTCTGCCCCTGGAGGAAAACCGCGCCTACAAGCTCGGCCAGTCCATGGTGTATTACAGCGGCCAGGAGGACAAACAGCTGCAGAAGCAGCGCTGGGCGGAACTGTTGCGCGACGCTCTGATGCTGGCCGAAAAAGAGGGCGGCATCGATTTCAAAGCGTTTGATTGTGTCATCGTGTTTCATGCCGGCGTAGGCAACGATTTCGCATTTGACCTCGATGCCACCCCCTATGACATCCAATCGGTTTACCTGGACTATGAAACACTGCAGCAGACCCTGGGTTCTTCCCGGGCCGATTATCAGGGCATTGCTGTGGGCGGTACCCTTGTTCGCAACGGCATCCTCCTGCCTGAAACACAAAATCAGGAAGGCCAGAATCTGGGACTGCTGGGCACCATGACTCTGCTCATGGGCAGCCATCTGGGCATGCCTGTGCTCTTTGAATCCGAAAGCGGTCGCACCGGCATCGGACGCTGGGGCCTCATGGATCAGGGCTCGTATAATTTTCAGGGGCTCATTCCGGCCGAACCCAGCGCCTGGGAAAAAGTGTACATGGGCTGGGAAGAACCGGTAGTGATGCGGCAGGGCCAGGCCCGCATCGGCAGCAGCTCAACCAAAAGCGCACCTCACATCATCAAAGTACCGATCGACGAGAAAGAGTATTTCCTTATCGAAAACCGGGTGCGCGACCGCAACCGCGACCGCATCACCATCGGCCGCGACGAATACGGCCACAGGGTGGAATTCGATTCCACCGGTCGCGTGGTGGCGTCGGGTGAACTGGGCGTCCTCACTCGCGTCGACGAATATGATTTCGGATTGCCCGGTAACGGTCTCCTGATCTGGCATATCGATGAACGCGTGATCGAAAGCCAACTGGCCGCCAATTCGATCAACAACGATCGCAGCCACCGCGGCGTCGATCTGATCGAATGCGACGGCGCCCAGGATATCGGCTATATCTATGACATGTTCGATGCCGGCTACGGCACCGAAAACGGCGACTATTACGATGCCTACTGGAACGACAACGAGTCGCACAAAATCGTCAACGCGTCGGATCAGGTAACCCTGTCGTCGCTGTCCATACCCAACAGCGATGCCTACAACGGCGCGGTTACACACATCACCCTGGACCAATTCAGCGTCCGCGATACCATCATGACGGTGCGCATTCGTTCCGATCTGGGGCAGAACGGCTTTCCTCTGGCCCTGGCCGGCCACATCGGCAAAGCCGGGTTGGTGGCCATGGATCCGGGCGGCAGCAAACCGACCGTTATTGCCGCCGCCGGTCGTGACGGCCGCATCCAGGCATGGCGCGGCGACGGCCAGCCGTTGCTGAACAGCGGTTCGGCTCTGTTCGCCGCCACGGTGGATTCGATCACACAACCTGTCGCTGCAGCCCCGGCGACCGACTTTGCCCCGGCCCGCCTGGTCGCGGCTGATGCGGCCGGAAACCTCTACGCCTGGCTGCAAAAATCGGACAGCGAGTGGGTGCCGCTGCGTTGGGATTCGCTGGCAAAAGTGACGGCCGGCCCCATGATATTGACCGACCAATCCAGCCGCAATGTCCATGTGCTCACCGGGCATCCAGACGGCGGCACGTTGACCACTTTTTCATACAGCATCAACAGTTATAGCGGCAGTAGCGAAGGGCACATCCGCAGCACCGGCTTTGGCGTACATGGCGCCGGCGCGATTACGGGATTCGCCCAGCTGGCTGAAAACGGGTCTACATTCGTATACGCCACCGAAACAGGCCTGGTGGCCTGCTTTTCTACAAACTTGACGTTTTTATGGCAGAAACAGCTCTCGATGGGCCTGCGCCACTGGCAGCCGATTGTGGCTGATTTCACCGAGGCCGCCGGTTTGGAACTGGCCGTTCTGTCCGATCGCGGCGAATGCTGGCTGTTGAACAATCAGGGCATGGGCGACCGCATCGCCGACTGGTCGATCCCCATCAGCGATCCTTCCGCCGGCGATGTCGATGACGACGGCCTGGCCGAGATCGTCGCTACCACGACCCGGCAGTTGTGCGCTTTCGAGCTTACCGGCGCCACAACCTTTAATTTTCCATTTTCACTGGGCCCTCAGGCAAGCACGCTGCCCCTGGCGCCGCTGTGGCTGGAAACCACGGCCGCGCCGTACAGCTGGACATTTGCTGCAGGCGCCATCGGCCTGATCTGGGGTGTAACGCCAGCCGGCCGCAATCAGTCCGGATATCCCCTTAACGCCGGCGGCGAACTGCACACTTCACCGGTTATGCTGGATCTGGACCGCGACGGCGATATCGAATTGCTTGTGGCCGGGCAGGATCAACAGCTGTATGGGTGGTCGTTGCCGCTGGCTGTGAAAAACGACAACTGGGCACAGTGGGGCGCCAACAGCAGCCGCACCTTTTATCTGGCCGGCCGCAGCAGCGCCGTTCAGCCAGCCCAGGACATGATGCCGGTCAAAAAGGCGTTCTGCTATCCGAATCCGACCCAGGGACAGTCGACCAATATCCGCTACACCCTCACCCGCAACGTCGACCGCGTGAGCATTCGCATCTTTGACATGACCGGCGAACTGGTGCAGGAACTGGCATCGCCGGCCACGACCGTCGGCGATCATGATATGCCCTGGTCCATCGCCTCGATTCAGAGCGGTGTATACATCGCCCGCGTGCAGGCCCAGGCCGGCGACAGCAGCGCCGAGGCCTTTATCAAAATTGCTGTAGTCAAATAGCCCATTTCAGCAGAGACGGATTTCAAACAGACTCGATCATGAAAAAAATATTCGCTGCTTTCTTGCTGCTCCTCATCGCACTGGCCGGCCCCATCCCGGCGCAGGAGAACGAATCCAACCATCCCGAACTGGAATGGTTCACGATAAAGACCGACCATTTCCAGGTGCACTTTCACGACGGCAGCGAACGGACCGGGCGCGTGGTGGCCAAGATCGCCGAGGATATTTATGAGCCTATCACCACCCTGTACGGCTATCGCCCGGACGGCATCATCCATTTCATCATCAAAGATCACGACGACAACTCCAACGGCGCCGCCTATTATTACGACAACAAGGTGGAGATCTGGGCTCCCAAAATGACCTTTATCCTGCGCGGCACGCACAACTGGCTGCGCAACGTGGTAACCCATGAATTTTCGCACATGATTTCGCTCGGCGCCAGTCGCAAAATCACCCGCAAGGTGCCGGCGTTTTATTTTCAATATTTCGGCTACGAACCGGAAAAGCGTGCGGATGTGCTGTACGGCTATCCCAACCGCATCGCCTCCTATCCCATCCCCATGACGGTGGTGCCGATGTGGCTCGCCGAGGGTATGGCCCAGTTCCAAACGCCGGGCCTGGATTATGATCAGTGGGACAGCCATCGCGACATGCTCATCCGCACAGTGGTGCAGGCCGGTAAAACCCTGAGCTTTAGCGAAATGGGGGTTTTTGGCAAAAGCAGCCTTGGCAACGAACGCACCTACAACTCCGGCTACGCCTTCACCCGCTATCTGGCGAAACGGTATGGCACCGCCTCGTTGCAAACCATGGCAGAGCAACTGTCCAAACCGTCGCGGTTTACGGTGGATGGCGTCCTGAAACACCTAAGCGGTATGAGCGGCAGCGATCTGTATGAAGAGTGGCAAAAAGAACTGGCTGCCTATTACACAGAGCGGCTGCGCACCATCACCACTCATCGCGTGGAAGGCACCATTCTGACGTCCAAGGGGATCGGCAACACCTTTCCTTCCTGGTCACCGGATGGCCGCCGGCTGGCCTATTGCGGCAGCCGTTCCGAGTCCTATCTCACGCTGACTAATCTGTATCTGTACGACGCCGCGACGCAGAAAAGCAAACTGCTGAAAGCCGGTGTGCACAGCCAGCTCTCCTGGTCCAGAGACGGAAAACGGTTGACCTATAGCCGCATCGAACGCGGCCGTCACGGTTCTCATTTCAGCGACCTCTACGTCTATGACGTGGAGAGAAAAAAAGAGAAACAGCTCAGCCGGCAGTTGCGGGCCGTGGATCCGGACTGGTCGCCCGACGGCACCCGTATCGTCTGCGTTACGCAAAAGGACGGCACCGACAATCTGACCCTTTACAGTCTGGACGGCACGGTCGAACACCTCACCCGGTTCGAAAACGGCGAGGGGCTCTGTACGCCGCGCTGGTCTCCGGACGGGCGCTACATCGTCTTTTCGCAGGCGCGAAACCACGGCCGCGATCTCGTACTCTACGATCTGCAGACAAAAACCAGCCGGCCGCTGGTGGCAGACAAAGGCGACGCCCGCGATCCGGTGTTCAGTGCAGACGGCCGGCAGATCTACTTCAGCTGGGACCAAACCGGCATTTTCAACATCTACAGCGTCCGCCTGGACGGTTCCGAACGGACGCTCTGGACCAACGTCCTGGGCGGCGCGTTCATGGCCACCGTGGCAGCCGACGGCAAGCTCGCTTTTTCCAATTTTCAGTATGAAGGATACAAGATCGCCCAGATCGCCACACCGGCGGCGATAGCAGAGTCTCTGGCCGACTATCCCATGGCCGGCAAAGGCGTAGCGCTGGCGGATAACGATTTTGACGTGGCTGAACCGGATGCGGCTGTCCAAAACGCCCGCCACTATGACGATCGCGTTCTGCCGGAAAAAGAGATCAAACCCTATGAAATGACCTACGGTCAGGTCTCCTTGCTGCCGCGGGCGCTGGTGGATTACAACACGCTCAAGCTGGGCACCTATTTTTATGCCGCCGACATCATCAATCGCTACAGCATGTTCGGCGGCGTCACCCTGAACAGCCGCCAGGATCTGGATGCGTTTGCGATTTTCGAAATGCGCAAATGGGCTCCCACCCTGTTTGTCGAACTCTATGGCTTTACCCGTAACATCAAACGCGATATCGAAGTCATCGAAGACTATCCGGACCAGGTGCAGGTCGGCATCGGCTTTAACATCCTCGAAGCCGACATCGGCGGCTATTATCATCTCAACGATGTTCAGACCGTGCGGCTGGCCTACAGCCACAGCCGCTACACCAGCAAGATCAAGGACTTTCTTTTCAAAAACATCAAATGGGTGTCGCCGCAGAACACCTATTACGTCGGCAACCATTTTACCATGACCTGGACCTATGACAAAGTCGCCCACGGCCCCAGCGCCTCCATCAACCCTTATGCCGGCCGTCGCATCGAGGTGAAATACAACCGCGAATACAACGACTTTTTCAGTGATTTCGCCACCAACAACGATTATGGCACGCTGCAGGAAATCTATTCGCCCTATAACTATAACCGGGTGGAGATGAACTGGCACGAATACTGGCCCATGCCCTGGTCCATGAAGCACGCGCTGACGTTGCACCTGCAGGCCGGTTACGTCGACAAGCCGATCGACAGCTTTTTCAACTTTTTCGCCGGTGGCCTGCCTGGTTTGCGCGGCTATCCCTTTTACAGCATCGAAGGCCGGAAAATGGTGGTCGGCCGCTTTACCTACCGTTTTCCGCTGCTCGGCTTTACGCAAAAACGGCTGCTGCACCTGACCAGCGATCGCGTCTACCTGGCCGGCTTCGTGGACTATGGCAACGCCTTCGACGGACCGGTCGAATGGAACGCCTTTAAAACGGATCTGGGCATCAACCTGCGCTTTTCGGCTTTTTCATTTTACGGTTTTCCGACCGCGCTGTCGCTGGAAGCCGCCTATGGCCTGGATACGGTCTATAATCAGAATGTACGCTATGGAAAAGAGTGGCGCTACTATGCCACCTTGCTTTTTGATTTCATCGATTGAGGAGGTGGAACGGACAAGGTTACGAGACAGTGGAAGGGATCGTTTGAAATCATATCTGGAGGAACTATGAAAGTGGCAAGCCTGCTCCTGCTGGGAGCTTCGTTGTGTTTTAGCCAATCGCCGTCCCCATGGCAGACCTTGATGTTGTCGAGCCCGAGCCGGCAGTATGCCTGGACAGCGCCGCAGGATGTGGTTCAGGAAACCGCCGAGGAGGATACGCTGTACGAAGAGGATGAGGAGTATATCGACTACAAATCTCCGAAAAAGGCCTTTTTCCTGTCCGCGATTCTGCCCGGCAGCGGCCAGATATACAACAACACCTATTTGAAAGCGGCCGCCTTTCTGGCCGTGGAAGCGTCCGCCTGGGCCATGTATCTAAAGTACGATAAAAAAGGCACAGACCTTGACAACGAATTCCGCGCCTATGCCGACCAGCACTGGAGCGAAGGCGAATATTGGGATTACATAGCCAAGTTCTCCGGACAACCGCGCAGCGACGTCGAGGCCCTGCGAGCCTGGGAACATAGCCATTTCAGTCACGGCTTGCATCGCGAAAAAGACCAGCAATATTACGAGATGATCGGCAAATACGATCAGTTCAATTACGGCTGGGACGATTCCGAAGTGGGCTTGCTGGACGAAGGCTGGAACACGGCGTTGCGCTCGAAAAACCGGCTGGACTATGAAGATCAGCGTAACGACAGCAACAAGGCGTTCAAGACCGCGACGCTGATGAGCACCTTCGCCATCGCCAACCACCTCATCAGCGGTCTGGAAGCCGCCTGGTACGCCTCGGCGTACAATCGGGTCCAATACAGTGCCCAGCTGCGGTTTCAGCCGCGGGATGTGGACGGCCGGCCCTATACCGCCCTGACCTTACATGTAACCTGGTAATCGAGAGTCCTATGAAATTCTATCGCCTGGCTGCCTGCCTTTTTGTAATGACCATGACCGCGCATGCGCAGGGTCCTGCTGATTTTTCACGGACGCTTTTGAACGCGCCGGCGGCCAAACCGGAATGGGCCATGGCAGCCGCACCGGCGGCTGCGATCAGCACCGGTCCCAAATCAAAAGGCAAAGCCTTTTTGTTGTCCATGATGGTGCCGGGATTGGGTGAACGATACGCCGCCCGGCCGCAGCGCGGCCGCCTCTTTATGACTTCGGAAGTACTGCTCTGGCTGAGCTATGCCGGACTGCTCACCTATAAAGAGTGGCGCGAAAACGACTATCACAACATGGCGGCCGCCCATGCCGGCGTGGAAGTCAGCAACAAGAGCGAATCCTATTTTGTCGATGTCGGCAATTATGACAGCGTAGACGAGTACAACGCCGCTAAATTGAGGCAGCGCAACCTGCCGGCCTATTATGGCGATGCCGGCTATTACTGGCAGTGGGATAGCCGCGAGAACCGGAAAAAATTCGAAGACCTGCGTCAATCCGCCGAGCGCGCCTCCAACCGGGCCATGTTCGTGGTCGGCGCCATCGTCGCCAATCACCTGATCAGCGCCATAGACGCCGTCTGGTCGGTGCATTCGTACAACAAGCATCAACGCAGCGGCGTCGGATTCGAATTCAACCTGGGTTGCACGCCGTCGCAGATCACCGTTATGGTCAGCGCCAGCCGATAATAACTTTGGCCATACAGTACTATAATAAAAAGAGCAGACCATGGGTCTGCTCTTTTTCGTTTTGATCGCACCCGGCTGCTATCTCACCAGACTCATCTTTAGCGGTTCCTCGCCGAACCGAGCCTACAGATGAGGATTGATAGCGGGCATTCAGCCGTCCAGCGCACAACGGGTGCCGGGGCCTTGTGAAGGGATCGTTAAATCGACTTGTCGAACATCTGCTTATAAAAACCGCGTATCGCCGCAATACCTTCCCGGTCCATGGTGCCCTGAGGAACACGCGTGATCAGCTTATAGGGGATGCCCATTTCCTGCAGCACGATTTTGCCGCTGAGAGGCCAATACACCTTGTTCAAGACATCGATAGCCTGCAAGATTTTGTACTGAATCCGCCTGGCTTCGTGAATGTCGCCTTCGTTGTAAAAGTCCTGCAGCGATGCCATCAATTCCGGATAAAAGTTGCCGCCGCCGCCGACACACCCGACCACGCCCAGGCTGAGATCGCCCAAAAAGACCGTTTCCGAGCCGGAAAGGACCGAAATATCGTCACCGATGGCGGCCGTCATAAAGCCCATGCGTTCGCCGTTGAGGGTGCGATACTTGATGGCCACCAGATTGCTAAAGTCATCGACCATTTTGCGCATATTCTCCGGAGTGGGCGAATTGGGCCCCTCTCCCACCGGATCGTAAATCATAAAAGGCAGAGACGTGGCTTTGCTGATTTCCAGATAATAATCATAGATCGCCTGCTGGGTGCCGTCCAGAGTGGAAGGAACGATCACACCGATGCCATCGGCGCCGGCTTTTTCGGCGTACTGGCTCAATTCGATGGTATCCGCCAGCGTTGACGCACCGGTGCCGGCAATAAACAGTTTTTGCTTCTGATTGACGCGCATGATGGTATCGATGATCTGCTTGCGTTCCGGTACGGTCAGATAGCCGAACTCTCCGGATCCACCCATGGGAAACAGGATGGAAACGGCGGAACGGGTGAGCCAATCAGTCAGCTTTTCCAGCATCGGCCAGTCGATACTCTTGTCTTCGTTGAACGGCATAAGCATGGGCACGGCGACGCCGTGGTACAGTCGGTGGGGATGGTTGGCAGATTGAGGCATAGGACGTGAACTCTCCTGTATTATTATGATGATGATCGTTCAGTAATTATAGAAACTATAATGTAAGGACTCTTTGGCAAGAAGGCAACGCTTTTTCAACAGCCGTCCTCCAGATCTTCCAACCTGGCGGCAATGACCTCTTCCACCAGCTCCTGCTGCAGCGACCGCACCATCGCCATGCTGCCTTTGATGCGATCCAGCAGAGAGAGGTTGCTCTGGTTGTGACCTGATCCGTCCAGCACCTCTGCCAGTAACTCGAGATAGTTCAGGTTCAGCGAGTCGTCGGCCGCAATGGCCAGGCGGTGAATGTTGCGGATGGTGCGCAGGAAATCGTACTGCTGCTGCAGGACCTGCAACATCCTGCCGGCATCCGGCAGGATAGTCTGCAGGACATGGAAGACCTTATAGTTGGAATTCTGCGGCACCTCAAAGAGCGCGCGCAGAATATCCAGTATCATTTCGATATCGCGCAAGCCGCCCGGACTTTCCTTCAGACTGATGGCGGCTGTAGCGGCTTCATCAAAGATTTCGCGCCGGTGCCGGATCTCGTCCAGCATGGCCATGCTGTAGGCCAGTTTCTGGCTAAAGATATGCGGCCGAATGATGTAATCGTAAAAGGCGGTCTGCAAATGGCGGCTGCCGATCACCATGCGCGCACCCAGCAACTGCGATTGATCGACAAAGGTATCCAGTTCGTGATTCTGCAGCAACCGTTTCAATTCGCCGATGGTGCAAATGAAGGATCCGGTATACTCGGCGAGACGGTAATGGGGCAGAACGCCAATACGCGCAATCTCGGTATGCATCCTGGCCAGGATCGCTTCATAATAGGCCTTGACCTCCGGTGCCTCGCTGTCCACCAGAATGATCAGATCATAATCATCGTCAAAGGCCAGACAATGACCATACCCGCCGGTCACCAGGATGGAGAGCCGGCTCCGGTCCGGTTTGTAGGGCGGATGGCTCGCGTCGATCTCCTGTTTGCAGATTTTGAACAGATACTGCAGATAAGCGTCGGAAAACTCGATATACTCTTCCGCCACCTGTTGATTGGGAGCCTGGGTCAGAGCCAGCAGCGAGACGCGCAGGAATTCGAAATCGTGGAATTCGGCCAGCTTTTTGCGCTGTTCCGGATAGCCGAGGATGTAATCCACCTGACTGAGCAGACCCTTGCCGTAAGTGGTCAGCGCCGCCGGATCGTTGATCATGCCGAGAAAGTCGGGATGGGTGGCGATGACCTTTTCCAGGATTCGGCGCACGTATTTGCTGGTGATGAAATGCAGCCGCACCAGCGACGCCAGCTGGTCGCGATGCCGCGCCGATTGCTGATCCCAGATGTGGATCTGCAGCAGTTCGTAAAAGCGTCGGCGATGGGATTCGGACATACAGTGAATCAGGCGCACCAGCATGCCCGGTTGGGTATGATAGACCACGCTGATCCTCTGCACCTGGTCCACGCTCAGTTCCCGCTGCAGGAATTCTTCCACCATGGCTTCGCCAAGGCGGCCGTCGGTCTGCTGATAGAGCATGGTGATGAGCGGGAACAGGATCAGAAAGGAGTTCTGCCCCCAGTCAACCCATTGCCGGACCAGGTCACCGCCGCCGTCGCCGCGAACCTCGATATCGCGGATCAACGCCTTGAGCAGCGCGGCATCGTCCTGTTGCAGCAGCACCATGATATCGTCCCAGAATCGGGTGCCGCGAAAGAACTGCAGGGCTTGCCAGAAGCGATCAGCCAGACCTTCGCTGGGATTGGCTTTAAACTGCTGAAAGCAGGAGATGGAGGAGATGTGGCTGGCCACGTCCGGCAACAGATGCAGGACCTGCTCTTTGGCTAGTCGAGCGTGATGATAATAGTCGGCAATCAGAAAATCCACGGCCGCGGCAGCGCCGATTCGACGATACCCCATGGCTTCGGCCACCATGTTCATATTCGCTCGCGTCGCCGGATCTTCATAATAGATCTCTTCCTCCTCCGCTACCAGCAGTTGATAGAGGTAGCGAAAGACCTCCAGCAGGGTCAATGCGCGTTCCAGCGAATCGTACGCCGGCTGGCGGGCCGGATCGTGATATCGCAGTGCTTCCAGCAACGCCCAGGCGTTGACCTGGCGGAGATGAAACATGGTTTTGGCGGCATACAGGGCCGCTTTGATCATGCGCAATCCGTCCACTTTGGGATTGAGGTGGTCGCGGGCGAACTCACGCAGGGCAAAGGATCTCGATTCGCCGACAATACCGCGCAGATAGCCTTCGTGGTATTTCCAGTTTTCCGGCTTGGCCCGATTAAAATAGTAACGCACCGCCACCTTGTCACGAAACTCATAAAATAGCCGGCGGTTGCCGATGATGCGCGCCGCACCCAGCATTTCGTTGATAATGACAAAGTCGTGTATTTCCGAGGTCAGCAGCCCTTCGTAATCAGAGATGGAGGCAGCTAGCGAATCGTTGTTGCAGACATGCTCGGAGAGATGGTAATGGGTGCTGATCGCCTTTTTCAACATCTCGGTGTTCATGCGTGCAATGGCGGCGGTCAGATTGTCCCGGCCCTGGGTGCCGCGGTCGACCACGCCGAGATCGATATCATCCTGATCCGAGCGGGTGCCAACCCCCATGATCACATACTCCAGAGAACCGGATTCGGGCAGGAATATTTTCATCAGTTCATCCATATAGGCCGCGGTCAAACGACGAAACTCGTGGCCGATGTTCAGCATGAACTGTTTATAGGTCTGCAGGCGATCGCCGTGATGCAGATCGATCGCCAGACCGTCGAGCGCGTTCAGCTTTAAATGCAGGAATTGCAGGGCAAAGTAGCAGCCCAGATCCGCCAGCTTTTCCTCCTCGCTTTTTCCCCAACTGCCGATTTCCGCCAGTTGTTCACGATAGCTGGGCGCCCGGCTCCAGAGATGAATGCGCTCCACGGCGCCGTGCGATTCCAGCCGCTGATAGAGCCCGGCCAGATGCTCACTGATGGTATAGAGATATTTACGGTGTTGATTACCCAGCAGCAGCGTGCGGCGTTTCAATCGCAACAGGGGATCTGCTTCGAGCATACTCTTTCCTCGCATCAACGGTAGAGAAGGCAGCGGTTATTAATGTGTCAGGATTTGCTTGCCGCGCATTAGGATCAAAAAATGCCGGAAAGCTTGAAAAAAGGTCCGGCCTGGGCCTTCCACCTGGTCCGGTTCAGATGGGCCCGGGCCCGGAGCTGTGACCCTGCGGCTCCAACCCGCCGGTTTAATGGCAAACATCTGCATATTAGCGAATCTGCGATAAAAATTCAAGTCGCTTTTTCGCGGTTTTTTTCCTTGCTTATGAGTACAGGAACTGATAATTTAGCAGGAACCTCCAAAACGGACCATATTCACCCTATCCATCAACCCCTTGCATGGGAGGCTTTGCATGTCAGATGTAATCACCCACGATCTCATCATCTTTGGTGCCGGACTGGCCGGCTTGCGCGCGGCCATCGAAGCCTCTCGCCAAAGCCAGGGCGAACTCGACATCGCCGTGATCACCAAGAATCAGATGATGCGTGCTCACTCGGTGGCTGCCGAAGGCGGCACCGCGGCCGTGATGCGGCCGGACGACGGCGACACCTTTGAACTGCACGCCTGGGATACGGTTAAAGGGAGTGACTTTTTAGCGGACCAGGATGTGGTGGATCTCTTTGTTCGCACCATGCCCTCGGAAATCCTGCAGCTCGAACACTGGGGTATTCCCTGGACCCGGCGCGAAGACGGCCACATTGCCCAGCGCCCCTTCGGCGGTCACAGCTATCCCCGCGCCGTACTGGCGGCAGATAAAACCGGTTTTTTTGAACTGCAAACGCTCTACGATTCGGTGCTAAAGCACGCCAAAGTAAAACACTACAACGAGCACTTTGTCACCGCCATCGTGGTGCAGGACAACACCTTTATGGGTCTGACCGTCATCGACCTGACCACAGGCGCCTTCCGTTTCATCCGCGGCAAAGCCCTCATCATCGCCTCCGGCGGCGCCGGAACGCTCTTTGGCTTTACCACCTATTCACAGACCGTGACCGGGGACGGCGTGGCATTGGCCTATCGCGCCGGCATTCCGCTGGAAGATATGGAGTTTCTCCAGTTCCATCCCACCGGCCTGGTGCCGTCCGGAATTCTCATCACCGAGGCCTGCCGCGGTGAAGGCGGCTATCTCATCAACGGCGAGGGCAACCGCTTCATGCAAAATTATGCGCCGCAAAAAATGGAGCTGGCGCCGCGCGACCTCATCTCCCGGTCGGAAATGATTGAAATCGAACAAGGCCGCGGCGTCAAAGGACCCAATAACCTCGATTATGTCTATCTGGACATGACCCACCTTGGCGCCGACCGCATCAACGAGCGCCTACCGCTCATCCGCGAAGTCTGCATGGAGTTCAACGATCTCGATCCCATCACCGAACCCATTCCCATTCGACCGGTGGCGCACTATTCCATGGGCGGCGTCGAGACCGATATCAAAGGCGCCACCCGCGTCAAAGGCGTCTGGGCGGCCGGAGAAGCGGCCTGCGTAAGCCTGCATGGCGCCAACCGTCTTGGCTCCAACTCTACCGGCGAATGCCTGGTGTGGGGCAAAATCACCGGTGCTGAAACCGCACATTACTGCAAATCGGCGGCGCTGCCGTCCGTTCCGGAAGCGATCATCGAAAAAGAACGGCAGCGGATTTTTGTGGATTTGCTGGGACACAAGGGTTCGGAAAATCTCTACGACATCCGCAAAGAGCTGCGCGCGGTTATGGATCAATATGTCGGTGTCTTCCGTACCGGTCCGGAACTGGAAAAAGCGTTGAGCCTCATCAAACAGCTGCAAAAGCGCTACGCCGACATCAACATCGCCGACAAGAGCCATGCCTACAACACCAACCTCGTCCACGCCCTTGAGGTCGGCAACCTGCTCGACCTGGCCGACGTACTGGTCACCGGCGCGCTCACCCGCACCGAGTCGCGCGGCGGCCATGCCCGCCGTGATTTTGCGGTTCGCGACGATGCCAATTGGCTGAAACACACGCTGGCCTGGCATACCCCGCAAGGCCCCAGGCTCGATTACAAACCGGTCACCATCACCACCTGGAAACCGGAAGAGCGCAAATACTGAACCGTGGATCATCCCGTGAGGAGCTCTTATGAAAACGGAAAAACGATTTTATAAAAATAATCTTGGCCTCTGGGGCTGGCTCGGCGGCGGCCGCTATGGCCTGGAACGCTACGCCTATGCCCTGCATCGCCTGACCGGACTGGGATTGCTGGCCTATTTCATCCTCCATATCTTTGTCACCGGCTCGCGTCTGAGCGGCCCGCACGGCTGGGAAGCCTCGATGAAAAGCATGGAAGCGCCGGTGTTCAAGCTCGGCGAATTCCTCGTCTTTATCGGCTTTGCCTTTCACGCTCTGAACGGCATCCGGCTGGCCATGACCGAATTGGGCCTCTTTCTCGGCAAACCGGCGCGGCCGGTTTATCCCTATCGCTCATCGGTCCTGAAACAACGGCCGCTGATGATCGTCATCATGATTCTGGCGGCCATCATCATCGTCGCCGGCGGTGCGGATTTTTATCTGCTGTCGCACTGAACGCACCGGATCCGCACAGTCCCGAATGATCAAGTTTTTACTATAAGGAGTGAATCCATGCGTGCTTCGACACTATGGTTCTGGCACATCATCGCCGGAGCGGTCATTCTCATCCTGTTGAGTTTGCATATGGCCATAATGCACCTCAACGATATTCTGAATATGTTGGGGGTTCAAAACGGCAATCCCGTCGACAGCGCTGCGGTCTTTAGCCGCAGTCGACAGGCCTTTTTTATGGTCACCTACATCCTGCTTCTCGGCGCAGCCCTGTATCATGGCCTGTACGGCTTTCGCACCATTGTTCTCGAATTATCCCTTTCCCAACGTTTCGAAAAGGCGTTTACCGCCCTGCTGGTCCTTGCTGGTCTGGCGCTGTTTGCCTACGGAACCTACGCCGCGATCGCGATCTATCAGATGAAGGAGGTACTGCCATGAGCGAAGAGGCGACCATCACTCAAGTGACGTTTGAAGTGCTCCGTTACAATCCCGAAACCGACGATAAACCGCGTATGCAGACCTTTAAGGTGCCGGCGCCCAAAGGCATGACCGTGCTGGACGGCCTGTTGTGGATCAAGGAAAATCTGGATCCGACGCTCTCGTGGCGCTCCTCCTGCCGCATGGGTGTCTGCGGCTCCTGCGGCATGTTCATCAACGGCCTGCCGCGGCTGGCCTGCGCCAACCAGATCGCACATCTGCACAGCGACACCATTGTGGTAAAACCGTTACCCAACTATGACATCATCAAAGACCTGGTGCCCGATCTGGAGGATTTTTTCCAGCGCCACCGCGACGTCAAGCCCTACCTGATCCGCAAAGAGATCATCGAACAGGAAAATCCGACCTTTGAATATTTTCAGTCACAGCAGGAGCTGGTCAATTATATCCAGTTCGCCTACTGTATCAAATGCGGTTGCTGCCTCTCTGCCTGCCCGACCGTTGCCACGGACCGGCGTTATCTGGGTCCGCAGGCGCTGTCACAAGCCTATCGCTACCTGGCCGATTCGCGCGATGAGGGTTATGCCGATCGCGAAGAGGAGGTCTTTTCCGACCATGGCGCCTATCGCTGCCATTTTGCCGGCGCCTGCTCCGAAGTCTGCCCCAAGGGCGTGGATCCGGCCATGGCCATCCAACTCTTGAAACAGCAAGAATTCGCGAAAAAATTGGGAGCCTGCAAGGAAAAGCATGCCAGTGGCGTGCTGCCGGCTATCGGCGAAGCAAAGGATAATCCCAAAATTCCGAAAGCACCGGCTCCGACGGTCTAGCCGGCCGGCCCTGCTGGTCGGGTTCCAGGTATAACCCCGGGTCACGCGGCGCCTCACTGAAGGCGTCGTGTGGCTCTTTATATGATTGTTTGTATACTCATTCGCCCCGACAGGCGCCGGCCATGTAAGCCGGGCCCAACACGACGCACGTGCGCCCTGATCCGGGACAGAGCTAAACATCCGTCGCGCACCCTTCGAATTCCGAGACTCTGAATATGTATCTGATAGTCGGCATCCTCATCGGTTTCATAGCTGCCATCCCCATCGGTCCGATCAACGTCTATGCTATCTCGCAAACCCTGAAACGGGACCTTGTCCACGGGCTGTTAGTCGGCATCACCTCCGCCATCATGGATGTAATTTTTTGCCTGGCGGTGCTCACCGGCATGCAGCAGATCCTTACCCAGCTCGAGGCCATGACCCTTCATTTCAAAGGCCTGGGCAGCCTCATCCTGCTCTTTATCGCCGCCCGCCTGATCCTGCAAGCCCGGCGTGATGGTGTCAAAAATGAAGTGGACGAAGAATCATCCATCACCCACCACAAACCGGTGATCACCACCGTTCTGATGTACATCACCAACCCCAGCCTGTATGCGTTCTGGATCGGCGTCGGCAGCACCATCACCGCCCATTCCATCGTCATGCGCAACGGTTTTGATCCGCTGGGGTTTTCTCTCGCCTGCGGCCTGGGCACGACGCTGTGGTATGTAGCGCTCGTTCGCTATGTCTGGAAGCGTCACCATAAACTCACCGCGACCACCATCCGAAGGCTGTTGTATGCTACGGCGGTTATTCTGATCGCTCTGGCAGGCTATTTATTCATAGCCAGTTGCAGGTAAGAATGTAAGGCAGGGGATGGAATCCGGATTGCACCCGGATCGATATCAAGGCAGGGAATGGTCTTGTCGCCGGATCTGAGCCACGATCCGGCCGGCTACGCGATGTATCTCCTCTTCCGATACAGAACTGATACAGGCTCTGCTCACATTCCACAGCCGCATCATGTCATCCACGAGATCCGGTCGCGCCGTCAAAACAAGTTTTGTATCCGGTACCCGCAACCATCGCTGCAGCGGTTCCAGCCAGCCGCCGCCATCCATCTCCAAAGGTCCGATCTGATCGATCACTACGACATGAGCTTTAGCAGCAGCGAGGGCCTTTCTGCCCAGAGCCAGCCCTTGCGGATGAATATAAAAGCGGCCGATCCGGCCCATACCCGGATCGCCCTGAATATGCAAAAAACGGCTGCGCCGGCCGTTTTGGATATCCACGACATCATAACCGACAGTCACACCTTCCTGCAGCAATCGTGGCGAATACAGTCCGGCCACAACCAGCTCCTCCCGCTGCAGCGCCGCCACAATGGCTTGCACACACGTGGTTTTGCCCTGTCCGATCGCACCGGTTATAAAAAATATTCCGGGTGCCAGGTCAGACTGCACCTCGCGCAAGCGCTCTTCCACACCGGCCAACAATTGATAGAGGATGGCAACCGGGCTCTTTACGATCGCCCTGATATCCGGCATCGCCGCCACCACGGCCGGCAAACTCGCCAGTGACAATTCCAAAGCCAGGGACAGTTGTCGGAACGCGCTGTTTTGTAAAAACGCGCGGATGCGGGGATGATACAGTTCGGTTCCCAGAACCGAAAAGCCCAGGATGATCACGGTGGCGCGGAAATTCATGCGCATGCCCGCCAGCAGGCCCTCTGCAAGCCCGTTTTTGTTGAACAGCAGCGCCGTCAGCAGGGTAATCACCGCAAACGAAACCCAGAATTTTGCTTTGGCCAACTGCCGCAATGCCCTCTTGTAGCGCAGCGCCCAAATGACCACCAGCGCGGTCACCGCCGCTGCCCAGGTCGCCCAGTGGCAAAAATTGATCAAATTGATACAGCCGACGATAACAATAACATCGGCCGCCAGCCACAGCAGAGAGTACTGGAAATCGATGGTGTTGGACTGCACCGGCCGGATCGGGGCGGGGGCGCGCGCTCCGCTCTGCGATTGCGTCGACTGTGTCAGTAGACGCTTGCCGATGCGCATGCCCACCACGGCCGTCACCGCACCGAGCACGAGTTGGATAAAGAGCAGCACCAGCACCGGCCACCACACCGTACTCACTCGCAGGTGCAACTGTTTGGCGGCATAGTGGACCAGGTCGGTATAAAGGGCGACGATATTATATCCGTAATAGATGATAAAATTGATGATCTTGTGCAACAGATTCCACGACATGGCCAGCATGGCGCCGAGCAGATATCCGGTCGCCGAACGACCGAACAGGCGGGTTGCCGCTTCGAACAGAAACGCCTCGGCCATGATGGCGATCATCGGGCCGAAAATAACGGCGCTGGGTGAAATGGCCTTGGCCAGACCGGTGATCACGCCGGCTCGCCAGAACAGCCCTTTTTCCCTCCAGAGAAAGCTGACTGAAATGAGGATGATCAGCCCTATGGCGGTGAGGATGTTGCCGCTGAACGGAATGCGCATATTGTGCAGATAGCTGCCCAGAACGATTTCAGAAGAGGCCCAGTAGGTGCCGAGAACCGCCGCCTTTATCCATTTGTCCTGCACCGATGATCCTATCCTTTTACACTGCCCAGTGTCAGTCCGGAGATGAGCCAGCGGCTGAGAAAGAGAAACAGAAGCACCACCGGAATGCTCACGATCACAGCGCCGGCGGAATAGAGGCCCCAGGCCACTTCCATATTGGATTGAAACATTTTCAGACCCAGCGGCAGGGTGAACATGCTTTTGTCCTGAATCATCACCGCCGCCACCAGATATTCGCTCCAGGCGGTCATGAAGGAAAACAGCGCATTGATGACCAGGGCCGGCGCCGCCAGCGGCAGGATGATCCGCCAGAAAATAGCCAGCGGCGAACAACCATCGATGCTGGCCGCCTCTTCCAGGCTGATGGGAATGGTATCGTAAAAGCCCTTCATCTGCCAGATCGTGAACGGCAACGCCGTGGCCGCATAGGCGATGATAAGGCCGAAATAGTTGTCATAGGCCCGCACCTTGATCAGCAGGATAAACAGCGGCAGCAGCAGCATGGTCACCGGAAACATCTGCGTGGTGATGAGTCCGATCATGGCGGTATTGCGACCACGGAATTTATACCTGGAGAAGGCATAGCCGGCGGTGGCGGCCAGGCCGGCTCCGATCACAGTCACAGCCGCGGACACAATGATGCTGTTCCACATCCACTGCAGGAAAGGCTCTTTGGTGAACAGCTTCAGGTAGGTGTCCAGGGTCGCATCAGCGGGAATGATCGCCAATGACCTACTGAGCAGCCGGTCGCCCGGCCGCAGTGAAATGGACACCACCTGCAGCACCGGCCAGATCGCAAACAGCGAAAAGAGGATCAGCACCACATAGGCGCCGATCTTGCCGGCCATGGACAAATCTCTGGGCTTTTGCATCATGACACCCATGAAAGTGATTAGCTGTTCAGAAAATGTCGGATACCTTCGAGGTGATGTCCGACATTTGGTTTCGATTCAGGGACTAGTAAACCGACTCCGACGCTCGTGTCCGCTTTATGAAATTCCAGCTGAACGCGAGCAGAATAGCAAAGACCACCATGGAAAAGGCCGCTGCGTGGCCGATGCGGAAATAGGTGAACGCGCTTTTGTAAATCCACGACACCAGGATGTGCGTTTTATCCGAAGGTTCGCCGCCGTTGCTCACCAGCCAGACGACGTTAAAGTTGTTGAAGGTCCAGATGACGCCCAGCGTGATCGCCGGCACCATCACCGGTTTGAGCAATGGAACGGTGATGTGCCGCAATTTATGACGCCAGGAGGCGCCGTCGATATCGGCCGCCTCGTACAGTTCGTCGGGAATGGACTGCAGGCCGCCGAGGGCGATGATCATCATGAACGGAAAGCCCAGCCAGATGTTGGTGATCAGGCAGGCGGTAAAAGCGCCCCATTCCGTGGTCAGCCACGGCACGCTGACGCCGAACAGTTTGGTCAGCCACAGGTTGACGGCGCCGTACTCGGCATTGAACATGCCGCGCCAGGTCAAGGCCGTGATGTATTGCGGCACCGCCCACGGCAGGATCAGCAGAATGCGAAAAACGGATTTGCCTTTGATGTCTTTGTTGAGAATGAGCGCCAGCCAGACGCCGATAACGACATGAAAAAAGATATTGATGGCGGTCCACAGCACGGTTTTGAGCAGGTAATAGCGGAACGAGGGGTCCAGAATCACCTGGCCGTAATTCTGCACGCCGGCGATGTGCCAGTCGCGAAAATGGGTCAGGTTCATATTGGAAAACGAGATGACGACGTTGTAGAGGAACGGATACACCACCATCAATCCCATAAGGAAAAAGGCCGGCACGGTAAAGAGATAGGCCAGCGTGTTGGTTTTAAACTCCCCAGCGCTTGCAGCCATATTACTCCCTGTTTTCCTTGATTAATCTCAGAGCCAGATCCTGCATCTGCCCGGCCGCCTGTTCAGCGGTGAGCCGGCCGGTAAAAATGGCCTGGTAACCGGGCCGCATGGCGTCCCAGATCCAGCGCATCTCGGTCACGGCCGACATGGGTCGTCCCACCAGCATCTGTGACAACGACGCATGGGCGAGCGGATTCTGCGTGACTTCGAGGCTGGTAAAGCCGTCGCGGCGCGACGGCAAGGCGATGGATAATTTTGTAAACCGCAGCTGCACGGGTGTAGAGGTAAGATAGGTGAGCAGCTCCAGGGCGATCTCCCGTTTACGTCCCTGAGCATTTGCGTTAAGCGAATAACCCAGGGGCGAAACCATGGGCGCCGGCCACAAGCCGGTCTCGTCGATCATGGGAATGCGCGCAATGCCCAGGTCAATGCCGTTTTCCAGATAGGTGCCCCAGGACCAGCTGCCGTTGATGATCATGGCCGCATAGCCGTCCTTGAACAGGGCATTGGCGATTTCGTAATCGCACTCTTGCGGGATGATTTTATGGACATGGCCGAGATCATAAATAAAGCGGCAGGCCTGGATGACGGCCGGCGTATTCAACGTCGGCCGGCGGGTGCTGTCGTCGATGATCCAGCCGCCATAGCCGCCGATAAAGGGCACGGCAAAAAAAGGCTCGGTATAGTTCCACACCAGCGCATATTGATCCGGCTTGCCGTCGTTGTTCAGATCTTTGGTGAGCTGCTGCCCGACTCTGATCAATTCGCTCATGGTCTGCGGCGGCCGGCTGATCAGTTTTTTGTTATAGACCAGGCAGAGATGGTTGCCGATGCGATCGGCGATCTGCCACAGCTTGCCATCCAGGCGCGTGTTGGCGGGAAAGGGCTGCGTCAAAAAACTGTCCAGAAACGACGAGGCAAAAAAATCGTCCAGAGGCTGAATGACCCCCATTTCGACGAACGGTCCGATATTGTCGTTGGCGCCCCAGAACAGCTCCGGCCCGGATCCGCCCAGCGCCGAAATGATGTAATTGGTGCGCGCCGTTTCGTTCTGATAATAGAGCTCGCCAAATTCCCATTCCGGATGACGCACCTGGAACGCCGCCAGTTCCTGACGCAACAGCTCGGCTTCCACCGGCCGCATAGAGTGCCAGACCAGGATGCGATTTGGATTTTTTCCCGAACAGGCCAGCCACAGCGGCAGCAGCAGCAAGAAGACGTATCTGGGCTTCATCGTTCTTCCGCTCTCTTTTTAGCCGTTATACGGAACCACAGGCTCTCCCCACTAAAGATCAACAGAGCGATCCAGACAAAAACGAATCCAATCATGCGCGTCCGGCTCAGGGGCTCGCCGTAGACAACCACCCCGAGCAGAAATTGCAGCGTGGGTGCGATATACTGCAGAATACCCATCAGCGACAGGTCGATGCGGCGCGCGGCAGCGGCAAAACAGAGCAACGGTATGGTGGTGACAGCGCCGGCTCCGATCATCAAAAGGCTTTTGCCCGCACCCAGGTGGCCAAAGCCGGCGCGGCCGCCTGCTTCCAGCCAGCCCAAAAAGACCATGGCCAACGGCACCATGAGCAGGGTTTCGAAAAACAACCCTTCCAGGGAATTGAGCATTCCCTTTTTGCGCAATAGACCGTAGAGGCCGAACGACATGGCCAGGAACAAGCCGATCCACGGCAGGCGGCCGAATACAAAAGTCAAATAGAGCACGCCGGCAGCGGCGAACGCAAACGCAAGCCACTGCCCGGAACGCAACCTCTCCTTGAAGAAAAAAATCCCCAACAGCACGTTCACCAGCGGATTCATGAAATAGCCCAGGCTCGCTTCCACCATCTCGCCGGCATTGACCGCCCAAATGTATACGAACCAGTTGGCAGCCAGCAGGATGCCGGAAGCGACGAACAGCGCAATGGTCCCCGGCTTGACGAGTTTTTGCCGGATCCAGCTCCAGTGCCGCTTGACGGTGAGAATCAGGCCGAGCAGGATAAAAGACCAGAACACGCGATGCGCCAGGATCTCCTGCGCCGGCAACGGATAGAGCCATTTCCAATAGATCGGCAACAGCCCCCACAACGTATAGGCGATAACAGCCAACCAGATGCCGGTGCGTCGCATGCGAGCTCCTAGCGTTGCGGAGGTTGCCAGACGGTGATAAACGCGGCTTTGGCGCCGCCGAGGTTTTCCAGCACATTGTCAAACAGCGACGGATCGACGGTGGCGGTGGTGGCCTTTAGCCACGGCGAAACGGCGGCCGTAATAACCGAATCCCTTTTAACAGCATGCAGACGGCGACGGATGATCTGCCGCTGCTCCTCACTCTGACGGTCCAATCCGTGCGAGCGGGCATATTGCTCTTCTTCCGCCGCGGACACCGTTATGGACTCGGACAGGTGTTGCACCATGGCCGCGTACAACAGCTGCTCGCGCGCCTGCTGATACTTTTCCTGCACATAGGGGTGTTTGGCCAGGTTCTGTTTTTCCGCCTGCCGATCCAGGAACTCGTCGCGTATCATGTCGCGCAACTCTTTTTCAAAGCGGGAAGGATTGTACACGTGCGGCCGGTACAGCGGCGGAATGGCCTGGAAGCGCTTGATAAAATCAGCGATGGTCCACTGAGCGTCGGCAAAAACCACAAACGGTTCCTGGCCCCGCTCCTGCAGCGAAGCGGCGATGGCACTCCACTCCTGATCGCTGATGGACGAAGGCCGCGGGAATCCGGCCTGCTCATTGCGCGCCTGACGCGCCTGGTTTACGATATAGGTAAATGCAGCGGCCTTGACGCGCACGTTGATGCCTTTCATGACATCCGCTACATAGAGGGTGGCCAGGGAGTCTTCCCGGCGGGCACGTAACACGCGCTCAATGTTTTTCCGGTCCTGGTTAAAATCCACCTCAGTGACGAAAGGCTGGATCGTTACGCTGTCCACCCGGATGAGGTGGTAGCCCCAGCGGCTGGCGACAGGATACGAAAGTTCTCCCGGCTGCAACTGAAACGCTGCTGATTCAAAAGCCGGATCCATGTCGCCCCAGGTGAACTCGGGCAATTGTCCGCCCTGCGCCGCCATGTCGTCGTCCACGCCCGCATATACCTCCCGGGCCGCCTGCTCAAAGTCGGTGCCCTGCTGCAACCGCTGCCGCCAGGCTAAAGCCTGTTCCAGCGTGGGTAAAAACAGGTGGCGGGCTTTGATGTATTTCTGGCGCAGCCGAAAGGCCTGGCGCATCTCGGTCTCTGAAATCTGTATCCTGTCCGCGATGGCGTTGAGGAACAGCTGTTCGCGCATGGCCTTTTTCTGCTGCCATTGCAGCCGGGCTTGCAACTGATCGTCGCGATCGAGTTTCTGCTGCCCGGCCTGCAAAGCCAGATATTTATAACGGACCAGGCCGTCAAGATGCGCCTGCAGCGCCTGCCGGCCTTTTAATTGAGGTGAAAAATGCGGATGCAGCAGAAAAGAGCTCTCGAGTTCGCGAGCGGTGATCAGGACCGGATCGGCCTGATAAACCACAGGGGCCTCGCTCTCGGGTGTTTTACGGCAGGTGCTCAGGCCGCCCAGCAAAAGAAGCGTGAGCATCACACAGGTGGATAAACGGGTTTTCATTCGTGCTGCATGTCTCGTAGGGGAACTCCAGAGCTCGAATTCGTACTCCTGAATCGAGCGATCAACAGGGCTGAATCGTTCAGCTCAGCTATTCTGTAAGTTACGAACAAAAACCGTTTGGTGCAAGTTTCTTGTGCGGATTACAGCTTGCGCGCCTCGAGCCAATAAAGCTCGGGTTGTTCGATTTTTTTTATGATCCCGAGGCCGTACCGTTCCATCAGCATGGCCAGTTCGTCAGCTCGCATCAGGATGTCGCTGCAAACAGGACCGGCCAGGGTGGCGTGGAATCGGTTGAGTTTGCGGCTGCACTGGGTATGCAATATCAGCAATCTGCCCTCTGCGCCCAGAATGCGTGCCAGCTCCTGCAGCGCAGGTTCGGGTTTGAAATGCGGAAACGCGGAGAAACAGACGACGCAGGCGAACGATCCGGTCGGAAAAGGCAGGCGATAAACATCGCAACAGGTCGCCAGGCGAAATCGGTCGAGCAGCTTTTTCTTGCCCTGCTGCAACATGCGCTCGGAAATATCAACCGGTACCACGGTGACAGGCGGGAAACCGTCGCTGTGTAAAATGCCGGTCACGATGCCGGTGCCGGCACCCACGTCCAGAATACGATTTCCGGGTTCAGGGGCAAAGTCCAGCAAATGGCGTTCAAGCTGTTCGGCCACCGTCACAGGCGGAGACCATGTTTCAGCCAGGCTGTTGAAATAGAGGCGGTAGAGATCAGGCAGGCTCATGAGCTCAACTCCGGCCGGTAAGGGGTTGCAGTCGTTTGACCAATAGCGGTATCAGCACCAGCATCACAGCCACGCCGGGCAGACCTTTGATCATCATCGCGGCCGCCGACCAGGTCGGGGGCAATCCCAGCAGTCTGGCCAGCAACAGGGCGGCAAAAAATCCGGTCAGCCTGGATGCCAGTATCCCGGCCGACAACGCCCACAGCGGCGATCGCAGCCGCGACGAGGGAAACAGGGCAATGCCCAGCGCCAGAACCGCGAGCTCCGCCACCATCATGTGCAGAATGGGTGGAGAAACCGGCGGCATGCCCGTCAGGAGTGAAGAGAGCATCGGCGTGCCGATGGCAACCGCCAGGGCAAAGGGCCACGGCACCATAAAAGCCGCCATGGCCACCGGCCAGAACATGGGCAGAAAGGTGCTGCCGATACCGATCATATGAAACACCGCGGGCAGCACCAGACCGAGAGCGATGAAAAAAGCGCTCAAGGTGATGTGTCTGGTAGCAACGTGTCGTGCAGAAGGGGATGTCGCTTGGGCCATCGAATAGTCCGGTTTGAGGTGATTCGAAAAGGATTTAACGGCTGTTACAGTGATACCGTCAATTGGCCGAGCATATAGCGGCCCGGCATGGGATAGCCGTACAGAGTCTGATAATCGGCATCAAGCAGGTTCTTGACGGAAACGGTCAACAGCAGGGGTTTGAGCAGCCGCACGCTCACCTGTCCGTTGACGACGGTGTAATCGTCCATGGGCAAGGTACGCTGATCGGCACCGTATTGATCCTGGACATGGACGAGACTGGCCTGCACGCGCCATCTGCCCAACGCTAACGTACTGTAGACAGTCATTTTTTTCCCCGGCGCATTCAATGTCTGGTCCTGCAGATCCAGTTTGCTCCAGGTGCCGCCCATCTGCCAACGCTCGTTGGCCAGCCACTCCAGCATCAGTTCATAGCCGGTGTGCGTGAACGTGCCGGAATTGACCAGTTTGAAATTGGGCCAGCGGCCGCTGAGACGAATCAAATCCTCGCCTTCGGCTTTGAACAGGACCGCTTCCCATTTGAAGCGGCCGAAGATCTGCTGGTTGAGGCCGATCTCATAGTTCCACATCCGTTCCGGCTTCAAGTCCAGCGTCGGCGCTGGAAACAAGTAGAGTTCGCGGATGGAGGGGCTGCGGAATCCCCTGGCTGCGCTGACGCGCACATAGGTGTTGTGCCGGACCGTATAGACCACACCTGCTTTGGGCATGGGTGTATAGCCATAGAGCGGATGGTGTTCGACGCGCAGGCCGGCGGACGCGAGCAAGGCCTTGCCCAACCACTGTTGACCGTGCAGGTAGGGCGCCCATTCGGTGATATAGTGCGATTTATAATCGAGAGCGGTCAGCACATTTTTCGCCGAACCGCCATACTGTTTCCAGTCCAGGCCCAGGGTCAGTTTTTGGCCGCGCCAGGGTTGTACATGATGCACCACCATGACGCCGCTGGTGCGATCGTCGGAGCGAAAGCCGTCATAGATTCTATGCTTGCCGAAATTGCCGTGCACTTTGAGATTGGTCTCGCCCAGTCCACCGCTGTGATTCAGGCTCAGGTCTGCACCGGAGCGACGAATGTCGTACCAATGATCGGTCACCGGTGTCGTCGACGGGCCTGGATCCAGCAGATTGAAATCCGACAGATTCGCGTTCAGCTCCATCTCTGTATGGGCCGTCAGCGCATAGCCCAGGTGAGCGGTATAGTGTTGGCCGTCATAGTCCGATTGCGGCCGATGGCCGTCGGTTTCACGGGTCATGGCGGTAAGATAATAATCAAAGCGGCCGCGCCGGCCGCCGTGGCTGAGCGTGGCCATGCGACTGGCAAAGGAGCCGGTGCCGGCCGATACCTGGGTTTGAAAGCCGTCCTCGTGCACCCGCCTGGAGATCAGGTTGATGACACCGCCCATGGCATTGGTGCCGTAAAGAAAAGAGGCGGGTCCGCGAATGACTTCCACCCGTTCCACCCCTTCACTGGAATAGGCGTCGGGCAGCGGATGTCCCATCAGCCCCATGATATCCGGCCGGCCGTCGCGCAGCACCAGGACTCCGGTCACCGGCGAACCGCCGGTGCCTCGGATAGAGATGCCGCCGGCTGCACCGGAGGCCACACCGTAACCCATTACGGCGCGCTCGCTCAAATACACCCCCGGCACCATGTCGCTAACCGTTTCCAGCACCGAATAGGGTGAACCCAGCTGCAGCTGGTCCTGGCGCAACACGCTGACGGAGGCGGCGAGTTCGCTCTGCGGACCGGGCATCTTGGTGCCGATCACCACCATGGGATCAAGATGATACCTGACCGAATCGGCTTTCTCCGATTCGACCGGGGTTGCGGCCAGACCCTGCATCATCATGGCCATGATCGCGACCACGGTGGTGCGTAAACTTGTTCTTCTCATGATTGTTCCTTCTTTATAAGAACCGGATAATCAATATACCTGTTATTAGAACTCCGCCGACCAATCGGTACCATGGCCCGGCTACTTTAAATCCTGGCCTGTGGTGGTACCGACCCAGCGGCCATGGATGACCCCTTTCAGGCTGATCAATTCATTGGCCAGCTTTAGAATGACGCGGCCTTGTCCGCGCACCGCCAGCACCTCCATGCACATGTCGTGGTTCAAATGAATATGCATGGTGGAGATGATGATATGGTGATGATCATGCTGCAGGTGCATCAACCGCTCACCCAGTTCATGGTTGTGATGGTTGTAGATCAGGGTGACGGTGCCCATTTTCTCGCCGGTTTCGTCCTCCCACTCTTTGCGCACCAGATCGTCGCGGATCAGATCGCGGATGGCTTCGGAGCGGTTGGCATAACCTTTTTCCCTGATACGGCGGTCAAACCGTTCCAACAATTTTCGATCCAGGGAAATTCCAAATCGAGTCAGCAT
>CAZISM010000004.1:107033-121326 GCA_964541895.1 uncultured Cytophagia bacterium
GGTCAAACCGTTCCAACAATTTTCGATCCAGGGAAATTCCAAATCGAGTCAGCATGATCGCTCCGGTGTTATTAATAACTAAATCGTAACACGATCGCGGCATAAAAAGGGTCTGCCGTTGCTCGTCTGTGTTTATGAGCGCACAGCAGACCTGATAATCTAGGAAATTACCGAATGGGAATCAATACAAAAGATAGGCGCGGCGGATTTTTTTAAACGTCGACAAAGCCGGCTCGGTCAGACGGATGATTTCGTCAGCACTCCGGCCGGCGCGCAAATGTTCCACCACGCGACCGTCGCCGCTCAGCCGATTCATACCCGCATCGCGCAACTGCAGCGAATCCGGGTGCGCCTGCCGAACCGCGGCCAACAGCTGCAGTCCAAAGCGCACCGCCTGCAGCTTTTTAGGCCGAAGGATGTGGAAGCGTAGACCCTGGCAGCGCTGGTCCTGGTGTTTGGGCCGGGTAGCGATGTTGGGCAGATTGACGGGGGTGAACGATTCCACCTGGCAGCGGACGTCGGCCTGCTGGCGGTTGAGGGATTCCGCAATGTTTTCCGCCGTCAACCAGGGGGCGCCGATCAGTTCAAATGGCGCCTCGGTGCCGCGGCCTTCGGACATGTTGGTCGCCTCCACCAGGCCGGTGCCGGGATAGAGCAGGGCGGCCTGCAAATTGGTCATATTCGGCGACGGTTTGATCCATGGCAAGCCGGTCTCGTCGAACAACATCGAGCGCCGCCACCCTTTCATTTTCACCACCGACACGTTCGCCTTGACGCCGTTTTTCAACCAGCCTTGACCGTTGAACAACTGGGCCAATTCGCCGATCGTCATGCCGTGTCGCAAGGGTATGGGACGAATGCCCACGAACGATTGATGTTCTGCCTGCAGCACCGGTCCTTCCACCACCTCGCCGCCGATGGGATTGGGTCGATCCAAGACCATAAAAGGGATATCAGCCTCTGCCGCTGCTTCCATAGCCAGCAACATGGTGCTGATATAGGTATAAAATCGGGTGCCTACGTCCTGCATGTCGAAAATCAGAATATCGATGCCCTGCAGCATCTCGGGCGTGGGTTTGTTGGTTGTGCCATAAAGACTGAAAATCGGCGCCCCGGTTAAGGAGTCGGTTTCACCGGCCAAGAGTTCGCCCGCCTCTTTGCGGCCGGAAACGCCATGCTCCGGACCATAGAGGGCGGCGACGGTGACGCCTCTGGCTTCGGCGAACAGGCGGACGATGTGTTTGCCGGTCCGATTCACCGCCGTGTGATTCACCACCAAACCGACGCGCCGGCCCTGCAGTCGGGCAAAGCCTTCCGCCACCAGAACGTCGAGGCCGCTCTGCATCTGTCCGGCGTGGGCGCTCAGCACGGCGCAAAAAACGGGCAAAAAGAGACGAAAACGGTTTTTCATATCTGATCTTTGGTCGAGGTAATGATGGGTACGTTGATTTCGACGCCTGGTTTCAGGCGCAGCAGATCGACCTGCGGATTATATTTGGACAGCAGCCAGTAAGGCAGATCGAAGCGTCGATTGCACAGTTGCCAGATGCTGTCACCGTTCTTGACCGTATAGGTTGTGGTGCCGTCCACGCGATTGCTGGCAAAAAAACCTTCCTGCAGGGAGCGATGAAACTCGAGCCGCTTGCGATGAAACGCGGATTGACTGACCCTGGTAAAATCGACTTTGAGTTTCCGGCCCACCTGAATGTTCTGGTGCGGCGGCATAGTATTGATTTCGCGCAATCGCGTCACTGAAATCGCCAGCCAGTCCGCCAGCTGGCTGATGGTTTCTTCAGATTGAACGATGATCACGTTATCCTGAGGTTCGGAAAAGCTGACGGAAAAGGTATCGGTCTCATTATTTTTCACCAAAGGGGCAGGGCCAAAAGTTGTGCCGGCGGCGGCATGATGCCGTGCCTTGTTCAGCAGCAGAGCCGTGGAATCCACGGCTGCAGCGGCCGGCGCTGGTGTGGTCGCCGCCGCTGCCACCTGAACGGCCTGCGGCGCCTTTGGAGCGGCGGCACGAGCCAATCGCAGGCTGTCACCGCTTTTGCCGGGGATCATAAGAATTTGTCCCACCCGCAGTCGACGCGGATCGATGATGTTATTCAGATCCATGAGTGCATCCACGGTCGTGCCGGCGCTGCGGGCAATGCCGCCCAGATTGTCGCCGGGCTCTACGACATAGTTGCCTTCCGCGACGAGCGGTTCCGAAGCGGCCGCTTCCGGGATCCTGGCCAGCAGGGCCTGGTCAACCTGAAAGCCGGCCGGCACCCGGATGGAATAGCCTTTGGGAATGCGCCGCAGGGAACGGACGATGGGCGGGCGCAACCCCGGATTCATCTGCGCGATGACCTGTTTGTCGATCTGCAGTTGTCTGGCGAGCGCATCCAGGGTGATGTTTTCCGGCACCTGCACGACGTTGAAAGAGTCCGGTTTCTCAAAATCGATACGGCCGAAATAACGCTCGTAATTTTTCGCCACCTCCACAGCGGCCATGAATTCGGCATAGAAATTTTTGGAAGCAAAACCAAAGGCGCGGCCTTCATATTTTTCAATGATCGTCTGCAGATCGTCGGTCTGCAGCTGCGCCTTGGCGCGCTGCATGCCGCCCAGGCCGTGATTGTAGGCCGTGATCGCCAGCGGCCAGGAACCCAACTCCTGATAGTTGTGCCGCAGCAGACGCGCAGCAGCGTCCGTGGCTTTGTAGGGATCGTAACGTTCGTCGATGCCGTAATTGATGCGCAGGTACAAACGGCCGGTGTAGCTGGTGAACTGCCACATGCCGGCGGCGCCGGCCTTGGAATAGGCCCGATAGTTATAGGCTGATTCCACATGCGGCAGATAACAAAGCTCTTCGGGCAAGCCATAGCCGCGGAAAATCCGCCGCAGTTCATCGAGATAGCGGCCGGAGCGCTGCAGGCCGGTGAGATAGAGACCGCGCAGTCCGAACTGCGCGTGCAGGTTATCCCGGGCGTTTTCGAACTTTTTCGGATCAGAGACGTGCGCCCACAGATTGTAAACGTACTGCTCTTTTTCATTGAGCTGCGCGGGATCGATCGGCTGCTTGAGGCCGGCCAGTTTTCCCAGGATGGTTTTGTAATCGTGTTTAGTCTTTTCCAGCAACTTGCGCCGATTGCTGCGCGTCAATGACTGAAAAAACGATTCATGAACGTTGACGGCATCATAGATGATTTCCAGATGATCGGCATCATGCAAAACCACCTCTTCTTTCGAATATTGAGTATAGATTTTTACCCAAAAATCGATACGGTGACGCATCCGGGCACTGACCGGAAAAAGTTCTTCCGCCTGCGCTACGACTATAGTGCTGCACAGGCTCACCAGCGTGAGCAAAATGATGTGTACTGCTTTTTTCATACCCTTCCGTCCAAAAGACCCCCTCCTGCCAATGACTGCCTTCTCCATCCGGCACCAATACAAAAATTGGACCAGGACGATTGTTATGATACAAAACTTGGCAACTATTTGCAAGTACAAAATCGTACCTCTCGGTACAATGGCTTGTACCTACAGGTACAACCCCAAAGCGCGGCAACCACAGGCCTTTTCAATATCTTAATAATATTGATCGTTTTCCAGCCCGGCCACGAGCCCGATTGTGGCATGGCGATTGCAAAGAACGATTTGTAATTCAGATCACAATTTCACCCAACAACACCCTTTTATGAACCGTTTCATCATATACCCCTGTCTCATCCTGGTACTGCTCGCGCTTCCACTCCTGGCTCAAAACGGTATGGAGCGTATCACAGAAACGCTTATGCAGAAAGCGGAAGCCGGCCTCACGGCTGCCGAAGAGCTCAATCGTTCCTTTCCGGACGTGCAGGCCAAAGAGTGGCTGCGGCAAGCCCGGCAGTATTACAACGAAGGTCATTCTGCATTTGTGCAGAGACAATTTATCATTGCCCAGGCCAAATTCCGGCTCGCGATCGACTTTGCCCGCCGCGCCGGCGACGTCCTCTCCAAAGTGCCGCTGAACCGGATGCAGGAGCAGGTGGAAGAGTTGTTGCGTCGGGCGGAACAAACGGTTTCCGGAACCAACGACAAAGAATCCGAGCGTTTGCTCTCACGGGCGCGGGACCACATTCGCATGGCCCAGCGCATGGCGCAGCAAAACCAGTATCAACGCGGACTGGAATATTTGCGCATCGCCCGTTTTCTCCTGGATCAATCGCTGAACTTGGGCCAGGGCGCGCGGGGCGACCTCCGCGACCAGGCGTTAGTGGAAAAGGAAAGGTTCGAGGAGCTGTTACAGCGCACCGAATCGGCGCTGGCCGGCTGCAGCAACACCCGCGCCCACAACCTGTTTCAGCAGGCGCAGAAGCAGATCCCCAACATCAACCAGGCCTTCGCACAAGGTGATTACAGACTGGCCGTGCAGTGGTACGGCAACGTCACCCGGCTCCTGTTGCGGGTGGTGGATCTGTGCCAGGGACGCGAGATGTCCGACCGCGAGCAGGTGCTGGAAGAACTGGAATTTCTCAATCACATGCTGGGAACGGCCGCTGATCGTTTTATACAGCATGCCACGCCCAAAGAACAGCTCGTGCTGCAGCGCGCCAACGGATTGCATCAACAGGCGGTGCAGGCGATCGCAGCGGAGCAGTATGATCTGGCGTTGCGACGCATCGAATTGGCCCGCGCCTTGATCACACGCCTGTGGTATCGAGAGGCGGCGCCGCAACGCATCGAATCGGAAATTGAACGGGTGCTGGCGGAGCTGCAGGAACAGCGCCAAGCCGTCGGCAGCGGCGACGCAACTTCCTACCGCTCCACACTGCTGCAGGCCGTTGAACACCATGCCCGCATGGCCCAGAGGTTTCATGCGGCGCATCGACCGCGCGCCGCCCTGGTGTCCCTGCTGGTGGCGGACCGTTTGCTTACTATCGACCGAGGCGTTGAAGCGGCCCAGACTGTGGCGTCCACAGAACAGATTCAGACCGATTTGGAAAAATGCAATCAACAGCTGCAACAGCTGTCATCCACCATCACCGATCAGGAAGATAAAGAGTTGTATCGTTCCGCCCGATCGCTGTATGAACGTGCCCTGGAATGTTCGCAGAACCGGCAATGGGCACTGGCCGCTTCCTACCTGGCCGTGAGCCGGTTGATCCTCGAAAAAATAATTTGAAAGAATGGGAGCAAAGAGATGCAGAAAATCCAGTGCTTGTGCGCTGCTGCTGGCCGGCTCTTTGCCACTGATCTGGTTCTTAAACACACGCAGCGACATTCTCAATTTCAAGCTTTACTACAAATTCTAAAATATGTACATTATCGTTACTAGCAGGCCGCATCTCTTTGGCGACAACGGTACTTTTTTCGAGATCATTCATGAAGTCCAACAACAACTATTATTTCCTCGGCTATCTCATCGTATTGATCGGCGTTCTGCTTTTATTTCGCCGATTTCTGATCTGGGGCGGCCTGGGCGCTTATATCGTCATCGCCTGTCTGCTGGCCGCAGCTGTGGCCTTTGCCCGCAGTTATCTCCACAACGACAGGAAATGGTGGGCGATCCTTCCGGCCGGTGCCGCATTGACCCTTGCGGTCGTGCTGCTGCTGCGAACCATGGGGGTGTTGCCCTATGGATTGAAGAACATCATACTCTACCTGGGCTTTGCCTTGCCGTTCTGGAGCTTGTGGGTGGAACGCCGCCAGGATCCATCGTTCAAATGGACCATCTATCCCGCCATTCTCCTGACCATCGGATCAGCTCTGAGCTATGCCAGTTATAAAGAGTGGATCTCGGATGATTACTTTATCGCCCTGCTCGTCCTTTTGACCGGCGCTTTGCTGCTCCTGCGCAGCTGGAACAGAACCAGATGAGTGTGAATGGACGCTGGGCCGGCCTGAAAAATCGACTGCAACAGAACCGGGCGGTCGCGCTGCTCTCTGCCGGACATTTTATGAACGACGGCTATCCGGGATTTGTGGCTCCGCTCCTGCCGTTGCTCATGAATAAAATCGGCTTTAGCCTCACCATGGCCGGCGCCCTGGTCTCCATCCAGGCGGTTTCAACCTCGCTGACGCAGCCAGTGTTCGGCCTGCTCAGCGACCGGCTCCGTCGCCCCTGGCTGGTCATCCTGGGGCCCTTGTGCACGGCGATCTTTTTCAGCTCCATCGGCCTGGTGCACTCTTTTTCTCTGTTGGCGGCCTTGATTGTTTTAGGCGGGCTCGGTACCGCAGCGTTTCATCCCCAGGCCGCCAGCTTGACCGGCCGGCACAGCAGGGGCAAAAAAGGCTTGCCCATGGCCTTCTTTGTCACCGCCGGCAGCGCCGGACACGGCCTCGGCCCCATATTCATCCTTTCGCTGGTGACCTTGCTGGGGCTGCAGCACTCCTGGATCATGGTGATCTGGGGCATACTGATCTCGTTTTTGTTATGGCGCTATTTGCCGCCATTACCACCACAGCAGTTCGGTACAGAACAGACCTCTCCTATGACGCAACGATTGGGAAGCCGCCGATCGGCGCTGATCATGATCTGGCTGCTGGTCTTTATGCGCGCGTTTATCATCGACTGCTTTATCGCTTTCAATCCGATCTATTTACACAGCAAGCAGTTTTCCATCCTGCTGGCCGGAGCGGCTAACACGGTTTTCGAACTGTCCGGAGCCTCCGGCCAGTTGCTGGGCGGGCCGTTGTCGGATCGCTTGGGCAGAAAAAACATCATCCTGATTTCTTTTCTCGGCGCCCTGCCGTTTTTCCTTCTCTTTCTGGCCGGCAGCGGCGCGATGGCGCTGCTTTTTCTGGCCGTCGCCGGCTTTATCCTCTTTTCATCCGTACCGGTCACCATCATCATGGCGCAAGAGCTCTATCCCAATCGCTCCGGGGCTGTCTCCTCTCTGACCATGGGTTTTGCCTGGGGTGTGGCCGGACTTTTCATCACCCCGTTTGCCGCCTGGTCCGATTCCATCGGGCTGCAAACCGCTCTGACACGATTGGCTCTCATACTTCCGGTGGCGGTCGTGCTGACGCTGCTGCTGCCGGCCGATCTGTCGCACCGTTCATCCGCGAGTACAACCCGATGAAAAACGAGAACAAAAATGTGCTGCGTCTGCTGCCGTCCATGGATCATCTGCTTGGCCAAACCGGCTCCATGGACATGATGCAGCGGTTTTCTCAGGCCTGGATAAAACAGCTGTTGACGCTCGAACTGGACAAGGTTCGAGGACGGTTGTTGCGCCGGCCTGAGGAGGGCGTGACCCGTGAAGAGTTGACCCGGCAGATCATAGCCGGCGTCACCCGCCTTTGCCAGAACCTGGTGCAGCCGTCGATTCGCCCGGTGATCAACGCCACCGGCATCATACTGCACACAGGCCTGGGACGGGCGCCGTACAGCCGCTCCGCCCAGCAGGCGGTGCGTCACATCATGAGCGGATACGCCAATCTCGAATTCGAACTGGAGAGCGGTGAACGCGGCGAGCGCAACGACCACATCAGCCGACTGCTCTGCCAGCTGACCGGCGCTGAAGCAGCGGTGATGGTCAACAACAACGCAGCCGCCGTGCTGCTGACACTGAACGCACTCTGCTTCGGCAAAGAGGTCATTGTGTCGCGCGGTCAACTGATTGAGATCGGCGGCTCGTTCCGGCTTCCGGATGTTATGAGCAGGAGCGGCGCAGTGATGCGGGAAGTAGGCACCACCAACAAGACGCGGCTCAAAGATTACGAAAAGGCGATCAACAAGGACACCGCCGCCCTGTTTGTGGCGCACACCTCCAACTATCGCGTGCTCGGATTCACCGAAGAGGCTGAACTGGCTGATCTGGCAGGTTTGGCTCACCAGCACCAGCTGCCGCTGATCCATGACCTCGGCGGCGGCGTCCTTATGGATCTGCGCCGATTCGGCCTGCCCTATGAGCCGCTGGTGCAGGACAGCATCCAGGCCGGCACGGACGTCATTTCATTCAGCGGCGATAAAATTCTCGGCGGGCCGCAGGCAGGGATCATCGTCGGCCATAAGGCGTACATCGAACGCATTCACAGCAATCCCATCATGCGCGCCGTGCGCTGTGACAAGTTGACCTTTGCCGCCATGGAGGCGACGCTCAAACTCTATCTGCAGGAAGGAACCCTGTTCGCAGAAAATAAAACCCTGGCCATGCTGACCGAGTCGCCGGATAAAATTCGCCGTCGCGCCGAGACGATCGAAGGGGGCCTGAAAGCAGAAGTACGTCAGCGCTATGATATCGCGGTCCAGGCCAGCGCGGCCCAGGCCGGCAGCGGCGCCCTGCCTCTGGAAAAGTTGACCAGCGCCGCGGTGGTGGTGACGCCGCTGGATGGCAAAGCCAGCGAACTGGCCAAACGATTGCGCATGGCGTCAACCGCAGTGGTGGGATATATCAAGGATGAAAAAGTGTGGCTGGACGCCAGGACGATTGATGAAAAAGAGGTGCCAACGATTATCGAGGTTTTGCACGAGGTTTTGCAATAGGCCTATAGCTGTCGGACACCGGCGGTGTCCGACAGCCGCGATCTCACAGATATTTGGCGCGCAACGCCACTTTGTTGATTTTTCCTACCGTCGTTTTATCAATAGCATCGACAAATTTCACTTTCAGCAGCACCGCTTCCCGCGGCAACACGCCCTGGTCGACGTACTTTTTCACATGCTGGGCCAGTTCGCGGTCTGTCGCCTTCTGATCCGGCTTGAGCACCACCAGAGCGAGCGGCACTTCCCCCCAACCGGTGTCGGGCTGGCCGATAAGCGCCGATTCGGCGACCGCCGGATGAACGGACAAAATGTCCTCCAGCTCCAGCGACGATAACCACTCCCCCCCCACCTTGATGACATCCTTGATGCGGTCGGTGATGCGGATCGAGCCGGTGTGATCCCAGGCGGCCACATCCTGGGTGTGCAACCAGCCGCCGGCCCACAGTTTTTCCGAGTTGTTGCCGTCTTTGTGATACCCCATGGTCAACCACGGCGAACGCACCACGATCTCGCCGGCCGCTTTGTCATCCTGGGCTACTGTTTCACCTTTTTCATTGATCACTTTAAGATTGACCAGAGCAATAGGAGCGCCGGTCCGACAGCGCAGCTCCGCCTGCTCTTCCAGGCTCAGCGCGCTCTGCGCCGTGGTCAATTGCGTCAGTGACAGCACCGGACAGGTTTCCGACAAGCCATACCCGGCAAAGACATCGATACGATTTTTCAACGCCGCCAGGGCGACGGTTTTCGGCAACGCGGCGCCGCCGATAACCACTTTCCAGCGCGACAGGTCAAAGTTGGCCACGCGCGGATCCTTTAACAGCATATTCAATATGGTGGGAACACAGTGTGAAAAGGTGACCTTTTCCGTCAGAATCAGTTTCAATAAAAGTTCAGGTACATACTTGCCGGGATACACCTGCTTTACTCCCAGCATGGTGGCGATATACGGGATGCCCCAGGCATGGACATGAAACATGGGGGTCAACGGCATGTAAACGTCTTCACGGTGAAAACGGCTGTTTTGCGCCGTGGAACAGAGTGTGCCCAGAGCCGAGAGTGTATGCAGCACCAGTTGCCGGTGACTGAAATAAACACCTTTGGGCAGGCCGGTCGTGCCGGTGGTGTAAAACATCGTCGCACGCGTGTTTTCGTCAAAATCAGGAAATTCGGTCATCGGTTCGACCTGCGCCAGCAGCTCTTCGTATTCACCGCTGAAGGGGATGGCGGCATTGACGACAGCCGCCGCATCGTTGATAAGGATAAACTGCTTGACCGTATCCAGACGGCCCTTGATCTGTTCCAGCAGAGGCAGGAATTCAGTATGCACCAGAATCACATCATCTTCGGCATGGTTGATCGTGTAAACCAGTTGCTCGGCCGAGAGCCGTACATTTACCGTATGCAGAATGGCACCGATCATGGGCACGGCATAATAGCATTCCAGATAGCGATGGCTGTCCCAATCCATGACAGCTACCGTATGGCCGGGTTTAACTCCTGATTGAACCAGCGCTGCCGCCAGGCGACCGACCCGTTCACGCAATTGTCGATAGGTAAAACGCTTTTCATCACGATAGATAATTTCCTGATCAGGATCATAAGCCATGGGTGCGTACAGCAACTGCTTGATCAACAGCGGATAACTGTAGGCGGCTTCCGCCCGGCCGGTGGGATTTGACATAGACACTCCTTGCTTGAGATGATCTGGTTTCCGCCCCGGAATGCATTTTCTGATATTAAGAATTTTTTCCGATACGTTTCAAGAGAAATCCGCCGGCAGGAAGTGACCAGTAATAAATATTCTTTCAACTTTTAGGCCGTGCCCTATGTTCTGGAGCGCCGTAACCGTGCTACGGCCGTCCGGGTGAGTCCAAAGTCCGTTCACCGCTGCGGCGGCCGGCAGCGCGGTCAGTTCGGGCGCTTCGCAAAAGCCTGCCCGGGTGCGCCACCAGCGCTCATCGCGCGGCGCCGCCACACAGGGGCGCAGCGGATGAGGCGGCTCGTCCGTCACGAAGCGATCGCAGAGGTCTGCTGCAGCATTTCGTTGAACAGCTGCACCAGGTGGCGCAGCTGTTTTTCCCTGCTGCGCAGCATCTCTTTATAGTCGTTGCTTTTGCAGTGATGAATCCCCACCAGCGTCTCTCCCAGATCCTTTTCGAGCAACACGGTGATGAGCTCGACATCCTCTTTTGCCAGTTCGACCTTCATTGGAATCTCCTCTTCTGGTTCCCGTTGTGACCGCGGGAACCGGTCTGTGCCATGGTCTGTTAGACTGCACGCGGTGTCATCCAAATCGTGAATCGCAGTACGAGCGGTTAAAAAATGCCGGACCTCTCAGAGATGTCTGAAAATTGGGATCAATTCAGGGCTCTAAAGATATATAATCAATTTTACCTTTCTTAGCAAGGGAAATCAGATCCGGCCGCACACCTCCTTGTTCCGGCAGCATGCCATTCAGATCATATGAAAAGCACCTCTCTGCGCCTTTCTGCAGCCGCGGCGTTTCTGCATGGCCGGATGTGTTCTTCGTCGCTGGAAACGGCGTCGCTCCATTCCGCTAACAGCCCTTGCACCACAGCCGTGACAGCGCATAGTAAAAGTGCTCTGCTCTATTCCATACCCGACGCCTGCACACCCCCTCTCTCCATTCGCGATGACTCTAGATTGCAGACCCTGTCACCCTGTTTTTACGTGGTCACGTTCACACGTGGCCTCGGCACACCCGGACGGGTTAATTGTTCGGCGGAAAACAGCTCAATGATCTCTGCTTCTGACAGGATCTTTTTATCCGCAATGACCTGCAGCACCGATTTTTTATCCCGCAACGCCTCTTTCATAACCTGGGCCGCCCGGTCATAGCCGATGATCACATTCAACACCGTCGCCAGCCCCAGACTGTTGGCGAAATAGTATTGGCAGCGCTCTTTGTTGACGGTGATGCCGGCCACACAGCGCTGGTGAAAAACGGCGAGGCTCGACGTTAATATCCTGAGCGAGGAAAGAATATTGTGAATAATGACCGGCATCATGACATTCAATTCCAGCTGGCCGGCCTGTACAGCCATGGCCACCGTCGTATCATGGCCGATGACCTGAAAACAGACCATGTTGAGCATTTCCGCCATCACCGGATTGACCTTGCCGGGCATGATCGAAGATCCCGGCTGCACCGGCGGCAGCACAATTTCATCCAGCCCGGTAGCCGGACCGGAGCTGAGCAGCCGCAGATCGTTGGCGATGCGGATCAATTCCAGAGCCAGGCTGCGCAACGCGCCGGAAAAGGCGCTGAACGGCCGCATGCTCTGCATGGCCTCAAACAGATCGTCGCCGGCTTTGAGCTCGTCACCGACCAGGTCACTGAGCACCTCGACCATGCGAAAGCGGTAGCGGGGATCGCTGTTCAAGCCGGTGCCGGCGGCGCTGCCGCCGATGCCGAGCACCTTAAACTCCTGCGCCGCCTGCTCGATGGCGATGCGTGCCTTTTCCAGGCTTTTGCCATAGGCGGCAAATTCCTGTCCCACGGTCACCGGCACGGCATCCTGAAGATGGGTGCGGCCGCTCTTGATAACATGCTCGAATTTTTTACCCAACTCTTTGAAAGCAGCCGCCAGAAGGTCAAGCGCACTGAAAAACGGCGGCATCATTTTCAGAATCGCCAGCCGCATGGCTGTGGGAAAAACATCATTGGTGGATTGACCAAAGTTGACATGATCGTTGGGATGGACCAGCTGGTACTGGCCGCGCTGACCTCCCAGGATCTCTATGGCCCGGTTGGCGACCACTTCGTTGATGTTCATGTGGTGCGAGGTGCCGGCACCGGCCTGAAAGACATCGACGACAAACTGGTCCTGCCACCGGCCTGCCATAATCTCCTCGGCGGCCTGCACGATCGCCCGGGCCGGTTCTATCCTGATCAGGCCCAGTTCGCTGTTGACCAGGGCTGCCGCTTTTTTTATCGCTGCTGTGGCCCAAACAAGGTCAGGATGCGCGCGCTGGCCGCTGATGGGGAAATTTTCCACCGCCCGCGCCGTCTGCACCCCGTAATAGGCCTGTTCCGGCACCTGCAATTCGCCCAGAGAATCTTTTTCCAAACGCATAGGAACCTCAAAAAAATCGTGATTTTCTTTTAACTTATTTTTCCTTAAATTAAACAGTCCGATTCTATAGATTAATTCCACGGCGCTGACGGTTAACGAACAGACAACACTATGGCCTGTGTACGCTACGAAATTCACCCCACTCAGCCGCAAGAACGGCTACTGCAAAAAGCGGTGCGCATACTGCAAGATGGCGGCCTGCTGATCTATCCCACGGACACCGTGTACGGACTGGGATGCGATCTGCTGCTGAAAAAGGGGGTCGAGCGCATCTATCAGATCAAGGGTAACAACAAGCGCAAGCTGCTGAGTTTTATCTGCCCGGACCTGAAGGAAATCAGCCGCTTCGCTCACGTATCCACGCCGGCCTACAAGGTGATGAAGCATCTCCTGCCCGGACCATACACGTTTATCCTGGAAGCGACGCGACAGGTGCCCAAATTGCTGCTGGAAAAGCGCAAAACCGTGGGTATTCGCGTGCCCGACCATCCCGCGTGCATGCGGTTACTGGAGCTGCTGGGCCATCCCATCATCAGCACCAGCGCCACCATCAAGGAAGAGCCGTATCTCAATGAACCGGATGAAATTGTCGAGATTTTTTACCATCTGGTGGATCTGTTTCTCGATGCCGGAGAAGGCGGCCTCACTCCTTCCAGCATTATCGATCTGAGCGAAGAGCCGTTCAAAGTGCTGCGCGCCGGCAAAGGCGATATTTCCATGTTCGCATAGAGGATTGGTATTCATATTTTTTACCTGCGTACGGAGGAGGATTGTGCGTCGATTTATTCTGTTGTTCGCCCTTGCAGCCGCTTCAGCTTTTGCTCAGGTCAAAGAGACCTGCCCGCGTGAAATGGATGCCCTTATCGCCAAAACCAGGCTGGAGATGTGCCCCGAGACCAGGCTCGACTATGTCGCGCTCTATTGCGAGACCGGGGACAGCACCCTCGTCCTGAAAGGCGAGTCCTCCCACGCCGCCGTCTGTGATTCCCTGCTGCAGCGGGCCAGCCGGCTCTACCCCAAAGTGCGCAACGAAATGATCCTGCTGCCGCATCCGTCGCTGGGTGAAAGAGTATATGGCGTCATGCGCCTCAGCACCGGTCTGCTTCGCCGCCATCCGGATCATGATATGGAGATGATCAGCCAGGGTTTGCTGGGCGAACCGGTACAGCTTTTGAAACGGTCGGGCGCATTTTATTTCTGCAAGCTGGCGGACGGTTACCTGGGTTGGATGGAGGGATTCTCTGTCCAGGAAATGAACCGCCAGGAGTATGAACGATGGCAGGCCGCCGACAAGGTGATTTTCCTCCAGGGCGTCGGCCTGATATACAGCGAAAAAAATACCAAATCCAATCCGGTCAGCGATATCGTCGCCGGCAGCATTGTAATCAAAAAAAAGAAACAAGGCAAGTGGCTCCGCGTGGCGCTGCCTGACGGACGCGAAGGTTATCTGCTTAAAAATCAAGTGATGGACTTTGCCGAGTTCAACCGACAGCATCAGGCCAAAGAGAAACAACTGGTCAAGACGGCAATGGCTTACCTCGGCATTCCCTATCTCTGGGGCGGTAATTCTCCCAAAGGGTTCGACTGTTCCGGTTTTACCAAAACCATCTATCGCATGAACGGCATCGAGCTGCCGCGCGACGCCAACATGCAGGTCCTGGCCGGCCAACCGGTGGAGTTGGATTCGACCTATTCTAATCTGCAACCCGGGGATCTGCTGTTTTTCGGCCCCAGA
>CAZISM010000005.1:0-78643 GCA_964541895.1 uncultured Cytophagia bacterium
GCAATGACAGGGATAGGCGAGATTGACACGCTCCCTTTTGGACCTGTCTTTTCACAACAGCAGCTCCTCCGCTCCTTTCCGCTCCGGCGCCTCCTCACCCTCTCTTTTGCCCTTTTTTCAGCAACAAAAATTGTGTATATTTATCCATGAAAAATCTGGAAAAGTATTTTGCCCCGTTCCGCCGCAACACCATCGGCCACGATTATGTGTTTACCTCGCCGTATGGCGAGAAACAGTTGATCTATGCCGACTGGACCGCCAGTGGCCGTCTCTATGCCCCCATCGAGCGAATTCTGCTGAAGAAATTCGCTCCCTTGGTGGGCAACACCCATTCCGAATCCAGCATTACCGGCGTGAGCATGACGCAGAGTTATCATCTGGCGCAGAAAATCATCAAGAAACACGTTCATGCCACGGCGGACGACGTGATTCTCACCTCCGGCTCCGGCATGACGTCGGCGATCAACAAATTCCAGCGCATATTGGGCTTGAAATTGCCGGAACAGCTGGCCCCCCGTCTCAAGGTGACGGCCCGGGAAAAACCGGTCGTCTTTCTCACACATATGGAACATCACTCCAACCAGACCACCTGGTTGGAAACCATCGCCGACGTGGTGGTGGTTCCGCCTGATCAGAACGGACTGGTGGATCTGCAGGCGCTGGAAAGGACGGTGCGCAACTACCAGCATCGTCCCAACAAAATCGGTTCGTTCACCGCCTGCTCCAATGTGACCGGCATTCGCACATCGTATCACGACATGGCCCGAATCATGCACGCCAACCAGGGGCTCTGCTTTGTTGATTTCGCCGCCTCGGCACCCTATGTGGATATCGACATGCACCCCGCAGATCCCGAAGCCCGACTGGACGCCATCTTTTTTTCACCGCACAAGTTTCTCGGCGGACCCGGAGCCACCGGCGTGCTGGTGTTCAATTCCAACCTCTATCAGCTGCGCGTGCCCGATCAGCCGGGCGGCGGCACCGTCAGCTGGACCAATCCCTGGGGCCAGCACAGTTATATCAAGGACATCGAAATCCGTGAGGACGGCGGCACGCCGGCGTTTCTGCAAACCATCCGGGCCGCTTTGGCGGTTCGTTTGAAGGAAGAGATGGGTGTGCAATACATGTTGCACCGCGAAGAAGAGATGCTGCCGAAACTATTCGATCGCCTGCTGCGGATTCGCGGTATGCATATTCTGGCGGAACACGTCCGGGATCGGTTGGCGGTGGTGTCGTTCTATGCGGAGAACGTGCACTATAATCTGTTCGTCAAACTGTTGAACGACCGTTTTGGCATCCAGGTGCGCGGCGGTTGCTCCTGTGCCGGCACCTACGGCCATTATCTGCTGCACGTGGATCCGCGCCGCTCGGCCGATATCACTCACAAAATCGACAGTGGCGACCTTTCTGAAAAACCGGGCTGGGTGCGGCTCTCCCTTCATCCGACCACCACCGACGTGGAACTGGACTATATCGTGCACGCCATCGCCGAAACCAGCCGCCGCGCCGCAACATGGAGCGGCGAGTATCGCTATGATCCGCACAGCAACGAGTTTCACCACCGCAAGGAAAATACCGGCGACTATGGCGCTGTCGAAGAGTGGTTCCGGTTGCGCAGGTTGCCGCGATCCTGATTCGACAGCCGGCAGCAAATGCCGGGCGCTGCAAAGGGCAGGGACACGTTCGACCCCTTTGCGCAATAATTGATCCGCAAACCAATACCTGTGCACATGAACCGGCCGTTGTTGGCACACTTTGACAGCGGTTCTGTTTTGGGAGATGTTATGCCGCTTTTTATTCAGGGCTGGCTGCTGTTGTTCTCAGCCGTTGCCGGCGCCGCACCCGTCGTCCATATTCGCATCAACCAGGTCGGCTATCTGCCGGACGAGGCCAAGATCGCCATCGCTTTTTCAGACCAGGAGTGTCGATCCTTGAAATTCGAGCTGGTCGATGCGCAAACCGGCAAAGCCGTTTGGGGACCCTCACGCCTGGGCCGTTCGCTGGGCGCCTATGGCCGCTTTGGTTATCATTATGCTCTTGATTTCTCTTCCTGCATAAAAGCCGGTCAATATCAAATTCGCGTGCTGAACAGCAAGGCGCTCTCACTGGCGTTCCATATTGGCCCGGATGTTTATGACGACTATGCAGAGGTGATCCTGAAATATCTACGCCAGCAGCGCTGCGGCTATAATCCGTTTCTGGATAAGGCCTGTCATAAAAAAGATGGCCGCACCATGTATGGCCCCATGCCGGACGGCACCTATATCGACGTCAGCGGCGGCTGGCACGATGCCGGCGACCATTTGCGTTACCTGATGACCTCAGGCAATACGGTGTGCCGGCTGCTTTTTTCATATCGCGAAAACAAAAACATTTTTATCGACCGCCACGACTATTGGGGCCATCCGATCGCCAACGGCCTGGCGGATGTGCTCGATGAAGCCAAATGGGGGCTGGACTGGATGCTGAAAATGCACCCGCAGCCGGATCAGCTTTTTCATCAGGTGGCGGACGACCGCGACCATATGTATTTTGAATTGCCCAATGCCGACAGCACCGATTACGGTTGGGGCAAAGGCCAGTATCGCGTGGTCTATTACGCCAACGGCAAACCGCAGGGTCTGTTCAAATACCAGAACACCTCCACGGGCATCGCCAACCTGGCCGGTCGTTATGCCGCGGCCATGGCCATGGCGGCTGAGATCTGGGCGAACGATCTACACAATCCCGGCTATGCGGCCATCTGTCTGCAAGCAGGCCGGGAAGTGTACGACATGGGCAAAAGGCAGCCCGGCTGTCAGGAGGGCACGCCGTGCCGCGCACCCTACCGCTATCACGAGATCACCTGGCTGGATGATATGGAATGGGGCGCCGCCCAGCTATTCAAGGTAACCCGCGAAGCCCATTATCTTGCCGATGCAAAACGTTTTGCCCGTAAGGCGGCTGCGCAATCATGGTTCGGCGCGGATAGCGCCCGTCACTATGAATTCTATCCCTTTATGAATCTCGGCCATTATGCCCTGTTTCCGCTGGTCGAGAAGGCGTTTCAGGATACCTTGGCCGGGTATTATCGGAGCGAGCTGGAGCGAGTCCGGCAGCGGGCGCAAAAAAATCCCTATCAGGTCGGCCATCCGTTCATCTGGTGCTCCAATAACCTGGCCGCCGCCCTGGTGATGGAAGGTATGCTCTATCGACAGATGACCGGCGATGACCGTTTTCAGCCCCTGGTGTCGGCCACGTGCGACTGGCTCCTGGGTCGCAATCCCTGGGGTGCGAGCCAGTTCGTAGCCATCCCGCGCTCCGGCGGCGTCACGCCGCAGTACCCGCACAGCCTGCTGGCTCGTCTCACCGGACGTTCCATTGACGGCGGCCTCAACGACGGACCGGTGTATGCTTCCATATTTGCCAGTTTGAAAGGCGTCAGCCTAGAAAGGCCCGATCCGTTTGCTGCCTTTCAATCCGATATCGTCGTGTTTCATGACGATTTTTGGGATTATTCGACCAACGAACCCACCCTGGACGGAACCGCCGAGGCCCTGTACTGGTTGGCCTGCTTTGCCCGCTGACCGTTACTGAAAAAACAGTGGCATTTCTCAAAAAAATATAGTACACTTTTGGATATGTTTTTTCAGTAGCTGGCGTGTCGTTTCAAGTGCAGAGGATGGAGTATGGGTCATTTTAACGGTCTGCGCGGCATGTTGACACCGGAAGAGCTCGCAGAGCGGGTCCGCAACGAAGAGATCGAAACCGTGGTGTTGGTATTTACCGATCATTACGGTCGTTTCCTGGGCAAACGGTTCGACGCTGAATTTTTCGTCGAACAGACCATGGAACATGGCGCCCACGCCTGTAACTATCTGCTTACCGTCGACATGGAGATGGAGCCGATCCCCGGCTACGAATACGCCAACTGGGAAACGGGCTATGGCGACTTTCACCTGGTGCCGGACTGGAACACCCTGCGCATAGCGTCGTGGCTGGACAAAAGCGCCATGGTGATTTGCGATGTCTATGACGAAAAGAGCAAGAGCAAGTTGCCGCTGGCGCCGCGCACCATTCTGGCCCGGCAGCTGGAAAACGCCGGCAGCCGGCAGCTGAGCGTGCTGGCCAGTTCGGAACTGGAATATTTTCTGTTCAACGAATCGTTCGCCGAGGCGGCCAAAAAAGAGTATGCCCATTTGACGCCGGCCGGCTGGTACATAGAGGATTATCACATTCTCCAGGGCACGCGCGAAGAGAATTTCAACGCGCAGGCGCGCCGGCATTTGCGCCAGTCCGGTGTGCCGGTGGAAATGTCCAAAGGCGAATGGGGCCTCGGTCAGCACGAGCTCAACGTGCGCTACGCCGATATGCTGACCATGGCGGACCGGCACTGTGTCTTCAAACAGTGTCTCAAAGAGGTGGCGGAGAAAAACGGCATCAGCGTGACCTTTATGGCCAAGCAGGACGCGGGCCAGGCCGGCTCCAGCTGCCACATCCATATCAGTCTCTGGCAGAATGACAAAAATCTGTTTCCCGGGACAACTCCGCTGGGCGACCTGCAGGTGTCCGATCACTTTCGCTGGTTTCTCGGCGGCTGGATTGCGCATGTGCCGGAGGTGATGGTGTTTTATGCGCCCACCATCAACTCGTACAAGCGTTATCAGGTAGGATCGTGGGCGCCGACGCGTCTGGGCTGGAGTTATGATAATCGCACAGCCGGCTTTAGAGTGGTGGGCCACGATCAGAGCCTGCGCATCGAGTGCCGCATCCCCGGCGCCGATTGCAATCCTTATCTGGCCTTTGCGGCGGCTCTGGCCTCCGGGCTGGACGGCATCGCCAACCGCATCGAACCGCCGGCTCCGTTTGTCGGCGATATCTATGCCGCGGCCCAACTGCCGCACGTGCCACGCACTCTGCATCAGGCTGCGGACCATTTTGCCGCCAGCGATTTTGTCCGCCAGGCATTCGGCGAAGAGGTGAAAAAACATTATCTGCACTTTTATAGAACAGAATGTACATTGTTCGATAAAGCGGTAACCGATTGGGAGAAAAAACGGTATTTTGAACGTATTTAATCAACAGAAACAACTCTTAATATTTGGAAAGGATCTGCTATGGGAAAGACATTAAAGGTCATTTCTCCGGTTGACGAAAAAGTGTACATCGAGCGTCCTTTTGCCGCTGCGGCCGACATCGAGCAGGCACTGACGGCAGCCGTTAAAGCGCAAACGACGTGGCGCTCCCTTCCGGTCGCTGAGCGTCTGCCCTATATTCATGAATTCATCAAAGCGTTTAAAGAACTGGCGCCGCGCATCAGCGAAGAGTTGAGCTGGCAGATGGGCCGGCCGATCATATACGGACCCAACGAAGTGCGCGGTACGGTGGAACGCGCCACCGGCATGGCCGACCTGGCGCTCTCCTCGCTGGCGGATGTCAAGGTCGCTGACAAAGAGGGCTTTCACCGTTATATCAAACGCGACCCGTTGGGCGTGGTGTTTGTCGTGCCGGCGTGGAATTACCCCTACCTCATCGCCGTGAACAGCATCGTCCCCGGCCTCCTCGCCGGCAATGCCATCATTCTCAAACATTCTGCACAGACCCCGCTGGTGGCGGAACGCTTCGCCGATGCCTTCAAGTCCGCCGGCCTGCCGGAAGGACTGTTCCAATACCTGCATCTGGATCATGAAGATACCTCCAAGGTCATTCTCGACAAGCGCATCAATTTTGTCGCCTTTACCGGTTCGGTGCCGGGCGGTCATTCCATTCAACGCGTAGCAGGCGAGACGTTTATCGGCGTCGGTCTGGAACTGGGCGGCAAGGATCCGGCCTATGTTCGCGCGGATGCCAATCTGCCCTTTGCGGTGGAAAACCTGGTGGACGGCTCGTTCTACAATTCCGGCCAGTCCTGCTGCGGGATCGAGCGCATCTATGTGCACGAATCGGTCTATAATACATTTGTCGAAGGCTTTGTCGAGCTGACCAAGACCTACAAGCTGGGCAATCCGCTGGACAAAGAGACCAATCTCGGACCCATGGCCAAACGCAGCGGCGCCGAAACGGTGCGCCGCCATATCGACCAGGCCGTGCAGATGGGCGCCAAGGCGTTGATCGATCCGGCGCTGTTCCCCAACACGAAGCTGGGTTATAATTATCTGGTGCCGCAGGTGCTGGTGAATGTGGACCATCGCATGGACGTCATGATGGAAGAGACCTTTGGTCCGGTCGTCGGCATCATGAAAGTCAAAAACGACAGCGAAGCCATCGCACTTATGAACGACAGCCCTTACGGCCTGACCGCGTCGGTCTGGACAGAGGATGAAAACGCCGCGGTGGCCGTCGCCGATGCCGTTGACACCGGCACCTGTTTCATGAACCGCTGCGACTATCTCGATCCCTATCTGGCCTGGACCGGCGTCAAAGACACCGGCCGCGGCTGTACCTTATCGACCGTGGGCTATGAACACATCACCCGGCCCAAGTCCTATCATCTGCGTATTAAAACCAAATAACGGGAGTATCTGTACTATGCCAACCAAACGACGTGCGTATAATTTTCCGACCCGGATAGAGTATGGTCCGGGAGCGGTTAAAGATGTAGCCAAAACCATTCAGTCCAATGGATTCAAAAAAGGCCTGCTGGTTTCGGACAAGGGTGTGGAACAGGCCGGTCTGGGAGACGCGGTGCGTTCCAGCTTTAAGGCGGCCGGCGTCGCTCTCGATACATTCTCAGATGTAAAGCCGAATCCGGTGGATGACAATGTCTACGACGGCGCCAAAGCCTACAAAGAATCGGGTGCGGAATTCATCGTCGGCCTGGGCGGCGGTTCGGCCCTGGATGTGGCCAAAGCCGTCAAATGCATGGCCACCCATGACGGCCCGCTGGAAAAATATGATGACATGAAAGACGGCTGGAAATATATTTCCAACAACATGCCGCCGTTCTATGCGGTGCCGACGACCGCCGGAACCGGCAGCGAAGTCGGCCGCAGCAGCGTCATCACCATCAAAAGCACCAACAAGAAAACCATCATCTTTTCGCCCTATTTCATGCCCAACATCGCGGTGCTGGATCCGGAATTGACGCTGACGTTGCCCCCGCACCTCACTGCTGCCACCGGCATCGATGCATTCGTGCACAATCTCGAGGCCCTGCTCACCGATTCCTATCATCCCCTGGCTGATGGCATCGCCAAAGAGGGTATGGTGCGCGGTTATAAAAATCTGTTGCCGGCCGTGCAGGACGGCAAAAACCTGGCCGCCCGCGGCGAACTGCTGATGGCCTCGGCCATGGGCGCCACGGCGTTTCAGAAAGGTCTTGGCGTCAATCACTCCATCGCCCATGCGCTCGGCGTCTATTATGACATGCATCATGGACTGGCCAACGCCATTGTGCTCACTGAAGTCATGAAGTATAACATGGAGAACGCTACGGTGCGCGAGAAGCTGGCTGAGCTGGCGCAGGCGTTGGGTGCCGAGAAAAGCGCCGATGCCTTTATCGAGCTGTTGGGCGCCTGGCTCAAATCCGTCGGCATTCCGGACAATCTGAAAGCGGTCAAGATCGGTGCGGACAAAATCGCGGCCCTGGAAGCGTATGCTCTTGAAGATCCCTGCTGCCCGTCCAATGCGCGCAAAGTGGAAAAAGGCGATGTGGCGGCGATTCTGCAGAAACTGATATAACGGAACAGACACTCTATGATTAAAGGCATTACGTTTGATTTATGGGATACGGTGTTTGTGGACGATTCCGATGAACCAAAACGTGCCGCTGCCGGCCGGCCCAGCAAGCCGGTCGAGCGGCGGCAGCTCGTGCATCAGTATCTGGACAGGATTAAAACCATCGATCGGCTGTTGGTGGATGTGGCGTACAACGCGGCGGACGCCGCGTTTCGCAAAGTGTGGCATGACCAATATGTGACATGGACCGTTCGCGAACGGCTGGAGGTGGTGCTGAAAGCGCTGCGCCGCGAGTTGCCGGAAGCGGATTCTAAGGAACTGATCCGCTTGCACGAAGAGATGGAACTTGAATTCCGTCCCGATTTTGTGGCCGGCGTGCACGAAGCCATTAAAACGCTTGCCGGTACCTATAAACTGGCGGTGATCTCGGACGCCATTTTCAGCCCGGGCCGGGCCTTGCGCACGCTGCTGGCCGATGAAGGATTGCTGCCGTATTTCAGCGTTTTTTTGTTTTCCGATGAATTCGGCCGTTCCAAGCCGGAGCCGTCGGTGTTTGCGGCGGCATGCCGGCAACTGAATCTGGCTCCACACGAGATCGCGCATATCGGCGACCGGGAGCATAACGATATTCTCGGACCAAAGAAAGCGGGCATGCACTGTGTGCTCTGCACGGCCGCCATCGACCGTGACAGTAAAAACACGCAGGCGGATGCCATGTTCAGCGATTATCGTCAATTGCCGGATATTCTTGAAACCATGAACAGATCAGAAACAGGTGGTAGATGAACAAGATGAAATTTATTATTGTTGACGGTTATCCTAAAGAGTCCAGAGATCAATTCGATAGTGTCGGTATGAAGCTCGCCGCACTGCTATATGCGGATATGGTTAAGCGGTTTCTGCCGAACGCCGAGTGCGACATATATTATTCTTCCGATCCCGGTGTGGTGCTGCCGAGCGATGGCGAGATGGCGAAAGCGGCCGGCGTATTGTGGCCGGGCTGCAACCTGACCGTTTATCATGACCAGGATGAACGCGTGACCAGAATGCTGAACGGAGTGAAACAGGCGTACCGTCTCGGTGTGCCCCAGTTCGGCAGCTGTTGGGGTGCGCAGATTGCGGTGGTGGCGGCCGGCGGTAAAGTGGCGCCCAACCCCAAAGGACGGGAAATGGGATTGGCCCGCAAAGTGCACCTCACCGACGAAGGCCGGAAACATCCGATGTACGCCGGCAAACCCATGGTGTTCGAAGGGTATATCAGTCACGACGATCATATCGTCGAACTGCCGGACGGCGCTGTGTTGCTGGCAAGCAACGAATTTTCACGCGTACAGGCTGTAGCGGTTCAGCATGAACAAGGCGTGTTCTGGGCGACCCAATATCATCCGGAGTACGATCTGCACGAAGTGGCGCGGTTGATCGTCGCCCGTGAAGAACGCCTGATTCACCACGGTTTTTTCAAAGATCACGATAACCTGACCCGGTACGTGCAGGACCTGGAAGCGCTGTATGCGGATCCGGCCCGTAAAGACCTGCGCTGGAAATATGCCATCGATGATCATGTCCTCGATGAGACCATCCGCCAGAAAGAGTTCAGCAACTGGCTGACCGCCGTCGTCCTGCCCCGCGCTGAACAGAACGCTTGAGACGTATGGCTGTGCACGACCCAGCGACGGTGGTGTTTTTCCAGGTACCTGCTTGTCTGTTGATGCAGGATCTGTAAGCAAATAATCAAGATTGGCTGTGGCATTAATCATGAGGATCACATGCAAAACCTAGCGCTGTTGGACTGGATCATAGTGGCTGTGTATTTCGCCTTTATCTCCTACATCGTGTGGTGGTCGTCGAAAAAGCAGAATACGACTGAGGATTATTTCCTCGCCGGCCGGGATATCGGCTGGTTCGCTATTGGCGGTTCGCTGTTCGCCTCCAACATCGGTTCAGAGCATATCGTCGGTCTGGCCGGTCAGGGGGCTTCTACGGGCATGGCCATGGCGCATTGGGAGTTGCACGCCTGGATCATGATCATGCTGGCCTGGGTGTTTGTGCCCTATTATTACCGCTCGAAGGTGTTTACCATGCCGGAGTTCCTCGAACGCCGATTCAATTCGACCTCGCGCTGGATTCTGTCGCTGGTGTCGCTGGTCGCGTACGTGTTCACCAAGGTTTCGGTTACCGTCTATGCCGGCGCACTGGTGTTTCAGACGCTGTTGCCGGATACCTTTGGATCGCCGGAGAACGCCTTCTGGGTCGGGGCGGTGGCTACGGTGGTGCTGACCGGTATCTACACCGTGTTCGGCGGCTTGCGCGCAGTCATTTATACCGATGCCGCGCAGGCGATCATACTGCTGGTGGGTTCCATGGCCATCACCTACTTTGGCCTGGATAAGCTGGGCGGCTGGAGCGTGATGCAGGACATCTGCAGGCAGGACACCGCCCGCTTTGCCCTCTGGCGCCCCCTCTCCGACCCGGGTTTCCCCTGGCTCGGTGTACTCATCGCTTCGCCCATCATCGGTATCTGGTACTGGTGCACGGATCAGTATATCGTGCAGCGGACGCTGTCGGCCAGAAATTTAACCCAGGCCCGTCGCGGCGCGATCTTTGGCGGCTTTCTCAAACTTACCCCGGTGCTCATTTTCCTGATTCCCGGTCTCATGGGCTATGCCCTGCATGAAAAGGGCATTATTCAGATCCCGACCAAGTTGGTGGACGGCGTCGCGGTCATCAACGGCGATCAGGTGTTTCCGACCATGGTGACCACGCTGTTGCCGGTGGGATTACGCGGCGTGGTGGTGGCCGGCCTGCTGGCGGCGCTGATGTCCTCCTTGTCGGCGCTGTTCAATTCGGCCGCTTCCCTCTTTACCGTAGATGTGTATGAAAAACTGTGGCCGGGTGCTTCCGAACAGAAACTGGTGCGTGTCGGCCGATATGCCACCGCTACGGTGGTGGGGCTTGGTCTGTTGTGGATACCGGTCATGCCCATGATTTCCGGCGGCGGGCTTTATCAGTATCTGCAGAGCGTGCAGGGTTATCTGGCGCCGCCGATTACGGCGGTATTTCTCCTGGGCATTTTTTGGAGCCGGATCAACTCCCGCGGTGCCGTGTGGGGCCTGGCGTCCGGTTTTGTACTCGGCATGCTGAAAATCACAATTCAGGCCATCTTCGGCCACGGCAAAATCGAAAATCCGGCGTTCCTTGCCGCCATCGGTGACTTTAACTTTTTGTATTTCACCGGCGTTCTCTTTGCCATCAGCATCGTGATTGTCATTGCCGCTTCTCTCACCGCGCCGCCGCCTGACAAGGCCAAGTTGAAAGGACTGACCTATGAGTCTGCCACCGAGGAAGATCGGAAGGAAAACCGCGCTTCCTGGGGATGGCAGGATGTGCTCGGTACGGTTGCTGTGCTCGGCGGCGTATTGGGTATGTATCTCTATTTCAGTTTCTGGCTGAAATAGCGGATTATGACCGGCCTGGTTATTTTGTGTATAAAGGAAAGTTCCATGATCAAAACATTAATGGTGATCTGCCTGTCGTGGTCATGTTGGAATGGAGTTATGGGAGCAACGTTCAATAAAGAAAACATCACCGTTCATCAATTGCAGAACGGTTTGAAGGTGCTGTTATTCGAAGACCACAACATTCCCAACATTGCCTATTATACGTTTTACAAAGTCGGATCCCGAAATGAGCGCCCGGGCCTCACCGGCGTTTCTCATTTCATCGAACACATGATGTTCAACGGCTCGACGCAGGTGCCGCCGGGTGAGTTTGACAAAATCATGGAGTTCAACGGCGGTTCCAACAACGCCTATACCAGCGACGATCTGACCGCGTACACCGACTGGTTTCCGGCCAAAGCGCTGGACAAGATGATGGCGATGGAAGCGGACCGTATGCAGGGAAGCACTTTCGATGCTACGGTGCTGGAATCGGAGCGCGGCGTGGTCGCCTCGGAGCGGCGCCTGGGCGTGGAGAACGACAACGACGGCCTGCTCATGGAGCAGGTGCGCGCCACCGCTATTCTCGCCCATCCCTATCACTGGGATGTGATCGGCTGGATGAGCGACATCATGAGCTGGAAACGGGAAGAGATCCTGGCCTATTACCATCAATTTTACGCACCCAACAATGCGGTGCTGGTGGTGGTGGGCGACTTTGCCGGCAAAGAGATGCTGGCTGCGATCGAAAAGCATTATGCCGCCATTCCGGCCGCTCCAGCGCCGCCGGCCGTCACCACGCAAGAGCCGGAACAGCTGGGGCCGCGGCGCACGGTGCTCTATCGCGAAACCCAGACCCCCTCGTTCCTCATGGCGTTTCCGGCGCCGGCCTGCAAAGAGGCGGATTATCCGGCCATGCATGTTCTGGATCTCGTTCTGTTACAGGGGGAGAGCAGCCGGCTCTATCAGCGTCTGGTGGCCCAGGAACAGCTGGCCATCGACGTCGGCGGCGGCCTGCAGGAGACCATCGATCCTTTCCTGTTCTTCATTCAGGTCAAACCGAAACCCGACGCTGACGTCAACCGCATCGAGCAAATCATCGATGAAGAGCTGTTGAAAGTTCAGAGCGCCGGCGTGCAGCAGAAAGAGATCGAAAAAGCCATCAATATCATCCAAACCCGTTTTTACACCTCGCAGCAGACCATCGCCGGCAAGGCGAATAACCTGGGTGTGGCGGAGGTGATGTACGGTGATTATGCCGCTCTCTTTGACCGTATGACCCGCTATCAGAGTTTAACCGCTGCGCCGATTAAAGCGGCGGCGGCCAGATATTTTGACGCCAACAAAAAGACCCTGGGCCTGGTGCTGCCGAAAGGAGGCAGCCGATGAAACGTATTTGGCTCTTACTGGTTATAATATCAGGGATGACTATGGCTCGACCGATGCTGCAATTGCCCGCTCCTGAACGAATGGTATTGTCAAACGGCCTTACGGTCTATTGTCTGCAGGACGCCGGTTTGCCGCTGGTGGCGTTTCGCATGATGATCCGGGACGCCGGCGTGGCCGGCGAACCGGCTGATCAGGAAGGGCTGGCTGACCTGGGAGCCACCCTGATGATGAAGGGGGCGGCCGGCCGATCGGCTCTGCAGGTGGCCGAAGCCATCGATTACCTGGGCGCTTCACTGGATATCAGCGCCAGCGAGGAATATCTCTCTGTCAGTGGCCAGAGCCTGACCCGCTACTGGCCGGAGCTGTTGAAACTGACCGCTGATTGTCTGCTCAAGCCGGCGTTTTCTGAAGAAGAGTTCGGCAAAGAGGTGGACCGTCGCGTCGACGAAATCACCTCGTTGAAGGACGAGCCGGCAGCGGCGATACGCTACTATTTTCGTAAAGCCTATTTCCAAAGGCACGCGTTCGGCCATTTGACCCTGGGTTCGGAAGCCTCGTTGCCGAAACTGACCGTGGCTGATGTGCGACAGTGGCACAGCAAGGCGCTGCAGCCCCGGCAGGCGATTCTGGCCGTGGTGGGGGACATAAAGCCGGCGGAGCTGCGCCGCCAGCTGGAAAAACAGTTCCAGGCATGGAAGAACACAGCAGCCAAAGCCAACAGCGTCAAACCGGCGGCGTTTCCCAAACCCGACGCCAAACGCTGCCTGCTGATCAACAAAACCGATGCCTCACAGGCTTATTTCATTCTCGGCGGTCCAGGCGCCGCCATGGGTGATGCCCATAATGCACCGAACAGCGTCATGAACACGCTGTTCGGCGGCCGTTTTACCTCCTGGTTGAACAACGAGCTGCGCGTCAAGCGCGGACTCACCTACGGCGCCAGAAGCGGTATGGAATCGTGGCAGCAGGAGGGGTTGTATACCATCAGTTCCTATACCCGAAACGAAAAGATCGGCGAAATGCTGCAGGTCTGTTTCGAACTGCTGCGCAAGGCGCGCAACGGCGGTTTTAGCGATGAAGAGGTGACCAGCAGCCGCAATTATATTCTGGGACAGTTCCCGCCCCGTTTTGAGACGCTCGGGAGCAAAGCCCGCGCCTATACCGATCTGGCTTTTTATGGTCTAGCGTTCGATTATTACAGCACCTACCTGGGCAATGTGCAGGCCAGCACCGTTGAACAGGTGAATGAGCGGGCCCGGGCGCTGTTGCCGCTGGATCGGTATGTCCTGGTGGTCGTCGGCAAGGCGGATGAGATACTCGATCAGCTCAAGCCGTATGGAGAGTGGACCGTGAAATCCATAACCGAGGCCGGTTTTTAGCTGTTGACAGGGATGGTTTCAGCGCTCATAACAGGCGTGGATACATTGGCAGCAGAACGCTTTAATAACCGCGCATAGACATGATTGAACGTTCATAGAGAGTTCGTGTCTATTCGCGGTTGACTTTTTGTCGCAAGGCAAAATTTTAAACGAATAGAATTTTTTTAAGTGATGCAATGTGCAGGAATGATGTGGTATGGCTGGTGTGTTGTTGATCAATCCCCTGAATCGGCTGGATGAGTATTCCAACGGCCAGGAGATGGTGCCGCTGGGGCTGTTATCTGGTGGACTTGATCGAATCGGCCAGCGAAAAAGTGCTGCAGCGGATGAACAAGGGCATCACCATGGAGCAGGTGTTGCGCGTGCTGGACTGGACCAACACGCTCGGCATCCAGCAAAAGCCCTTTTTCACCTTTGGGCACATCGAAGAGACCATGGCCGATGCGGACATCACCCTTGCCTTTCTCAAGGCTAATCTGGGCCGCATGGCCATGCCCAGCATCGGTGTCGGCATCTGCGTCTATCCCGGCACCGAGGTGGAACGCTATGCGCAGATGAACAACCTGCTCCCCGGTTTCTCCTGGTCGCAGCCCAATCATGAACCGCGCAACACCTATCTCAGCACCTCGACGAAACTACCCATCCTGATTCAGCCGCAGATGGGTTTTGAAGATCTGTTGTCCATCAAGGAAAACGACGCTGTCGCTGCAGTCGGGCAACGTTTCTGTTGTCTGGCGCCGTCTTAAAAAGGCCCACTCGTGGGCGGACCTGTGCAAATATGGCCAGTTCTTTATCAGGATGATAAAACTCAAACTGTTGAAAAGGGCCTCCTGAGGTACGGATTTCCATAGCAGTGAGCGTGGGTTGACAGAATGACATATAGAATATTTTGTGATTTTGACGGCACCCTGGCGGTTCACGATGTCGGCAATTTGCTGTTCACGCACTTTGCCGACGCCCGGCAGTGGTGGCATCTGGTGGCGTTGTGGAAGCGGGGCGAGATCGACGGCAAAAGCATGTGGCAGCGCATCTGTGAAGTTACGCGCATCCGCCATGAGCAGTTGGATCAGTTTGCCGCATCGCAGGCCATTGATCCCGGCTTTGTGCCGTTCCGGCAGTTTTGTATCGATCACGGCTTTCCGTTATACGTGGTCAGTGACGGCATGGATGCTTATATCCGGCGCATACTGCTGCATCACCGGCTGCACGACGTGCAGCTGCGCTCCAACCATCTAGAGATCGCTGCAGATGGCACGCTGCAGGTCTCGTTTCCCTACTATGAGGACGGTTGCGGCATCTGCGCCAATTGCAAGGGCGCTCACATCAGGCTGGAGCGAAAGGAGGGAGAACAGACCGTATATGTCGGCGATGGTCTGTCCGACAAGTGCGCAGCGGGCGAGGCGGATATTCTCTTTGCCAAAAAAGATCTGGAACGCTATTGTGCAAGCAACACCATTCCCTATCACGCCTATTCGACTTTTTTTGATGTGCTGGATCACTTGCGCGGGCTAATGCAGAACACAGGGTGAGGTCTGGTCGGATCCTAGTGGGGCGGATTCTCTTTTTTGCCGGATGTTTGCGGATGCAGGCTCTTTTTCTTCTCTGACAGCGGCACCACCAGCACCTTGTCCACGCGAGTGCCGTCCATATCTACCACTTCAATGCGCAACTCGTTCCATTCGAAATGCTCGGCTGCGGTCGGGATGCGGCCCAGCTGGGACATGATAAAACCACCCAGGGTCAAAAAATTGCCCTCCGGCTGTTCTTCGATTTCAAACACCTCGACAAACTCTTCCATCGGCAGCAAGCCATCCAAAAGCCAGGAGCCGTCTGTGCGCTGCACGATCATGGGCTCTTCGCTGTCGTCCAGCGAGGGGATATCGCCGACAATGGCTTCCAGTATGTCATAGACGGTGATAAAACCCTGCACCACGCCGTACTCGTCCACAACCAGGGCGACGTGTTGCCGCGATTTTTTAAACGTCTCCAGCGCTTTTAAAACCGGTGCGCTTTCGGGTATATACAGCGGCGCACGAGTCCATTTGCGCAGATCGAACTGCTCGTCGGTCATGACGCAATTGAGAATATCCTTGGCGCGGATGACGCCGATGATGATATCCAGGCTGCCGTCGCACACCGGAAAGCGGGAGTGATCGCTCTCGCGGATCAAGCGCTGGATGTCAAGGAGCGATTCGTTGATATCGATCCAGACGATATCGCTGCGGGGCGTCATCAGGGCATCGACCCGCTTGTCGCCGAGATCAAAGACGCCCTCGATCATGTCCCGTTCCGCTTCCAGGAACATACCGTGTTCGATGCCCTGGTCGATCATGACCTTGATCTCTTCTTCCGATACCGGCTGTTCCTTGATGATGGCAACCCCGAACAGCTTTAACAGCCCTTCCGAGGACCAGGTGAGAATTTTAACCGCCGGCGAAGCAAAGGTGGAGAGCGCCCGCATGGGTCGGACAATGATCCCGGCCACTTTTTCCGGATTGGTCAGGGCGATCTGCTTGGGAAAGAGCTCGCCTATGATAAGGGAAAAATAGGTGATCACCAGAACGATGAGCGCAAAGGCCAGCGGTTCCGCATAGCGGGCCAGCCATTCGACCTGTTGAAATATGGCGGCCAATTTTTCCGACAGGGTTGCGCCACCCACGGCGCCCGCCATAATACCCACCAGGGTGATGCCGACTTGAACGGTGGAAAGGAAACGTGCCGGATTTTCACTGAGTTTTAATACAGCTTCTGCCTTCTCATCTCCTTCATTGGCCAGTTGCTGCAGCCTGGTTTTCCGCACGGAAACCACGGCAATTTCGGACATGGCAAAGACTCCGTTAGCCAGGATGAGGATGATGATTAGAAAGATTTCAAAGGTCATGGTTGGGGATGTATTGTAAGATAAATATAAACAATAAAATGGTGAAATTGCATCTAGAATTGTTTTTTTGCGCCAGATGGTCAAAAAAGGTCGGACCCCATCAAGGCGTCCGATATGTGATTCCGGTTAAGCCGGGTTACAATATTTATATAATACTGCATTCCTGAAAGATAAGCAAGGAAAAAGTGAAGCTCTGCACCGGCGTCGTGGTCGGCGGCGGTGCACCGCCCGTAGCGGGCGCGCCTGGCTGGCGGCATGGCTGTCCTGTCTGCGGCCAGGATCGGATGAGCAACCGTTCTCAGGCGATAGGGATTTTCCTTTTTTCCGGATCGGGATGTTGCAGGTAGTAAATGGCTACATGACCGATCAGGCCGACCAGTTCAGCGCCGGTTTCGGCCTCGATGGTTTTGCTCAGCGATTTTCTTTCTTCCTTGAATTCCATGAATTTAATTTTTATCAGCTCATGGGCCTGCAGCGCTTCACGAACGGCCTGCAGTATTTCCGGCGTCAGGCCGTTTTTGCCGATCTGGATCACCGGTTTCATACTGTGTGCCAGACCCCGCAAATAGGTACGTTGCGATCCTTTAAGTTTTTTCACATGGACTCCATATTTTTGATTTTTTGACTATTTTGCGCGAAACGCCACTCGTCATACAATAAAAACAGCAACTCGGCGGTCTCTGCGCCCCGGTATGAATTGATCAGGTTACGAGTATGATGGACCATCCGGAGAAAGGCCTGATGGAGGCGGATCCTTGAGGTGCCACACAGCACCCGTTTATAGATTAAGCAGATTTGCACCCAATGTCAAGGTTTTTTGCAGGCTGGTCGTGGCGCCAGAGCGAGTGAGAAAAAAATATAGTTTTCCTTGGGAGAATGTCTTAAATTGTCCGACAATGGAGCGGGGTGGTCTTTTTCTGACAGGGAGCTGGTAGATGCAAGAGAATCGCTCAGCTCAACGCATGGTGGGGGTGGTGCTGGTTATAGTGGGGCTTTTTCTGTTATACATTCATTCCTTCCCGGGGGTGGAGAGAAATAATTCGTGGCCGGCTTACTTTTTTGTCATCGCCTTAGGCCTCATGGTGATTCCTCTGCTGTCGAGGGCGTTTCGCAAACGATTGGCGGTACTTTATATTCCCGCTTCCATTCTGCTGACGTTGGGGGTGATATTTTTTTACTGTACAGTCAGCCGTGATTGGTCGGTATGGGCCTTTGCCTGGACCGTGTTACCGGCCGGCACCGGTCTGGGATTATGGCTGGCCGGCCGGATCGGTCGCTGGCGGCAGAACATACAGCAGGTCGGTTTCTGGATGTTCAGCGTCAGTCTCGCCGTGTTTGTTCTATTGGGCAGCATGTTCGGTTCCAGCTCGCTGGATAACATTGCGCCGGTGTTGCTGGTGGCGCTGGGTCTGGTGCTGATCCTGCGCTCGTACAAACCATAACCGTTGCCAGGAAAGGATAGCCATGGAGCGATATCGAATTTCCGGCCGGAGCAAAGTACGCCTGCGGGATTTTGATCCCAATGATGCTCGCGGCGACAAGGAGAAGGGCAAGGAAAAACTCTTGCAGCTGAACCGTGAGCTGGAAGTGTTGCAGGAAATGCTCTACGCCGAACACCGCCACAAGGTGTTGATCGTGTTGCAGGCCATGGACACCGGCGGCAAAGACGGCGTCATCCGCCATGTCTTTGAGGGGGTCAATCCGCAGGGGGTGCGCGTCGCCAGTTTTAAAAAACCCTCGGCGGTGGAGCTGGACCATGATTATCTCTGGCGAGCACACCAGGTGGTGCCGGCGCGCGGCGAGATGGTCATTTTCAATCGCAGCTATTATGAAGACGTGCTGGTGGTGCGGGTGCACGAGCTGGTGCCGAAAGAGATCTGGGCGCGGCGGTACGAACAGATAAATGATTTTGAACGGATGCTGGTGGAAGAGGGCACGCTGGTGCTCAAATTTTTTCTGCACATCGATGCCGACGAACAGAAACAGCGGTTGCAGGCCCGGTTGGATGATCCGGCCAAACAATGGAAATTTAATCCGGCTGATCTGGAAGAACGCGGGCGCTGGCCGGAGTATGTGAAAGCGTATGAAGCCGTGCTGAACAAGACCAGCACCGCCTGGGCGCCCTGGTATGTGGTGCCGGCCAATAAAAAGTGGTATCGCAATCTGGTCATCGCCACGATCATCGTCGACGCGCTGAAGAAACTGGACATGCAGTATCCGCCTCTGGATTATGACCCGGCGTCTGTGGTCATCGATTCCTGAGACCGGCGTGGTCGAGCAAGGGCTCCCTATAGCAGGGGCATGTGCATCGTGGCGGCGCCTGGCATTTCATCGATGCGCACGTCGTGGTCGATGGAGAACCATCTGTGTACGAGCCCCATGGATGGACGGAAGAGATCGAACACGTCGTTCAGCGAGAGAGAGCTGATGCGGCTGTCGCCGTACACGCAGAATCCTAAAGGACCAACGATATCGCAAATCCCGGGAGGTAATCAGATGACAACCCCATCGACGCCCGCTCCGCCTGCGGGCGAGCGGCTGGTTTCGCTGGATTTTTTCCGCGGCCTGACCATGTTTTTGCTGATCGGCGAATCCACGCATCTCTATTCGCTGCTGCGCGGCGCGGCGTTTGACGGCACCTGGCTGAGTTTTCTCGGCTGGCAACTGGAGCATCATGAATGGAACGGGCTCCATTTCTGGGATCTGGTACAGCCCTTTTTCATGTTCATCGTCGGCGTGGCCATGCCCTTTGCCTTTGCCAAACGCAAAGCGACCGATCACGGACTGCGCAGCGCCTGGGGCCACGCGCTGTGGCGCTCGCTCATGCTGTTGCTGTTCGGCATCGGCCTGTACTGTATCAGCGCCGGTCGGATGACCTTTGAACTGTGGAACGTACTGGCGCAGCTTTCCTTCACCTATCTGGTGGCCTTTTTGATCATGCGCCGGCCGGCCTGGTTTCAGATAGGGTTCAGCCTGGGCCTGATCGCCATGAGTGAGATCCTGTATCGAACGTTTCCTGTTGCAGGGTTCAATCAACCGTTTACTCCGGATCACAATTTCGGTTCCTGGGTTGATCTGGTGCTGATGGGTAAACTTTCGGGCGGCCATTGGGTGGCCTTTAATGCGGTGCCGACCGCGGCTCACACCATCTGGGGCGTGGTCGCCGGCCAGTGGCTGCGCTGCTCCCTGCCTGACCGCCGCAAGCTCCTGGTGCTGGCGGCGTGGGGTGCGTTGGCGGTTGTGGTTGGCTATGCCCTGGATCCGATCACGCCGATCATCAAGCGCATCTGCACCAGTTCCTTTGTCATCGTCAGCGGCGGCTGGTGCCTGCTGATGCTGGCGTTCAGCTATTACATCGTGGATATAAAAAAGTGGCGTGCCGTGCCACGGTTTTTTACCTATGTGGGCATGAACTCGCTGTTCATCTATCTGTTCTGTCATACGGACGGAGCCGAGTGGATCACCGGCATCGTCAAGCCCTTCACCGTCGCCCTGCTGGGCTGGTGGGGTGCGGCCTATGTTCCGCTGGGGGGGGCCCTGGTAACCTGGCTGGCGCTCTGGCTGTTATGTTATGGTTTGTATCGTCGCAAATTATTTTTTAAATTATGACTCGTACCAATACCGGCACACACCATCCTGTGGTTTGGGTGAGTGTGCTGCTGATTCTTTTACCCATTCTCGCGTATACCGCGTTTCAGTGGCTGGAGAAGGACAAGGCCGAAGCGGTCATCGAATCCATCTATGACCGCCAGCTCAAGAGTGTGCTTTTTACCATCAATCAGCATGCCTGGGACGTGTTCCATACCTGGGCGCTGGATCTGAGCCAGGTCGTTCATGCCGCCGCCGAGGAAAAGTCAGCGCGGGTGGAGTTGTCGTACCTGCTGGAACAGCATCCGGCGTTGCTGGCCGTCCTGTACGGCACCAGCAGCCAGGAGCCTGTGTTGCTGGTCAACGAAACAAAAGGCAGCTTTGCGGTGGTGCCCACGGCGTTGCGCCAGGGCTGGCACCGTTATTTCAGGAATTGTCCGGAGGAAGTGGCCAAAGCGAGGCGCCATGCCCGGGAAGGGTATATCCGGCCGCTGAGCGTCCGTGTGCCCGCGCCGGAAGAGCGACTGTTGACCATGTTGCTGTTTCCGTTGCAGAGCGAGCGCGAGGATTCTCTGTTGTTCGGTGCGGTGGTGATCGACGAGCGTTCGCTGGTGCATCAGGTGGTCGTGCCGAAATTCAGCGAGATGGGCAGCGAAGATTTCGACTTTAGCGTGCACCAGTCGGTCAGCGGTGAATTGCTTTATGGCACTGACGATTCCGACCCTTCCGATTTCGAGAAACAGGACGCCTTGTGGATTCTCCCCGAGCTGCAACTGCTCATCAAATTGCGCGGCACCACGCTGCGGCAACTGGCCCAATCGCGTGTGCGGGTCAACCTCGTGTTTTTGTCCGCCGTCAACCTGCTGTTGCTGCTGGGCACGTTTTATCTGTTCCGTAATGTGCAGGCCCAGGTCCGGCTGGCGCGTTTGAAAACCGATTTCGTAGCCAACGTGTCGCACGAGTTGCGCACCCCGCTTTCTCTGATTCAAATGTACGCCGAGATGCTGGAGATGGGGCGGGTGCCGACGGCCGAGAAGCAGCAGCATTATTATCAGACGATTTTCAGCGAGAGCGTCCGTCTGACCAAACTGATCAACAACATACTCGATTTTGCCCGCTTTGAGTCCGAGCGCAAAGTGTTTCATATGCAGCACACCGATATCGCGGCCCTGGTCCGCGATACGGTTCAGCTGTACGAGTTTCATCTCCGGCAAAAGGGGTTTGTCCTGGATATGGATCTGGCGGCTCAGATCCCGCTGCTGGTCCTGGATCAGGACGCGGTGACCCAGGCGTTCGTCAACGTGCTGGACAATGCCGAAAAGTACAGTCTGGAACACAAGCACATTTCCATTCGTTTGTGGCAGGAAACGAACTGGGTGGTGTTGTCGGTGCGGGACCGCGGCATCGGCATCGCGGCCAGGGAGCAGGAAAAGATATTTGAAAAATTTTATCGCAGCGGCGACAGCCTGATGCATAACACCAAAGGCAGCGGCCTGGGTCTGGCGCTGGTACACCACATCATGGCCGTTCATCAGGGTCATGTGCGGGTTCAAAGCCGGCCCGGGGAAGGCAGTATATTTGAATTATGGTTTCCCATAGAAAAACAGGATTGAGGTATGGCACGAATACTTATTGTTGAAGACGAAGCAGAGATGGCCAACGGCTTGTCCGACAACTGTCTCTACGATGGGCATGATCCCGTCATCGCCCGTGACGGCGAGGAAGGGGTTTCGCTGGCGCTGTCGCAGCGGCCGGATTTAATCATTCTGGATGTCATGCTGCCGAAAAAATCGGGATTTGATGTGTGCCGGGAATTGCGGGCAGCGGGCCTGCGCACCCCCATCATCATACTGACGGCGCGCGGCCAGGAGATCGATAAAGTGCTGGGGTTGGAGCTGGGCGCGGATGATTATATCACCAAGCCCTTCAGCCTCCGTGAATTATTGGCGCGGATCAAAGCGGTGCTGCGACGCAGCGAAGCCGTTGCCGCCGGAACGCTGGAGGACCTTCGTATCGGCCGCCTGCAACTGAGTTTCTCCGCCGCCACCGCCCGGGATGAAAACGGCAACGTGGATCTCTCCGCCAAAGAGTGGGATCTGCTCCGTTTTTTTGTCCAGAACGAGGGCCGCGTGGTGGGCCGTGATGAGTTGCTCGACAAAGTTTGGGGGTACGATCATTTCCCCGATACGCGAACCATTGATAATTTCATTGTGCGTTTGCGCAAAAAGATCGAGATCGATCCCAAACAACCTCGGCATCTGATTACGGTTCACGGCATGGGGTATCGATATATCAAATAGGCTCCCATGCGCCAATTTACCGATCTGTTACAATAAATGACGCGCGCATGACACAACATTGCCCGATCTTTAATAATATCGGGTCACAGGCTGTTGTGGTTGCGGCTGGGCCTGCTCCGGCCGCTGCGTCGCGTAAAAGGTGTTTTATGCATTGGAAGAAACTGGCCATCGTCCTGTTCCTGAGTTCTGTCGCCTCCGCCCGCCAGCATGGAATCGAACTGACCTTAGAGTCCGCTGTGGAGATCGGAATGAGCCGCAGCTATCGTATCAAGGGGCTGGAGCTGGAAATTGAAAAGAACGTCGCCTGGCTCGAGTCACAACGGGCCGGTCTGAAATCCAAAGTGTTCATGAACATGCAGTCGCCGAACCTCAACAGGCTCTCGGATTACAAATGGAATTCGACGTTAAAGCGGGATGAGATCATCCGTCAGGACACCGAACTCTGGCAGGCGGATCTGTCCGTGCGTCAGCCCGTGGTTCTCTTTGGCTATCCCACCAACGGCTACATCTCTCTCAACTACAAAGTGTACCAGTACAATCAACGGGAAAACGACCTGCGCAGCACCAACTATTATAACCGGCTGTACATGCGTTTTGAGCAGCCGTTTTTCATGACCAACACGCTGAAAAACAGCCTGGAGCGGGCGGAGCTGAACCTGGAGGAGCGGCAATTGCGTTATGTGCACGACCGCGTGAATATCATGGAAGGGCTCTCCTCGGATTATTATTCGATTTTCCGGCTGGCGTACCTCAATCAGGTGTACAACCGCCAGCTGGCCCATCTGCAGCGCGCGGCAGAATCAGCGGCCGGGCACGTGCAGCGGGATTCCACGCGTCGCATCGAACAGATCAACGCCGAACTGGAGCTGGCCAACGTGCGCGAGAATGCGATGGAAAATTACAGCAATCTTCGCCGTGAACTGGCCAATTTTACCCTGCGTCTGCGGCTGAATCCGGAAGACTCTCTTTTTATCAATCCGGTAGTGCTCATCCACCCGGTGAGCGTGGATATGAACCAGGCGTTGGAGTACGGTTATCGTCTCGGTCCGGATATCCGCATTCAGGAAATTTACCGGCGCATGTCGGAACTGGACGTTCAGGATCAGAAGGGCTTTAACTCTTTTTATGTGCGGCTGGAAATGACCTATGGCCTGGAACAGCAGGATGAGATGTTTCGCGGCATGTGGGATCAGTACGACAACAGCAACTCGGTGGCGGTCAACGCCTATATTCCGATCTGGGACTGGAATCAGCGCAAGTTGCGGATACAGGCGGAAATGACCGACGTCCGCCAGCGGGAGATGAACATCGAGGAACGCAAGGAGAACATCCGCAAGAACGTGGTGAATTCCGTCACCAACCTGAACGAATACCAGAGCCGCGCGCTGTCCATGCAACAGAGCGTGATTATGGCGGAGCAATTGACGGCCATGAGTTTCGTCACCTACGATCGCGGCGAAAGCACGATGCAGGATTTGCTGCAGGTGGTGGAGCGGCAAAAGGACACCGAGATTCGTTTCCTCGACTCGTATCTCGGCTATCGGCGTTCCCTGCTCAACCTTATGGCACAGACCTTTTATGACTATGAAAACAAATTGTCGCTGGTGGAAGAATTCAAACTGAAAAAACTGGACTGATTCTGTCGATGAGGCGCCTGATCACAACATGGTCGTTTTTCAGCCTGTGGGCCGTCATGGCCGGCGAGGCGCATGCGCATGACCCCCAGCTGACCATCAACCTGTCCGGCGAGTGGCGTTTCAGAATCGGCGATCAGATGGAGTTTCGTCTTCCGTTTTTTGACGACCGCACCTGGGATCTGATTCGTGTGCCCAGTCGATGGGAGGATGCCGGTTATCCGGGATATGACGGCTATGCCTGGTATCGCAAAAAGTTTTTTCTGCCTGGCCATTTGCAGAAATTTGAACTGGTGCTGCAGCTGGGCCGCATCGATGATGTGGATCAGGTTTACCTGAACGGAGAACTGATCGGCTCTGACGGCCTGTTCCCGCCGGTGATGCGCAGCGCCTTTGATTTGCAGCGGGAATACACCTTGCCGCCGCAGAAACTGAAATGGAACCAGGAAAACGTCCTTGCGGTGCGTGTGTATGATGAAAAGCGCAGCGGTGGCATCATCGAGGGCGACATCGGTATACATATCTGCGCGGATCCGCTGCAGCTCAAGGTGGACCTCAGCGGTGAATGGCTGTTTGCAGTCGGCGATGAGCAGCAGCGCAAAACAACCGGGTATGACGACCGGTTGTGGAAACGGATTATGGTTCCGCTGTACTGGGAGTATCAGGGTTTTCCCGATTATGACGGATTCGCCTGGTACCGCCGGCATGTCGTGATTCCGCCGGAACTGAACGAACAGCCGCTTCTGCTGGTTCTGGGATACATCAACGATGTCGATGAAGTCTATTGGAACGGAGAACTGGTGGGACGCACCGGCCGATTCCCGGATAAGGATCATCGCTTGAGCTTTGCCAACAATCGCGGCATTATGCGCGCCTACGCTCTGGCACCGGACCTGGTTCGCGGCGGCCAGAAAGCCGTGATTGCGGTGCGGGTCTTTGATTTTGGCCGCTGGGGAGGAATATACAAGGGCAAAATCGGGCTGACCACAGCCGAATGGTGGCTAAAGTACAGCCAAGCGCATCCTGTCCAGTCTGAAGGCACGAAATCCCCCCGTAAACCGTGATCCCCTCGCCCTATCCCTGCTGCGGCCTTGTCTTGAAAAAACCTGCTCTGCCGAGCACGCCGCGCTGATACCCATAGGCCTTTGTCCAACCTGCGCCTGGGTGGGGGCTGTATTCGCTAGGCGGCCACTTTAATCACAATCACGGTCATATCGTCATAATGATGCATATCCCCGGTGAATGCCTGCACGTCGTTCAGGATCTCGTCGCGAATCGCCCGGGCGCTGAGTGAGGTTGCGTTCAGACGGCCCAGAAAGCGCAGCAGCCGTTCCTCCCCGTAAAACTCTTTATTCCGATTCATGGCATCGTGGACGCCGTCGGTACGAAGTATCACAATATCGCCGGCGTGGAGCGGCACCTGCTGTTCGGTATACTCGTGGTGTTCGAGCAGACCCAGCGGATAGGGCGTGCTGTTGTAATCCAGGGTGCGCCATTCGCCCCCGGAGTTGAGCAGCGGCTTCTCCAGACCGGCGTTGGCAAATCGCATGATTCTGTGTTCTGCGTCCAGCGCCACCAGGCAGAGGGCGATAAAGGTCTGGCGATCGATTTTGGGATAGAGCAACCGGTTGCTGCGGGTAAGCGCTGCCGCGATGCTGCCCCCTTCGGCCTCGGCGTAGACGATGCCGCTGGCCATGACCGCGGTCATGGCCGCGCGCATGGCCTTGCCGGAGACATCGCCGATGATGATGCCGAAAGGTCTCTGGCCTGTGCCCAGCCAGGTATAGTCAAAAAAATCTCCGCCTACCTGATTGGCGGCGATACAAATGCCCGAAATATCAAAACCCGGCACCGGCGGATCCTGTTGCGGCATGATCGCCATCTGCATGTCATGCGCGGCACGCAATTCCGCCGCCATACGAATCAGACGCAGGCGCCGGCGATAGCCCCACAACGCGCCGCCGCCAAAGATCATAACCAGCAGACAGCGGAACCACCAGGTTTGCCAGAACGGCGGTGTGATCGTAATGGCGATCGCGACGCCTGCTTCATTCCAGACGCCGTCGTTGTTGGATCCCTTGACACGAAAGGTATAACGACCGGGCGGCAAGGTGGTGTATTGCGCCAAACGGTTGGCGGCGGAGGTGGCGATCCACTCCTCGTCCAGACCTTCCATTTTGTAGGCGTAATGATTTTTCTCCGGCGCCGTGTAATCCAGAGCGGCGAATTCGAAAGAGAAAATATAGTCACGATGCGAAAGGGTGAGGGCGGTGATTTCCGAAAGCGGTCGATCGAACGACACCGGACGGTTCATTTTGCGAAAGGCGGTAATGACGATGGCCGGGACATGCGGATTGTCTTTAATGTGGTCCGGATAAAAAGCATTAAAACCGTTGATGCCGCCGAAAAACATTTCGCCGCTCCGGCTCATAAAGTAGGAGCCGCCGTTGAATTCGTTGCTTTGCAAACCATCGCGCTCGTTATAATTTTTGCAGAGCCCGGTCGCGGGATCGAAACAGACCAGCCCGTTATTGGTGCTGAACCAGAGGCGGCCGTTTCGGTCCGGCAGGATGCCGTACACGGCATCGCTGGCCAGGCCGTCTTTAGTGGTGAAGGAGGTGAACTGGCCGGTGTCACGGTTATATCTGATCAGGCCGGCTCCCCACGAGCCAAGCCAGAGCATACCCGCGGGATCTTCGTAGATGCAGAAAATATAGTTGCTGGTGATGGTGGAGGGGTCTGCCGGATCCTGTCGATAGTGCTTGATGCGTCCGTTCGCCGGATCAAGGCAGTCGAGGCCGCCGCCCTGGGTGCCGATCCAGAACAGCCCTTGCCGGTCCTGATACACGCAGCGGATGTAATCGCTGCAGATCGAGTTCGAATCGGCCGGATCATGACGAAGATGCCGGAACAGCGCAGGCCGTGACCGCAGCGCGCGCGTATCCAACACGTTCAAGCCGCCGCCCTGGGTGCCGATCCACAGCAGGCTGTCACGATCGAGCCAGAGGGAGCGAATTTCGTTATGGGAGAGTGAGGAGGAGTCGCGGCTGTCGTGCAGGTAGCGTATGAAACGCCCTCGCTCCGGCAGGAATCGGCAGATGCCGCCGCCATGGGTGCCGATCCATAAATCGTCATCAAGGCCGGGAAGGACCAGACGCACGATGTTGTGACTGAGGCTGTTGGGATCATCCGGATCCGCGCGATAATGGGTGTAACGATTTCGGCGACGATCCAGCCTGTCGAGGCCGCCGCCATGGGTGCCGATCCACAGCAGGCTGTCCTGATCTTCATAGATGGACCAGACGATCGGTCGACTGAGGCCTTCCGGGGTATCAGGATCGTAGGCATAATGGGTGAATTGCTTGCGATGCACGTTCACCTTGCTGATCCCGCCGCCATAGGTGCCCACCCAGAGCAGCCCCGAGCGATCCTGGAACAGGGCCCGGATTTCGTCGTGACTCAATGTGTTGGAATTTTGCGGATTATGGCGATAGGCGCTGAATCGTCCGCTTTGCCTGTCCCATCTGTTCAAACCGCCGCCATCGGTGCCGATCCAGATAGAGCCGGCATCGTCCTCCAGAAGGGCATAGACATTATCGTGGCTCAAGCTGTGGGGATCGGCGTCATCGTGGACAAACAGGTGCGCCTGCGCCTGCGGGGTGGCGCCATCGCGCAACCGGGCCAACCCGTGCACCGAACCAACCCACAGCGCATCGGTGTGATCTACCAGCAACGTGCGCACCGTATCGTGGCTGATATTGGACCAGGCAGCATCGCCACTTGAAAGGTGTCTGAATCGGGGCGCAGGCAAAGCGAGTTGGTCGGCCGGCAACAGATCCAGGCCCTCATCTGTGCCGATCCAGACGTTGCCGCTGCTGTCCACAGCCAGGGCGCGAACGTGATCGTTGCAGATGGATTCTGGCCGGGCCGGATCGTGAAAAAACCGGTCAAAATGGGCTGTGGATGCCGACGGGTGCATGCCGGCCAGCCGGTTCAATCCATACTCGGTGCCGATCCACAGGCAGCCGGAGAGATCCTGGACAACGGCGTAGACCAGATTGTGGCTCAGAGTAGCGGTGTCCACGCTGGAATAATTGTAACGAATAAAGCTGTTGGATTCCAGTATATAGCGATTTAATCCGCCGTTAAAGGTGCCGGCCCAGATCACACCGCTGCGATCTTCATACAGCGCCGTGATTTGATTGTAGCTCAGGCTGTGCGGATCAGCCGGATCGGTGCGCAACACGGTAAAGCCGTAGCCGTTGTAGAGATTGAGGCCGTCTTCGGTTCCGAACCAGAGAAAGCCACGTCGATCCTGCATGATGTTAGTCACAATGCTCTGGGACAGGCCCTGCTGGACCGAGATCTGCTCAAAAAACAGTTGCGGAACGGCGGCCGGTGCTGATGAGAAAATGAAAAGCAACCATAAGGTACGAATACCAGCTGTCCGGCACCGTATGGTATTCATGGTGGTCTCCTTGCATGTTCCATTATTAGTACGCAATTCCTGATGATTTTGCAACAGAAAAAAACGGTCCGGCGGCCTGGGCCAGGATGGAACAGGTGAATCCATTATTTGCTTGTAACTGCTTTGCGGCATCGCTATATTTCAGGCAGGTGCTGCTCTGCCGGTACAGTGAAGCAGTCTTTGATGTAATTCCGCTCCAGCAACAAACGCCGGCTAAGGCCGGTCGTAACGCAACGGCACACTCGAGAGAGAGGAGTATATGTTCTGGCTCAAGCTGTTGAAGGATTTCCTGGCCATTCTGCGTGAAGGCCAGACGCCGCGCCAGGTCGCCGGCGGATTCACCCTGGGGACCATAATCGGTTTCTCGCCCGTCATGACCCTGCAGGGGATCCTGGTGTGGTGCATCATTTTAGTGGTGGATGTCAATCTGGCCTCGGTTTTTCTCGCTTTTACAGCGTGCAGCCTGGCCGCCTATTTTCTGGATCCGCTGTTCCACTGGTTCGGATATCAACTGCTGGTCAATATCAGCGGCTTGCAGGATATCTGGACCACCCTCTACAACCTGCCTGTCGCGCCGCTGACCCGCTTTAACAATACCATGGTTATGGGCAGCCTGGTATTCAGCCTCGTTCTCAGCGTGCCGATCTATTTTGGCTTCAAGCGCCTGGTCATAGCCTATCGCACCAGCATCGGGGCGCGTCTGGAACAGCTCAAGCTGTTCCAGTGGCTGAAAAAGAGCGCACTGGTCCGGCTGTACCTGCGCCTTCGTGATCTGGGAGGTCCGTCATGAGAAAAAAATTCATCCTCTTTGTTCTCATTCCGCTGCTGCTGGCGGCTGTCATCGTCTGGATCTTTATCGATCGCTGGATCGAATCCGGGCTGGAAGCGGCCGGCGAAGCGCTGGTCGGTGCCCGCGTCGAAATCGATAACCTCGACCTCTCCCTGGCCCCTCTGGCCATCCGTTTTGACCGTCTGCAGGTTGCGTCGACGAATGACTCGATGGTGAATCTGTTAGAGACCGGTCCGGTTCGCTATGCGATGGATCTCGCCCAATTGCTGCGCGGCAGGACGATCATCGACGTCATGGAGGTGCGCGATCTCGTTCTCACCACCCGCAGAAGCAGCAGCGGTTTTTTGCCTCTCGAAGAACGCATGGCGGAGCGGTTTCAGGCGAAGGAATATTTTGCGGAGATGATGGACGATGTGCTGCAGCGGACCATGGCCACCACCCCTTTGTTCGATCCCGCCCTGTGGCGCGGCACCATCAATATCGACAGTCTGGTCAAGGCACAGAATTTTCAAACCCTGGCCCTGATCGATTCGCTCAAACGCACCACAGCCGCGCTTTCGGCGCAATGGGACAGCTCTATGACGGTTTTGAACAAGAGCAGGGCGGAGCTGGATGAGATTAAAGAAAGCGTGCAGCGCATCCATGCCGGGGAATTGAAGCGGGTGGAAGAGATCACCGCTGCCATCGCCACCGTCGACAAGGCGCGCAAGAGCATAGCCGATGTGAGCCGTTCAGGACAGGACCGTTATAATGCGCTGTCGGGCAGCCTGCACCAGATCACCGCATCGGTCGGAACCATCGACGACGCTGTAGCCGGCGATATGCGTCATCTTTTGGCGCAAGCCCGGTTGCCGGATATCAATGCCATAAACCTGGCCGAGTTGCTGGTCGGTCCCGCCATCCTGACGGACGCCAGAAAAGCGGCCCACTGGATCGATGTGACCCGGCGGCTGGTTCAGCGCTACAAGCCGGCGCCGGAATTTGAAAAGCCGAAACGACGGCGCGGCCAGGACATTCGTTTTCCGGTGACGCGCGGTTACCCGGAGTTTTGGCTCCGGCAAATTCATATTTCCGGCGGCACCGATGCCGCGCAGCATGCGGACTATGTTCGTCTTCAAGGCACGATCAAAAATTATTCGTCTGATCAGCGTCTGGCCGGCGAGCCGTTTTCGCTCGAGCTGACGGGTTCGCGGGGCGATCGCCTGTCCGCGAGCCTTTCCGCTCTGGTGGACCGTCGCCAGAATACCTCCTACGACCAGTACCAGGCCGGCATCAGCGGTGTACGATTAGGGGTGCTGCATTTGGGCAAATCCGCTTTTTTGCCTGTCGTCAGTCGCGATGCCGATCTGTCGGCGAGCTTTGCCGTGACCATTCCGGGCGAGTCGTTCAGCGCGGAAGGCCGGGTGGCGTTGCAATCCCTGCGGCTGGAATTCCAGCAGGAACCGCGCCATATCGGCGAACGGCTGGCCCGTGATGTGCTTGGCGGAGTAAGCGGCCTTGACGCCGGATTTAAAATATGGCGAGCACACAAAGGTCTGGATGTGGCGTTCAAAACCGATCTGGACGAACAGTTTTCTGCAGGGATCAAGCGGGTGTTGGGTGCCGAATTGATAAAAATGCAGAATCAGCTGCGCGAGCGTGCAGAAAAGCAAATCGCGGGCAAACGCCGCGAGTTTGAAACCTACTTTGCACAAAAGAGCAGCGAGGTGACGAAACAGCTGGCAGCCTGGCAGACCGGCGTCGACGACCTCAAGCGTCTGAGTGACGAAAAACGAAAAGAGCTGGACGAACGGCTGGCGCAGGTCAAAAAGGGCACCGTTGACCAGGTCAAAGAGAGGCTGTTCAAAAAGAAGTAACGCGTTCTTTTTTGCCTGGACATCACTCGTACGCGTGGCGGCGGCAAAGCCATACCGGCGCGGAAAGGCTACAGCCGAGGCGCGTGAGCGGCTGACGAGGCGTTCAGCCGCTTTTTCAGGAAATAGAGCGCATCTTCAAAGTGGGCGGTGATGGCCATTTCAGCCGCTTTGATGTCATGAACCTGGAAGGCTTGCACGATGCGTTGGTGGAATTGCAGACTGGTCTGCATCGAGGGCAGATCCGCCCGCTGTGCCAGGGAGCTGCGAATACTGGCTCCGATCACCTCGCGCATGGAAGAAACCAGGTGTGCATAGACCGAGTTGTGGCTGGCCAGCGCGACCTGGTAGTGGAATTCGAGGTCCAGTTCAGTATAGCGGACAGGATCGGGTATCGCTGCCGCCATTTTTTCACAGGTGCTCTGAATCAGGGCGAATTCCTTGCTGGAGCGCCGTCGGCAGGCCAGTGTGACGCAATGGGTTTCAATGGCGGAGCGAAACTCCATCAGATCAAGTTCGTTCTGCCGGTCGGCTGAGAACAGACGCTGAAAGTAAATTTTCAGCATATCGCCGTTAACCGGCATGACCACCGCTTTTTTGCCGCTGCTGACCTGGATAATGCCATGTGCTTCCAGCATGCGGATGGCTTCTCGAACCGCGATCACGCTGACGTTAAAGTGGTTGGCGAGAAATTCCATGGACGGCAGTTCGTCGCCGGGCTGCTTCTGGGTGAGAATATAATCCGTCAGGGTCTCCAGAATCCGCTCCACCAGCGTTTTGCGTTCCAGCGGTGCGGGATGCAAGTTGCTGAGAGGCCGGGTGATCTTTTTTCGTTCTTTTTGCACAGGTACTCGATTCGCCGCTATTGGCTGTTTGATCGTGACATAGATCGGTTGATGACAGAGCCGTTTCTGCTGCGCGGGTCGCTCCCGGCGCAGCCGGAATCGCACTCACGGTTTGTGAAACAGCGCCTGCGCCGTAAGCTCCTGCCTGGCCATGCCCGGTCCTTCCCACCAGACCCGCAGGGCTTTTGCTCCGCCCATTTGAAAATATTTGACCGTGACAGGATAGGCGCCTTTTTTCAAGGCCATTTTGCCCGATTTTTCAATGGCGCCATGGGGGCCGTCGTTGTCGATGAACTCCTGGTCGTTCAGGTACATCTTGCTGCCGTCATTGGATTCCAGGTAAAAGGTATATACTCCGTCCTGCGGCACCAGGACATAGCCCTCGAAGACATAGCCATACTCTTCAACGCCGTCCCGCGGCTTGGTCGCAAAGGTCATCACCAGGCCGGTGCCGGCCGGTTTGCTCCGGTCCATGTCGGACACGCGAGAGAACGAACCTTCATGGTAATTAAAGCGAATGCCGGGCGACAGCGGCAGCGACACCCCCTCTTTTTCAAATTTTACTTTTTTTAATGTTTCTGAAACCACATAACCGGCGAGGCCGTCCCTGGCATAGCTGCGCATGTGCAATACGCCCGACTCGTTGACCAGGATGGGTTTCGTATACAAAGCGGAGTGCTGCGTCGGCTCGCTGCCATCCAGGGTGTAGCGGATTTCGGCATTCTTGATGTTGCAGTTTAGCACCAGGCGGGTCGAATCGACAAAATAGGTGTTGTTGGAGCTTACGAACGGCGTCGGGGCGGTCGATTCGCCGCCAAAACAGCGGACCGAGCCGTCTGCCAGCGTCAAAATAATCCGGCCGGCACGACTCACAGCCATGCCCCAGGGCAACGGCGCATAGTCCAGCGGCTGGCGCCAAAGGACCTCTCCGTTCAGCAGGCTGAGAACCACCAGTTCCGCTGCATCGGCTACAGCAATCGCGTTGGCGCCGACAGCGACCGCCTGACTGCCTTTGCAGTCATATTCCCAGAACGGTTTCAGCGCTCCGGCCAGTTTTTTCCACATCGGCGCCATAAAGCCGAGATATCTTCCTGACATCGCCGAACTCTGCAGCGTCGCGTCGTCGATGTGCGGCAGCGCCATCAGCCGGCTTTGATTGACCCAGACGATATCGCGGTTGCCGACGCGGGTGTGCAGCAGTTTGTCCGTGACCGTGGGATCATACACCATCTCTTCCGGCCGGCTGTAAAACGGCTTACCGCAGGCAACGACCTGGCTGCCCAGCAGATAGAGTTCACAGCCTCTGGGATAAGTGGTGTCGCAGGTGTTGAGCGGTTCAGGATCGTTAAGGCAGGCTCCGCTGTTGAGGTCATAGACGACCGGCGAGAGCGAGGTACCGCCGGCCAGGTACAGTTTGCCATCATGAATCAGCATATGTCCCTGCACGCTGGCGCCGGTCCTGGATTCGGCGAGCAGGTGACCGGAGGAGTTATTCTGCCACTTGATCTTGCCGGTGTCCGCATCGAGAGCAAAGACATAGGTGCCATCATAATTGACGATGCCGCAGGCGACGTAGGCAATACCATCGTGAACGAGGATGCCGCTGGCCGCCGGCCAGGTGGAGAGCAGCGAACCATACACCGGAATTTTTCGTTCCAGGGGCGCGGTGCGGAAGCTCCAGGCTCGTTCGCCGGTGCGCGCCATAAAGCAATGTACATAGCCGTCGCCGGAGCCCACCAGCACCTTGTTACGATAAATGGTGGGGGGGAAACGGACGGCACCGCCGGTGTAGGCCTTCCATTTCTGTTCGCCGGTCACTTCATCGAGGCAGCGGACCGTGCCGTCGCTGCCACTGTAAAAAACAAGACCATCGGCTGTTACCGGTGCGGTCAATGCCACTTGCCAGGCATGGCCCAGCACATTAGTGCCGGCGTTCTCGACCGGTTTGGCGGGAAAACGCCACATGGCCCTGGCCGCCGCCGCGATGGCGGCGGATGTGGTGGCATTGGCGACATTATTTTTGCGATAGCTGCACCAGTCGGCCTGGTTGATCAGCATGCCGGCGTCGTTGCTCGGCGGCGATGTACCCAAGTGCAGTCGATCCGATTCGGCGGCGGTGGGCTGGAAATTAAAGTCGCCGGCCGGCCCGACAGCGGTGATGCCATAGATGGAGAGTTGGCAGTCGCACACATACGGCCACCAGTAGAGAAACCCGTTGGCGATGGTGACGCCGTCAAAACAGGGCGGGCGCATGGGCGATATCCACTGCGGCCTGTTGCTGTTCATATCCAGGCGCACGGTGCCGTCGTCGGCACGGAAGAGAATGGCGTCAGCTGAGCCGGTGGGCCGGGTGCAGGCGCGACGGGAGGTGGGCAGATCAGCCAGAACGGCTCCGGTCAGGGGGTCGAATTTCTTGCTGACATTGTTGCGCCAGATGCCGGCAATGGCGTAGAGGCCGTCGTCGCGAAGCACGAGCTGAAAATTGTTAAAGGGATTTTCCCACAGCACCGATCCGTCTTTGGCGGACACGGCCAGCAGTTTGTTGATTTGCGGGCCGGCGAAATAGAGGGCGTCGTCGCTGCACATCACATAGTTGCGGGTGCGCCAGTTGGTGTCCCAGCCCTGGCGATTCAGATAGATGCCGATGGCGTTGAACAGTTCGGGCGCGTTTTCCGGAGTTTTGCGCCACAATTTTTTGCCGGAACCGGCATCGAGGCAGGTCAGATAGGCGCCAAAGCGAAACAGAAAGACGCGTTCGCTGTTCATACAGAGCGCGCGGCTGTCGATCGCCTCTTCTTCATGATAATGCCACTTTATTCTTTTGCTATTGGGATTGATGGCGAAAAAATCCCGGCCGAATCCCCAGGGATTCTCTTCCTGGTTAAAGCCCGGCGAAATGGCATCCCACGGCCAGCCGTGTTTCTGCCGTTTCCAGCGCAGGGTCGGATCTTTGACCTCCTGTTCGCCGATCAGGGCATAGAGCACGCCGTCCTGCAGCCCCATCCACTTCCAGAAGGTGCCGTCGGCCCGGTCCGCGTCCACGCTGATCTCGCCGGCCAGCTCACCGGTTTTGGCACTATAGAGTTTGCACGATTTGTCATCGCCGACATACAGGTGTTCCGGAGTGGCGATCATGGTGTTGCGATGCAGCATGATGCCGGCCACCAGGTCCCGCTGCCACAGCAGCGTGCCGTTATAACCGCTAAAGGCCACCAGTTTGTTGAGATAGGCTTCTTCTCGCTCATGCCAGGCAATGCTGCCGAACCCTTTGAACAAACGTCCGGCTGAGGCCACGGCCACCTGCGTGGCTGGCGCGTAATGGGGTTCAGCGAGGAATTGGGTCAAATAGGGAGCCCGGGCCACTTGGTCTTTGGATTGCGGATTGTTATCCGGACCGTGAAAGGGATGGCTCCAGTCGTCCGTGTTATCCGGAAAGGGCTTGACCAGTTCTCTGTCTTTCAGCAAGGCTACACCCTGCGGGTGCAAGACGCGCAAGATTTCCTTCTCAACCTCCGGGGTGGCTTCTCCTTCCAGGATCAGAAGGTCGACCAGATTATCCGCCAGGTGCAGGTGAGCCCAGTCGCCTGCTTCGACATAGATGCGTGAATTCAAAAAGCCGGCCTGGTCCAGCAGGTTCCGGCTGGCTTCGAGGTGTGTGGCCTTGGGGAGCTGGATGTAGAGCAACAGTTCGCTCTGTTGTACCAGCGCCACCGCATACGAAGTCAAGGTATCGCTGAGCAGAACGCAAATGCCGCGCTGGTTTTCCAGACGCTCGTGTATTTTTTGTACCATCTGCGAGGGGTTTGACGCGGCCCCGTGCTGTTTATCGTGGGAGCAGTTGATCCCTGTGAACATTACGAAAGCGAAAGCCGGCACCAGGTACGCCAGTGAAAAAAAACGACGGCCGCGCGCGTTGGCGAGCGCGGATGCTGCAAATCTGCTTTTCATGATGAGGATCTCCTTTTCAGGAAAAAAAGGATTACACCGGCGCCTAACAGCACCAACAGGCCGAAGAGGATCATGGCATACACGATGGTCCGGCCGAACGTTTTTGCTTTTGTGCTGTTGCCGATGGTTGCCGCTGCCGGTTTCGGCGGTGCGGGTGCTGGATTGAGGTCTTGTCTGTTCGAATATATTCTGGCGATATGGAGCATGTCCATTTTCACGATGGGATTGTCAGGATCAAAACCGAGCGTTTTACTGATCCGATCGCGGACCGCTTGCGGCCATGGGAGCGGAATCAGATAGCCGTGCAGGTAGGAACGATCCATCTCGCATTCGCAATCGGCACCGACATACAGCAGGAGATTGTAAAGCGCTTCCGTAGTCAGGCTGTTGCCGCGCAAGATAGGCCCCATTCTGCGGCCGCGACCGTATAAAATGACCGCCTGCGGATTTTCATCAGCGTCCAGGCCCAGGCTCCATTTCAAGACCGCTTCCTGGTTCTGTTCAGCAATCGGAATGGTAATGATAAAGGGCGGCCGGCTAGCCGGTTTGGGCATGAGCGGCAGCACCGGTTCCACCTGTTGCAGGGCAGCCTGGATGCGTGCCAGAGCATTTTCGTTTTGCTGTCCGTTGTGGCCGCTGAAAAACAGCACCGCCGCATGGGTAGCGGGCGTATGGCGCAGAAGGGTCTCCCGGACAGGCGATCGTAGCACGGTCTGGATCGTACGGGAAGCGAACGAATGGAGATCGTCGTCACGGCTGGCAAAGACAAGAGCCGGCCTGGCGCTTTCCGGAGAGGTCAATGCGGCCCAGGGCAGACCGGCATGACCGGCGGGACGATAATGCAACAATGACGGCGGTTCTGCATCGGGACCGACCCATTGCACTTCCAGGTTGGACCCGGAACAGGCGCTATCGACCAGGCGGGACAGTTTTTCAATTTGCGCTGGTGATAGTTCGAGCCGGTGGCAGATATACAACCGGTAGGGCGGGGCGGCGAGGTCGCAAAAGCCCAGCTCTCGTACCGTGTACCGGCAGGCCTGCACAGGAACAATAAATAAAAAAACGAGCCCGATCATAAAAAGGAGCGCTGCGGTTTTATTAAAGATCACCTGATCGCCGCTACACGTCGTGCGCATGGACGTCTTTGTTCCTGTATTTGCGATTATTCAAAAGCTGGCATGGTTTGTTCAAATATAGTCAAAAAGCCCCTGCCTGTCAAGGCAGATATTGCTGATTTGCCGATGGCCGTTTTGCAGGCGAATGGTATCTGGGCTCAGCCATTGGGAAAGAGCTTGACTATGAATAATATAATTTCAATATTCATGCTTATTATCGAGGACGACTATGAATGCAGTAATGCCGAATCCGATTATGGGTGTGTCGATGCATTCCGTCGGCGCCATGTTTGCCGCCAACTGTTATGCACCGCAGAAATTTATCAAACGTTGGTCCTGGGAAACGTTCTGGATGGTGCAGGCGGCCTGGTGCTGGCTGCTGTGGCCGATCATCGGCGCCGTGTTGACGATTCCACATCTCGGCCAGGTTTTGGCAGAGGCTCCCAAAGATGCGATGCTCTATTCGTTTCTGATGGGGTTGGCGTACGGCATCGGCGGCACGGCGTTCAACATATCCATTCGTTATATCGGTTTTTCCCTGACCTATGCCATTGCCGTCGGGTTGTCCAGCGTGCTTGGGACGTTGATTCCGCCGATCGTTCGCGGTCAGCTTGGATTTCTGCTGGCAAAAACCGGTGCCAATTATATCGTCGCCGGTGTGGTCGTGGGTGCGCTGGGTATCGCGTTGTGCGGGATTTCAGGCCGCTTGAAGGAAAAAGACCTGCAGTCAGCAACCGGCGGAGCAGGGCAGTTCTCTTTGCTGAAAGGCCTGATGCTCTCTCTGCTGGCCGGCGTGCTGTCGGCGGTGTATGGCTTTGCCCTGGAAGCGGCGGTGCCGGTTGTCCAGGTCGCTGAAGCACACGGCGCCGGCTACTGGAAAGGCAATGTGGCCTACCTGTTTGCCAACACCGGCGCCTTTGTGACGGCGCTGATATACAGCCTGTATCTGGCGAGAAAGAACAGATCCAGCGGTGAGCTGCTGCGTCTGGGCGGCGAAGGGGGAACCGGACTGGGATTCAACTATCTGATGGCGTTCCTGGTGGGGACCTTGTGGTATGGTCAATTCTTTTTCTATAATCTCGGTCATGTGCGCATGGGTCATTACGCCTTTACCAGTTGGGCCATTCATATGATCATGCTGGTTCTGTTCAGCAACCTGGTGGCGCTGCTCTATCGCGAGTGGGCCGGTTGTCAACGCCGCACCCGCTTCTCTATCGGCCTAAGCCTGGCGGTCCTGACTATGGCGGTCTTGCTTCTTACCTACGGGAATTATCTCGGCGAGGCGGCGGCAAAGACACCGTAGCGCCCGGCACGTTGCACCGCAATGAGTTTGGGATGTAGGGCGACCAGGTTGGTCGCCTTGCAATATTGCAGTTCACCCTGGTTCGACATTTAATTGCACTAATGACAAAGGAAGAAGCAAATGAAACGAATCACATGTTGTCTTTTTGTGCTGTCGCTGTTCGCTCTGTTGCATGGCAAAGAGAAATTGCCGTTGACGGCGCATCCCGCCATCGATGCCTATGAGGGCTGGCGGCTGGCCGCGCAGGCCTACACCTTTAATCGCTTTTCCTTTTTTGAAGCCATTGACAAAACGGCCGCCGCCGGCATGGACTGGATCGAAGCCTATCCCGGCCAAAAGCTCAGCCCGGAACGTCCGGATGCGAAAATGATCCACACCATGCCCGACTCGCTGCGGCAGTATGTCAAAAACAAACTGGCTGATGCCGGCCTTCACCTGGTCAATTACGGCGTGGTCGGTCTGCCCAACGACGAAAAAGAGTGCCGGCAGGTATTTGATTTCGCCAGGGCGATGGGCATCGAGACCATCGTTTCCGAGCCCAAGGAAGAGGCGTTGGCGTTGATAGACCGCTTGTGCCAGGAGTACAAGATTAAAGTAGCCATTCACAATCATCCCAAACCGTCGCACTATTGGAATCCTGAGACCGTTTTGGCGGCTGTCAAAGGCCGCAGCAAATGGATCGGTGCGGATGCCGACCTTGGTCACTGGATGCGATCCGGCGTGCAGCCCATCGAGGGCGTGCGCAAGCTGAAAGGCCGTATCATCAGCCTGCACGGCAAGGATCTCAACGAGTTCGGCGTCAAGGAAGCTCATGATGTTATCTGGGGTACGGGCAAGGCGGATCTGGCGGCGGTGCTGCAGGAACTCCATCAGCAGAAATTCCAGGGCGTGTTCTCCATTGAATACGAATACAACTGGGAGAACTCGTTGCCTGAAGTTCGCCAGTGCGTGGAGTATTTCAAAAAAACGGCCGGCACCTTAAAGCCGACCGGCTGGCAGAATCTGTTCAGCGACGATCTGTCCGATGCGGTTATTTTCGTTCCCAACACCTGGTCCTTTCCGGAAGGAGTGCTGACGCGTCTCGGCGGCAGTTACATTTATACCAAAAAACAGTACGGCGATTTTATTCTTGATCTGGAGTACAGACTTTCGCCCAATGCCAACAGCGGCGTGTTTCTGCGTATCGGCAATCTGCGCAACGTCACCCACACCGGCATCGAGGTGCAGGTCCACGAAACCACCGACGGCAGTCCGCGCGGCATGAACGGCGCCATCTATGATTGCGTCGTGCCCACCAAAGCGGCCGGCAAAAAGGCCGGCGAATGGAATCACTACACCATCACCTGCAAGGCCAACAGAATTTATGTGCTGCTCAACGGCGAGCAGATCATCGATATGGATCTGAACCGCTGGACCGAGGCGCACAAGAATCCCGACGGCACGCCCAACAAATTCAACACGGCCTACAAGGATATGCCCCGCGTCGGTCACATCGGATTTCAGGATCACGGCCAGCCTGTCTGGTTCAGAAATATGTCCATCAGGGAGCTATAGGCCGCCAGTTCTATAAACAAGGAGTCCATGTTGAAAACGGATCGCAGAGAGTTTATCAAGCTGGCCGGCGCCGGCGTGATGACCACGGCTATGCTGCCAATGAATGCTAAAGGAGGAACAACGACAGGTTCGTTTATGCAGACCGGAAAGGCGTCAGAGCAGCGTCACAAGCAATTGTTCAATATGTGCGGTTACGCCGCGCCCAGGCTGGAGGTCGTTCGCATCGGCCTGATCGGCATCGGCAGCAGAGGCCTCAGCGCGGTGCGCCGGCTCCGGTTGATCGAAGGCGTGGAGCTCAGGGCCGTATGCGATCTCTATCAGGATCGCATTGACCTGGCGCAACAGAGTCTGCAGGAAGCGGGTTTACCTTCTGCAAAGGGCTATACCGGTAATGCCGAGATCTGGCAGGAGCTGGTGCAGAGAAATGATCTGGATCTGATCTATATCTGCACGCCGCGCGGCACGCATGCCAAAATGGCTCTGTTAGCCATGGAGACCGGCAAGCACGCCGCGACCGAGATGCCGGCCATGTCGACGGTGGCAGAGGGGTGGCAGCTGGTGGCGACTTCGGAAAAAACCAGAAAGCACTGCATGATGCTGGAGAACTGCTGCTATGATTTTTTCGAGCTGCTGATTCTTAATATGGTGCGGCAGGGTCTGTTCGGCGAAATCGTTCATGTGGAGGGCGGTTACATTCATGACCAGCTGGAGATGAATTTTAAAAAGAATCTCACCTCCGGCATGTGGCGGTTAAAGGAGAGTCAGCATCGCAAAGGCAATCTCTATCCGACGCACGGTCTGGGGCCGTTGTGCCAGGTGTTGAATATCAATCGCGGCGACCGGATGGCCTATTTGACCTCCACCTCCACCGACGATTTCATGATGGGCAAGAAAGCAGCGGAACTGGCCAGACAGGATGAGTGGTACCGGGAATTCGACACCGATTCGTATCGCGGCAACATGAATACTTCGGTCATCCGCACCGAAAAGGGCAAGACCATCATGCTGCAATACGACATCACCAGTCCCAGGCCCTATTCCCGCCTTCAGCTGGTCAGCGGCACTAAAGGCATGTCGCTCAAATATCCGGAACCGCCGCGCATCGCCTTTGGTCATGAATGGCTCAACGATGAACAGATGAAAGAGGTGTGGGAAAAACATACGCCCGAGATCGTCAGGCGGGTTGGCGACATGGCCAAAAAAGTCGGCGGCCATGGCGGCATGGATTTTCTCATGGATTGGCGCTTGATCGATTGTCTGCGTAACGGCCTGCCCCTGGAACAGGATGTGTACGATGCCGCCTGTTGGAGCTCGATTGTACCGCTCAGTGAATGGTCGGTGGCCAACGGTTCGGCTCCGATCCTGGTTCCGGATTTTACCTGCGGCTCGTACACAACCAACGCGCCGCTGGATCCTGGCGTGTTCAAAGGTGGTGATACCGGCATGCGCGAGCTGCCTAAAAAGGGCTAGTCTGCTTTTGGTGCAGCAGATCACCTATTCGTGTGCCTGGCCGGCGGCTTCGGCTTTGAGCCGCTGCCGTTCGGCGGTTTTGGCAAAGGGGAAATAGATCAACATGGCGATGACGATGGAGAGCGCGCCCCAGACAGCGGCGCGCCAGTCGCCGCCCGAGACCAGGTAGTGGCCGATGATGGGCGGCGTGGTCCAGGGCACATTGACGAACGGCTTGTTGATGAGTTCAGCCTGCATGAGCAAAAAGGAACCGGTGGTCAGGACAAGGGCGTTCAGAATATAGGGGATCATAAAGATCGGGTTGAGCACGATGGGAAAGCCGAAAAAGATCGGTTCGTTGATCTGAAAAATCTGCGTCGGCAATGACAGTCGGCTGACTTTGCGATAGCCCGGCTCTTTGGAGTTCAGCATCACCAGGGCCAGGGCAATGGTGGCGCCGGTGCCGCCGACATTGACAAACGCGGTAAAGAAACCATAGGCGGTGATATAGGGCAGGGGCTGGCCGTGTACCATGGCTTCGACGTTGGCGGCCAGGTACTGGAGAAAGATCGGCGCCACAATGGCGTCCATGGCGTTGTCGCCGTTAATGCCCACGGACCACAGCAGCGTCACCAGGAACGCATACACCAGAATGCCCGGCAGGGTGTTCAGGGCAAAGATCAGCGGCTTGAAGCCGGTCTGGACCAGGTGATCGATATCCACGCCCAGGACAAAGCGGATCAGCCAGAACACGGTGACCAGGAAGAACAGCGGACTCAGCGATACGAACGATTCGTACACCACGGCGGGCACGTTTTCCGGCAGTTTGATGACAAAGTTTTTATCGGTAAAGAATTTTTGCACGCGCACGACGATAAGGGCGATGAGCACGGCGGTGAAAAGGCCTTTGGAGCCCAAACTGTCCATGGAAAAAGCGAGGCTGTCCGGCGTGTCCCCTACCTTTAATTGTATCATCAGAAACACCAGCGTCGCCATGGTGGCGCTGACGATCGCTTCCTGCTTCAATTGCTTGCCCAGATCATAACCGATGGAAAAACAGACAAATACCGACAGCAGTCCGAACGTGGCGGTTACCGGTATCTGCAGCAGGGTCAGATAAGGGGCGACGATCTTGTCCCAGCCGCTGATGGGCAGATAGGAGAGGATGATGAACACGCCGCCGATGATGGTGAGCGGCACCACGGACACCATGCCGGCGCGGATGGCGGACAGATAGGTGTTTTCGCTCAACGCGGTCAGGGGGGGGACGATGTGTCTGTTCAGTATTCCGGTCAGTCTGTCCACAGAGGCTCCTGTTCGTGTTCCTTTCCTTCTATATACTTTTGAAATTAACCATTTGCCGCGCCATAATCAATACTATCTTGCATGTTCTGCCGTTGCGGCGACGAGTTTTTCGATTGATCTTTCTTGGCTCGCACCCGACTGTTTTTTCTGCGATGTGCCTGTCCACCTGCCACTGAAACCACGCCGGCGCGGATTGTCAAAGCCGTCCATATTGCACATGCCGCCGCATGAGCAAAGCGGGGATGCACGCAACATAGTCGGGAATAAAGCAACGGCGGCCACTGTTATCTCTTTCATACCAACACACTCCATCTCGCCATCCTTCACTTCCTTTATCAACGAATCAAACGTCAAAGTCTGTTCATCATTTACAGGAGGTGTGAAGCATTCTGATGTGATACCCTAAGCAACGGATCCATCGGATCGGAGTGTCGTAGTGATTGACGTTGGCACTGAAATATGATCAGCTTGATGCCGCCCTCACAGCGGATCCGACATAGTCTGCCCCCATCTTTCGCTTATGATCGCTCTATCCTTTCTATGAGCAACGTTTGTACGGCCAAATTCATCCTCTTGTCTGAAGGCAAGAGGAACCACATCCAATAGAAAGGACCTATCATGAAAAAGCTCATGACTGTTCTGTTCGTCGCATCGATTTTTGTCAATGCCGCCTGGTCGCAAGCCCCTTCTCCGCAGACTGAAAAAGCAATAGATGAGTACCTGCAAGCCCTGAAAGACAGCAATCAGAGCGTTCGCCTTAACGCCCTCAAGCAATTGAACAACCTCAAGACCGCCTACCCGAACTATCAGATGAAGGAATTCGAGTCTTTTCTCTCCTCCGCCATCATGCGCAAGTCCACCGACAGCTGGATCCGCAACCTCGGCGCCGAAAATGCCGGCGTGCGCCATGCCACGCTCTATGCCCTCGTGCGACTGAAATCGGATTTTACCCAGCTCGACATGAGCGTGTTCAACAGCGCCCTGAATAAAATGGTCAATAAGGATGCGGTGGCCCATATCCAGGTGGATGCCAAGATCGCCGCCATCTATATCAATGATGCCAAGTTGGCCACTGCCGTCAAAGTGGATGAAAATGCTGATCCCGGCGATGTCTTTGCCCATATTCACATCGAAATGGATAAAATGTTTGACCAGCAATTTTCTGCGGCTGAATAGTTCCGCTCATCGCCATACGTGGCATGGTGACGCACTGGCACGGCATGCTCCTGCTTGCCGTGCCAGGAGGTAAAGTTAACCTTGCGCAGGTTCGTCAACATGGGTGAGAGCGGACTATAGGTCTCAATAGCTATTCAGGAGCCAATCTTCGCAAGGTAACACGTCGTTTAATTAAGGCTGTAGCCTGAATGATCCACCGCCGAACGCAGAGGTACGCAGAGAAAATAAAAACATGGCGCTATCACGCTCAAGCTGAGAATAGAATATAGCAAACATCAAGTCGAAAAGTAATCAATAATCTTGACCGAAACGAGCCGGCGAATTCGGTGGCTCATGCCCTGATCAGGTTAATAAGGTACCAGAGACTTTTTTTACGGCTCGGAGCTTGGCAGCGAGAAAAAGGGGTAAAGCCTGTTTCAAGCCTAATAAAAATAAAGCAATGTGCCATCAAATCTTGCTTCGCGGCACGACTTGCCGGTTGGCATGGTACCGGGTGAATTCTGTTTAAGTCTAATGAAAACAAAGCAATGTGCCGTCATATCCCCTTCCGGCTTTAGGCTGGAGCCGATTTCTTTCGTTTTCCTGCTTGCTTTTCTCGCCAATTCCCTGTAACATTAGAACAAAATGGCATGTATTTCGTTTTTGATAGCAAAGTTGCAGCGCTATCATCGATGGCTTGTCCATCACAAAGGAACGGAATGAATAATGAAAAAGTCTGGCATTTTCCTGGCACTGGCAGTTTTCCCCTGTCTTGTCCTGGCCGGCAGCCCTTCGCAAAAGGCGATTGACAGCATCTCCCCGGATGAGGCGAAACGCATTGTAAGCTACCTGTCATCCGACGATTTAAAAGGCCGGCCGACTCCCAGCCCGGAGCTGGACCGCGCGGCCGATTATATCGCCGAGAATCTGAAAGCCTACGGGCTGTTGCCGGTGAACGGAAGTTATTTCCAGCTGTTGCATATTCACAGGACCTATCTGGGCGATACCAACGTGGTCAACGTCACCGGTCAGGACGGCGTCGAAAAACTGCTGGCGATAAAAAAAGATTTCATGCCGTTTGAAATGACGGCCGATCAACGCGTGCAGGGCCAGGTGGTGTTCGTCGGTTACGGCATTTCCGCGCCTGATAAATTGTACGATGACTATCGCGGCGTGGATGTCAAAGGCAAAATCGTACTGGCTCTGAAAGGCGCGCCCAAAGAGAACGACCCCAACAGCCCCTTTCATAACAAAAAGGACGCCAGCTATGGCCGCGTTGCTGATAAAGTGCGCACCGCCATTGACCATGGCGCGTTAGGATTTATGCTGGTGACCAATCCGGCCACCTCCGGGCTGCTCAAGCCCACGGGATTTCCCTGGCCCAGCCTGCATAAGGGCTTTCCGGCTGATGCGGTGCCGGTGAGTGTGGTACGAAAAGAGCAGGCCAAAGTCCCCACCATTCAGGTGGGCGAAGAGGCCATACGACTGTGGTTCGGCGAGGTCGATTCGCTGCGCACCATTGCCAAACAGATCGACAGCCTGCTGACGCCGCACTCGTTTGCCTTGACAGGCGCGCAGGTGTCCATCCGCACCTCGACGCGGGTGGTGGAGCAGCTCAGCCGCAACGTCACCGCCATGTGGCCCGGCACGGATGCGAAATTAAAGGAGCAGTGGGTGATCGTCGGCGGCCATTACGACCATGTCGGGATCCGTCAGAACACGCCGGCCGGACAGGACAGCATCAACAACGGCGCCGATGACAACGCTTCCGGAACCGCCGGCGTCATGCTGGTGGCGCGTGCCTTTGCCGCAGACAAGAAAAAACCGAAACGGAGCGTGCTCTTTCTGGCTTTTGCCGGCGAAGAAAAGGGTCTGTGGGGTTCGGAGGTGTATGTCGACCAGCCGCTGGTGCCGCTGGAAAAGACCGTCGCCATGATCAACCTCGATATGATCGGCCGCAACCGGGTGGACAGCCTGACGATCTTTGGCAAACAGGTATCTCCGGACCTGTGGGCTATGGCGCAGAAGGAGAACAAGCATTTCAAGATCAAACTGTCGGCGGGCGAGCTCGGCTCTTCCGGCGGCAGCGATCATATGCCCTTTAACAAGAAAAAAATTCCGACGCTGTTCTACCATTCGGGCCTGCACCCCGATTATCATCGACCGAGCGATCAAATTGAAAAGATAAATTTCGGCAAGATGGCGATGGTCAGCCGACTCTGCTTCAGATCGGCCTGGAAATTGGCCAACTCTGATTTTCGGCCGGCTTTTGTCGAAGCGAAAATCAAATAACAGCGGCGGGCTGGGATCGTCGCTGCACCGGACCACATTGATCCATTCCCGCCTGACATGTTTTATCACAGGAAAGGAGCATCATTCATGAAAAAATCGATCCAGGTGTTGGCTGTTCTTGTTGGCGCCGCGCTGGCCATGGCCCAGAACGGTACGGCGTACCGCTATGAAAAGGGAAAAACCTATACCTATAGCGCGGACTCGAAGGTTAAAATGGTCATGGATATGGCCGGCCAGAACATGGTCTCTGATATTCAGGCCCACACGGTCATCTCCATCAAACCGATCGAGATCAATGGTGAAGGCGACATGACCTGCGAAGCCACCTATGATACTATCCGAACCAAAATCAACATGATGCGCCTGGATACGACTATGTATATCACCGACCTGATGGGCAAACGGGCCAAAATCGTTTTCAGCAAGTACGGCCGCACCAAAAGCGTGGCCGCCATCGACTCTTTTCCCAAAGACAGCATGATTCTGCGCATGATGAACGGCGATCCCCTGGTCTATATGCGGCGGCTGCTGGTGGATCTGCCCAACCAGCCGTTTGGCGCCGGCAGCACCTGGACCAACACAGCCCCGGATACGGTCAAGAATGCCAATATGGAGATGGTCATTACGCCCAATGTGGAATATACATGGGCAGGCCGGGAAACCCTGGCAGGCCGGGATTGCGTAAAAATGCAGCTCACCGGGCCCATGACCATGGCCGGCAAAGGCAACCAGATGGGCGCCGACTTTTTCATCGAGGGAGAGGGCAAAACCAACAGTGTGGTCTTTTTCGATGACAAAAACGGCGTGCTGGTGAGCACAGCGGGCAACTCGGAGCAGCAGTTGAACATCGCGGTCAGCGGCGGCGCCAACATGACCATTACGCAAAATCAAACCGTGTCCGCCAAGACCGTGCTGTTGCCCTAACGACCTGGTCATTTATTCCACGAATCCGGCGGCGTCCTGCGAGCAGCGACGCCGCTGCGTAGTCCACTCCATCCAGGTAGCCTGATCAACGCAAACCTAGAAGAACCGACCCCGGCACCCTGTGGAAGCGATATGGCCTGTCTCGGTTCTTTGTCGCAGACTTGGAAACTAATTCGCCTATGAAAAAAATCATTCCCTTTGTATATGGCTTGTGCCTGACGGCGAGCCTGGCGGTTGCAGCCGAGCGTCCGGCCACGCAGGTGCCGGCCGGTTTGTACATGGAACGGTGCCGGCGTATGCTGGCCGCCATGGACAGCAGCAGCGTTCTGGTTCTGCGCTCAGCCGATAGCCGGCCGCGCTCCATGGATGTCAATTACCCCTATCGCCAGGAGAGCAATTTTTACTATCTCACCGGCATCGATCAGACCGGCGGCTTTCTTTTGCTGGCGCCTGCTGGAGTGGAGGTGGGCGGCAAAAAGCGGCAGGTGGTGTTGTTCGGCGACATGAGGGCCGGCTCGGTTTATACCAAAAAGGAGGGCCTGCGGCAGACCGCCCTCGGCTGCGATACGCTCTTGTCCAGCCGGCAGTTCGAGGCGCTGTTTCAGGCGGCGGTCAAAGGCAAAGCGACGCTCTACTATTCGATGCCCCAACCCACGTTTGTCAACGATCCGGTTGCCAACAAGCGGTTTTTTCTCGACCGCGATGTGCGCAAAGAGCTGGCTAATCGCTACAGCGGTTTGCAGATAAAGCCGGTCAACGATCTGATCGCGCCGTTGCGCCGCATCAAGTCGCCTGAGGAGCTGGCGCTGATTCAGAGGGCGGTTGATATCACCGCCGCCGGTCTGATCGAAGCGTACAAGAGCCTGCAGCCGGGCATGTACGAATATGAACTGCAGGCGCTGCTGGAGTATGCCTATACGCGCAACGGGGCTAATGGTCCGGGCTTTCCCTGTATCATCGGCTCCGGGCCCAACTCGCTGGTGCTGCACTATGAAGACAACAGCCGTCGGATGCAGGGCGGTGACGTGGTCGTGCTGGATGTGGGCGGCGAATTTGGCGGCTATACCGCGGATATCACCCGCACCATGCCGGTCAGCGGCCGGTTTACAGAGGCACAGAAAGAGCTGTATGAACTGGTTCTGCAGGCTCAGACGGAGACCCTGGCCATCATGAAGCCGGGTGTGCCGTTTCGGGCCGTTGAAGAAAAGGTCCAGGAGGTTACCGCGCAAGGACTGATGAAACTGGGGTTGATCAAAGATAAAGAGCAGGTGCGCCGTTTTTTGCCGCACGGGGTTTCTCATCATATCGGCCTGGACGTGCACGACGTCGGCCGGACGGATACGCTGCAGGTGAATATGGTGGTCACGCTGGAGCCGGGGGTATATGTGCCGGCCAATGATGCCGCCATCCCGGAAGCGTATCGTAACGTCGGCATTCGTATTGAAGACGATGTCTGGATCGTCGCCGGCGGCCACAAGGTGTTGTCCGCCGCGGTGCCGAAGGAAATCAAAGCGGTTGAAAAGCTGATGAAGAAAACAGGATTGGGCAATCGGAGTGTAGGTCAATAAGCCGGGAGGGTCTATGGTATTGAATCGTCGCGTGTTTATTCGTCAGGCGGCTGTCGGCGCCGCTGTGTTGGCATCCTGGCGCAGCGGATCGGCGTCTACCAGCAAGATCGCCGGTGTCGGCATGTGCGACTGGAATCTGGGAGAAGCCTGCAATCCCGACCTGATCGCCAGGGCAAAGGAAGCGCACCTGAACGGGTTGCAGGTCAGCGTCGGCACCAAGCCGGAACGCATGCCGTTGCGCGAGGAAAAGGTGCGCCGGCGCTACACCGAACTGGGCAAGGCGCACGGAATCCGTTTCCATTCGGTGGCAGCCGGCGGTATTTTGAACGCCATTCCTCTGGCCTCGGAGCCGCAATCGGCCGTCTATGTTATCGATGCCATCGAGGCGGCGCAGGCTCTGGGTGCGAAAAACATTCTGATCGCGTTTTTCGGCAACGGCGACTTGCGGCGCAAGGATCAGGCGGGGAATTTTATCGAACATAAGGAAAACGGTTTTTCGTCCTTTGAACTGGACGAGCCGGGTGTCAAACGGGTTGTGGAGGCGTTGCGGCAGATTGCACCGCGGGCGGAAAAAGCTGGCGTGGTCATCGGTTTTGAGAACACGCTGACGGCAAAACAGAACCTGGACATCATCAGCCAGGTTGGAACACCGATGATGCAGGTGTACTATGATGTCGGAAATTCGACCGGCTATGGGTATGATATTTTTACGGAATTGCGGCTGTTGGGCAACCAGAGCATCTGCGAAGTGCATCTCAAGGATTGGAAGACTCCCATGCTGGGCAGCGCCGAGGCGTCGGTGGATATGCCGGCCGTTGCCCGCGTGCTCGACGAGATCGGCTACGACAAGTGGCTGGTGCTGGAAACCAGCGGCCGCAAGGGTTCTTTTCTGGACGACACCCGGGCCAATGTCGCCTATGTGCGCAAAACGTTTCATATAGCATAAGAAGATCGGTTCATCTCGTCGCGCTTTGGTTTGGTGGCAGGCCGACGTGGCGTTTAAGCCGGAGATGCCGCAACAACCGCGGCAACATCCAGAGTCGCTCGCGAAAGGAACCCCGGGTGTTCTGTCAGCAGATCTGCAACAGCAGGATCGACAGCCAGACACCTGGAGTTGCCGTAATACCCGCGGCACATCGAGTCCACGAGTTTGAGACTATTATGGCAGATGCCGGACGGTGGGTTCCGGCTATCCGTGCAGGGGCATGTATGAAAACATTATTATTGTTATTGGCGTTCTGGCCATGTGTGGCCGCGCAAACGCCGGCGCTGCTGACCTTTTATTTCCTGGACATGCACGGCGGCGCCGCCACGTTAATCGTGACGCCGGCGGGAGAGTCCATTCTCATCGATACCGGCTCGCTGGAGCCGGAGGGCCGGGATGCCGGCCGGATTCTGCAGGCTTGCCGGGATGCCAACCTGCGTCGCGTCGATCATCTGATCACCACCCATTTTCATTCCGACCATTTCGGCGCGATTCTGCCGGTGGTGAAAGAGATCGCGGTGCGCCGTTTTTACGATAAAGGGGCTCCGCCGTCGGCAGGCGAACAACAGGGTGCATGGTACAAGCAGCTGATGCCGTTGTACCAGAAGGCGACAAAAGGCAAAGCGCGCAACATTCAAAGGGGCGAGTATATCCCCCTGCGGGATAAAACCCTCAAACTCTTTTGCGTGGCAGCGGAAAAAAAGGTGATAGGCTTTGACGGTGACATCGACGCCGCGGGGTCGGATTTCAGCGCCAGAGCGGCGGACGAATCGGACAACGGCCGCAGCATCGCACTGCTGCTGACCTGGGGCGAGTTTAGCGCTTTTTTGGGCGGCGACATCACCCACAATGTCGAACAGCACCTGGTGTGGCCGGCCAACCGGCTGGGGCAGGTGGATCTGTATCAGGTGACCCATCATGGTCTGGACCTGAGCAACAATCCCCTGCTGATTCAGGCCATTCAGCCGGTCGTGGCGGTAGCGCCCAACGGTCCGCAAAAGGGGGTGCAGCCCAAGACCTTCCAGGCCCTGCGATCCGTACCATCGCTGAAAGCATTGTATCAGCTGCATTACAATGCCGGTTATGGTGCCGGCGGCAATACGGAGCAGGAGCTGATCGCCAATATGGATGCGAGCCGGGGTGGCTGCTATGTGCGGGTGGTGGTGGACCAGGCCGCTCGCCAGATGCAGGTGCGGCTGGGCGCAGAAGGAGCGGATCACGTCTATTCCTTCTGATACATAACGCTGATCTGCAGAACAGTTTGAATATCTTCGGGACCACATGAATACATATGCAATCATCATCCTGGCGGCATTGCTGTTGGACTATGCGCTGAACCTGCTGGCCAAACTTTTGAATCTGAAGACGCTGGCTGCGCCGCTGCCGGACGAATTCAAGGAGGTGTATGATCCGGCATTATACCAAAAGATGCAGGATTATACGCGGGTGAATACCCGATTCGGTTTTGTCACGGCGACCTTTAATTTGGTCGTCCTGTTGATCGTGTGGTTCAGTGGCGGTTTCAACTGGCTGGACGGAGTGGTGAGAGGGCTGGGCTGGAGTTCCATTCCCACGGGCATGGCCTATATCGGCTTGCTGGCGTTCGGCCAGAGCCTGTTGTCCCTGCCTTTTTCCGTTTACGATACCTTTGTCATCGAGGCCCGTTTCGGTTTTAACCGGACCACGGTTAAAACGTTTGTACTGGATTTGTTCAAGGGTTTGGGACTTGCCATTCTGCTGGGCGGCCCGCTGCTCGCCGGCGTGCTCGCTTTTTTTGTCCATGCCGGCGCCTGGGCCTGGCTCTACGCCTGGCTGGTAACGGTGCTCTATGCACTGGTGATGCAGTACATGGCTCCCACCTGGATCATGCCGCTGTTCAACACATTTACGCCGCTGCAAGAGGGCGAATTAAAATCCTCTATCGTGCTATACGCGGAAAAGGTGCGTTTTCCCCTGGCCGGTATTTTTGTCATGGACGGATCCAAGCGCTCCAGCAAGGCCAACGCCTTTTTTACCGGTTTCGGCAGGAACAAGCGCATTGCCCTCTTTGATACGCTGATCGACAAACACACCGTCGCCGAGCTGGTGGCGGTGCTGGCGCACGAAATCGGTCATTACATGAAAAAGCACATTCAGTTGGGCATCCTCATCAGCGTTCTGCACTCCGGCATTCTGTTTTACCTGATGTCGCTGTTCATCAGCCGGCCGGGTCTGTTCGCCGCGTTTTATATGGAGCAGGTTTCCGTCTATGCCGGTCTGCTCTTTTTCGCCATGCTCTTCTCGGCGCTGGATATGCTGCTGGCGCCGCTGCTCAACCTGCTCTCCCGGCGCCATGAATATCAGGCCGACCGGTACAGTGCCACGACCTCGGGCCTGGTTGAAGATATGGTCAGCGCCTTGCGCAAACTGTCACGCGATAATCTCGCTCATCTGACGCCGCATCCGTTCTATGTCTTTTTGCATTATTCTCACCCGCCGGTGTTGCAGCGCATACGACGCCTGCGCGGCGTAAAGAAAGGATTATCATGATGGCCTCTGTGATGCCGGAAGGGGACTCACTGCGGCAGGCGGTCAAGTGGATATCACAACAGCTGCTGGATCAACCGGAGCAAAAGCTGTGGCCGCTGATCAACGGCGCCATCAGCCGTTTCGATCTCAATCCGCGCGACGCGGAATATCTGATTCATTTCTATCAAAAAAATGCAAACAAAAAAGCCCCGGAATGATCCGGGGCCTGTTCTTAATGTTTCTTTTGAAATTCTTTCATAAAGTCGGTTAACACCTTGATCGCTTCCAGGGAAACTGCGTTGTACATGGAGACGCGGATGCCGCCCACCGAGCGATGGCCTTTCAGTCCGACCAGCCCCTCTTTTTTGGCCGCTGCGAGGAATTCTGTTTCCAGCTCTTCGCCGGCCAGCCGCAGCGGGACGTTCATCCAGGAACGGCAATCCGGACGCACGGTGCCGCGATAAAAGCCCTGGCTGTCGTCGATGGTTTTGTAGAGCAAGTCCGCTTTTTGGCGATTGATCGCTTCAACGGCTCCGACGCCGCCCTGGCCTTTGATCCACTCCAGCACCAGCTTGACCAGGTAGATGGCAAACGCCGGCGGGGTGTTGTACAGCGAATTGTTTTTGATATGGGTCTCATAGGACAGCATGGTGGAGAGACCTTTGTTCGCCGTGGCGGCAAACTCTTCGCGGATAAAGACCACGGTGACGCCGGCCGGGCCGAGATTTTTCTGGGCGCCGGCATACATCATGGCGAAGCGGGTAAAGTCCGTTTGCCGGCACAGCATGTCGGAGGAAAGGTCGACCAGCAGCGGCCGGCCCTGCACATCCGGATAGGTGGGCCACTGGGTGCCATAGATGGTGTTGTTGGAGGTGATGTGCACATAGGCGGCTTTCGGATCCAGGTCGAACGTCGCGGCGTCCGGCAGATAGGAGAATTGCTGGTCCTCGGAAGAGGCCGCGATGTGCGCCTTGCCGACGATGGTCGCTTCCTTGTAGGCCCGCTTCGCCCATTCGCCGGTGACGATATAGTCCGCCGAACCGCCGGCCGGGATAAAGTTCATGGGGATCATGGCGAACTGCAGGCTGGCGCCGCCGCCGAGAAAGAGGATGTGATAGCTGGAGGGCAGTCCCATCAATTCGCGGAAGAGATTCTGCGTTTCGTTTAATATGGCTTCGAACTCTTTGGAGCGGTGCGACATTTCCAGAATGGACATGCCCGAACCCGGGTATTCCACCAGCTCCGCCTGACATTTCTGCAGCACCGGCAACGGCAGCGCCGCCGGGCCGGGATTGAAATTATACACACGTGCCATGTAAGCCTCCTCTATTTTAGTCGACCCTGGTTGAAATCGTCCAGGATCTGCATGATATCGTAACCGATGCGCAGCATATTCTCTTTGCTGGCGGCGCCCAGATGCGGCGTCAACAGCACGTTGGGAGCGGTCAGCAGCGGTGAACCGGTCGGTGGATCCTGATAGAACACATCGGTGGCATAGCCGGCTACTTTGCCGGTTTTGAGCGCCTGCACCATGTCTTCTTCGACAATGGTTTTGCCGCGGCCGCTGTTAATGATATAGACGCCGTCTTTCATCGTCGCGATGGTGTCCTTGTTGATCACGCCGCGGGTGCTGTCGTTGAGCGGCAGATGCAGCGAAATGAAATCGCTCATGGCCAGCACGCCGGCCAACTCCTTTTCCATGCGAATGTGAATGGAATCCACCGGCATGGGATCATAGCCGTGCACCATCATGCCGAAGGCATGGGCGCGTTTGGCCAGCTGCTGGCCGATGCGGCCGCAGCCGATGATGCCGAGCACCTTGCCGTACAGTTCGGTGCGTTCCAGCTCTTTTTTGAGCCATTTGCCTTCGGCCGTGGAGGTGTGCGCCGCCACCAGGTGGTTGGGTAACGCGATCATAAGGGCAAAAGCCAGTTCAGCCACGGCGATGCTGGAGGCCTGCGGCGTATTTTTAACAATAATGCTTTTGGATTCGGCGTAGGGTTTGTCGATGTTGTCCATGCCGACGCCGCCGCGAATGGCCAGCTTTAAATTCGGAGCCTGATCGATAAAGGGCTTGTCGACTTTGATTTTGCTGCGTACGATCACGACATCCGCCGTGGCCGCATCGGCAAGATCCTGCGTCACCTGGCCAAAGCGCGCCAGTTTTTCCGGCAGAGCTTTGTCAAAGCTTTCTGCCAATAGTATTTTCATAGTAACCTCCCTTTTGCTTCCATTATTTTGACGGTCGAGCCGGAACGACGAACCACGGCCCAACATCAGCGGCTAGGCCAACTGGTGCACCACCAGGCCGCTTTTCAGTTTTGGTTCAAACCATGTGGACTTGGGCGGCATGATCAGGCCGGCGTCGGCCACGTGAATGAGTTGCTCCATGGTCGTCGGCGGCAGCGAAAACGCCACCTGAAATTTGCCTGAATCCACCAGACGGACCAGCTCGGCGTTGCCGCGAATGCCGCCGATAAAATCGATCCGTTTGTCCGTGCGCGGATCGCCGATCCCGAGAACGGGCTCGAGGATCAGGTTCATCAGAATGTTGACATCCAGGCTTGCCAGCGGATCGCTCTCCGGAAAGGCGTCCGGCTTGGCGGTCAGGCGATACCAGCGGCCTGCCAGATACATGCCGAAACGGTGCGGGGACTCTTCGGTCCACTCTCCGGACAGGGGCTCGACAACAAAGCCTGTTTTGATTTTCTCCACAAAATCGGTGTGGCCGTTCAGATCCTTGACCACGCGGTTGTAGGGCAGGATGCGCAGCTGGTCATGCGGAAAAATGACAGACAGAAAATAGTTAAAAGGTTCTTCGCCGTTATAGCGCGGGTTTTGCCGGCGACGCAACAGACAGACGTTGCAGGCGGATGCGGAGCGGTGATGGCCGTCCGCCACATAGGTGGCGTCGAGCTGCGCAAACAGCTCCTGGATGGTACGAATTCTGGCCGGGTCGGTTATCAGCCAAAGCTGGTTGCGGACCTGGTCCGGGGAAATAAAATCGACCTCTGCCGCTGTTTGAATCGTTTGCTGCAATATGGCGTCTAATTGTTGTTGCGAACGATAAAACAGGAACACCGGGCCGATTTGAGCGTTTTGTACATCGGTCAGACGTGTCCGGTCGGCCTCTTTGTCTGCGCGCGTCAGTTCGTGTTTTTTGATGCGTCCCTGCAGATAGTCGTCGACGCTGGAGAGACAAAGATAGCCGGTTTGAACATGGCCCTGCCAGGTCAGGCTGTAGACATAGATGGTTTCCTGCTGATCCGGAACCAGGATGCCTTCGCGGACAAAGCGCTGCAGGTTGTCACGGCCTTTTTCGTAAACCGCATCAGAGTAGAGGTCGGTTCCGGCCGGGAGATCGATTTCTGGTTTGTTGACGTGTAAAAATGAAACGGGGTTACCTTCTGCCATGGATCTGGCTTCGTCGGAGGAGATGACGTCGTAGGGAGGGGCCGCTACGCGCTTTGTCATGTCTTTCGGCGGACGTAGTCCTTTCAGCGGCCTGATGGTAATCATACTCGGTCCTGTCATTAATGTACGGGCGATTTCGTTTTTAAATTAAGATAAATTGCCTTGAATAGCAAGAGCAAAAAATTGCGAAAAACTGTTGCTTTTTTACGCACATTTCAGCAAATTTTGGTATTTTAAGGATCATAGCTCTATGAAAAATCCCGGGTTTCTTCTGTTCTTTCTTATCGTTCTTTCGATGTATTCTGTGGTCAATGGCTATATCATTCGCCGGGGAGCGATCGCCCTTGCACCATGGGGCGGCTGGCGCACGCTGTTTGTTTTCAGCATGGTGTTGCTGGCCTCGAGTTATCCGTTAGGCCGTTTCCTCGAGCGCTCACCGTGGCCCTGGCTCGGCATGCCGTTGATTAAAATCGGCGCCCACTATCTGGCCTTTATGATTTTCATGCTGTTGATCCTGGCTGTGCTGGACGTGGTGCGGCTGGCCCATCTGGGCGTTGGCTTTTTGCCGACCGGTTGGCGTTCGTGGCGCGACCCTTTTGCCGGCCGTGTTTTTTTAGCCGTCATGAGTGCAGCCCTGCTGCTGATGGTGGCCGGCGCCATCAATTCGCGCATGTTCCAGGTTCGCTCGCTGGCACTGACGCTGCCCAAAAAACAAAGTGTTCTGGATTCCATGCGGGTGGTGCTGGTGTCCGATGTGCACCTCGGCAGCATGATTCCGCCGGACCGCTTTCGCGCCAAAGTGGCCATGATCAATCGCCAGCATCCGGACCTGGTGCTCATCGCCGGCGATTTGTTTGATGAAGATGTGGTGCGGTTGCGGGAAGAGGAGGTGGTGGACGCGCTGCGATCCATTCGCAGCCGTTATGGCACTTTTGCCGTGCTGGGCAACCACGATTATTATGGCGGGGTGGACCATTCGGTGCGACTGATGGAAAAGGGCGGGTTGAAGCTTTTGCGCGACGAGGTGGTCGATGTGGCCGGGGCGCTGTACCTGGTCGGCCGCGACGACCGCGAAGCCGGCCGATTCGGACGCCTGCGTTTGCCGCTGACAACGATGCTGGACCATCGCCTGCCGCCGCGGCCGGTGATCCTGCTGGACCATCAGCCCTTTCATCTGGAAGAGGCGGAGGCGGCGGGAGTGGATTTGCAGCTGTCCGGCCATACCCATCACGGGCAGATTTGGCCGTTCAATCTGATGACCAGCGCTATTTATGATATCAGTTGGGGATATGGCCGGCGGGGACAGACCCAGTACTATGTCTCCTGCGGCGTCGGCACCTGGGGACCACCGGTACGAGTAGGCAACCGGCCGGAAATCGTTGTGATCGATGTGACCTTTAAATAGATGCAGGTGAGCCGTTGTTATTACTGTTGGGGAGGATGTGATGGAAAAAAAGGAATGCCCCAGATGTGGTGCCAAAACCAAACGCATTCCCAGGATGAGCTGGATGCACTGGCTGCCGCAATCCAAGCTCTACGAGTGCACCCGCTGCGGGACTCGCTTTCTTGTGGTGATGGGTTTTACGATTTTCACCTGGCAATTTTAAGAAAAAAGGAGGAACAGGTAGTCTATGAATGACCAGTCCGCACAAACGTTCGAATTCAAGGCTGAAATCCAACAGCTGTTGCACATTCTCACACACTCGCTGTACAGCCATCGTGAGATTTTTATCCGCGAACTGATTTCCAACGCCGCGGATGCGCTGGACAAGGCTCGGTTCAAGAGCATCAAAGGCGAATCTATGGCCGACCCGAATCTCGAATTCAGCATCCGCATCGATGTGGATGAAAAGGAAAAAACGTTTGTTCTGCGCGATACCGGCATCGGCATGAGCAAAAGTGAACTGATCGAGAACATCGGTACCATCGCCCACTCCGGCACCAGCGAATTTCTCCGCCAGATGGCGGTCCAGAACGAATCGGGCGTCAATCTGATCGGCCGTTTCGGGGTGGGATTTTATTCGGTGTTCATGGCGGCCGACAAGGTGGAATTGACCTCCAGGTCGGCGAACGCGGATGAACCACCGCATCGCTGGATCAGCGACGGCAAAGGTCAGTTCGAGATTGAAGAAGCGGCGGAGGCGAGCCGCGGCACCCTCATCAAAGTGTTTCTCAGAGAAGAGGCCGAAGAATTTTGCCAGAAATTCCGCGTCGAGTCGATTATCAAGAAATACTCCAACTTTGTGCCGTTCCCCATTTACCTGAACGGCGAGCAGATCAACACGATCTCGGCGGTCTGGCGCGAGCCCAAGGCACAGGTGAAGGAGGAACAGTATAACGAGTTTTTCAAGTTCATCGCCGATGAAACCGAGGAACCGCTGAGCCGTTTCCATTTCAGCGCCGATGCGCCCATCCAGTTCCACGCCCTGTTCTTCGTACCCAGGAGCAGCCGTGAGTCGATGGGATTCGGTCACGACGAGGAGGGGATTCAGCTGTTCGTTCGCCGTGTGCTGGTGGACCATCACAGCAAAGACATTCTGCCCGATTACCTGCGCTTCTGTCGCGGTGTGCTCGACAGCGACGATCTGCCGCTCAACATCTCCCGGGAGACCCTGCAGGAAAATCAGTTGCTCATAAAGATCAAAAGCACCGTGGTCAGCAAGTTCCTGGGCCACCTGCAGGATCTGGCGCAGAACGACGGCGAAAAGTACCTCGAGGTGTGGCGTCAGCACGGCCGGGTTCTCAAGGAAGGGTATAACGATTTCACCAACCGGGAAAAGATCTCCGAGCTGCTGCGTTTCAACTCGTCCCGCTGCGAGAACGAGAAAGAGCTGATCTCGCTGCAGACCTACCTCAGCCGCATGCCCGAACAGCAGGAGGAGATTTATTACATCTCCGGAAGCGGCCGCGATACCGTCAGCCGCAATCCGATTCTGGAGATTTTCAGAGCCAAGAACATCGAAGTGCTTTATTGCTACGAGCCGATCGATGAGTTTGTGCTGCCGGGATTGATGGAGTACAAGGGTAAAAAGATAAAGTCGGCGGATCAGGCGGATCTCAAAGCGTTGAGCAAGGTGGCCGATGTTGCCAGCGAAGAGGCCAAAGTCTCCTACGATAAAAAAGAGTTGGACAAGCTGGCTCGACGCATCAAGGACATTTTGGCGGACAAGGTGGAAGAGGTGCGGATTTCCGAGCGCCTGGTGGACAGCCCGGCCGTGCTGGTGGGCACGGATGCGATGATGTCCCATCAGATGCAAAAGATCATGATGCATCTGCAGCAGAAAGTCGATCTGCCCAAACGGAACATGGAGATCAATCCCCGCCATCCGCTGATCCAGAGCATGCTGCACATGTACAGCAAAGATGCCCACGATCCGTTTCTGGTGCGCATCAGCCAGCGGTTGTTCGATAGTGTGCAATGGCTGGACGGCTATGTCGGCGATCCGCAGGCTACCGCCACCGGCCTGCAGGAGCTGCTGCTGGATGTTTCCAATATGTATTTAAAGAATGCGGCCGAAGACAAAGCAAAAGAATAGGGTGCAATCCTGAATTCACGCCGTTTGCAGCACGGCGAAACAGCTCGAAAAGATCTGGAGGCTGCTCTCCAAGATTGCTTCGCTGCATTGGAGAGCACAGTCGTTCACGATAGTCGTGCCTTCGCTCGCAATGACAGGGAGAGCGCTCAGGTCGAGAGTTATTCCATACACATAGCGGAATCAGCTCCTCGGCCTCTGCGCACTCGTATTTTTAGGAATTGATCAGGCGAAACGCTTGAACACATCAGGCCCCGATACTCATGATGACATAATACATCATGATGATGATGGCCACCAGAACCCAGCACACCACAAATCCCCAGATATCCCAACGATCCGGTTTCCAGAACTCCCAATCGCTGTCGGGAAACAGTTTTTTGCGTCGAACCAATTCCGGATTTTGAATGGCTTCCTGGACGCGGCGATTGTCCTCGGCCTGATCCGCCACCGTTGGTGTGTGGATGGCGGCATAGAATTCGTTCAGAACCTGTTCTGAATTTTTTTTGGTCAGCAGGCTGACGACAAACAATATCATAAAAGGCAGGATGATATCGAAGAGAAAGGATAGCGTGGCCAGCTGGGCTTTGGAATAGTTCTGCAGCGGCAAACCCAGCAGTGACAGATAATACAGCTGGTTGCGAAACGCCCCCTTGCCGACCAGGCGGGAGTTTGGATCGTCCGGATTCTCCCGCACCAGTTCGTCGAAAAAGATCGCAGCCGGCGGCTGCACCTTTCGTTTTTCAATCATCTCGCCGATCCGTACCGCGCGGCCGGCCTGAACATCTTCCTCCAGCGCTTTCGTGCGGATAGGGATTATCCGTTCGTGGGTCTGCACGGTGAGGCGCGGGCTGGTGCGCACCGACTTGATAGTGGGCGCGATATTGGGAATCAGCACCGTGATCATGATGGAAACGATCATCTGCACAATCACCGCCCGGGTGGTGAGTCGACGCCAGAAATAGACCAGCCAGAGCGCCGGGCCGATGATGGTGCCGATGGAGAGGATATACTTGAACATGACAAAGATGTCGTTGACCTGCAGTGCAAAATAAATCGAGGCCAGCAGAATGATGATGATGACGGTGCGGCCGGCGCGGATCTGCGACGGCTGTGACGTCTGCGGTCGCAGCGGCAATAAAATATTGTTGGTAAACGCAGCGCCCCATTCCAGACTTTGTGCCGATATGGTCGACATGTTGGCGGCCATGATAGAAGCGATCATGAGCCCGATGGCGCCGGCGCCCAGCAGATCCCGCGTCAGATGGCCCCAGATCATGGTAGGATCGTCCACCAGGCCCTGGTAAAGCCCCACGGCCACCAGCCCGGTCAGGGCCCAGCCGATCATCATCAGCCGTTTGGCAAAGGAGCCGAACATCAATCCCATGCGGGCCGACATGTCGTCCTTGGGTGCTCCGCCGATGACAAAACTGCGCGGCGGCAATCCGATGAGATTGATAAAGGCCATAGTGACGACGAAATACCAGGTGTATTCGCTGGTCGCGGCCGAGCCGAACAGTTCAAACATGTAATCGGGAACCCTGGCGTGCAAGCCGCCAAAGCCGCCGAGCCGCGCCAGTCCCACCGGAATAAGAATAAAGCTGAGCACGATAATGAGTAGCCCCTGAACCACATCGTTGATAGCGGCGGCGAACATGCCGCCCAAGACAGTATAGCCGCCAACGGTCAAGGCATAGATGAACAGAAACGCTGTCAGATTCAGATACGAGATATAGGCGTGCAGTTCACCTCGTTTTTGCTTCTCCAGCAGTACAGTCTGTTCGGCTTTTTCCGTCGGCTGCAGAGGCCGGAGGCTTTGGGTTTTGTTCAGCTCCTGCAGCCGATTGAAATCGACGATGGACTGTTTCTCCACGGCGGTACATTCCGCATCCGGCTTGACCATGAGCGCCTGCATGGTTTTGCCGGTGAGGAGAAATCCCATGGAGCCGCCATAGATCGCCATCATCAGAATATAGAGAGCGAACAGCCCGGCGAGGAAGCGGCTTTCAAACCGGTGCAGATAGATATCGCCCGGCCCGAGATAGCGGGCCCGTTTCTGCAAAATGGCCGAGAACCAGTAAAAGGGGGTGATGAACAAAGTCAGATTCTGAAACCAGAGGCCGGATAAGCCCTGGCGATAGATTTCGCGGGTGACGCCGGTGGCCTGATCAGCGCTGGTGATGTTGCCGAAATTCATAAAGGTGGTGAGGAATTTGCCGAACGAGCGCCCGCCCTGATAAAAATCCCTGGTGTTCTGAATTCGTTTTTGCGTCCATTTGCCGATCCATACCATGAGTATGAAGTAGAGGATAATGACCAGCCAATCGAACAGGTGCAAGCCGATAATATGCATGGGATCCGGACTCCTATCGCCGAACAAAGTGAGGTAAGCGGGCGGGTACTTCCACTGACCATTCTACCAGCCCCTGATAGACGCCGCTCAGGTACCAGGGGGTCTGGTGGATGAATGTATGGACCCCATGTTTTTCTATGGTGTAACTGTTGCTGCCGGCCTGGGCCAGCAGTTCGGCCAGTTTGCTGCGAGCCGGCTCCGGATGGCAGTCCAAAAGATTGCGGCCTACCAGCGCCTCGCCGCCGTCATCGGCAAAGGCCGCACGGCTGCGATCGTTCATGTAGAGAATGATCCCTGTCCGATCACAGACGGTGATGGCGCCGGGAAATTCCTCAACCCATTCCGGAAGTTGCATCATTTGCCTTTCCTGGTGATCTGGTAATAGTTCTTGATGGTTCTGCTCAATATTTTTTCGTTTCGTTTCTTTTTCATCTGGATCAGGGTCGGGTCCTGGGCCTGTTGCCGCCGTTCGCCGTCCAGCTTGAGAAACGCCTGATAGCGCTCGCGGGTCACCTCGCCCCGTTCCACGGCTGCGCGCACGCCGCATTCGGGTTCCTGGCCGTGGGTGCAATCGCGAAAGCGGCAGCTTTTGGCCCATTCTTCAATGTCTTCAAAGGTTTCATCCAGACCGGCCTCCATATCCAGCAGGCCCAGTTCACGCATACCCGGGGTGTCGATCACCAGGCCGCCATGGGGCAGGCTGAACAGCTGTCGCTGCGTGGTGGTGTGCCGGCCTTTGGCATCTTTGGCGCGAACGGACTGGGTGCTCTGCCTGGCCTCGCCGAGCAGGCCATTGATGAGGGTGGATTTGCCGACCCCGGAGGGACCGAGAAAACAGACGGTCTGACCGCGTGGCACGAACTGCTCCAGTGCGGCAATGTCCGCCGGCTCGTTGCTGTTGCAGATGAACACGGCTACCTGATGGGCGATTCGGGCCACCTCATCGTGCAGCTGTGCAAATTGTTCCGGCGAGAGCAGATCTTTTTTGGTCAGCAGCAGCATGGGAGTGGCGCCGGCGCTTTTCGCCAGCACCATATAGCGCTCGATGCTGTTGCTGTTCAGCGGCCGGTCCAGCCCCTGCACGATACACGCCATATCCACGTTGGCGGCAATGACCTGAACTGCAAAGCGTTTGCCGGCGGTCTTGCGATAGAGCACGCCGCGGCGCGGCAATATCTCGTCCAGAACCGCGGTGTCGTTGTCGATGCGGCGAACCAGGAGCCAATCTCCCACCGCCGGCAGATCGCGATCATCGGCGGCGTTGTAATAAAATTTGCCCGGCACCTCGAGGGTAGCCGGACCCTGATCCGTATATATTCGATAATTGTGAATGTTGGCGGCGATCACCCGCGCCAGCTCCACGCCTGCGCGCGTCTGGAGCAGGGCTCGCAGCTCGGCCGTTACGCCGTAAGCAGTCAGTGCCAAGAGGACCTCAATTAAAATTCAGTTCCAACGTTTCCTTCCCGTAGCGCAGCGTGATGATGCCGCTATAGCGCTTGCTGAGCATATAGGGGCTGTCATAGAGTTCGTCGGCTTTAAAGCGTACCGCCTGGCCGTTCAACAGGCGGGCGCCGTTGAAGGAAAACTGCATCTCATCCCCCTCCAGCGTTTTGTAGGTGACGGTGCCGAATTTCCATTGCGGTACGATCTGGAAACGGCGACAAAACGCGGCGAAGGAGGCGTGGTGTGACGCTTCATCCACCTGCACCACCACGCCGTTGCGCAGATCGTGGCTGCGCCAGCGCCAGTTTACTTTTTCCTCGATCCATTCGTACGGCTTGAGCGGAAAAAAGGCGATATAGGTCTTGCCGGCGTTGCAAAAGATCCAGCCCGACGGATCGATCCGCCGCTCGCGCAAGGTCTTGGGGAAAAAGCCGTCGATGTGGGGATGCTGCGCTCCCGTCTCTATTTCATACACCACGATGAGCGCGTTGCGATGCTGAAAAGTCTGCTCAAAGGGAGAGCTCGAGTTCCATTTATTCGGATCTTTGTAGATGAGATGATAACGGTTCACTTCATCCGCCAGTATCTTTTCCTCTTCCGGAAAAAACATGGCCAGTTCCTGGCCGGAATAAAAGGGATGCAGGGTGAACAGAGTGTTGTAGGGTTGCTCCGACACGAACGACACGTCCCAGGTATGCTGTTGAATCGGCTGCAGAATGCCGCCGTACAACGAGCCGAGCACATAGGATGGGCTCATGTAGGTATATTTATAGACAATGGGATTCTGTTCCTCGCGGAAGCGGATGATGTTGCGCGTGCGTTTGCTCTCCAGGTTGACATAGGGTTGGCTGCGGTCCGTGGCGATGCGGCGGATGAGCTCCGGCAACCGGTAGCTGCTGAGAGTGCCGCAGACCGTTTCCCAGCCGCGATGGCGCAGCGGGCCGCGGTGTTCGCGCCAGGGCTCGAAATCCGGCTGGCCGAAGTAGAGCCAGGCCCACATGGTGCTGGCCGGGATGAGCGGGTTGATGATATCTTCCGGATAGTCGCGACTGTGACCGCCGCCATACAGGCCCTGCAGGTGATCCACGGCAAAATCGGCGAACAAAAGATGCAGCACCAGTTCGACACGGTGCCGCAGAACCGGCTCTTTGCAGAAATCATACAGCACCAGCATGGGCGACACATAGGTGATAAAGTAGGTCGGCGAATCGAACTCACCCTGGCCGACGGTGCTGGTGATCTGGATCCAGCGCAGCAGGTATTCGTGCGCTTCCTGCCAGTTTTCCTGTGAGCTCTTGCCGTTGAACCAGAAGGCGGCCGGTTCATCGGGCCAGGTCTGACTGGCCAGCAGGATCCCGGTGTAATACATGGCCCAGTGATTTTCCGTGTCGCCGCGATACAGGGTTCGCCGGTGATAGAGCTCGCGGAATTTTTTTGCCAGCGAGTCCGGCAGCTCCTGCTGCAGATGGAGATAGGTGGCGATGGCGGAATAGCTGAGAAAGGAGCCGCCGATTTTTTCATCGAACAGCAGAGAGTCCAGTTGACGCCAGGCCGGCCGGCCGGTTTTGATTTTAGCCAGCACGGTAAAAAAATCCGTCTTGCTTTCCCCGGCTGCGGCTTTGAGAATGGTGCGGCTTCGTTCGCTAAAAGAATATTTTGCTTCCGCCTGAGCCGCCGGGCAGGTCGTCCACACCAGCAAAGGTATGAAAAAGGCATATAATTTCAACATGAGCGTCTGCAACCTATTTGATGGATAAACTCCAAACCTGGGCATCAGGCTGGCTGTTAAATTTCCAGTTCACACCTTCATCATCGCTCTCGTAAAGACCGCCGTTGATGGTGCCGGCGAGCAGGCGATGGGGCCCTGCATACAGCAATCCATGCACGGTAAGGTTGGTCAAACCGTTTATGCGCTGTGTCCAGTTCTCGCCGCCGTCCGCAGAGATAAACACGCCGCCGCTGTGCGTGCCGATTGCCAGGTGCCGGTCATTTTTCGGATTCACCGCGATCGCGTACACGGTGCTGTCGCTGAGGCCTTTGTTCATCGTTCGCCAGCTGTAATCCCCTTGCCGGCGGACAAAGAGGCCGTTATTTTCCGTGCCGGCCCAGATGTGTTCAGCCGACTGCGCGAGCACGCGAATGCCCATGTCTGCCAGGCCGGAATGGTCCCAGTTGCGACCCTCGTTATAACTGACATACACGCCGTCTTCACTGGCACTCAGGATCGTGGCCGGGTTTTCCCGGCTGACGAGCAGGTCGGCTGCAAAGCCGTTTCTGATTTTATCCCAGTGTTCGCCGGCGTCGGTCGTCTTGAATACGCCGTAAGCCGAAGCCGCATAGACGATGTTCGGATCGGTCGCTACCGCCCGGACTTTGAGCACTTCGGTGATCTGCCAGCCGGTGGTAATGCGCCAGGTTTGGCCGGCGTCACGGGAGCGCAGGATGCCGTTGCCGGCCGCACACCAGATGGTTCCGTCCGGACCGACCTCCACATGAAAAATCCGCACCGCTTCGCGCCAGCCGACATGTTGCCAGGATTGGCCGTTGTCCCGGCTGTAAAAGAGCCCGACTGCTGGATTCTGTGATTTTCCCCATTGATGCCGGCGTGAACTCAATACGGTCATATAGAGGGTCGGTGCGGCATAGCCGCTGCTAACCAGGAAAAGCCACAACAGCAGCTGCAGCCGCCACCGCCGCGACCGCGAGGAGCGACCGGCAGGGGTTTGTGCTGTTGGCCCGCTCATGGCTTTTTGCTCTTGACAGCGGTCATCATGATCTCCACCATACCGTCGCGCGGCAGGCGGGCCGGCTGCACCACAGCCCGGGCCGGCAAATTGTTTTTAAAATAGCCGGCATACACCTTGTTGAACGCGGCAAAGTCGTTCATGTCGGCCAGAAAAGCCTGGGTGGCGACCACGTCGTCAAAGGTAAAATCGGCCGCGGCCAGCACAGCGGCCAGATTCTCCATGGCGCGGGTGGTCTGGGCTTGAATGCCGCCTTCCACCATCTTTCCTGTGGCCGGGTCCATGCCGAGCTGGCCGGCGAGATACAGCGTCGGCCCCACCTGCACGGCCTGGGAGTAGGGACCTATGGCTGCCGGCGCCTTGTCGGTTTGAATCGTTCTGCGCACCAGGGCCTGCCGGCTGCAGCCGAGCAGTATGGCCAGCGCGCTGATGGCTATTAACCATTTTTTCATCTTGATGCTCCTGTGGAGGTCTTTAATACCAGGTCGTTGATGGACCATCGGATAACCCAAGCAAAGAGGAGGTGAAATGCCGATCTTGCCGCACTTTTGACCACCTTGTGCAAACCTCAGCTCAAAACACGCGGCGCTCCATCGGACCAGACGTTGCCAGGTCAACGAACCGCTGCAGTTAGTCCATCACGTGTTCTTTTGGTCAAAAAATGTCGGACACCTTCGAGGTGTTCGACATTTGGTTCCGGCATGTCCGGATCAGGTTTCAGTTTAGCTATTTTCTTTAAAGAATTCAAGGTAAAAATGTCCGCCGCGAATTTCTTTTGATCCTATAGCAAATTTTATTATAATGATTCAGGGGAATATTTGGATGTTTCACGGGTACTATTAACGGGAACATGGGAGTTCGGGACTGAATCGCGGCATGACGACCCTGCGGCACATATGGCAGCGCCACCAAGATATAGGCTGGATCAGAAGGATCAAAGCCGGTGAAACGCATCTGTTCCGTTCGCTGGTGGAGCGCTATCAAAAGCCGATCTATGCATGCCTGCGCGGCATGGTGCATAGCCATGAGCTGGCTGATGACCTCACCCAGGAGGCTTTTATCAAGGCCTTTCAGCAGCTGGAACGATTCGACGAGCAGTATCCTTTTTTTCCGTGGTTGCGCCGGATTGCCGTTAATGCCGCCCTGACCACCTTGTCCAGTGCGGCGGTGCGCAGGCGCCGTCCGTTGGACGAAAGCCATCCTGCGCCGGAGGATCTGGAAGAGCAGATCGAGCAGAACGATCTGCTGGCGCATATCCGCAACGCTTTGTCAACGCTGCCGGAAGAGCAGCGGGTGGTGTTCGTTTTGCGCACGCAGCAGGAAATGAGTTACGAGGAAATAGCAGACTGTCTGCAGGTTTCGACGGGCACGGTGATGTCGCGCTTGAGCCGGGCCAGACAGCGCTTGAAAGAACTGTTAAAAGATGAGATATAGTCAGGTGTATTATGTCTTGCCGTGATATTCAGGAAAAACTATCCGCCTTGCTGGACAGCTGTCTCGAAGAGGCGGAAATAGCGACCGTGAAAAGCCATCTGCAAGAGTGCCAGGCCTGTCGGCACTATTATGAATCGCTGGTGCAGATTCAGGCCGGCGGTAAAGAGGCACTCTCTTTCAAAACGCAGCCGGAATATTGGCAGGCACTTCCGGATCGGATTATGGCCGCCATTCCGGCGGCAGCTGCATCCAGGTCCAGGCGACGACCGCGTCCGGCGATGCGATGGCTTTGGCGAGGTTTGGCCTATGCCTCAGCGCTGGGTCTGCTGGCCGGGGTAACGGTGGTGACCTATCGAAGCGTTGAGAACAGAGGGCTTTATCCGTTCGCCGCCGTTGATTCCACAACGACGCCGGTTCGGCGCGATAAAAGCAAAACAGAAACAGCCATAGTCGATGAACAGAAAGCCGATGCGGCGCCGGCCGGCAGGGACCTGGAAAGGCCGGTGGCCGGCCTGGCAGCGCCACCGGCAGCTGTGCCGGCCAGAGAAAAAAGAGCAGTTGCAAACCAGGAGCCGATGCCGACCGGCCGTCAGGAGCAGACCAGCGAAGGGACCTTTGCGGACGAACACAAGGAGATAGCTAAAAAACGCCCAGCTCTGTCCCAGCCGACGCCGGTTGCAGCTGCGACCCTTTCCAAATCAGCCGTGTCGGTTCAGGATCTCGAATCACCGAACGCAACTGCAGGCGGAGGCCGTTATCACAGTTTATCTGCGATCTCTATGGATGACCGCCAACGGCTCGCCGGCTATCTGCAGACGCTGCAAACATCAGCCGTTGGCTCGTTCCCGCAGCGCCGGCAGATGATTGTCCGCACCGCCGTGCTCTTTCATACCCTGGCAGTCCAGGATACCGTATGCTCTTTGCGCAAAAGTGCGCTGGCGTTCTATCGACAGCATGAAAAGGTGTTGGTCGACTCTCTCGGCGAACAGACGGTGCGGCAATGGCTGCATGAACTGAAGAAAAATTCTCCGGAATAAAATCCTTGCTTCCCAGTACTATGGATAGACGGACCTGATCCGGATCGCCGGAGAGGTGGAGAGCACCTTCCTGCGTCACCTGATATCTCTTATCTATTACCTGGGAGCACGACCATGAAACCTTACCTCTGCTTTTTGTCTTTGCTGTGGCTCTCTTCCGCCATGAGCCAGGGCTTTATCATTCCCCGTCCCGGTTTTCACCCCCCGCAGCTGGTCAAACACGCGTTAACGGCCGAAATGCAGGATCAGGCCGCTACCGTCAAGGTGGAGCAGGTTTTTTACAATCCCATGGATCGCAGCCTTGAAGGCATTTACTATTTCCCGATCCCCCGCGAAGCGGTGGTCGATCAATTTGACCTCTATGTGGACGGCAAAAAGCTAAAGGGCGAGCTGCTGGAGCGGGAGCAGGCGCGAAAGATTTATGAAGACATCGTCCGCCGCGACATCGATCCGGCGTTACTGGAATACGCGGATCACCGGTTTTTTCGCATCAGCCTGTTTCCCATTCCGGCCCATAAGGAACGAAAAATCGAGTTGAGTTATCACCAGGTTTTGAGCGCGGCAGACGGTCTGGTCTGTTTTCGTTATGCTCAACACGGCGAGGTGCAGGCCGGTCGCCCCGGCCAGCCGCTGCGCCTCGTGCCGAACCGTCCGATGCCGTTGCCGGGGCCACCCTTGCCTCCTGGTGCGGAGATAAAACGCGAACAACGCCAGGAAGAGCAGCGCACCTGCCGGCAGCGTTTTGATATGACGCTTCGCAGCACCAGCGCCGTTACGAACGTCTACTCGCCATCCCATACCATCGATGTCGATCGCGTATCTGACCGGGAGGTGCGTGTGCGCTATGACGGCACCCGCAAAACCGATGAGGCTGATTTTGTCCTCTATTATGGTCTGTCCGGCCACCCCCTGGGCATGAATCTGGTTTGTCATCGCGATGGCGACGCTGCCGGTTATTTTATGCTGCTGGTTGCTCCGAAAACATCATGGGCGGAAAAGGAGGTCATCGACAAGGATGTGGTGTTTGTGCTCGATACCTCCGGTTCCATGAGCGGCGACAAGATCGAGCAGGCTAAATCGGCCTTGACCTATTGCATCAACCGCTTGCGCGATCAGGACCGTTTTGCGCTGGTGACCTTTAGTTCCGAGGTGAGCCCCTGGCGGCCGGCCTGGAGCGAAGCGGCCAGGGCCCGGCGGGAGGCCACTGACTATGTGCGCACTCTGGAGGCCAGGGGCGGCACCAACATCGACGGGGCGTTGACGCGGGCGCTGCAATTCAGAGCAAAGGCAGGCCGCTCGATGCAGGTGGTCTTTCTTACCGACGGGCTGCCGACCGTGGGCGTTCAGGATATAAAATCCATTCTGGAACATGTTCGCCAGGCGACGACGCCGGCGCGCATCTTTGCCTTCGGCGTCGGTTATGACGTCAACACCTATCTGCTGGATAAAATCGCGGAACAGAGCCGGGCGGTCACCGATTATATCACCCCCGAGGAGAACATTGAAGAAAAGATCAGTCGCTTTTTCGACAAGGTGAGCAAGCCGGTCATGACCGATTTGCAGCTGACGGTGAGCAGGGTCGGCGTACGCGATATCTATCCGAAATCCCTGCCTGATCTTTTTCTCGGCGATCAGTTGCTGGTGGTGGGTCGTTATGAAGGCTCTGGCCCGGCGACGATGGTGGTGCAGGGCCGCAGCGGCAAGGATCCGGTCCGTTTTGTCTATGAAGCCGATTTTGCCGGCCGCCGGCAGAACGCCTTCCTGCCCCGATTGTGGGCCAGCCGGAAAATCGCCTACCTGGTGGACGATATGCGCACGCACGGTGAAAACGAAGAGGTGCGCAAAGAGATCGAATCCTTGAGCAAAGAGTTCGGCATCCTGTCGCCTTTCACGGCGTTTTTGGCGCAGGAGGATGAGGCGAGGCCCGGCTCTCTGTCAGTTGGTGGTGTGGCGGCGCCGTCGCAGAGCTCGCTGCAACGGCGCAGCAAGAGCAATGTCAGCGCTCCTATGGCTGCGGTAGGAGCGGACGCTGTTTATGCCAGCAAACAGTTGCGCGAGATGAAAGAGCAGCAGGTGCCGGACGCCACCCCGGATGCACGCCATGTGGGCGATAAAACCTTTTACTGGCAAAACCAGGAGTGGGTGGAATCGACGTTCGTGAACCAGGCGGTGGTCTCTATAAAACACGGCAGCCCCGCTTTTGTAGAGCTGCTGCTCTGCTATCCGGCAATCGGCAAGTATATGACCTTGGGCCGGAAGGTGGTCTTGAGTTGGCAGGGCAAATACATTCGCATCGCCGCTGATGGTGAAAGCGACTGGAGTGCGGAAACGTGGCGTGCCTTTTTTGCCGCCCCATGACGGCTATCGTTTCGACCGTGCGGCAACGATCAGTCCGTCGCACAGCCAGTTGGCGACGGCCTGGCGGTTATCGGCAATGATGAAACGGTCCTGATCCTTGGGATTTTTGATATTGCCGAGTTCGATATAGACGGCAACCGGTTCCAGGGCCGACAGCATATGCAGATTTCTGGTGGAGATGGAGCTGTCGTAGCCGCGGCCGGGCTGGGCGGCCTCGTATTTGGCTTCAACGGTTTCATGCAGGGTCAGCGCCAGATCGCGGCTGGCTTTGACGCCGTCCTGGTGATAATAAAAGATGTCGACCCGCTGGCTGTTGGTGCGGGAGTCGACGTGGATGATGAGGGCGATCTGACGGCGATAGCTGGTTCGGTTTTGCCGAAACAGGCGATTGACGATGGCGGCGCGGTCGATGAGCCGTTGCGCGTGATCGTGCGAAATGGCGCTGCCGTCGCAGTAGCGTTCATCCGTGTCATGGCTCAGGATCGCCTGATTGCGAATGCCGTCATTGGGGTCCTGCACGATCATGGTGACGCCGGCGCCGTTTTGCAGCAGCCGCTCGGCCAGCCGCAGCGTGATGTCATAGGCATATTCGTCTTCATAGAGAAAATCACGACCGCGCCGGCCGATGGCGCCCGGATCCGGTCCGCCATGCCCGGCATCGAGATAGAACATATAGCCGCGCAGGCTCGAGCCGGTTTTGCGTACATCCAGGTCAGCCGCAAGGGGAACCTCTGCAGGCTTTTTGCCGGCCGGTTGATCCGGCGCCAGGGCGAGGGGGACCCACAGCTCTTTGTCGCGCGTGTAGGGCTGACGGCGAAGGCCGGACTGATAGGTTTTAAAATTATAGAGATCAATCGCTTCGATGGTGCGGGCGTCGGTCAGGTTCAGCGAGGTGCGGATGCTGAGGCCGTCGTACGCCCTCTTTTGCACCGGCAAGGTGTAGCGGTTGCCGGCGATGAGGCCGCCATCCTTCTTGACCCGGTCCTGATTGAGCTTTTTAAAATGGGCCTGTTGTATGATATCCGGTTCGAGGCCATATCTCCGCAACAGCGCCAGCATACCCTCACCCCTGCGAGCCGTCGCGGTCACATAGTCCTGGCCGTAAACAGCAGCGGCCCACATACCACAGCAAAGAAATAAAAGAACGTTACGCAAAAAGATCATCCATCCCTTGTCATGTAATCCAAAGTTACTGTTCATCTTTGAAACGCCGGCTTGTGCAGGGTATGTCCGGTCCATGCCGCGATCGGTTAACGGCCGGCACGGCCACCCTGTCTGCGCACTGGTTCAGCCGCCATACCCTGCTCTGAGCACATCGGCAAACACACCGGCGGCCGTGACCTCGGCGCCGGCCCCTGGTCCGCGCACGATCAACGGCCGTTCTTTATACCGGGTTGTGGTATAGGAAACGACGTTGTCGGTGCCGGAGAGAAAATAAAAGGGGTGGTTGAGGTCGACTGCCAGCAGCGCTACCCGGGCGCGGTTGTTCTGCAGGGTGGCCATGTAGCGCAGGACTTTGGACTGATGAGCCGCTTTGCTGCGCCGCGCTTCCATGTCGGCATCGAAGGAGGTGAGCGTTGCAAAAAATTCCGCCACTGATTTGGCCTGGCGACAGGGTTCGGGCAGCAGGCTTTCCAGTTCAATGTCTTCCATTTCCATCTGCACACCCGCTTCCCGTGCCAGGATGAGGATTTTCCGGGCCACGTCCAGGCCGCTGAGGTCGATGCGCGGATCGGGTTCGGTATAACCCAGGGACTGGGCTTCGGCGATGACCTGGCTGAAGGGTTTGGAACCGTCGAACGAATTAAAGACATAACTGAGCGTGCCGGAAAGCACAGCTTCGATTTTAATGATTTTATCGCCGCTGGCGATGAGGTCGTTCATGGTGTTGATGATCGGCAAGCCGGCGCCGACGTTGGTCTCGTAATAAAAGTGGGAGCCGCGATCCACGGTGGCCGTATGCAGCCGTTCGTAATCCGCATAGGAGCCGGAATTGGCGCGCTTGTTCGGCGTGACCACTGAAACGTTGGATTGGAGGATACGGACGTAATGCCCGGCCGGTTCATCACTGGCTGTGCAGTCGAGAAAAATGCTGTTGGGCAGATTCAACGCCAGCATGCGATCGACAAAGTGTGCGATGACGGTGGGTTCGCCGGTCTCTTCCAGTTGTGTGGCCCATCGTTCCAGCGAGATCCCTTTTTCGTCAAAATACATCCTGTTAACGTTGGCGAGGCCGATCAGTTTGATGTCGACCCGGCGCTGTTTGCGCAGAAACGCCAGATTTTCCTTCAGCTGGCGCAACAGCGTTGAGCCGATCAGGCCGGTGCCGGCAAGGAACAGATGCAGCGTTTTGGTGGCAGAGAGGAAGAACGCTTCGTGAATGGCGTTGAGCGCTTTGCCTTCGTCGGCCTGATCAATGACCACAGAGATGTTGAGCTCTGAAGAGCCCTGGGCAATGGCGACGATGTTGATGCCGTTTACGCCGAGCGCCTGGAACAGCCGGCCGGAGAGTCCGGCCACATGATGCATTTTGGCCCCTACGGCGGCGATGATGGACAATCCTTTCTCAACGACCACGGGATCGATGCGCCGCACCTGCAATTCCAGTTCAAATTCCTTCTCGATGATCTGTTTCGACAGGTCGGCCAGTTTCGGTTCAACGGCGATGCAGATCGAATGTTCGGACGAAGCCTGGGTGATGAGGATGATGTTGATGCTGTGACGCGCCAGCGCCGCGAACAGCCGTCCGGCGATGCCGCTCACGCCCACCATGCCGCTGCCCTGGATGCGCAGGAGCGCGATATCGCTGATGGAGGAGATGCCTTTGACGAGAAAGCGGTTACCGGCGGAATGGTCGGCGATGAGCGTGCCGGGGAAATCGGGATTAAAAGTGTTTTTTATGCGAATGGGAATCCGCTTCTGCATGGCCGGTTGCATGGTCGGCGGATAAATGACCTTGGCGCCGAAATGGGAGAGCTCCATGGCCTCTTCATAGGTGATCTGTTCGAGCGGGAAGGCTTTTTTGACCTTGGCCGGGTTGGCGGTCATGACGCCGTCCACATCGGTCCAGATTTCGATCTCTGCCACATCCAGCGCCGCTCCGAACAGGGAGGCGGAATAATCCGAGCCCCCTCGGCCCAGGGTGGTGGTTTCATTGAGCAGTGTGGAGCCGATAAAGCCGGTGATGATCTGCAGTCCCGATGCCGAATTAAAATAAGCCTTGATCAGGGGGATGGTTTCATTCCACAACACCACCGCGTTGCCGAACACGCTATCGGTCTTGACCACCTGGCGGCTGTCCAGCATGTGCGCCGCCAATCCTCTGCTCTGGGCGGCACGGGTGATGATCGCAACCGACAGCCGTTCGCCAAAGCTCTGGATAAAATCCAGCGTGCGCGGCGTCAGATCCCTGACCCAGTAGACGCCGTGCAGGATCTCGCGCAATTCCTGCAGCTCCTGCTGCAACGGCTGTTCATGTTTCAGATCCTTGGCCGGTACCAGTGTTTTTAATATGGCAAGGTGGCGCTCTTCGAGTTTTTCCAGATGATCCAGGTAGCGCTCGTCGTGTTGACAGGCCAGCTGGGCGATGTGAATAAGCGTATCGGTGACGCCGCCAAAGGCGGAGAACACGACCGCGATGGATTCGTTTTCCTGTTGACTTTTTTCAACCAGTTGCAGAACGTGCTGGATGCGTTCGGCCGTGGCGACAGAGGAGCCGCCGAATTTGAGGATTTTGCGAACCGAGATGCTCTTGTCGCTTTTTACCATTCAGGTGGAGCCCTTTCGATCTAGTAAACGCACACAGCGGCAAAACCGACATTGCTGGTGCCATAGGTGATGTACATGTAGCCGTTTTCGCCCCAGCCGGTATCCCAGCTGTTGCGCAGAATCCAGGCCCCTTTGCTGTCATCCCATCCCACCAGGACGATGGCGTGGTTGACATCGGTGGATTCCGAACAATCGAACCAGCCGCCGCCGGGTGTTTCGTCCTTGTCGAACACACCGCCGGTGTAGGATTGAAAGGCGGTGCCGACATAGACGGCGGTGCACACCGGACCATAGTCATAGATGGCCTGTTTCAGTTTGGCGGTATCGGCGACTTTGTTATCGCCGTCGACATAGGCCCAGCCGTTGATCTTGTACGGATAGGTGTAGGGTCCGCCGCAGGCGACCTGACTGGCGACATAGGGAAAATCGCTCTCCAGTACGGCGCCCGGATTGATCAGCATGTCGTGCACCCACCAGCCGCCGTCGCAGCCGTATCCCAGCGTGTTGCAGGAGACCAGCTGTTGCTCGGAAAGATCGGTCGACGTGTTAGTTTTGATGAGCAGAAAAGATTCCATGGTGCTGATGGTGCCGAACGCCCAACAGCTGCCGCAGCCGCCCTGATCGCGGACCGCGGTGACGCCGTTATGCTCGCGCCAGTCCCAGCGCGACGGCACGGCGCTGACGGCTTCCAGGGCGCGGAGACGGACAGGTTTCAGCTTGAACAGATTTTTTTCGCCCGCCGCTTTCCACCAGGTTTTGCTTTTGCTCTCTTTCAAGCCGCACAATTGTCCCAGGGTGTATTTGAGGGCCGGATTATAGCCGACTTTAAAGTTCAGTTTTTCTTTCTGGATGGTCTGGCGCCATTCGTTCAACAACGAACGCACCTGTTGTGGTGCCTGCGCTTCATCGAGCAGCTGCGCCGACGCCATGGAGAAAAGCAGGAACAACCACACTAGGCTGATTACGACCTTTTTTTTCATAACCCCTCCCGTGCTAGAGGTTGGCGAAGCAGCCCGCTCACGCCCCGATCTGATCGGGGCGGCGGATTATTTTGGTACGGTGATCTCGATGCTGAAGTGGTTGGCCGCCGGAGCCGATTTTTCCCACGGCCGGCGATAATCCAGCAGCAGTTTGGTTTTGCCGTTCTGCAAGGCTTTGAAACGGAACAGCTGTTTGCCGGGCGTTCCCACCCGTATGGTATCCTCAGCGTTCTTTTCCTGATGCAACACTTCCTGCGACTGCAGACGAATTACCGAACTGTCGAAGGCCATGATCTGCCAGGAAAAACCGGTGGTCGGGTTTGAATCGAGAATGATCTGGATCTCGCTGCCTTTGACAGCCTTGATCTTGCTGCCGTTTTGCGACTGGGTAAGGATCTGTTTTTTACCGGTCCCTGCCACTAGCGCCAGAACCATAAACGGCATCCAGGCGTAATGAATGAGAGACATAGCCAGACTCCTTTTTGAACAGCTATGATGGTTAACGCTAGAGACCGCTGGCGCGTGCTCTGTAAAAAGCAGGGCGGACAACGTGTCCGCCCTTGTCTATGGACCAGGTTTGTGTCTCTGCGTCACAGACCTGACCGCACAGCGGTCAGCCATGCGGCAGGTCTGGTTAAAGATAATTAAACAGGGAAGCAAAATCAAGGATTGTTTACATGGGTCTGCGGCCCTGCCGCTCTCCGCTGAGCTCGGAAAACTTTCTGGAGGCATTCTCACCCAGGACGTTGCGGATCTGCCGCTCGTCCCAACCGGCCTGTTTCAGCGCCCTGGTGAGATTAAAGAGATCGGAGCAGGCTGCCGGATCGCCGGACACGTACAGGGCCGTGTGGTCGAGGTACCCTGCTTTTTTGATCTGTTCCAGTTCGGAGACCGTGGTGGAATAATCGGCCTGCAGAGGTGTGGTCACTGCCCACAGCGCTTTTTTCCTGGCGATGAGTTGCCACAGCGAGTCGGCCGGCGCCGGTCCGGCCAGCAGGAGAGGATTTTTAACCGTTAGAAGCAACTGCCGGCTCACACCGGCGGAATAACCGCTGCACAGCCAGAGCACTTTTTCGCCGGCCAGTTCGGCGGCCAGTTTTTTCGCTTCCGCGGAGAGCGAGTCATTCCGGCAGAGCCAGCTGTCTTTGCCCGCGTCCACGGCGATGAACTGTGCCCCCAATTTGACCATGGCTTTGATCTGTTCCGGTTCTGCTGCCATGGCTGAGAGGCCGTCGAGGCCGATGTAGGCGCGTGCCTGATCCCGCCGTCCTGCTCCTCGTCGGCCGAAACCGGCTGGTTCGCGGCTGCCGAATTTTTCCTGGGCCGTGTTCAGCTTGCTGAAAAGATCTGCGAACGCGCAGCTGTTGCCCTGCTCGGCGCGCACCGTGAGCAGTTGACCGTCGATGTCATAGCGGCTGAACAGCGTGTCCAGGCCGGCGGTCTCTTTCGGCACCGGCATGGTCTGCAGATTCAGGATCTGTGCGACCTTGTGGATATAACGTGCCTCGCCGTCGGGGTCGATCCAGCTGCCGGCGTGGTCCGCCATGATGCGCCCCATTTTTTCAGACACGTCTGCGACTTTGGCCAGCAGGCCGGCATCGATTTTTTCCGGATCGTCTGCCGGCGTGTGATAGGAGGGATGGGCCTCCCACGGTCCGGTCATCAGGGCAAAGGCGGCAATGCCTTTCTGCAGGAACGGAGTATGGTCGCTGCCACCGGGACCGCCCCGACTCGGTTCGAGGAATTCCAGCGTGGTTTTGTCCAGACCGGCTTTAATGATCTCCCAGGCGGCAGGGCCGTAATAGCGGCCGGGAATGCCCAGGTTGGTGCCCAATCCCACCATATCAAAGTTGAAATAGACGACCACTTTTTTGTCCAGATGTTTACAGAAATACTCCGAGCCCAGCAAACCCAACTCTTCTCCACCCCAGGCGGCAAAGAGCATGGACCGTTTCGGTTTTTGGCCGGATTGGACAAAGCGGCGTGCCAGTTCCAGCACCATGGCCGTGCCGGAGGCGTTGTCATCGGCGCCGTTGTTGATGCGGCCGTACTCCACACCGATGTGGTCAAAGTGACCGCCAAAGGCCACCCACTCCTGCGCCAGGGCCGGATCGCTGCCAGGGAGCAGAGCTACAATGTTCCACGCTTTGGCAGCGGGAATATATTTTGCCTCGTGCTGCAGGCTTACTTTTTTCTCCAGCAACTCCGGTTTGAAGACACGGTCGAGCGTTTGGTCTGCCGCATCCCGCACCCTTTTGGGCAACTCGCGGCTCATTTCGTCAGGACTTGCCAGCAGGCTGGTGACCAGATGGTCATCCAGGCTGGCCACAAGAAAGCCGGGGTGATGCTGGCGGGGACGCAGACGAACATAGGCCCCGTACTGTCTTTCCCGGATCGAGGGATTTTGGATGAAAAGAACCGCTTTGGCGCCGGCGGCAAAAGCCAGATCCACCTTGACCGAATCGCTGCTGAACGGTTCCCATTTGCTGTCTTCGTTCGGTGCGCCGCTGATGACCAGGGCGATTTTGTCCTTTAGAGACACGCCGGTGTAATGATCCACTTTGAGTTCTTTGGCGGAGAGGCCGTAGCCCAGCCAAACGACCTGGCCGCTCACCTTGCCGCCGCCGGAATAGCGCGCCATGCGGAAGAGGCCGTCTTCGCCATAATAGCGGTGGTCATTGATGGAAAGCCGCGGATAGCGGAAGGTGTTTTCGTAGAGTGGAAACTCGAAAACCTGAATGTAGCCGTTGTTATCGCCGCCAGGCTGCAAGCCCAGCGCTTTGAACTGGTCGGCGAGCCACTGTCCGGCTTTAAAGAACTGGGCACTGCCGGTGTCGCGGCCCTGCATGGCATCACACGACAGTGTGGTGATGTCGTTTTTGATGCGCGTGCCGGTATCGGTGCCGGCCGCGTAGGTTGAAACAGTTATGAGCAGAATCAGAATTACACTGCAAAATCTGATGCGGTTGGTTGTTGCCATTACCTCTCTCCTGAATGGTGTGGTTGCTGCTGTGGCAAAATTAAGGCCTGTGCTGCAAAGATGCAACAGTTTTATGGCAGGGGTTGTTCAGAGTCCGGCCGCGCTGCGAAAGGCGCGGTTTTTTTTTCGGTCGCCTGGATGGCCGGGGAATGTTTCCCATGACACCCTCAATCGGTCGCGAAGCGACTCTGCGAAGGTAGCCAGGCGTTTCAACGCCTGGAAGAGGCATTAAAAAAAATGCGTCGCGTAGCGACGCACGAAATGATTTTTTGC